>NZ_AUGY01000104.1 GCF_000422905.1 Paenibacillus alginolyticus DSM 5050 = NBRC 15375
TGTCCAGGTGCACGACACGGTATTTGCGCAGTACTATAGCCTTAAGAAAGCGGAGCCGGCCAAATACGCCGAAAAACGTGCCCTTGCGCTTACAGCTCGTAAATTGGTGCGGTTGGTCGACTATCTGCTTCGAACCAACCGACTCTACGAACCCAAGGAGGTGATCCGACAACAGAAATGACATAACCTTACTCAACCATTCCACCTATTATTTTGGAAATTAGAAAATATTTCCATATAACCAAAATAGGGTGGGTTTAGTTTCGTGCGGCCTTTTTTAGGCTCACCCCCTAAAAAAGTTACGGTTCTTCAAGATTTATTCCAATTAAGGTCTTGACATAGTACCGCTGCTCTATTCGTTGATGTTTGGATTGCTCTGCTGTTTGCATCGTGCTGTTGTCTACAAGAATTAGCTTACACGTCAGGGCATTACAATCGAATAAAAATTCCGTGCTGCACATTACAAAATCGTAAAAAATTGATATCCTCACTCGAAAAGCAATACAAAAACGGCCTTACAGATGTAAAAGATTTGAGAGAGTGCTCAGATCTTTTACGGCTGTAAGGCCGTTGTTCACTATTGTGGGGAAAGTGCTAGCATTAACACGATAAAGGTAAATTTCAAAGTCTTAAACGCTAAGATCAGTAGGACTATTACTTTTAACCACGCTATGTGAAGAGGAGCCCGTAAGTCGTTGCGGGGGGAATACTTGGCGAACGGGAGCAATAATGAGTGCGGCCACCACAGCTTTGATGGCATCTCCTATTAAGAACGGGTAACACGCTGCTGCCATGGCTTTGGCGAATGTATAGGTAGGTACTTTGTACATTAACCAAGGAACTCCGGCCAGATACAGAATAAGAGAGCCGAATACTTCAAGGACTAAGAAGGCGGCGATGTAACCCATGATGCCATTCATGCGAATACGAGGTAAAATAAGACCGATAAGCATAGCCGAAATTGGCCAAATCATAATGAAGCCGCCAGTAGGTCCGAGGACGACACCTAAACCGCCATTCCCGTGAAGCAGGGGAAAGCCGATAGCTGTGAGGACAACAACGAGTGCCATACTAAGGAATCCATAGCGAGCTCCCAGAAGTCCGCCGGCTAGCATAACCGCCAGTGTTTGCAATGTAATAGGCACAGGTGTTAGAGGAAGAGAAATTTTCGCAAAGCTGAATAAAACGAGAATAGCGGCAAATAGTGCACTAAAAACAACGCCGCGAAGAGTGAGTTTCATATTGTTCATCGCTCCTGTTTCTGTTATTGTAAATGTATTGTCAACCAACTGTATCGACATCGGTTGACAATCAGATGATAGCACATCTTTTGTGAAAGTGAAAGGAACTTTTTACATATGACAAACAGAGAGATTTTAGCTTCTTTGGAGAAAGCCTCCGTGATCTATCGAACAGAATCGGGAGAAGGAAGGCAAGTGTGGTCCGATGTCTCTATGGATATTCATCAGGGTGAGTGGATTGTAGTTGTAGGACCCAATGGCAGCGGCAAAAGCACACTAGCCAGCGTATTACTGGGCTTAAGTCCGCTCTCTGATGGGCAGTTCGTGCATAAACAAAACCAGCATAGGCTAACCCGAGGTGTGCTGCAAATACCGGATGCCCAGTTTATTGGAGATACGGTTCAGGAAGAGCTGGACTACCTGCCGAATGGGCAAAATTTAAGCACAGAAGCACGTAAAGAATGGTACATTGAAACCTTGTCTGCCGTTGGACTGACGATCCCAATCGAGCGAACACTTAACACGTTATCCGGTGGGCAAAAGCAGTTGTTGAATCTCGCAGCAGCGCTTGCTGCTCAACCAAAGATTCTTGTATTAGATGAGCCGACCGCTATGCTGGACCCTGCGGCAAGGAATGAAGTGCGCCAAGCGGTACGCGAAGCGCATAAGCAGGGGACGACGATTGTGTGGATTACTCATCGCTTGGAAGAGTTGGCGGATGCCACCCGTGTCGTTGGTTTTGGAGAGGGACGGATAAGCTTTGATGGGGAGCCGAGAGCGTTTTTTTATGGGGAAGGGGGAGAATTACCGGTCATGACACCATGTATGGAATTAGGGTTTGATCCGCCTTTTGTGGTTAAGACTGCCATTGGTCTACTGCAGCAAGGTTGTCAGCTTGACCTCCTCCCGCTAGATATGGAAGAGCTGGCTAAGGCGGTGGCAACCTTATGTCCATAGCTCTGCAGGACATTCGGGTAGATGCTCCGGATGACCCTAACAATCAACTGCTGAATAATATCAACTTCAACCTGACGGATGGATCAATAACCTTGTTGATTGGTCATACTGGTTCTGGAAAATCAACATTGCTGCAGGTCCTGGCCGGAATTCTGGAACCAACCTCAGGAACAATTACCCTTGATGAGCAGCCACTGTGGTACAAGCGGAAAGTAGACCAAGCCCATCTTCTGCGTCTAGGTCTTATCTTTCAATTCCCCGAGCAGCAGTTGTTCGCGCGCAGTGTACGCCAGGAATTCGCGTACTCTTTGCGTCCTTACCGGCTCGGGGCGGACGAACGCAAGCGCCGCATTCACGCCGCTTGCGCTGATCTCGATCCACGTGGCGTTATCGCCATGGATCGTTCGCCTTTCTCGCTGAGCGGTGGCGAGCAGCGCCGGCTCGCGCTGACAACAACCTTCGCCACTGAGCCGGATTGGCTCCTCATGGATGAGCCAACTGCCGGCTTAGAGGCGGCAGCCGTCCGCGAATTGCTGCGCATCATTCGCGCGAGGGAGCATGGCGGCTTCGTCATCGCCACGCACGACCTGGACACGTTCTTTCCGCTAGCGGACCGTGTCCTCGTTCTAGACCGCGGCGCGCTCGTCTTCGATGGCTCGCCGGCAGAGCTTTGCCGCGCGCCGGAGGTGCTGACGCGCGCGGGCGTCGGCCTCCCGAGCTGCGTGGAGGCCGCTGTCGAGCTGGCGCGCTATGGCATCGCCATCGCGCCGGACCGGCTCACGCCGGAGCTTGCCGCTCCGGCGATCGCAGAGGCGCTGCGCGAACGCGCCAGCGCCAGCCCTAGCCCGGCGCCGCAAGCGGCAGCGCCGGGCTCGAAGGCCACGCGCGAAGCGGGCGTGGCAGCGAAGCAGCCGCAGGCCGCGTGGCTGCGGATCGACCCGCGCGCGAAGTGGCTGCTCTACCTGCTGCTCGTCATCGGGACGATGCAGCAGCAGCGGTGGAGCGGCCTCGCGGCCTCCATGCTGCTCCTCAGCCTCGCGTTTCTCGGCCTCCCGCGATCCGTCCTTCGCGGCAGCATGAAGATCGCCCTGCCATTCCTGATCTTCATGTTCATTTCGATCCTTCTGGCAGGGCTGGACTGGTTAGCGGCCGAAGGGCAGTTTCCGCTTGGTTTCTCGGCGGAGCGTGGCTGGAGCACGGCACTCACGTTGACACGTTTGTTTCTCGTCCTCATGGCAGGCTATTGGCTAGCCGTCACGACGCCTTATGGTCAGCTCGTGCAAGGGCTCAATTGGGCTTTGAAATATTTCCACAAAGTTAAGCTGCCAGTTGAATCGTTTTCTTTGGCCGTTTCCTTGATTTTCCGCTTCATTCCGCTTATCCTGCGGGAGTGGCAGCGGTTCTCAGCCATCGTTAGAGCCAGAGGCAAAGCATCCATTCGCCCGGGGTCTGTTCGTTCACGAGATATCCCGGCGCTGGTCGTCCCTTTGCTGCTCGCTATGTTTCATAAGGCTGAGCAAATGACTATTGCGATGGAACTGAAAAAAATCGACGGCAAACAGCTGCTGCTGAAGAAACACACTTTACAGTGGCGAGGCATTGACAGCATCCTCATTGCCATGGGCATTCTTTGTTTTTCATTACTACTGTACATGCAATCATAAAATCCGGGGGCTGTCCCTAATGTAGATAAATCTACTTGAGGACAGCCCTTTAGGCCTATTCATCATCTGGGACATTCGAATCGGTATGAGGGAGAGGGAGGTTTTCCAGTTAGATGACCGTTTAGAACAGTTAACGTCAAATTAACTGGAGGAATTCCTGTTAGATTTCGCTCCGTATCGAAACAAAATAGAGGCTGCTATCATGCTGTGTTTCTTGCTTCCTCTTGTAGCTCCTCTTCCAACCACTATCTGTAATCTCATCCGCCCGCCACGTCATGTTGAGACCAATCCCTCCGTATACTATACTTAAATCAAGAACAGGGACGGCGGTGGCGAGATTGGACACAGCGTACACAATTTACGAACAGCAGATGTTGAAAAAGCTGAAACGCTGGGAAATCCGGCAGCAGAAGGCTCCCAACCTGATGGAGAGAGCCTCCAAATCTGTTCAAACCAGCATTAATAATTTGATTCCCGATAAGGTACATAAAACGATCACCGCGACCGTCAAAGGGATCGTGCAAACGACTCTATTCGGTATGAATTACATCCCCAAAAACGACCCGATATACGGCGCCTCCTTAGCAGATAGCGATGCTAGAGCTGAGGAATTATTATCCTTATATAAAAAGATTGCCGCAGCAGAAGGAGCAGGTACGGGAGCGGGCGGGATCCTGCTAGGACTGGCGGATTTCCCGATTCTGATCGGCATTAAATTGAAATTCCTATTTGAGCTGGCGCATGCTTATGGCTACTCGACCAAAGATTATCGGGAGCGGTTGTTCATTCTCTATGTGTTTCAGCTGGCCTTTTCCAGTCCGAATAAGAAACCGGATCTTCTTCATACCATTAAGAATTGGCATGCCATTTCGCATTCCTTCCCCCCGGCTGAGGACTACATGAATCTAGTGGACTGGCAGCAGCTGCAGCAGGAATATCGGGATACAATTGATTTTCGTAAAATGCTCCAGCTCGTTCCCGGCATCGGGGCGGTGGTGGGCGCTTGGGCGAACTTTGGTTTGCTGGAGGAGCTCGGCGTGGCAGGAATGAACTGTTTTCGATTACGCAGATTACATGATAAAGCGGAGAGCAAAGGCTTCGAATCCAAATAAAACGCTTATTGTTCAAAAACTGGTCAAATTTATAGTGATTTTCGATGAGAAATAACATAAGATAGAAGAAAGAGTCGTCAACCGGCTCTTCTTATAAAAGTATGTGATATTTTTCACATATATATGTGATTTATTTCACAAAATGGAGGAGAGGATTTCAATGAGCAAACCGAAAGTGGTTATCCTTGGCGCAGGTTACGGTGGTCTGGTCACAGCTATTAGACTTCAGAAGCAGATGAAAGCAAGTGAGATGGATGTAACCTTGGTGAACAAACATGATTATCACTACATCACGACCCATCTGCATATGCCGGCTGCCGGTACCGATCATCACGAAAATGCCCGTGTGGCGATTGCGGATTTGATTGATGAGCGTAAGATTCATTTTGTGAAATCAACGGTAAGTAAAATTTTGCCTGAGGAAAAGAAGGTTGTGCTCGGGGATAGGGACCTCTCCTACGATTATCTGGTTATTGGGCTGGGGAGTGAGACCGAGACATTCGGTATTCCTGGGATGACTGAATATGCGATGTCGATTAAGAGCATTAACAGTGTGCGCTTTATTCGCCAGCATATTGAATATATGTTTGCCAAGTCGAAAATGGAGCCAAAGAGGAAAGAGTACCTCACCTTTGTGGTTGGGGGCGCAGGCTTCACTGGAACAGAATTTGTGGGGGAATTGGCGGATCGGATCCCTGTGCTGAGCAGGACCTATGACGTCGACCTGTCCACTGTGCAAATTATTAATATCGAAGCCTCTCCATCGGCGCTGCCTCCCGGTTTGCCTGAAGATCTTGTCGAATACGGTATGGAAGTCATGCGCCGCAAAGGTGTTCAGTATAAACTATCCACACCGATTAAGGAATGCACACCAGATGGTGTTATTCTCGGCAATGGCGAGTTCATTCGTGCAGGCACCGTTGTTTGGTCGGGAGGCATTCGCGGGAATTCCTTGTTACAGCAAGCGGGATTCGATGTTCAGCGGGGGAGGGTCAAAGTGGACGAGTGCTTGCGCTCCTACCAGTATTCGGATGTATTTATTACCGGTGATTGCTCAATTGTGATGAGCCCTGAGGGGATGCCTTACCCGGCGAATGCCCAGATTGCCGTTCAGCAAGGCTACAACGTAGCGAGAAATCTTCTATCTGCCGTTCGCGGCCGCGACCTTAAGCCCTTCGCTTACGATTTCAAAGGGACCGTGGCATCCTTGGGCAGAGGAGAGGCAGTTGGTCTTCTCAAAGTGAAGAAAGTCAAAGGGAAATTCGCCGCTCTCCTGAAAAAAGTCATCGATGCTCGCTATCTATACCTCATTGGCGGCATCCCGCTCATATGGAAAAAAATGATTTTCAAACAAAAAACAACAGCCCGCAATTATCACGTGCCGAATTAATAAGATGAATAGTAAAAACTGGATGGAGAAGATCAGAAATTAATCTGATTTTCTCTCCAGTTTTATTCTTTATGCCAGAAATTAAGTTTTTTTGGGGCTTGGGAGAGTCCAAGTTTCCCCCTAATAATTTTGTCATATATTTCTGCATGTATTTTATCATGCACTTCAGTCATATATTTTTGTCATGTATTTCTAGTCAGAGCTTCTTGGGAAGTCAGCACGTCTTTTGTACTCACAGCCTCTTCCGCATTCGTCAGCACTTCTTTTCTCATGAACAAGCAAGCTATGAAAGCTGCGATAGCGAAAAAGATGCCTATTGCGAAAATGTGTTGGAACGCCTCAGTAAATACCATTTTGATCTGCAGCAGTAAGCCATCTGAGAGCCCCTGTGGGATGCCTCCATTTAGGATTGTCTTTGCCGTTCCTTCTGGAAATTGGTCCGATAATCCGGATAAACCGCTGGCGATATTTCTGGAAAGCAAACTGCCGAAGATACTGAACCCTAGCGTGGTACCAATAGCCTGTAACAACTGCACGGTTGCAACCCCGACTCCGCTATGTTCCTGCGCAATGGATTCCTGCACGATTAGATTGTCTGAACCGAATAGAACGCCGATCCCAAGTCCCAAAATGAAGAACGCCGCGATAATATAGATAACTGTTGTATCAACCTGTAAGCGTGATAGAAGGACATAGCTTACGATCGGGAAAATAAAAGATACGATAAAGAGCTTCTTGTAGTCGATCTTCGTTATGAGATTACCGCAAAGAATACTAGCAGGAATCGCACCCGCCATGAAAGCTAGCGTCAAGTAACCAGACGCGGTCGGTGACATCCCCATGACATTCTGTGCGAAAAAAGGGAACCCAGACATGCCGCCCATGATGCCAAGCATCGTCAAGAAAACAATGCAGGACAAAACAACGACGGATCGATTTCTGAAAAGTACAAGCGGAATAATCGGTTCCTTGACCTTCGATTCGATGCGGATAAAGAGCGCGGTGAATACGACGAATAGCGTCAATAAGCCAATTATAACAGGGGACGACCACGTATAGCCTTTGATGTCGATCAAGACCGGACCCAGAAGAAGTGAGAGCATGGCAAGAACGAGTGTGAAGGCTCCTGCCCAGTCAATGGATTTTTTCTCGGTGTTGATCGTTTCACGTAAGCCTTTGGAAACGATAAAGGCAGCAATAAGTCCTATAGGAATGTTGATCAGAAAGATCCAATGCCAGCTCACATAGCTCACGAAATACCCGCCAATCGTAGGTCCGATCAGCTGTGGCAGTATCAATAACGGCCCGACAAGGCTCTGGACCTTGGCTCGCTGCTCCAGCGGAAATGTATCGCCAATGATGATCATGGCTAGAGGCATAAGTCCACCGGCTCCGATTCCTTGAACGCCTCTTCCGATTAACAGTATGGTCATCGAATCAGCGAGTCCACTAATGATGGATCCGACCATAAATAAGGCCACACAGCTTAAATAAATCTTCTTGCGACCATAAATATCGGCAAGCTTGCCGAAGATCGGCATGAATATCGTAATCGAGAGCATGTATATCCCTGCTACCCAGCCGTAAAGTGTCATGCCTTGCAGATCGCGAATAATAGTAGGCAGAGCCGTCGATACAACCGTTTGATCCAGCTCTGAGAATACCAGGCCAAGCAGCAGACCGATTAGAACTAACGTCTTGTTGTTTCCTTTCTTTTTCATCATTACACCTCATCTTTAACTAAATTCCTAAACGCTTCACTAAGTATAGATCCACGAGGTGTTTCACTCATCCGACGCAAGCTTTAAAAAGCTCTCGGTCTGGCGATGTAGTTTTTAAACGTTGAATGAACGTAAAAAAGCCCTTTCGGGCTTTCTGGTGTTAGATGCAATCATAATTGGAGATGTTTCAATAAATCCATCCTATACTGTCTAGGTGTTACCCCAGTCCACTTCTTAAAAGCACTTTGAAAGGCACTTGGCTCTGAGAAGTGAAGAAGGTAAGCGACCTCTCCTATTTTATATTCCGGTTTAGCCAAATAACCCACAGCAAGCTCTCTTCGAGCTCGATTCAAGATATCTTGATAGGTTGTATTTTCCTGCTTTAACCTTGCCTGAATGCTTCTAACACTCATTTTGAAAGCCAACGATGTCTCTTTTAAACTTGGAAAAGGCATCGGCATGTCCTTCATAATCCAATTGTATAGTTGGTCGGAAAATGTTCGACCTTGCATGAGTCTGTGTCTGGTTTCCTCCGCGATAGCCTCGAAGGTCCCTAATAGCTTGGAATCCGCTAATAAAATGGGATAGTCCAGAATGTCCTTGCTTATTCGAATCGCATTCGAATCCATACCAAACTGCGGCGTGATCCCTAATACCGACGTATATGCGTCAATCTCCGTGGAGAGAGCATGAGTGAAATGCACCTCTTTTAAAGAAATGTTTCGGCAGCTTAGCCTTATCATTAAGTGGTACAAAGAGCTAGCCATATCCTCTATGCAGTGCCTGGAAGGTTGCTTGTAAGGATGATTGTAGGACACCCCGATGATAACGTCATTCTCCTCTATTTGCCAATTGATGTTATACCCATTGCATACGATCACATTATATTTTTGAAAAGCTGCTAAGCCTTGAGCGATTGTTTTTGAATGAAGCATCACATATCCAAGAATCCCTAAATCGGAAACCTCTATGTTTTGTCCTTGATGTAATCCGAACATATCATCCGATGTAATGGCAGCGGCAGCTTCCGTCAGGCGTTCGAAATCCTCTTCCGACAACCGAGCCTCGGGGTCTTGAAGAATGGACTCGTCCATATTTGCTTTTTTGAAAAATTCGTCTTTGTTATGTCCCTTGAACACAATGGCTTTGATAATCGGATAAACAAGGGATACAGATAACCCTGAGTAGTTTGGTACCAATTCCCGAGACCTCCTTTCTGCACATAAGAATAAGATTTTGGCATGTTTCATCATACTTTTCTAGATCCAAATGGCTTATTCTTACTTTATCTTAACACGCACTGTGATGAAAGATGAATAAACAGAGTCACGAGGAGGCAGGATTATGCGACCAAACATAGCCATTATTAACGGACATCCTTATGCCAAGAGCTACTGCACAGCGTTATCGGAGGCCTACAAGAAGGGTGCAATTGCTAGCGGCTCGGAGGTTCGCAGCATTCATATAGGCTCTTTGTCTTTTGAACCGAATTTGAAATACGGCTACCATCAACGGCTGGAGTTAGAAGAGGATTTGCTTGCTGCTCAAGAGACGATTCGCTGGGCGGATCATCTGGTGTTCGTCTATCCGATATGGTGGGGGACGGTCCCAGCGATCCTAAAGGGGTTCATCGATCGTGTATTTCTGCCTGGCTTCGCCTATCGCTATCGTCCAAATTCCATGTTCTGGGACAAATTGTTGAGTGGGAAGTCTGCCCGTCTCATCGTAACCATGGATACGCCTTCCTGGTACTATCGTTGGGTGTACAAACAAGCAGGGCATCATGTCATGAAGCGTGGGACCTTGCAATTCAGTGGAGTCAATCCCGTCAAGATTACAGAAATAACTCCCGTTAAGTCTTCAACGGATAAGCAGCGTGAAAAGTGGCTGGCAGATGTTGAAAAGTTAGGGTTGAAGCATTCATAGAATGGGCTCACGAATCAATCGTATTAAATTTCAAATTCCCGCTATTTCTAATATTAACCTTTACATTTAATGTGATCTTGAGCCGTGGATACCAGAATTCTCTCCATTTTTTTAGTTGATCATGCGAAAGATCATTACGGAAATATTGTCCGTAACCAAATAAATCCGATTGATTTTCCTGCAGCTTGGCAAGCATCGCTTTAGCTCTTTTATTCAACAAGTTTGTGAGTTCTTCCTTAATCTGTTCTTTACGGGGGTTACCCTTCGTCTCCAAAAGCATGCCAACGACCTTCATATCCGTTTCCACATGAGGTGTATCGCCATCCCAATGATGACGATGCTTAAAATCCACGTCGATAATAAGAACAGTGGAATGCTCCATTACTTCTACACTAGCCCCCTGAAAATCACCTTTCATAACGTTGTATATGAGCGTATCATCCGAAGAAATCGTTCCAACCATGACGCTCCGACTCATAATAGCGGAACCATCTATTTTAAACATTGTACGATCTCCAGATTTAATGATAGGAAGTGCATAATCTTCCGTATGTGAAAAGCCCCCTCGAAATGCTTCCCATAAATACACAATAGACGTATTGGGGGTCCAGCCAGCCAGCTTGTTGAAATAATCATAGCTCGCAGTGCCCCCCTCCGCTCCGCCTTGCTCTTTTTTTTTCAACATTTCGATAAAATCACCTCTATACACAGAAACCAGCGATTTAGGTGCAATGTCATGAGACCTAATAGCATATTCAAGCACTTCTTTTATACCAAGCTTAGCGGTTTTTTCATCAATCATAAGAAGTTTGAGATGCAGTAAATCAATACTACTTTCTACATTTCCACGTATCCGATCCAAGGCTTCACTAATGGTTGAGGCTTCCCCCGTTAATATTCGTGGCGTCGTATTTGAGGAATTAGGTTGTGGCACTCGAAGCCCCACTCTATACGTTTTGGCATCTGTTTGACTAATAGCCATCGCCACAGGCAGTATCCTTTTATTAATATCCTTATTGTCCCAACAGCCTGATAATAGGGATATGGCTAGGAGTGATAGAACTGAACGCAATATGTATGTCATCCTTGGTTAACTCGCCTCCTTTGCAGCGCGCCAATAATCCCAATTACGACCGGAAAGACAAAGATACAATAAGCTCGTAGCCCAGTATCCAGCCAAATGAGGTGTTCGGTTTCAGACCAACCCGGAACCAGTGAACTTAGCATGTAGGCCGTGATTGTAACAATTACACTCAACCATTTATTGGATAAGGGTACTACAATGTTCCGGAACATCTCAGCTATGATCCAAATTAAAACCGCACTATAGAGAACTAGAAAAGCAATCGTAGAAGTTGTGTAAAACAGCGTCATTCTCTCGAATATGGACCAGCTCATATCGATCGTATCCATCCCCGTGTGAAGAGGGAATTGGAATTGAATGACAGTCTCTTGTCCGAAAATGAGAAGGGGGATATAAACGGAAGCCAAATATAAAGGAAACAAGCCAGCAATTAAAAGTATAAATACCTTGCGGCTGCGCGCGACATTTCGAAAAAAAGGGTGAATCATACCCAAAAATAAAAACCCGGAAAAAGCAAAAAAACTAATAAGCAGGATGCTTCAAAAAGTCAAAGCTCGTGTTCCAAATTGGGAATGCATTACGTATATCGAAATTTGATATGGAGCTGCTGAGTGCTGCAAAAATCCAAGGTATGAACAAAACGGAGATAATGACACTTGTTCGGAGCACAGTCTTGATGCCATACCAGGCTGCAAACAAACCCAAGAAGATAAAACAGAGTAAGGCCCCTATCGGCGTTTTTGGTAAAAATACGATGGTCATCATTTCCGAATACACCCTAGAAATTAATACTAGAGTCGCGAGAAAATATAACATGATTGGAATTAGAAGGATTCTTGATATCCAGGGCCCCAATACTTGTTTACAAATCTGAACGATCGTCATGTTAGGGAAAGATGACAGTCCTCTTAGATAGATCCACATCATGGCTGCTTCAAATAGGCAGCCTATCAGGATAGCTTCCCAATGGCCTTTGCTTGTCGATTCAAATATTTTCTCAGGATATAAGAAAAATATCAGCCCGAAATGTACAATGATGAATGTCAGATAGACGGATATTTTATTAACCATCCTGGGGACCTTCCTTTACATTTACATTGATGTAAGCGACCCCAAATGTCGAGATAGAGGCCATATAGATGGACAGCCAAATGAGTCCGCCAATCGTACCGAGAACACCAAAAATAGCACTAAACACAATCAAAACATATTTAGATAATCGAATAAATAGCCCATTTTGTACCCCGTTTAATGTAAAATTCGCTAAAGCCGAAGCTGCCAAAACAATAATGAATAGATTACTAACCAATTTGGCGCTTACAACGGCTTGCCCAAGAATAATTCCACCCACTGTCGTTATCGAAGGACCGATACTCTTGGGAAGACGAACACTGGCTTCAATCAGCATCTCAAGAATAATTAACATAAATATGACTTCCAAAAAGGCCGGATAGGGTACCCCTTCACGACTCTGGGCAACAGACAAGGCTAGCTGAATTCTCAATACCTCTGGATTCACAGAGACCAAAGATACATATATAGCAGGTAGGACTAAAGCGATAAACAAGCCGATAATCCGAAGCATCCGAAGGGTAATCATTGTAGCCTTGGGAAAGTTGCGATCGGATTTAACGCACCAAAGATCAGTAATGATAACTGGTAAAATAAAAGCGAACAGAAGTCCTTCAATAAACAGGATAACACGACCGTTTTTCAAATGGTCTGCTGCTTCTGCCGGTCGCTCAGAAGTTAGACAAGGGGAAATAAGACTGAAATTCCCCTCTCCCAATACCTTGATGATTTCTTGCAAATGATTAAATTCCTTTGCCTTATTTGCCTCAAGCTTCTTCATTAAGGAGGAAAGCAGCCTATGATTAACAGAGTCGGATAAATAAGCTAAGGTGGTGAGTTTTGGTTGTTTTGTTCCCATCAATAAAGTATTCATGGTTAGCGTAGGGGATCTTAGCTCATTGCGGATCAGCGCCATATTCGTGTCCAAATCCTCGTTAAATGCTCCGTAGGAAGACTCAACCACATTCTCATTTTGTGGAACATCTATCGCTCTCTTAATCATGGTTGGTACGGGCTTGATCACAAAATTTCTTATAGGGTTATCGAGTAAGTAAATAACTAAGTTACCTTCCAATAAGCTGTTCATCTGCTTGTCATAAGTAGCGATAAATTGGCCATTCAATAGGCTTATTTGTTGTTGCCAATCACTGATTGGACTGGAATCCATCCAAGATAATAATTGGTTCGTATGTGCTAAATTAACAAAGGGACGAAAATAACAAAAGACAACTGCCTGACCCAAAAGTTGCTTTCGTTGCATCACAAAATCACTATTTGATTCGAATTGACGTTTAATTTTGTCTATATCCGTTGTTTCTGTCAGATTCATGTTATATCACCTGAGATTAGGTTTCCTTGAGAGACGGAAATTTATTCCTTGTACCATGACTGGGAAAAAGTCTGCCGTAGTAGCTCCGATTTCACGTTGACTATTTCCAAATTATGGATTATACTCGGATCAGTTGGTACCAGGTACTAATTTTGGGGGAGGGATTTAAATGAAGTACTTTATTATTACTGGGACATCTAGAGGTTTAGGTGAAGAACTTGCTCGTAGACTTCTATCCCCTGAACATCATTTACTTTGTATTTCCAGGAATAGGAATGTGGCCTTGATGGCTGAGAGTGAGCAGATTGATTACTTTGGATTTGATCTAAATGATATCGATCAAGTGGATCGTCTAACAGGGATGTTTGACACTTCCTTACAGGAAGAAGCACGGAGTGCCAATAAGGATGTTTTTGCCGCCTCTGAACTATTTAATAGGGTGAAGGATCAGGGGATGCTCGTATCGCCTACGACTATTGCCGAGAAGTTGGTTGATTTACTACTAAGTGACCAATTTGCCCAAGGCATTGTCGTTGAAGAGCTTTGAACATCCAAAATGAAAGAAGATTTTCCAGAAAAACAAGGCTATCAGTCGATCTGGGTATCAAGGCGGTGAATTCGGTTTGATATTAAGAAGAGCCTAGCTAATGGGTATGATTTGGCGGGTTCTACTTTTAAGCATAAGTAAAAGCCCTTTCGAGAATCTCGAGGGCTTTTATTTATGCCAAAATGGATCGTGTATTTCGAAGGATATTTTTCATGAAATCGGAATCAACAGGAACGCTCGCGATGATTTTTATTTTACGCTTTCTTACGTCTAAGCTTTTCAACTGATCCGTAAGGACGGCACCAGTGAAAGGAAGTCCCTCTGGAAGTGGCACTTCAAAAGCGTAGTCCTTTGTTTGGTTGGTTATTGGACAAACGAATGCAAAGCCAGTTAGCTGATTAAAATCTACTTCAGATAATACAATTACGGGACGACGACCAGCTTGCTCTCGCTCAGCTTGTGGGTCGAAATCAAGCCAAATTAGATCCCCGCGTGCTGGAATTATCAAATCAATTCGTCTCCTTCAACGCCAAAATCTATTTCTTCATGACGTGGTGAATTTGGCTTAATTTTGGAGAGAAGCGTAGTTAGATGATTGCGCAGTTCCTCGTTTGTTTCTTGTGGTTTAACTACGGGCCGAAGAAGGATCTCATTATCAGCAGTCACCATAATTTGCAATTCTGCACCTTCCTCAAGGTTAAGAAGCTTCAAGAATTGATTAGGAATACGGACTGCGCTGCTGTTACCCCATTTACTAAGCGTGGCAGTTGTCATTAGAATCCATTCCTTTCCTTTATTGTTTTCCAATTATATCGCACTCCTTACAACGTGTATATACATAAGATATACATAAAACGTGTATTTGATACCACAAATAGCACCATGCCTAGCGGCGCTATTAGCCAAATGTTTAAAAAACAACGATGTAATAAGAGAATGGAAGTAAATCAATGAATCGTATGATTGTAAGCGTATTATTGAGTGAATGTAGTGGTTGGAGTTATCTTTTTAAGTTTTTTCAATCCTTTACTATGCATCAAGAAGAGAGTAGTATTCAACTCGTACCTTACAGTTGAATATTTCGCTTAATTTTCTTATTAGAAAAGCGGGGGAACCACAAGTTTCATGGGGTGAGTAAAGGTGCTTACGTATGGCACCATTTAGGGCAGATTCTCGCGGCCCGAACCCGACAGCTAACCTCGTAAGCGACCGTGGGAAGGAGAACATGTGTATAAACACAAGGTCTATCCTTGTGTTTTTTTGCGTCCTAAAAAGCAAGTTTACGTCAGATATTAGGTTTAATTGGGGGAACTATCACGAATGACAAGCGACTCATTGAAAAAAATTATGTTTGGCAAGCCGCTTAAATCCAGCGAAATGGAATCTGAAAAAATGCCGGTTTGGAAAGGGCTGCCGATCCTATCCTCGGATGCCTTATCGTCGGTCTCCTACGGGACAGAGCAGATTCTTTTAGAACTTGCGACTGTTGGGATTGCCGCTTTTGCGTTTTCTTTGCCCATTGCGGTATCCATTATTGCTCTGATTATGCTGCTAGTTTTGAGCTATAGGCAAGTGATAGAGGCCTACCCACAGGGTGGCGGAGCGTATATGGTTTCCAAAGAAAACCTAGGTATGGTGTGGGGAAGGCTGACAGGGGTTTCGCTGCTCATTGACTATACCCTTACCGTTGCCGTTTCGATCTCTGCCGGCGTGCAGGCGATTACGTCAGCTTTTCCATCGGCGGTGCCGTATATTGTACCGATTACTCTAGTTCTTGTGTGGATCATGGTTTGGCTTAATTTAAGAGGAACTTCGGAATCAGGTACGATA
This sequence comes from Paenibacillus alginolyticus DSM 5050 = NBRC 15375, assembly GCF_000422905.1. Taxonomy (GTDB): domain Bacteria; phylum Bacillota; class Bacilli; order Paenibacillales; family NBRC-103111; genus Paenibacillus_E; species Paenibacillus_E alginolyticus. The sequence goes on from NZ_AUGY01000104.1 coordinate 15,874, forward strand.
TTCGCTATTCCAACATACTTTTTTATACTTTGTATTTTAGTGCTAGTGGTCAAAGGTATATACGATATGCTTACGGGATCCATCAATACACATCCCATAGCTTTTGCTCCGAGCTCAATGACGAGCTCATTAACGTTATTCGTCCTTTTAAAAGCATTTTCTTCCGGGTGTTCTGCCGTGACAGGGATCGAGGCCATCTCGGATGCCGTGCCGCATTTCCGCTCACCATCCGTGAAAAACGCGAAGCGTACGTTAGTTTCCTTAGGGTCACTTTTGGCTATCGTGTTTGGAGGCGTAACGGTGTTAGCATTGGGATATGGGATTGTACCTGATCCTAATGGCCATACATCCGTCTTATCGATGGTGACAGAGCAGGCTTTTGGTCGTGGAGCGATGTACTACGCAACTCAAATTGGTACCATGCTCATTCTGGTTTTGGCTGCTAATACTAGCTTCAACGGCTTTCCAATCTTAGCATCCATTATGGCACAGGATAAAAATTTCCCGCGTATGTTCGCATTCCGAGGAGACCGACTTTCGTTTCACTATGGGATTATCACACTTGGTGTGCTTGCAAGTATTCTTTTGATTGGTTTCAAAGGTAAGACAGATGCACTCATTCCTCTATATGCGATTGGCGTTTTTTTATCTTTTACACTTGCGCAAGGCGGCTTGGTTCGTAAATGGTTGAGAGAGCGAGTGAAAGGTTGGATCGGAAAACTGCTCATCAATGGTTTAGGCGGCATCGTTTCTCTTGCTGTTTTACTCATATTTTCCATAACTAAATTTACTGAAGGTGCATGGATTGTTATTATTATAACGCCGCTGCTGCTTTGGATAATTACGAAAATAAGTCATCACTACGATGATGTAGCGAAGCAGTTGCGTATTGATATAACGATTGAGCGGGTTTGCACGAAGGAACCGTTGATTATTGTGCCTGTGGCGGGCATTCATCGAGTTGTAGCACAGTCCTTGAACTATGCGAAATCATTGTCGCCAAACGTGATTGCCTTCTATGTATCGTTCTCGGATGAAGATGAAGAATTGATGCAGGAGAAGTGGGAAAAATGGGATCCGGGCGTTCGATTGGTTATTTTTAAATCGCGTTATCGGACGATACTTAAGCCGCTTGCTGAATTTATTGAGAGAATTGACACACATGTTTCGGAAAAACAAAACATTATGGTCATTTTACCGCAATTTATGCCGAAAAAATGGTGGCATCGACTGCTCCATAACCAGTCCGCTGCACGCATTCGTTCGAAGCTGCAAGCAGATAAAGATATCGTCGTGGCGACGGTACCGTATCATTTGCACGAGTAGAAGTGTACAATAATAGGGAGAAACTGAACTGAGGTGAACCCGTTATGGCAAAGAAAAAATGGTCGTCTACTCCTGCTGTTACCAGCGTGCAAGATAAACCCGCAACACTTAAGGATTTACTGCGCCCGGAAATACTTGAGGGACTCAAAGCACAGGCTGATGCCATGAAAGCAGAGGAACAAGCGAAGAAAGAGGCAGAGAGAGCGAAGGCTGAAGCTGCTCGCAAAGCGGAAGAAAAACGACTTGAGAATGATTTTGGACATCTGCTGTCTAAAAGCAGTCTAGATTGGCGAAAGCACAAATGAGGGAGCGCACAGTGTGCCTCCTTTTCTTTCTTTTCGTAATGTTAGCGTTGTCATCCTGTGAAATGGGGAATGGAAAAGCAGCTCAAGGGACTGCTGAAGGAAATGGTGCACCTGTAGTGACAACGACACCAGGATCAATGCCAACAGACATATCAAAAGAGACACCAACATCAACACCAATAGTGCATAAAGAGACTCCGACGCCATCGGCGGCATTGGCATCAGCTCCAACAGACATGGATACACCGCTGATTCCATCTTCGGCTCCAAGCGACCCCAGATCATCGCCTAGTCCGGCTTTTTCGTCTTTGGAAAAGACCCTAATCGAGCGTTACGGAAACGCTAAACCAAAGAAATGGGGCGAAAATGTCCCAGGCGTTCGGACACATCTTACAACGAAGGAACAAGTGATTGCGCTGACTTTTGACGCATGTGGGGGGAAGGAGGGCAGTGGGTACGATGAGAAGCTGATCGACTATTTGATCAAGGAGAACATTCCGGCTACCTTATTTATCAATGCGAGATGGATAACGGCCAATAAAGACATATTTGCCAAATTAGCCGCAAACCCACTGTTCGAGATTGAAAATCATGGGACCGAGCATCGGCCATTGTCTGTAAATGGCAAGTTGGCGTATGGCATCGCGGGAACCAAGAATGTGAACGAAGTTATTCATGAAGTGAAAGACAATGCGGACCAGATCGAGAAGCTGACTGGACGGCGTCCTGTATTTTTTCGCTCGGGCACAGCCTATTATGATGATGTTGCAGCAGGAGTTGTTCATGATTTAGGCTTTCAGTTGGCAGGTTACAACGTACTCGGAGACGCTGGAGCGACTTATAACACGGAACAAGTATACAATGCGCTGTTGAAAGCCCGAAGCGGTTCTATCGTACTAGCGCATATGAACCACCCGGAGAAAGATACGGCAGAAGGTATCATGAAAGCAATTCCTAAGCTTAAAAAAGAAGGCTACCGCTTCGTGCTACTAGCTTCCTATACCTTAAACTAAGCGATAGCTGCAGCAGCTATCGTTTTTTCATTTCAAAAAATTCACAAGCCTCTCGATCATAATACGTCAAATCACTAACTCGAGTTTGTACGACAACTGTCGTTTCACTGAAACGTAAGACAACCGCATTCGAATCCACAATGTGATCATCTTTGAAAACACGGACGACAGCCTGTCTTTCAACAGCATCTTGAAAATCTGTATCCGTTACTAAGCGTTGATTTCTAGCCATCCTCGGCATTCCCCTAACTTGTTTAAAATAGTTCTTCTATTGTACCACAAGGTGTCGATCAACCCGAATTCACACGAACTCCTCCGCCCAGACTAGCATACAATATAGCACCAAATTGGGCAGAGAGGGTGTAGCGATGAGCCGTGTGCTCATTCGAACAGGCATTAATGAAACCATGGTCGCTCCGCTAACCCGATTTATGCGAACGCCTGCTTTCTGGGGTGACGGGTATGGCGGGGTTGATGGTTTGGGTTCATCCCAAAACAAATAAACCCGCCACACCCATGGATGCTCCATAGGTGTAACGGGTTCGGTGAATACACCTACACCAAAAACATCGCCACGACCGTCGTCACTTCCCAAACAAATAGATGCAAAAAGTGCATCAAATTACAGTGAATTTTCCAGTTTGAGTAATAATGATGCATTTTGTGCATCAAATATCTGCATTATAAGCCGAAAAGGGCTTTTCGCACCGAATTGGCTGCACTTTTTGCATGATTTCACTCGAAAGAACAGATATTGACAAAAATAGCTGCACTTTTTACACAATGTCGGTGTCGGCCAGTGTCTCCTAGAATCCTAATTCAGCGATATCGCAAGACAAGCGCAGGAAGTATCTCCAATTTCCCATGCAATGAGCGGAAAACGTACGGGATCGGAGTTGCCTATTTTCCACTTTAAGCAGTAAGCTTACATACAGTGAACTCGAATGGAAGTTGGAACTCAACACTATAGGAAGTTGGAGATGAGATAGATGGAAGCCAAGTTTTGTATGGCCTGCGGAGCCGCTATGGAGTCGCGCGATGTGGATGGCACGATAAGAAGAGCTTGTACGGTGTGCAGCTTTGTTCATTGGGGTGATTATAGCATTGGTGTCGGCGCGCTTGTGATGAAGGATGAGAAGATGCTGCTTGTACGCAGGGCTCAGGAGCCTGGGAAAGGACGATGGACCAACCCGGGCGGCTATATTGAGCAGCATGAGCTGATCCAAGATACGATTGAGCGCGAAGTGTTGGAGGAGAGCGGAGTCAAAGCGGTTGTCAATCGCCTAGTAGCCGTAAGGGATTTGCCTAGAAGTATACATAATGTATACATTGCTTTTGAAATGGATTACATCAGCGGTGAGCCTCAGCCAGACGGCGTGGAGGTCGACGCAGCGGGATTTTACAGCTTGGCCGAGATGGAATCGATGAATGTGGCGGATTTTACACGCTGGCTTATCGATGTGGCTCTACATTCCAAATCGACAGGTCTAGTCGAGGATAAAGATCCAATCATCAAAATGGAAGGGTACGGATTGTACCGTGTCCCTAAAATATGACCCAGGCGATCAAGCTTCGCGGACATCACCTACTTTGTCTGCTAGGATACAGAGGAATGGGTTATTCGAAAGAGTTTTGCGAAAACATGACGACCGTCTACGAGGAGTTGCGTCAAAAGCCCGAAACGATGATCCGCATTGTTCTTGGACCTGATGATCTTTGCGCAGCTTTCCCGAAGGATCAAGAAGCGCATTGTGAAAATAGGACCGTCTATCAGCACGATGCAGAAATCGTCACTAAGCTTGGCTTGCAAATGGGGATGGAGCTGAGCTGGTCGGAGATTTGTGGGCAAGTGGCCGACCGTGTGAAACCGAGCGACATTGGTCACCTATGTGCCACATGCCGCTGGGAGCCTTACGGTGTTTGTGCGGAAGGTGTACGATTGATCGGTGAGGGGGGCGATTTGCCGCCCGTCACTACAAAAAAAGAGGGCTAGCGTGTAGACGCAGCCCTCTTTTTGTTATACAAAAACACTCACATCCGAAGCGTTCTCCAGCTTCTCCGCAGGAGAAGACAAAACATTTGCAACCATAAGCAGATCATCTACAGGTCGAAGGATGGATCTGAGGAGTCTGCTGTCTTTCATCTCCGGCTGCAGCCACATCTCGGCCTGATCTTGGTCAAGTATCGCAGGCATTCTGCGTTGATAAGGTGAGACGAGTGAGTTCGCTTCTGTCATCAGCATCATACAAGTACGAAGCTCCTCTTCACCAGATGGAGCCCGCCAGACATCATACAGTCCCGCGATGCCGAAGGTGCCGCTGCGCATTTTGAACTTAATCCACTCTGTCTCTTTTCCCTCCGTCACGCTAATATAAAATCCACTGCAAGGAATAATACAGCGCTGCTTTCTGACGATACGCTCGAAGACGACATTGGTGAAGATCGAATCGCGGTCCCCGCATACGGCATCTTTTGCCCAGAACGGCATCAGACCCCAACGGAATTCATCCAAGATGCGTTCTCCCTTTTTATTCATCATCACAGCGGAAACAGATTCTGTCGGCCTCACCTCATAACGATTGGAGCTATACGATAGCAGCCGATCAATGCGGAATTGTTTAACAAGCTCGTTGACATCAGCAAGAATAGATATGGAATGACACATTGTTTTACCACCTCATTTGGTTTTGGCTATTATTTGCCTATTCAACCAAATTCATGTATGAGGCTTAGCTTTTTCCTGGAAAGGCTTAAAAACGAACATCGGAGGCCAAAAAAAACTAGAAGCTTTAAGGCTCCTAGCAATGAATAAACTATTCGGAAATATGCGAATGAATGCGATTTTTCCCATTTCTTTTGGCGGTATACAAGCATTCATCAACAAGCTGGAACCAAGCTTTTTTCATCGTGTTGCGATTATAGCTAGCGAGTCCGATACTCATCGTTAACGGTTGATCCGGCATCTCAGGAATTTCCGTATTTCGGATGATTTCCATTAATTTTTCGCAAATATGTAAAACTTCCGCGTGTGATTTGCCTACAAATAGAACGGCGAATTCCTCACCGCCATAGCGAAAAGACATATCGTCAGGGCCGAGCGCGTCTTTCAGAATGGAGCCGATCGTTTTGAGAACCATGTCACCGACCCAATGTCCGTAGGTATCATTAATCTTTTTGAAATTATCAATATCGATAAGAGCAAGCTCGAGCGGCGTATCATGGGGCATATGCGAAATCAGATGATCGGTATGTTCTTGAAAAGAACGATGATTAAAGAGCTCGGTGAGCGCATCCACTTTGGAAAGGCGGTCAATCATCACATTTCGAATAAGGAGATCCTGTTCGCGAACGACGGAATCTTTTAACTCGGTAATGAGAACTAGCCCTTTATTCATAATGACAAAGCAAACAAGTGCGGTTGAGGTGAGGACTGTAAAGGACACGATCACATCAGAAGTCATTAATGCATACCCTTGATATACCTGGCAAACTAGTAATGAAATGAAATATATAAGACCTAAACTATAAGCGAAAATAATATATTTCTTTTGGAAATAGATTGAGGCTAAAATAATAGGAATACTAATTAATTCGTAGCTGCTCATCAGCTCGGGAATACAGAGAATAAAGATACAAACCATGGTCATGGTCCATATAATCATGATAAAATCGCTGTATCGTTTCAGAAAGTGAATAGCCAAATAACCGGCTCCCATTAAGGAGAGCTGCAGGCAGGCCGTAATGATTTGAACATGCATAACCTTGTTAAACCATTGCGAAGGCTGATCATACCTATTAAAGAAGAATCCAAGTAGAGCAACCACTTCGTAGAGTAATAGGATCCACCATAAAATATGTATAAGTTTTCGATTCCATATATGATCATTAGCGGGAAGTTGTTCCATGTAGAGGAGGCCACTTTCCTTTCGGTTTAGCAATTATTGGAAAAACGTTTTGTGCCTTAACAATCATTGTAAAGAATAATACCCCGTTTAGGCAAGCTGTTTACGAAGGGGAGTCTTTGTATTTTTTTGTAAATATCGATTAGGGTTATCAGGAGGGGCTATGACAGCTCAAGGTTATGTACATGCATGGGAACATTATAAAGATGAGCTTACCTTGTTGGATAAAAAGCTTGAGCTTTTATATAAGCGTCGTCAAAAGCTGACGCCAGACCCGCAAACGGATTCGTTTCGCGGGATGTTCGTGTCCGAAGATGAGTTCATCCGCCTTATAGACGGGCAAAGTGGGGATGAGGAGCTGGATGGGGAAGAACTCGAGCTCATGGCTACAATTCAGAATTCGGAAGCATTCATTGCCCTGCGACGTGAAGAAAGCCGCAAGGCAGGTGTGTTCTTGCCACTGTCGTATGTATCTTCTGTATTTGGGCTTTCGCTTGTGGAAGAGCGGTTCGTTATGCTGGGGCTCGCGGTAGAGCTAGATCGCAAATATGAACGCATCTTCGGTTTTCTGCTAGATGATCTGACCAGCAAGACGCCTAATATTAGTCTAGCGCTGCAAATTGCTTGCAGCAGCCCTGAGGACATGCGGGCAGCGCGAACGACATTCATGGCGCCGGAGGGTAGACTGGCGCGCTATATGCTTCACCGCGAAGCGCAGGAAATTAGCGGTCAGACGTTATTGTCGAGGCCGCTGCTTCTGGATAAGCGAATCATCTCATTCCTGCTGGATTCCGGTGAAATGGACCCGAAGCTGAAGCCGGCAGTCCGGATGGTTTATCCCGATGACGAGCTGGCCCCTCTGCTCGTCCATGAGGATTTTCAGCAGCGGCTGCGGGGTTTCATCCAAGCTGCGTTCCAGGCTCCGGCGGCTGAGCGCAAACGGCACGCATTCCACCTGTGGGGGAATGCGGGCGCAGGCAAGAAGCTGCAGGTGGCGCATCTCAGCGGCTTCTTCAATAAGCCGCTGCTGCTTGTTGATCTCGCTGATGTGCTTTTGCATGCAGCGAGTTTTGAAGATCAGCTGAGCGCAATTGTTCGCGAAGCGATCCTGCACCAAGCCGTACTGTGCTTCACACGGCTGGAGGCGCTCTATCCGGAGGAGCCGGATCTTGCGGCGCAGCGGCGACTCGGCTGGTTTCACGAGCTGCTGGACGGCTACGGCGGCATGGTCTTTCTGCTAGCCGGGCGGTTCAACCGGCTAACGTGGAAGCCCAAGGAGCGGCTGCTCCTTGAGCACGAACTGCAAGTGCCGGACGAAGGCGGGCGTGAGCGCCTTTGGACGGCATTCGCGCGCGAGCTCGGTGTGAGCGCGGACGTGGACTGGCGGGTGATGAGCGGGAAATTCCGCTTCACCCCGGGGCAAATTCGCCGCGCTCTGACGCTGGCGCGCGGGTACTCCGCCTGGCAGCGCGAGGCTGCGGGGGAGGGCTCCAGCGATGCGGCAGCGCTGAACGTGCTGAGAGCAGATGCGCTCTACAAGGCGTGCTACCAGCAGGTGCAGCACAAGCTCGAGCGCAAGGCGACGCGTATTGAGCCTCGCTATGGGTGGGGAGATGTCATCCTCCCGCCTGAGCAGAAGGATCAGCTCCGCAACGCGTGCAATCAAGTGAAATACCGTGGCGTTGTCTACAGCGACTGGGGTTTCGAGAAGAAGCTGGCCTACGGCAAGGGACTAAGTATGCTGTTCGCCGGCCCGCCGGGCACAGGGAAGACGATGTCTGCACAGGTTGTCGCCGGTGAGCTTCAGCTGGAGCTCTACAAGGTCGACCTCTCGCAGGTAATCAGCAAATATATTGGTGAGACCGAGAAGAATTTGCATGAGATCTTCGAGGAAGCGCAGCTTAGCAATGCGGTTTTGTTCTTCGACGAAACCGATGCGCTGTTCGGAAAGCGTTCGGAAGTCAAAGATTCGCATGATAAATATGCGAACATCGAAACCGCCTACCTGCTCCAGAAAATGGAGGAGTATCAAGGTATAATGCTACATATAATCTAGACAGCAAAAAAGGAGTTTCTTAGTTGTATGACAGGTCCAAGAAGGAAGTTCAGCCCAGAGGAAAAAGCCCGGTTGGTACTGGAAATTCTGAAAGAAGAAAAGACAGTATCACAGCTCGCAGCTGAAGAGGGTATACATACGAATGTCCTCAACCGGTGGAAACTAGAGGCGGTTCAAAACCTCTCACAATTGTTTGTCGATGATCGTAAAGGCATCACGAAAATGAAGCAAGACTACGAGCAGCAAATCGATGAACTCTACGGCGAGGTTGGCAGATTGACCACCCAATTGTCGTGGCTTAAAAAAAATCTAGCCTCTAATCTGTCCCGAGAGGAACGAATCGATCTGTTGGAATGGGACTGCCCCGAACACGCTATCTTGGTGCAAGCGGATCTACTAAGCTTGAACCGCTCCAGCCTTTACTACAAACCGGTTCCTCCATCCTCGGAGGAGATTCGCCTCAAACACCGGATAGATGAGTTATACACGAAGCATCCGTTTATGGGATATCGAACAATAGCTTCTATTATGAATCGTGAGCATGATCGGATTCATGAAAATACGGTTCGGCGCTATATGCGTGAAATGGGAATCATGGCCATCTATCCAGGTCCGAATTTAAGCAAACGTGATCTTCAGCACAGGGTGTACCCGTATTTGCTGCGCAAATTAGCTATCACAGAGCCTGAACAGGTCTGG
>NZ_AUGY01000105.1 GCF_000422905.1 Paenibacillus alginolyticus DSM 5050 = NBRC 15375
AAAACCATTTGACCAAATCCGTTCTTGTCTTTTCGAAAATCGTTCCGGTGATCACGGTTGTTTGGTGTTGGCAATTCGTACACTCGTAAAGAGGTAAATTACGAGTCTTAATTTCGTAAGCCTTCTGGTGCTGACATTTTGGACAGTGATATCCCTCAGGCCACTTCATCTTGAACAAATGCTGATGGCAAGCTTCCTCGGTTTGAAACTTCTTTTGAAATTGAATAAGATTCATCGATTCTTGCTTTGCCATAAAAATCACTCCCGAACATATGTTTGATTTCATTATACCAAACATTAGTTCGTATTTAAAGACATTCCTGAGCTAACTGGATAATCAAATAATTTTTTTCTTTGTAATAAGCATAGACTTGTCAATTCCTAAAAACGAGGTAAGTATAATAACTTGTACTGACAAATAAATACGAAAAAGCAATGAACAACCTCTATGGGTTGCCCATTGCTTTTTTAGAGTTAAAATTAAATACACCAGTCAACAGCAGCAACAAGTAGCTTGCTGTTTTTTACTATTAAATAACCCTGACTATTGCCTGCTTATTCTTTTTCCCTGTTTTGAGGATCGCGCTGAACAAAGTATTGTTCCATTTCTTTTGCTCTCAATTCTACAATTTTCCCTAGCTCGTCTCGCTCAATATGGCAACAAGCCAGAAGCATTTCTTTTATCTTTTCCCTGCCGCGCTGTACTCTCGATTTAGCTCCCGATACTGAAATTCCAAGCCGCTCTGCAAGTTGCTTTTGAGTAAAAACGCCTAACTCCGTCAGCAAAATCGCTTCTCTGTACTTTTCATCTAATGCTTGCGCAATGCATGTAAGCCAGCCACTAACTAGGTTGTTAAGATTGCTTAATTCCTCAGTTTTCATTTCATTACCTCCGATATATTCGATAAATAAATGTTAAATGAAATACTTGCAATTATCAACTATTGTATGTTATAAATATTTTGGGTGATCAAAATGAAACAATTACCACAGTACGTAAACGTACGTGAAGTCCTTCAATTACTTGTCAGACGCTTTGGGTTGCTTCAGAAAGATGGTGCTCAGTGCTGCGGCGTGTCTGTCGTGCAGAGCCATATCATGTATGAGCTGTACAAACGCCCGAATATCTCTTTAAACGAGTTATCCGAAATTTTAAGTATTGATACAAGTACGCTGAGCCGCCAGGTCCAGCAACTCGTCGAAAACAATTTGATTAACCGTTTACCTGATCCTAAGGATCGTCGCTACGTTGTTCTCTCTCTTACTGAAACAGGGGAGAAACAATACCATGAGATAGCGAAAACGATGGAAGAGTATGTCTTGGGTATTTTTCAACATGTTCCTCCAGAAAAAAAGGAACAAGTCTTAGAAAGTCTTCAAATTCTTAGTGATGCAATGAGTCAAAGTCCAAATTGCTGCACGCCTCCTCTCTAAGAGGAGTTCATTTTTATCATATAGTTGCAAATATCAATTATTGAAAAATTCAAGAGGAGTGTGTTAATTATGAAAATGCATGTCGCTATTAACGTAAAAAACCTTGAGCAATCCCTGGCGTTTTACAAAAAGTTATTTGATGCTGAACCAACCAAAGTAAAAGAGAATTATGCAAAGTTCGAGCTAGATCAACCAGCTCTCCATTTTTCCCTAAATGTCCGCGATTACGATAATAAAGGAGTTCTCAACCATTTTGGTTTTCAAGTACAAAATACAGAAGAGGTGCTAGAGGCTAAGCACCGCCTACAAGAAGCAGGTCTTGTCTCCTTTGATGAAATGAATACAACTTGTTGCTATGCTGTTCAAGATAAGATTTGGGTGAGCGATCCTGAAGGAAACCCATGGGAAGTCTTTTATACACGTGGGGATTCGGAATTTGAAGCAGCAGAAGATCACGTAATACCTGTTTCTTCTGTATGTTGCACAACGCCTGAACCGACAACGGCGAGCATTAAATTAACTGATTTCAGAGCTAAAAATACATGCTGTTAATTCGGAGTGCCGCCGAAACTGATATATCAAGCGTTCTTCAGATTTATAATCAAGGGATCGAAGACCATCGCTACGTTAGAATCCGAACCCAAAGATGAAATCTATATGCAAGAGTGGTTCGAGAATCATCATGGGCGATATTGTGTTCTCGTAGCCGAAGATAATGACAATGTTGTAGGGTGGGCTTCTATTAATCCATATAGGAACAGTTGTGCCTATGATGGCGTTGGCGATTTATCGATCTCCATTCATAGAGATCATCGCAACCAAGGGATTGGTGGTCAACTGCTTCGTGAAACAGAATAATTAGAAAGGAAAATAAGTTCTATAAAATTGTTTTATTCCCGTTTCCGTTTAATCATCTCAGGCAGAGTCTTTATCGAAAAGAAGGATATCGCGAAGTGGGTGTATTCCAAAATCAAGGGATTCTAGATGGGGAATTTATTGATGTTATGGCAATGGAAAAGCTTTTATAGCTGTTTTATAAATATCAGGTCAGGTCCTTACGGATTCACACTGTCCGATCTTCTATAAGACGGACTCAATTTTCTATTCGAACATTAGAAGGTTTAAGAATTCAGTTCCTAAATGAGTTATCAAATGCGCAGCCGCTGAACTCTTCATTTCCTCTTTTTATTCATTGTTCCCCGTATTTATTTTATATTTCTCATATTTATTTTTCGATTACACATTTCGATTGAAGCAAAAAAAGGCATATTGCAGCAAGCGCAATATGCTGTCAGAAGAAAATAAAGTATTAGACCGGAATTACTGATTCTGCGCGGGATTTGAAGTCGAGAAATTGCCTGATTTTGAAAAATAAGTTTTAGACTGACGCAATGAATACGAAGCGTAAAAAAACAAAATCAGATAATAAAGTATTAGACTGCACGAGTCTATCGTAATCTATATAAAAGGAAAATATGAAAACTATTGACAGTTAAATAGAAGAATGCAATACTGATATTGATTCCAAATATTTGAAAATTAGGAGAGTGTAACCATGGGAAAAATTATCAAAGCACTACTTATTGGAGCTACGATTACATGTGCAATAAGCGGATCAGTGAGTGCAAAAGGTACTAATGAACTCAAACAAACTGACTCTGTGGCTGCTACAAAAAATAACAGTGGTGGCATTACTCCTTATATTACTATCCCAGATAGTTGTAGCTTACAATACTCGTATTTTGGAGATTACGTTTATGGTCAAACGAATCATTATATAAAATATATTGCGAAATCCGTCGCTTATTGTGGTGTTGGCAACTATAGCAGTCGTCAAGCCATAGACAAAATTACTGCAAAAGCCAGAATTTATGCCACAGGAACCCTACAACAATCAAAAGAAGATATTGAACTTTTTGCTAGTTATGCAGCCATTGCAACGGATTGGGTAGAGAATTCTACGGGAGATGGATATGGCAATCATATCTTTCAAAATGCTGGGTATACAGACTGGACACCTGAATCACATGATACTGACCCTGCCTCACAAACTGCACCATATTAATTTTATTTATCGAATAAGGAAAGGGTGAATTGACCTTTCCTTATTTTAATTTATCGAGATAATTATAAGAATTTAATTGAAACTACTTTAAAATGTGAGTAAGGTGATGAGATGAAAAAAACTAAATCGGCACTATTTGCCATTATATTACTTGCAGTTACATTTACCGGATGTATGTATAACACCGAAAATTCAAATTATATCGTTGATAATATTGACAATTACAATTTCATTCCTAAGGGAGAAGGTACTTCATTCGGTCTTGTAAATGATGATAGATCAAGAACAGTTGAGGAACGAAATTTTTCCATAAATAGCAAGGAGCAATTAACCGTAAATTTGCTTGTTGCAAATGGAACTAAAATAACTAAAGATTTTATCATTCTTCCAATAGTGGATTACAATAAAGCTTTGAAAAATTTTCCTATAAAATTAACTTCTAATCAAACAACTGTTTTACCAATCAATCTAGGTAAGCTTGCATCTGGAAACCATGATATTATATTTCTAATCATTAAAGATCCTAATAATATTGATTTATCAGAGGATTATAGAAAGAGCACTGATCTAAGTCATGTTCTTGCGATTAAAATAAATGTTATTGTTGATTCTAAGGACAAACCTAAACTAACTACTACTCCTTTTAAAACAAACGATAATAATGTATTGGACGGAATCTTTTTGTCCAAGGGTGAAGAACTCAAACGATGGTTAATAGAAGAGAGTAGTTCTAGTATAGTTGACTATACAGTTCAAGTAGGAAATACCAAAAAGGAAGAGTACACCTATGCAATTATTTCACTAATGAATTGGAAAATAGCACCTCTTTCAAATGGTGAGAAAGCTATCTTTGGTAAAGTAAAACCAAATACAAGAAACATTTATACAGAAACTGCGAAAACAAGTAATGAAAATGTTAATAATTTCACATCTATTCTCATACCTTATCCATATGAAAAGGTAGATCGTATTAATCAAATGGGCGTTGAGCCTAGTATAAGAGTTGCAATTGTAAATAATAATTAGGAAGGGGTAATTAAATGCTTGTAGAAAAACTATTGTTTTTAAGACTATTGTTTATGGTTAGTATAAGTTTTTCAATTTTATTAATTGTTCTTTATCCTCTTTTAAAAGGATACAGTAAAGCATTTTCGATATTTAGTCTTACTGCTGGTTCTATTCTATTGGTTTTTAATTTATATTATTGTCTTTTTAACTCAGTAACACGTGAATGGATTCTAGGATTTTAGAGGGAGGAACGATATTCGAAGAATGTTGAATGTCGATTGATATGAATATAGTCTAAGTTATCCGCCTATTTGGCGGTGTTAATAATGATAATTAGCAATGGAAGAAATGTCATATGGCAGTTATATCGTGAGTTAAAAGACAATTATCCAGAGGGATGTAAACTCTGATTGTTGTCTTTTTAATGGAGAAAACCGTGGAGGTGGAAATAGCCACCAGCCACACTAACGGGCAGCTCCTTGAGCTGCCTTTTCTATTTTCATGCCCGATCGATGTGCGAGTCAAGAACTACGTTATTACTTCTGGACATCTGCTATTAATTTCTTCGTGATATGCGCTTATAAGTTCCGTTGATGGATCCATAACTCTCCATCGGAAGATATCAACTTCAATAGATTGTTCTTTCAATAGCTTTATAAAGTACAGTGCCCAGGCTGTTACTGTTAAAGTAATTGACTCTTCTTTAAACTTAAATTCAAATATTTCCTCAAACTTCTTCGTATCGATCCATTGCTTCGGTTTAATCCGATAATTCCCCTTCAAATGCAGAAGAGCTTTGTAGATATCGTATCCGTTCTTAATCAGAGCATCTTTGACACTACTGTAATACGTTACGTGTGAGAGCATCTAGGCAACTTTTCAGGCACTTCGACTCGCAACAACCCATTCCCCTCTTTAATCGCCTTCATGAGCCTTTTAAAGGGTTTTATGACGCTAGATGGTAAAAATGGTCGCCCGCTTCGTTTCCAGATAGCGTGTGAGCATGAGAGAAGCTATAGAGGTTGAAATCCAACGCATGCCCAAATCATGAGTTAAAAATCCACGAAATGAGTGGCCAGTAGATCCTCATTGCCACAATGGCTGCAAGTCGATTTAGGGCACTTCCGACAGTGGACAGGGCTGACACCTCACAAGTCTCGCAATCAGAAAGATAAAGAAAATCTGCCTACAGCGAGTCTTCCAGTCCGATTTTTCACACCCCATAACCAAAGTTCTCTGGGAATGGCGGGAACATCATCAACAACCATAAATTCACTTCTTTTGTAACCTTGCATGTGATGATAATTATTGTGGTGCAATACATGCCCAATAATAATCTGCGTAAATTCTCTCAAAGTCAGTTTCGCATCCAGACGATAGTCCCGCTGGCCACGCTCACGTTCTCTTTCTTTCACAGCCCCAGGAATGAAATGTACAGTTCTCGAATTAAGCAATCGGAACTGTTGCTCAACTATGCCTTTCCAGTCCGCTCGATAGGGCGCAGTATTTTCAACGGCGACACCTAAAGCATCAATCAAATTTGTAGGTTGGTATCCCTCAAATTCTCCGCGGTCTGCCGTGATGGTCTGAGGTAAGTGACTGCAAAACCAATCCTCAGGCTCTATATCTATTTCATACTCAGCACAATATTTAACCTTGTCCATCGTAGTATTTGCCAGTGCCATCATCGCACCAATCCAACTTGGCCCTTCTAGACCTATGTACATCCCAGTGATCATTCGGCTAAACACGTCGACAACAAAATACACCACTGGTCTACCAATGATCCATTCCCTACGATATTCGCTTATCAAGTAAACATCAGCAACTGTAGCGTCGATCTGAAAGCGAGATCCCGGTCCAAAAGCTTCATAAGTGGAACTACCCAATAAGGGTCTAAAGCTTGTTTCAAACTTGGTTTTTCCAAAACGCTTGATAATACTTTGTTGCAAATCTATATCTTTCTGATACCAGTATCGAAATTGTGTAAAAGAAGGAAGTTGATCCTCTGGAGGAAGTATTGGAATCTTAGTAATCCCCTCAACCTTATATCCTTTCGCAAAAAATCGAGCCAAAGTATCTCTATACGCTTTTTTCAAGGTTGCCTTTTGACGGTTAAGATAAAATAACTTAATACCAGCGACGAGTAGAGAACGGGTTTCTTCATTTACATTAATGCCAAAATCGCCCTCAATAAATTTACGAGGACGTCCTCTTTTGGCTTCCCCTGAATTCCGCTCTGATCCTGCAGCACCACAGTTTTGATAAAACGGAAGGAGTGTATTTTTTACTTTACCGCCTTGCCAATAACGACGAAGATATCGATAGATCGTACTTTTATGAAGGCTCGTCTGTTTTATACTTTCTTGTATCATAACGCCGCGCAATCTCGAATCATAACAATCAGGTTCATCCTGAACAATGCTTTGAATAGCTTCCCATGCTTTATTCCGTATATCTAGTTGCTTCTGCTCATACTGGTCATCCGTACCAGTAGGAATATTTGTATCCTGCCAGTCAATTACTTTACAGTTTCCTGTTTTCAGCGCCATTACAACTTCATCTAAAGCTTGAATGTCGGGCAAAGCTTTCTCATTTTCGAGAAGAATTGTTATAACTGCGTTTTTTAGAGGATTAGTCCATAAAATACGTTCAATTTTGGGTACATCACTATCATAGGAAGACCATTGTAGTATTGTATTTTCAGATAGTAGTTCCATTTGAAGATTGGCCCCTTCCTTAAGCTAGAGAACGTTTCATAGTAGAAACAATTTGTAAACTTTTAATTGGAAAATGAGGACTTATGAGTTCCGTCATATCAACTAGCCAGTATTTACGAGCAAGCATATATCTAAAAAAAGCAAGGGCTGTTCCTGGTTCTAGCCCCAGAGAGTTATCACATAAAGCCGCAGCTTGATTGATAGGCTCCTCGCTTTGCAAATACTTCAACATTAGCTGTTCCAAATTCCCTGTAAGAGTATATCCCAAATTAAAGACATCCTCGTTGTCATACTCTCGATGGAACCAAGAGATATTGCGTACAATATTCTCGGGAATTTCGTTCTCAGTCACAATTGCCCAATCGATGCTTCTTTCCTTCCAGAAACGCCGTTCAATCTCAAGCTTTTCTATGATTCTATCGTTCTCTAGTCCATCTTCGGGTTTGATACATCTTGCTATATTCAAATTATTGATCGAAATTAGAAAATCAGTAGTCATAACAATCGGTTCGCCAGTTTTGGGATCAGTAGGATGCTTTACCCCCAGTTTTTCAGCGACGATTAATGTATCATCAAGAGGGAGTAAAGGATATTGTTCTCGAATATCAGTCACGGAATCAGAAAAGTCCAAAAGATAAAAGTAATCGCGTTCAAGATTTGACATTAAGTGATGGTAACGATTGCTTGTCCATCCTTTAATACGAGTGGCAAGACCTTCAGAGGGGACATCTTGAATTGTAAGCCAAGGCTTATAATGAGAGCCTTCACCTTGGCCTCTTCCTTCTTTTATCCATTTTTGAATTTTCTTTATGGTTATATCACGATTTCTTTTTGCCACAGTTACACCACTTTTCTTTTTACAGGAGATAATGGCTCTTTAACTTCCTTAATCTTCGATGGTTAGCACAATACTTCCGCTGATTTCGCTTTAGCTTCTTCAGTCTTTCTAGCTCCAAAAAATACAGATACTTTAGTTCTTCTGGTATAGCCTGATGTTGGACTCTGTTACAAACTATGAATTCATCATTATGAAAAATATAGATACGAGACTTGTCCATTGTTCTGAAACACACTTGAAATGACCAACCACCATTATGTACTGCTTTTGAAAACCATTGCTCCTGAATAGCTTGAGGGCAAGAATAGTGAGTTGCTTGATACATTATGCCGAGCTCAGTTACTACTGCAAATCTAGTAAACTCCGAAATAGTCATATGGATCACCTCTTAATAGATTTGGTAACCATTATTAACCTTTTCGGATATTTTATTCTTTATATAAGATAACTAATTCGGATATCCGATATTATTCTTTTTCGCTTTTATTTTAGCTATTTGAAGAAATTCATCTTTTTCCATGTCGGGCAAAGAACGAAGTAACTGAATTAATGCATTCTCTTGCACAGAGACATTTACGCCAAACAATTGATTATTGGATTCAGAATCCGACTCTTCATCTATTAGCCAATTCAAATCGCATTTAAAGGCCATTTTAAGAGCAATAATAGTCTCACAAGAGGGATAACCATTTCCACGCTCAATATCGCTTAGCGTGCCTTGTGAAACGGCTATACTGTCAGCGAATTCCTTTTGATTCATTTGGTTGCTTTTACGAATATATCTAATTTTTTCCCCTAACTTCATCTATGGCCCTCCTAAATACAAAGAACCCCGAAATTATGAAAAACATAATTTCGGGGTTCAGATGCATGATGTAGTCTTGAAGTTCTAGTTGGATGAATTACCCGAGCAGAGTCAGTCTAATACTTTATTATTCCAGTCTACAACTTTATTATCACAGTCTAATACTTTATTATTCAGTCTAAAACATTATTATTTGCGGACATATGCCTTCTTCTTTTACCCATCAATTACTCAACCGTCACACTCTTCGCCAAATTACGAGGCTTATCAACATCATTACCACGCGCCAACGACGCGTAATACGAAAGCAGTTGCAGCGGTATGACCGCCAACGCAGGTGATAGTACATCTAGCGTCTTCGGAATAACGAAGGTGCTGTCTACAGACTTCTGCAGCTCCAGCTCACCTTCTACAGCAATCCCAAGTACATTTGCGCCGCGCGCTTTCACTTCTTTAATATTGCTCACTGTTTTCTCGAGCAGTTCATG
The DNA here is from genome assembly GCF_000422905.1 of Paenibacillus alginolyticus DSM 5050 = NBRC 15375. Classification (GTDB taxonomy): domain Bacteria; phylum Bacillota; class Bacilli; order Paenibacillales; family NBRC-103111; genus Paenibacillus_E; species Paenibacillus_E alginolyticus. The sequence continues at coordinate 9,359 of NZ_AUGY01000105.1, forward strand.
CTGAGTAGCCAGCGCAATCACCGGAACGCCATCCTCGATTAGCGCTAGTGTACCGTGCTTCAATTCACCTGCGGCATAAGCTTCCGAATGAATGTAAGAAATCTCTTTCAGCTTCAAAGAGCCTTCCATAGCTACAGCATAATCCAACCCTCTTCCAATGAAGAAGAGATTATCATGCTTAGCCATCTCCTCAGCGACTACTTTAATGGCTTCCGCTTGCGCCAAAATTTCTTCTACTTGAGTCGGCAGCTCTTTCAATGCTTTAACCGCTTCTTTAATCTCATCGGATGATTGAGTTCCTAGCGTTTGAGCCAGGTGCAACCCGAGCAGATAGAAAGCAATTAACTGCGATGTATATCCCTTCGTAGACGCAACTGCAATTTCAAGGCCCGCCCAAGTTGTGATCACATCATCAGCTTCACGTGCTACTGAGCTACCTACCACATTTGTGATGGCCAATACATGTGCACCACAACGTTTAGCTTCACGAAGCGCAGCAAGCGTATCAGCCGTTTCACCAGACTGGCTAACTACGATGACAAGCGTATCCTTCGTGATAATCGGTGAACGATAACGATATTCAGAGGCAACATCCGTTTCCACCGGAATGCGCGCTAACTTCTCAATGACGTACTTGCCAACCATACCCGCATGATAGGCTGTACCACAGGCAACAATATGAACACGATTAATGTTGCGAATCGCTTCAGGTGTAATCGTAAGCTCGTTCAACGTCACGCCAAGACCATCAGGGGAAATACGGCTGCCCATTGTGTCGCGGTAAGCTTTGGGTTGGTCATAGATTTCTTTCAACATAAAGTGATCAAATCCGGCTTTTTCAGCCGTAACAATGTCCCAATCGACATGAAACATTTCCCTGGAAATAAAATTCCCCTCTAAAGTCATTAATTCGACACCATCACGCGTTAACAGCGCCATTTCGCCATCATTCAAAATAAACACATTCCGTGTATATTCAAGGATAGCAGGGATGTCCGAACCAATGAAGTTCTCGCCTTCGCCAATACCGATAATCAAAGGACTAGCCTGGCGCACAGCTACAAGGCGATCTGGTTCATATTCGGTCAGTACGCCTAGCGCGAACGCACCTGTCATATGCTTTACCGCTTTTTGAACGGCTTTAAGGATATCTCCTTCGTACAAATCAGCGATTAAGTGAGAAATAACTTCGGTATCTGTCTCTGATACAAATTTATGACCTTTCGCAGTCAGCTCTTCTTTGAGGCTAATGTAATTTTCGATAATGCCGTTGTGCACAACCGAAAACTTCATCGAATTATCCGTATGAGGATGAGAGTTTACATCCGAAGGCTTACCGTGTGTTGCCCAACGCGTATGTCCGATTCCAACGCTTCCGTTCAGTGGAGTTTCATCCAGCTTGGATTCAAGATTCGCGATGCGGCCTTTGGCCTTCTTAATTTGTAAACCATCAGCCGTGTACACCGCTACACCTGCAGAGTCATAGCCTCTATATTCGAGCTTTTTGAGCCCTTCCAATAAAATTTCCTGAGAATTACGCTTTCCAATATAACCAACAATTCCGCACATAGTAGTACCTCCATAGTTTTATAAGCCTCTTCTAAAGGGGCTATTTTTCAAAGATCCTGGTTTAATCATCATTTAAAAATCCATCAGCTAGACAAGAAAAACGGCAAATCAAATAAACCATATATAAGGACGAGCATTACGTTTAAAATGAAGTAATAAATGGATGTTGGATACTTGTCAGCCTGGTCGCCCAAACGTTTTTGCTCTCCAACTTAACGGCACTCCTCATGCCGGAAGGTCCCCGCCGAATGTTTCGAACACCTTCACCTCGTCAACTCACCTGCGTAGTAGTAGCAATCTCACTACATTTCCGTCCCGCTTGCGAGTTCTGGCGCTATTTGTTGCTTAATTAACCTCAACCCTGCCTTTCCTTCTTGAGTCAAATACATCATATTCATTTTAGCGCGAACGCGCAACTTATTTTTTCTTGGAAAATCCCCCAATTAGCAATAAGCACCAAAGGGGGGATCCACTTTTCCCTGCCTTTTATACTAATTGCTCTTGGATAACCTTAGCAATATCATGAACATAAGCTTCAACTTGCTCTTTGTCAGGACCTTCAGCCATAACGCGAATCAACGATTCCGTTCCCGAAGGTCGCACCAGTACGCGGCCGTTATCTCCGAGTTCTTCTTCCACCTTACGAATGGCTTCCTCAATCACAGCGTTGTTCTTGAGCTTGCTTTTATCCGCAACGCGAATATTAACCAATAGCTGTGGGAATTTACGCATAATTCCTTTTAACTCACTAAGCTTGCGCCCAGATTGGACAATCGTATTTACCAGCTGTAAAGCCGTCAGAATCCCATCCCCGGTCGAAATGTAATCGAGGAAGATGACATGTCCCGACTGCTCTCCGCCTAAGTTATAGCCGCCTTTACGCATCTCTTCCATCACATAGCGATCGCCTACTGCGGTTTGCAGAGCTTTAAGACCCGCTTTTTCAATCCCTTTGAAAAAGCCAATGTTCGCCATCACTGTTGTCACAATTGTGCCGTGGTTCAGCTTCCCTGTGCGATTCAGAGCATCGCCCAGAATGCTAAGGATGAAGTCGCCGTCGACTTCCTCGCCAGTCTCATCGATCGCGATCAGACGATCCGCGTCGCCGTCAAAAGCAAGACCAATGGCTGCGCCATGTTTCACCACTTCTGCGCGAAGCTTCTCAGGATGCGTGGAGCCGCAATGATCGTTGATATTGCGACCGTTCGGCTCAGCGCCGATGGTGATCACTTCCGCTCCTAGCTCGCGGAACACCGTAGGAGCCAGCTCGAAGGCTGAGCCATTCGCGCAGTCCAGAACGACCTTGTATCCCGCGAATGACTCGGATACCGTCTCCTTCAAGAACGCCAGATAGGCGAACTTCGCATCTGGCTCATCGGAAACCGTGCCTATCTCGCCGCCAACGGGGCGAGGCAATTCATCTACAGCCGCGTCGAGCAGCTTCTCAATTTCAAGCTCCGTCTCGTCTAACAGCTTGAAGCCGTCGCCCCCAAAAAACTTAATCCCGTTATCCTCAACCGGATTATGCGAAGCCGAAATCATAACACCTGCATCGGCTCCGAGCTTCTTTGTTAAGTAAGCTACCGCGGGAGTGCTAACAACACCAATGCGAATAACTTCAACACCAATCGATAGCAATCCTGCTACGAGTGAAGCTTCCAGCATGGGACCCGAGATCCGTGTATCTCTCCCGATCACGACTTTCGGATGCTTGGCCTGTCTCGTTAAGACATAACCGCCGCAGCGGCCTACTTTATAAGCTAATTCTGGTGTCAGTTCGCCATTCGCGACTCCTCGCACACCATCTGTACCAAAATATTTCCCCATGTTTATATTCTCCTCTTTTTCTACAACCCATAATGGATTTGTTACTTTGGTGCTTTCTCGCTGATTTCTACAGTAGCCTTTACTTCTTGCGGCATACCCAGCTTCACATAAGTCGGCAGATTTAATGTTACTTTCAACTCATGCTTGCCTGGCGGCAAATTACTAACGTCCAGGATCGCCTGTACATCCTGCACTTTCAATTGATCAATTAGGGCAGGAGCGCCCTCTACCGTAATGTTTAGCTTAGCCGTCTCTGGCAGTGTGACTTTCGTATTATAATTTTCGTTTTGACCAATAATCGTGATCGGTACATTTTCCAAAGCCTTCGTAATGGAAGGAACAATTTCCACGTGAACCGTAACTTTGGCAGGATCCAGTTGAGTTACTTTATTCCTTAAGGGAATGTCCAGTGCAAACTCCCTAGTTTCATTCAGATCCTGAACATTCAGCTGCGGACCTTGATAAAACTCTAGGCGATCAACAACATCTTGAGTACCAAAGACAGTTACCTTGTCCGGATTTTGAGTAACCATCGCTATCGCGAAACCTTTCGGTGGTTCTCCACTAATCTTCATTTGTAAAGGTATGGTTTGGAACGGGCTTGTGATTGGCACTTCGACATCGACCACAGAAGGATTAATATTCAATGTTACTTCTTTGCCATCTTTATCAAAAGCTTGCAGTCTCACTTGCTTCGTAACGGCAGACTGAGCCTTATCTACCGAAACCTCGCCGCGAACATTCTCGATTTGATCCAGCTTGCTGGTCTGCGCAGTAATATACACCTTGGCTGGCTTTACAATCGGCTGTCCGGCTTTGAGACCCGCTGCTGGTGTTCCTTTGACATTAATGACGACGGGCACTTCTTTCATCTGCAGCTCTTCGATAACCACATGGACCGTTCTAGGAACAATTTGAACATCTACATCTGAAGGAAAGCCAACCGGTTTTAGCGCTACTTGATGATCTCCCTTACCCACTTGCGTCAAGTCGAGCTCAATTTGATAGGAATTACTGGTCGTCACTTTCTTAACTGATGATTCCTTCCCTTTCACAATAACCTGTACGTTGGCAGGAGCCATGGACGAAATGTGATAATGAGTTTCATCATATTTTGCCGTAATGGCTACGTTATTTATGGTTTCCTCCCGTTCGCGGAGAGGCGAATTTCCGGATAGATTGGTTTCTTCCATGTGAACAACAACCCATAGCAAAATACCTATAACAAGCGCAACAATCCGCACCACATTCGTATTGCGTAACCATTTATCCATTCGAACGGCCCCTCCATTTCAAGAAAGGGTTCTTCTCTTTTGTTTTTGCCTTCGGCTTCAGTTCTTCGAACAATTTGGCAATCAAAGATTCTTCTTTGATGTCCCGTACGATATGACCATTCATTGTCAGCGAGATTTGCCCGGTCTCTTCCGAAACAATGATACACATTCCATCTGAAACCTCACTCATCCCAATGGCCGCACGATGCCGTGTACCAAGCTCTTTACTGATAAAGGGATTCTCAGACAAGGGCAAGTAACAACCAGCAGCCATTAATTGCCCTTGGCGAATAATCACAGCCCCATCGTGAAGCGGCGTATTCGGTATGAAAATATTAATCAACAGCTCCGCGCTGATCTTACTCTCTATCGCAATACCGGACTCGACGTAATCGGTCAGACCGGTCTCTTTCTCGAAAACAATCAAGGCCCCTATCTTTCTTTTGGCCAAATAATTTGCAGCACGTATCACTTCACTTATCCGCTTATTCACATCCTGATCCTCTTCCGTAGAAGATCGGCTGAATAGCTTCCCCCGGCCCAACTGCTCCAATGCCCGTCTTAGCTCCGGTTGAAAAATAATAATAACCCCAAGAACCCCGAACGTAAAGGTCTGGTTCATCATCCATTGCAGCGTACTGAGCTTAAACCAAATACTAAATACCCATGTAATGACGACCACAAGGATACCCTTCATAAGTTGAATAGCCCTCGTCCCGCGCACCAACAGGATCAGTTTATAAATCACATAGCTAACGATCAGAATATCAACGATATCCTTAGCCGAGATGCTCGTGAGTAAGTCCATTTATTATTCTCCCCCAGCGACTGAACACAGTGATCTCTCTATAATAGAATCATAACATAAACCCAGTTATACTTCTATTTTTCTCTCTTCACAAGACGTTATTACAACGAGTTTGGTTCATTTTATTATATTAGGAAGAAAAAAAACGCCCTCCTCTGGCAAAAAGCCATTTGGAAGACGTTTCAAGCTAATGCGAGAACATTCCTACGTACTCGCCTACTTTATACCAGACCCAGCTCAATGCTTCATTGACTTGTGTGACGTGCCCAGAGATATGCGCCGTTGACGCTAGATTGAGAGAACCATCAATAACGGTTAAGTTTCCAGTTACTTCGCCTTCAACTTTCAGTTTACCCCGCTGAACAACGAGATCACCTTTCACCGTATGCCCTTGCGGTACAGTAACTGTATCACCCTCAATCACAACGTCCTGAAGGTTACTTCCCTTCACCATCAAATTCGTATCATCATTCCACATGGACATGAAGCTTCCGAACATGACCGTAGCGAAAACAACAGCTACCGATACAGCAGGATGCCTGCGAATGAAGACCATCCAGGAATTGCGCTTCTTCACTGGAGGCAGTCCGCTCATGATTTGTGCAGTTAATGTATCAGATACTCTAACGGGAGGCAGCATTCTAACCATCGCGTCCGTTTTCTCCAATTGTCTGAACAGAGCATGACAGGCTTGGCAGGATATCAAATGCTCCTTCAATCGCTGAGAATCGGATCCTTGCAGATCACCGTCGAGATATTCATGTATGAGCGGGAGGGCTTCTTTACAATTCATGATTCAGCCACCCCTTTCTTAGACTTTTGCATGTTGTGGTATACCATACGTTTGAATTTCAAATATGTTTCACATATGAACAGGATTTGTGCTACCAACTTGATCCTCCTGCTCTAACCGTTTACGCAAGTACTCCCGCCCTCGATGTACACGTGTTTTGATCGTTGTAACTGGCATGTCAAGAACTTCGCTTATCTCCTGCAAGGACATATCGTGCAGATATCTCAGAATCACAACGGATTTATATTTTTCAGGTAACGTTTCTATGGCCCGGCGTATCTGTTCTTGGGTTTCGGACACAATGACTTGCTTCTCAGGTGTGTCCTCATGACTTGGAAGCATGGCATAATAATCATTACCCTCTCCATCCGGCATCTCCGCATCAAGCGAGTAGGTGTTCTTTCTTCGACGCAGCTTATCGATACACAGATTCGTCCCTATTCGGAAAATCCAAGTCGAAAACTTCTGATTCTCATCGTATCGGTGCAGATTAGTATACACCCGCAAGAACGTCTCCTGCACAGCATCCTCGGCTTCTTGCTTATTATTCAGCATACGGTAAGCCAAATGAAAGATCTTGTCCTTATAGAGCTCTACAAGCTCTGCAAAAGCATTCCGATCCCCATTCCTGGCCACCTTAGCCAGACGTGCTTCTACAAAGTTCAATTCGATTTCCTCCGGCTTCTCGACAATTCGATTCCCTAAACGCTGTGGGACCTTTAATCGTAGATTAAAGTCTCTCATCTATACATACGTAAAAAATTATGATTTGTTTTCAGAAATAATTATGCCTCCTATGATCAGTCCCATCCCTAACCATTGTAACCCATTTACCGGCTCTCCTATAAGTAGGTAAGCAGCAATAACGGCTACTGGCAGTTCCACCGATCCAAGCATAGCGGCAAGCGTACTACCGATTCGCGGAATTCCGATATTAAACGACACTGTAGGCACAACCTGCCCCAAGAAGCCCAACAAAAGTCCCCATAACAGCAGCGTAGTTCCATTCTCGTGTACAAAGACCGTCGGTGGATACAGAATATACATCACAGGCATCGCCGCGGTAAGCATAATAGCTGAATTCATAAGAGGAGGCAGGGTACTAACCACTTGTCCAGTGAAAAAGAGGAATATGCTGTATGTCAGAGCCGACAACAAACCATACAAAATTCCTAGTAAACTAAATTGTTCCCAGTTCGTCTCAAACACATTTACGGCAAGCAACGTACCCACCAATATTAAGAGAATGGCTATGCTTTCCGCCTTTTTTGGAAGCCTTCGTTTCACAATACAATCCATCGCAATGGTCATCCATGTGAACTGAAACAGAAGAATAATCGATAAAGAAGCATTCAACTCTTTTAAAGCAATATTGAAAAAGACTGTCGTTAAAGCCAGTCCAAAGATACCTATCAAACCAAGCTTAATCCAAGGACCTTTAAAGGGATTGACCCATGATTTTTTGTGAAAAAGAATCAACACCCATACAAATAAAGTTCCCATCGTCATTTGTGCCGGTGTAATTTGCCCATCTGTAAATCCTTGATCATAGGCCATCTTGATAAAAGAGGAAAGCAAGCCGTAGCTTGACGCCCCGATGATGACTAGAACCATTGCTAACCATCGCCCCATGTTGATGCACAACTCCCGTCTATGGGCATTTCGTTTAAGGACAGGAAAAGTCGAGCTGCCTACGTGATACGTGGCCCCCGACTTTATCATCCTGTATCTTACTTCTGCGCTCTAAGTTTTATCAGCCCGTATTTCTAAGCCCAGCGGCTATTCCGTTAATCGTAAGCAGCACTTCACGAAGCAGGATAGCATCATCCTCGTTGTTCTCACGTAGTGCACGAAGCTCAGTAAGAAGCTCTACCTGCATATAGCTTAACGGATCTACATAGGGATTACGCAGACGGATGGACTCCTGAATAACAGGAACATTATCCAAAATCTCTTGCTGACCCGTAATTTGTAAAATGATGGACGAAGTCAATTCATATTCTTCCCTGATAAGATTGAAGATACGCTCTGCAATTGCTGATTCTTTCACTAGGTTGCCGTATTCCTTAGCAATTTGAAGGTCTGCCTTGGCAAGAGCCATTTGCAAATTATCAATCATCGTCTGGAAGAACGACCAATTCTCGTACATTTCTTTCAAAGTTTCTAAGTTCGCCGTATTTCCTTGATAAAAGCTTTGGAGACCCGTGCCCGCCGCGTACCAAGCCGGAAGCAAATATCTCGTTTGGGTCCAAGAGAATACCCAAGGAATTGCGCGCAAATCTTCGAATTTATCGCTGTTTTTACGCTTGGATGGACGTGAACCGATATTCAGCTCGCCAATCTCAGGAAGCGGTGTGGATTCTTTAAAGAACGTTAAGAAGTCTTCATCTCGGAAAATGAGATCCTGATACTTCGTCTGAGCTTGTTCCGAAATACCACGCATAATGTTCTCCCACTTGTCTTCCAGTGGATTTCTTTGCGGGGAACGTGATAATTTGGATGCCGTAATTAACGCAAAAGTCGCTTGCTCCAAGCTGCGGTAGGCAATGCCTTGCAAGGAATAACGGGAAGATAATACTTCGCCTTGCTCCGTAATCTTAATGCCGCCACCAAGCGTTTCTACTGGCTGTGCCAGAATGCTGCGGTTAAGCGGCATACCGCCACGACCAAGTGCTCCGCCACGGCCATGGAAAAACTTCAGCTTCACGCCGAATTGTTTAGCAGCTTCTGTGATATCCTGGAGCGCCATACGAAGCTCCCAGTTCGCTGTAATCACACCGCCGTCTTTATTGCTGTCAGAGTATCCTAGCATAATCTCATGCAGCTGTGTCTCAGGGTCAAGGCTAGCTCTGTATGCAGGGATTGCTAACAACGTGCTCATAATGCCAGGAGCCGCATGCAGGTCATCAATCGTCTCAAAAAGAGGTACTGATTGAAGCGTACTTGTCACGCTGCCATCGCTCTCTTTGCGATATAATCCAGCCTCTTTCGCAAAGACAACAACCTCCAAGAGATCACTTGCTCCTTGCGTCATACTGATGAGATAGCTGTTAATACAGTTGCGACCAAATTCCTTTTGAGCTTTGCCTACCGTACGATAAACATCTATACACTCTTGTGTACTTTCCGAGTAATCTAAATACGTAGATGTAACCGGTCTTGGATCATTCAGTACATCCGTTAAGAGACTGATTTTCTCCTCTTCCGATAACTTACTGTAATTACTTGTGATGCCCATTTTCGCCAAAACCTCAGTCATCGCATTCTCATGCTCTTTACTGTGCTGTCTGATATCCAGAGCAGCCAAGTGGAAGCCGAACAGCTCAACCTGACGAATAAGCTTTTTAATATACTTATCAGCTACATAGTCAGCAAAATGCATCCTCAAGCTAGCCTCGATGATTTTCAAATCACTAATAAACTCTTCCGGGCTGTTGTATTTCTGGCTTGTAGGAACATTCGGATTGCCCGTGTTATGAACCTTCTCAATCATATAAGTCGTTTTGATGCGATATGGCTCTTTCTCATTACGCCAAACGTCCTGGATATTGCCCATTGCTTCACGATCGCATTGAATAGATTCTATGAGATCATTGCTTACGTTCACAATGCTATTACTGAAGCTCATGTTCTCAAGCGTTTCTTTGAGAACTTCTTCATACTTTTGCAAAGCCAGTTGACGATGCAAACCTAATGTTTCCCAAGTCACATTGGCTCTAACTGACGGGTTACCGTCACGGTCCCCACCAATCCATGAACCGAATTTCAAGAAAGACGGCACATGCCAAGAGTCTTGCGGGTAATATTTATTTAAACAACGCTCAAGCTCATGATAGATCTCTGGAAGTACATCAAACAAAGTTTCGTCAAAATAATACAAACCATTGCGAACTTCATCAATAACCGTTGGTTTCCGATCACGAAGCTCGTCCGTTTGCCAAAGATTAAGAACCTCTCCAAGCAGCTTCTCACGCAATTGCTCACGCTCGCGATAAGTCAGCATAGGATTATCGAGTTTCATCATATCTTCCGAAATACGCAGATTAATATCAAGCACAGCTCTACGCATCGCTTCTGTCGGATGTGCTGTCATTACTAGTTCCAAAGAGATAGCTTTCAGAATTTCTTGAACTTCTGCGTATGGAATATGATTATTCTTTAACTCTTGCACAATACTCTCTATGGAACCTGGCTGTACGGACTCACCGGAGGAACGCTCGTAATCTCTTTTACGACGGATCCGATGGTTCTGCTCAGCAATATTAACAAGTTGGAAGTAAATAGCGAATGCACGAATCACTTGATGACGAATCTCCGGATCCAAGGAGGAGATCGTTTTCTTGAATTCATCATATATCTCGATGACATAGTGTGCTCTTAAAGACTTACTCATCTCACGAATTCTCTCGACAACATCAAGCAGATCATTACCGCCTTGATGAACCAGAACTTCACCTAGTATGTGGCCCAAGAAGCGTACGTCCCTGCGCAGCAGGTTATTCGTTGCTTGCTTCTGTAGGACAATATCATTCTCTAACATAACTCTCCACCTCATCTATTCACTATGTTGCATTAATGCTTCTCTCTACAAAAGCTAGATGCTATAAAAACTCATTTCAGAATATTTTACCACAATCCGCCCTCTGCACATAGTATTAAAATAAAAAAAAGCCACGCCTGAGCGTGGTAATTTATGTATCACTACATGGCTAATGAGCATGTTGAAAGAATTTCCACTGAATCCTCTTTTACCGTTGCCCTCTTTTTTTCTTTGAAAAATGACCTCGTAAGAAGGGTCGAAAGAAAAAAGACACTAACGAAGTGTTAGCGCCTTTCATGATCACGCTTTCTTGTTGTATTCCTTCAACCCGTTACTAGCGAGCCAACGTTTGATCATACTGCGCAAATGTTTTTTTCGTGTAAGTAGAAGCCGTTTAATAAACTGGCGCTTATTAGGGCTAAGATACCCTTTTGGTACACTGTCCAGAGCAGCTTCTATATCCGCGTCGGTTAGCTGTTCTATTTTTTGAACCATCGGTTCTAAGACTGCCCAGGAGGATTGTAGCCGCAGAAGGCCCCTGGGAGTATGATAGAATTTCCGTATGTTTTTCCAAAAAGGAGCGTTCCATGCTCTTTTCTTCCATTTCCTCGGTGATCCGTAAAGTGTGTGTCCATGGTCGATCAAATACCAATTATATTTTTCACCATTTGCTTTTCGGTATAGTATGAGATTTTTCCCTGCAGCGCGGTCTATATTGGCAATCCACGCATCAAAAACGATCAGATGCCTCATCAATCCTAGCCGCTTTATATATTTGGATGGATTTAAATATACGTGTTTTCCGGCCTTTTTCCAAGTTATGACCTCCTTGGCCATTACCTCTTTGGAAACTACTCCTGTTTGCAGATTACCATCGGGTCCGGCGACCTTTGCTAATTGGAGTTTGCCAACAGGGAACCCAAGATGTTGTGCTAGTGTTGATGCGATATATTCATTAGCGATCATTGGCCCCGAAAAATACCACTGATTCCTATTTGAAAATTTAAAGTAGCCGCGCCTCCCCAAGGTATTCTGGACGATCCATACTTGGCCTTGGCGCTTCGTTTTCCATACCTTTTTCAATTTCCAGTGACGTACTGGCAACATTAATCCTCCTCCCTTTTGCATACTTGGAGAATAACGAGAAGTACTGATTTGATATTTTTGCCCAGCCGTAACGATTCGCTGTATCCTTGGCCACTCTAACACGACTGATGGTCAATTCAGGATTTCTCCATATCTCCCTGACACTTGAAGCGATATTTGACGCTGTTACTGTTCGAATGACACTTGCGTTATTCTTATTCACAAAGCTGTGGAGGCCACCTTTCCGGGTTGACACAAGCGGAGTCCCATTGGCCATTGCTTCCAATGCGACTAAACCGAAAGACTCATGGCGACTTGGAACAATAATAGCTCCGTAGGAAGAATATAATCTCTGAACGGCCATCGGTTTGAGCTTCCCAATCCACTTAACATTCTTATTGATATTCAGTTTATGAGCAATTTTTTTTAATTTTATCGTGTAAGTTCTAGATCCTTTCCCTACAATATCTAGTTTGACATGTTGATTGCTTTTTTTTAGCAGTGAAATAGCGTGTAGCAACTCTTTAATCCCTTTCACTGCAGTCAAACGTCCGACATACAACAAATGGTAAGGATTGAATGCCGGTTTGTTCATCTCATTTTTCATTGACACGGCATTTTGAATCACCTTGATTTGTCCCTTATAAAAGGGGTAATATTGCCTGTTTTTCTTTTTTTGCCACTGACTGGGTACCGTAATGGCATTTGCGATACGAATCAATTTTTTTTGACGCGCCGCCATATTCGTCTGGCCTCTCTGTCTTTTCTCCAATACAACTAGGGAGTGGCATGTATATATGACCGGAATACGAAATTTGTGTTTGTAATGCTTAGCGAGTTCATCAAACTGCAAACTATGAATATGGATCAAGTTCGGACTTGTAAACCCATGTGCTTGCAACCATCTGGCAATCGGTGCAGCATTAAATTTTTGCCTGCTAACCGAATGATACTTCGAATTACTGGGAAATCGAATGACCCTTATCGAGCTATAGTTTTCAACGGTCACTTCACGACTAGCACCCTTGCAAATAATAGTTAGGAATATCCCATTCCTTTTGGCCAACACTTTTGAAAGATTTATTGCGACGATGCCAAGCCCGCCAACAATATTACCTTCATATTCATTCGTCATGACCCAGATTCTCATCACAATCAACCCTTTTAAACATATTGGCTCAGCTTATGGAGGAATGAGATGATATGCCTTTCGTCAGCAATCACTTTTTCTAGACCTTTTTCGATTTTTCGTTTGCCCTCGGCTTTCGATCGATCATAGCGGGAGAGCAGTTTAAATGCTTTGTTCGGAAATTGGAGCCAGACCTTGATCAACTCGATGTCTGAACGTTCAAGCTTAGAAACGCTTTGATAGCCATCCATTACGGAACGTACCGTTGATAATTTCCATCCTTTGTTCTTGCAGGAAAGACGAATCATTCGAAAAAGATCATATGCTCGCAAGTCAAAACGCAGTGTTTCAAAATCGATCATATACGTTCCACTTGGGGTAAGAACAAAATTTTTCGGTCCACTATCTCCGTGACACAAGGCCCCGCTATCCACAGCTTCCTTACACATTGCTTTGTAATTGCTGCGTCTGAGTATACGCAGTGCTTCCTGCGATCTCTGGAGAAGGCTATCCCCGTGCACTTGCAATAAACGATCCATCGGACTGCCGTGACCATTTCGCTTTGCTTTATTTATTTGTTTTTTCAATAACGCTTCGCGTGCTTGTAATAGGGAAGGCCATTTTCGCAGCATATTGAGGGCACCTGATCGGGGAAGTAATGCCTTGCGACCAGCAAGGTGAAATCGGGCTAATGTTGCAGCACAGACTTTAATGTCTTTTTGCGATGTGGGTGAAGGTGACCGTCCATTGATCCAAGGGGTAAGAATGTATGGGGTCCCCCCGCGCGGTCGTATGGCATAAAGATGTCTCCCTGATTGCTCAAACGGATTCCGCCATGCAATGTTGGTAAAGCCCTGGCGCCGAATCCTCCTCAACACTTGATCCATCCAGCGCAATCGTCGTAAGGTATAGCTCATCTTCTTCAGACAATGTTGTTTTCCATCGGTGGATATCAAACGGTAAACACCTGACTTAACAATTCGCATATGTTTAATCTTCATTTTAAATGATTGTGCAAGTAGGTTAACTTGCTGGCTGATCACATAAGATTCCTCCTGCTATATAATCTCAAATTAAATTTTGGAAATCCTTTTTGAATCTAATTTCACCTATTTATTAAGAATATGTAAATAAAATCGAATGTGAACCTCGAGCAGAAGCCTATTAACTCACCGCATATCGTCAATTCTATGCATCCATCTCAAAGATTCCTCCTAAAATAATTTTTAAGCAAACAGTCAACAATGGCGATCATTAATCGCAGTAGTAGGCATAGACGAAGTTACAGAAAGCAAAAAAAGCCTTATATCAAGGCTTTCAGTGTTTGTAACTTCTGAAGCAGGCGATGAGAATACTCCAAATACTCTACTCAAAATATTTCCTCTAAAAGTAGCTAGTGGTATATTTGGACGCGCATTTTACTTGCGTATATTCTATGATGTATTCACGGACGGTCGAACTCTTTAGGGTACTCTCCTTTTCCCGTTAAAACGAAAAAAGACCACCCTAAGGTGATCTCTATTTCTGTTAAGCGGGCGGCGGGAATCGAACCCGCGCGATCAGCTTGGAAGGCTGAAGTTCTACCATTAAACTACGCCCGCGTGTCTATCGGGACGACACGATTTGAACATGCGACCCCCTGCTCCCAAAGCAGGTGCTCTACCAAGCTGAGCTACGTCCCGATAAGGTTATAAAATATAAAAAATGGCGCGCCCTGAGAGATTCGAACTCCCGACCTTTTGATTCGTAGTCAAATACTCTATCCAGCTGAGCTAAGGGCGCTTAATAAAATGGAGCGGAAGACGGGGATCGAACCCGCGACCCTCGCCTTGGCAAGGCGATGCTCTACCGCTGAGCCACTTCCGCATGGGTACCTCAGGAGTATAAATACTGCTGAGGATTTAATGCGCGTAGAGGGACTTGAACCCCCACGGTCACCCGCTAGATCCTAAGTCTAGTGCGTCTGCCAATTCCGCCATACGCGCATGCAGTAAATAAGGCAATCTGAGAGACTTTAGTCTACGACCAAAGATCCATATATGGTGAGTCATGTAGGATTCGAACCTACGACACCCTGATTAAAAGTCAGGTGCTCTACCAACTGAGCTAATGACTCATGTGAAGAACTGGGGATCAAGGATTTGAACCTTGGCATGACGGAGTCAAAGTCCGTTGCCTTACCGCTTGGCTAATCCCCATCGAAGACATGCCGTCGAGAGGACTTGAACCCCCAACCTACTGATTACAAGTCAGTTGCTCTACCAGTTGAGCTACAACGGCATATGAAGTTAATGGTGGAGGCTGACGGGATCGAACCGCCGACCCTCTGCTTGTAAGGCAGATGCTCTCCCAGCTGAGCTAAGCCTCC
>NZ_AUGY01000106.1 GCF_000422905.1 Paenibacillus alginolyticus DSM 5050 = NBRC 15375
AACAAATGCTGATGGCAAGCTTCCTCGGTTTGAAACTTCTTTTGAAATTGAATAAGATTCATCGATTCTTGCTTTGCCATAAAAATCACTCCCGAACATATGTTTGATTTCATTATACCAAACATTAGTTCGTATTTAAAGACATTCCTGAGCTAACTGGATAATCAAATAAGTTTATTATCAAAACTCACGCTATTACCGAAGCCAACGCGAACTCCGATCGTGCCGCTTGCATAGGTAGCATCATCATATGCGGTTCGTAGACCCCTTTATCCGGATTACCAAGAGAGCCTGGCGCTCCGTTCTTTTCATCAATCGTACTCAAGTAGCCCCAGCTGGATCCTCCGTTCGTGGAAGATCGCATGTTATTTTATTTCATACCAAATGATCACTTGATTAACACGTCAAAGTAAGCTTACATGACATGTAAATTTTAATTGCTCAATTGCCAAGGATAAGGTAAAACTATACTATTAGACATTTTTATCATAACTGATTGTGAAGGTGGATGAGATTGTGATTGTTCAATTGGACAATGAGGCAGTAGCAAGGGAATATGTACATGTCGTATACGAAACAGTAGTCAAACGTAATCCTTATGAGTATGAGTTCCATCAAGCTGTGAAAGAGATTTTAGAGTCGCTAATCCCGGTACTCTCAAAGCATCCGAAGTATATGAAATTCGGTGTTCTTGAGCGGATCGTAGAACCAGAGCGCTTAATCACTTTTCGCGTTCCATGGGTAGATGACCAAGGGATTACGCATGTTAATCGTGGTTTCCGTGTTCAATTCAACAGTGCGATTGGGCCGTACAAGGGCGGGTTGCGTTTTCATCCCTCCGTTAATGCGAGCATTATTAAATTTCTTGGATTTGAACAAACTTTCAAAAACTCCCTTACAGGCCAGCCGATCGGCGGCGGTAAAGGCGGCTCCGATTTCGATTCTAAAGGAAAGTCCGATAATGAAATCATGCGCTTTACTCAAAGCTTCATGACAGAGCTCTATAAATATATGGGGCAGGACACCGACGTTCCAGCAGGAGACATTGGCGTAGGCGCGCGCGAAATTGGTTACATGTTCGGTCAGTACAAAAGAATTCGCGGTGCTTACGAGGCTGGTGTACTGACAGGTAAAGGGATCATCTATGGCGGCAGCTTGGGACGTACCGAAGCGACTGGGTATGGATGTGTTTACTTTGTTAATGAAATGCTGCAATCCAAGGGCCTTAGCTTCGAGGGCAGCACCGTAGTAGTTTCCGGCTCCGGCAACGTGGCCATATATTCCATGCAAAAGGCGATACAGCTTGGCGCCAAGGTCGTTGCTTGCAGCGACTCCAACGGCTATATCTATGATAAAAATGGAATCTGCCTAGACACGATTCGACGGTTGAAGGAAGTTGAGAGAGAGAGAATCAGCGAGTATGTAAAGGAGCATCCGACTGCAACCTATCATGAAGGGTGCAACGGCATTTGGTCCATTCCATGCGAAATTGCGCTTCCTAGCGCGACACAGAACGAGATTGATGAGGATGCGGCAAGAATCCTTGTAAGCAACGGAGTAATTGCAGTCGGGGAAGGCGCCAATATGCCCTCTACCTTGGAAGCGATTGATGTATTCCTGAAGGCAGGTGTGCTTTTTGGGCCGGCCAAGGCAGCGAATGCAGGCGGTGTTGCCGTATCCGCGTTAGAAATGTCTCAAAACAGCATGAGATACTCATGGCAATTCCATGAGGTGGACGATAAGCTCCATGCGATTATGAAAAATATTTACAAAAGCGCTGTCCAAGCGGCAGAGGAATACGGGCACCCGGGCAATCTTGTTGTAGGTGCCAATATTGCAGGCTTTACAAAAGTGGCCGACGCCATGATTGCTCAAGGTGTTGTTTAGGGAAAACAGCAATTATAAGAATTAAGGGTGACTTTTTTATAATAAGCTCACCAAAAAAAACGGCCCGTGTTCGCATCTTTTCGCGATAGGGCCGTTTTTTTCACTCCGGTACTAAAGTTTTACTGTAATACAGAAATCAAAGCTTGGTGAATGATCGAATTGGATGCAATCAAGGTGCTGTCACTTAATGTAAATGGTCTTCCGGCAACATTCGTTATCGTTCCACCCGCTTCTTGAAGAATGACGATACCAGCGGCGACATCCCAAGGATACAATCCGTCATGCCAAAATCCGGTCAACCGCCCAGAAGCCACTAGACATAAATCGAGACTGGCAGCTCCCATAATGCGTACGCTTCGGACTCTGCCTGTCATTCTTCCTATTTGCCCTACAACAACAGAGTTCGGTTTCCAGTCAATTGCTTGAAATCCTGTTGCCAGCAATGCTTGAGCAAGTTCTTGCTCCTTCCCTACTTGAATCGTTTGGCCATTCAAAAATGCGCCGCCCTGTTTTCGACCTGAATAGAGGTCATTGGTTACAGGATTATAAACGACTCCACATATCGGCACTCCATTTCTCACAATACCTATAGAGATTGCAAAATGTGCTATGCTATGAATAAAGTTGATGGTCCCATCAATAGGATCTATGATCCAGCCGTAACCCGCAGTCGGCTGCTGTAAAGCGCGATGGGACTCTTCCCTGCCGCCATCCGTTTCTTCCGATAGAATCCAATGATCTGGATAATCGCGGATAATTCGATCGCGCAGCAGCTGCTCGCTGCGTACATCCACTTCCGTAACCAGATCGGATTGATTCTTCTTTTCTTGTATTTGCAAGGGCATATTTATTAGATCCATAATAAGTTTGCCCGCTTCCTTCACATACAAGATTGCATCCTGCATAATTGCGTCTTCGTACGCTAGCTGCTCGTTCATACGTTCTCCTTCTCTTTAAAACAGCAGTATTCAATAACCGATTTGGATAGGAACCGATCCGTTATCCAAAAGGTGAGTCTTCCCATTAGCATAACTTCCAGTCAAATAATAGGACATGTTTGTACAGGAGCGGAGCTTCTCCCAGTTCTCTTGGAACGCTTCGGATCTCTCCAAGCAAACAGGAATGATACAGTGTTCAGGCTGAATCCACGATACAATCCTGGAATTGAAGCCATCCTCCATCCCATGATGAGAAACTTTCCAAATTCTGCTCCTAATATCCGTTCGCTGTGCTAGTCTTTCCCACCCAGGCTCCAACTGATCCCCGCCAAATAGAACACTGGAATTAGGCTCTTCCATAGAACTAAGTCGATAGACTGAACTATCATGATTAGATAACTCAAAGAATCGTGGCAAGTTCTCCAACACTCCCTCACTCTCAGATTCAATAGAATTTGAGATCATTTTCACGAGGACTTCGTATGCCGGAAGAGGGTCATCTTGCCAAGGATACAGATGCGTTAAGGTAATGCCTTCATCCGACCAGATAACAGACTTCTCGCTCGATCCATATTCGCTGCGCCATTTAATCTCAGTACCCTGTTCGATTAAAACTTGAATGAATTCAAGGTAAGATGCCAACATGCGATAGACCCTCCTAGCAAAACCATCCCCTTGTTCGTGAGTCAGCTCTTCTGGAGGAAGTTCGAAGGGCTCATATGGAAGAATCGCTTTGATAACCGGTTTAGCTCTAGCCACATCTAAGAGCCCGTTAATATGATCTTCGTGAATATGGGTAAGGATCATCCATTCCAATCGCTCCGTCTGATTTCGATTCATCCAAGATAACGGATGGTCCTGATCTTCGGAGAAAGTGCCGTCTCCCCCGTCAATTAAACAAATACCGCCAGAAGGCAGCTGAATCAGGTGAGCATCTCCCCATCCGACATTTAGAAATTTAACATTAGCACCCGGCATATTCCTATCACCTCTACGGATCGTTTATATTTCCTTACCTGTCAACCGGCAGTAAATGAATTTTATGCTTGTCCACAGCAAGATGCACAGTGCCCTGCAGATAGCCACGCACGCTTGGGCTTGAGTCATCGACAATCCATTGAAAAGGGGAAGCATCGACCCAATAGCGAATCACTCGCCCTAGGAAGCTGCTTCTCTGTATGACTCCAGTCCAAACATTATCACCGGCAACCGGTTTATCAATAATGGAGAAGCATTCCGGTCTGATCACAAGAGTTACTCGGTCACCTGGCCGAAAAGGATATTCGTTTCGATGTACCCGCAACCAAATAATTCCGCATTTTACAACCAGATCATCCCCCTCTTCAGCCATAATTTCACCCTCTATAAAATTTGCAGTTCCAACGAAATCAGCTACAAATTTACTTTCAGGTTTAAAATAAATGTCCCACGGTGTCCCGACTTGGCCGATACGCCCCTTGTTGAACACAGCAATTCTATCCGAAATCGCCAAAGCTTCATCCTGATCATGCGTAACAAAAATTGCCGTTATGCCCAAACGCTGCTGCAGCTCTCTAAGTTCATTTCTAACTTCAACTCTCATTTTTGCGTCCAAATTGCTAAGCGGTTCATCCATTAATAGAACCTTCTGTCCCATGATGAGCGCTCTGGCAAAGGCGACACGCTGCTGTTGTCCACCGCTCAGCTCTCTAGGAAGTCTGTCCTGTAAGCCTTGAAGTCCAAACATACTCAACATGGCATCCACTTTATCCCTCACTTCTTGACGAGAAGGCTTCTGCAGCTTTAATCCATACGAAATATTCTCGTAAACTGTCATATGCGGGAAAAGAGCGTACTCCTGGAAGACTAGTGGTGTATTTCGCTTAAATGCGGGCAGACCATTGACTTTGTTACCTTCTATATAAATGTCACCGGCATCCGGTTCATAGAATCCGGCGATCAGCCGCATCAATGTCGTTTTACCGCATCCACTGGGTCCGAGGAGTGTTGTGAAACTACCCTCTGGAATGTCAAGAGACACTTGACTGATCGCCTCAAAGTCACCGAAGCTTTTGGATATATTTGAAATTTGGATCATCGGTTTCTCCGTGTTCATGGGTTCCTCCACTTAAAGTTCTATCGATCTGCCTTGCTTTTTCAAGAAAAATTCAGCTACTGCCAGTACAACGAAGGCAATGGAAATGAGTGCAATCGTAAAGGCGGATGCGCTGCCCCATTCTCCGTTTTGAACCAATCCAAGAATGGACACCGTTCCTATGGATGTCTTCGCCGAGTAAATGAAAATAATGACGCTTAAACAAGTCACTGATCGCAGAAATGACACGACTATTCCCGAGATAAACGGCCCTTTCAATAGCGGAATCACAATTTTCCTGAACGTGGCGAAATTGCTTGCTCCAAGATTAAGCGAGGCTTCTTCCAAGGCTCCGCTGATCTGATGAAGACCTGCCAGGCTGGCGCTATAGCAGGTTGGTAAATTCCAAAACATGAGGGCAAGGACCATAATAAGAGAAGTTCCCGTAATCAGAAGTGGTTTTTCATTAAACGCCATGGCAAAACCAAGTCCTAGGAATACCCCCGGAACTGCTCCTGGTAATATCGCCAAAAAATCAAGCAGCCGATTGATGCCTATATGCTTTCTTTGAACAATATAAGCTAATGGCAGGGCAAAGAATCCAGCAGCCAATGAAGCAAGCAAAGCATATTTCAAGCTATTGAAAATCTCTCGCCCCTTAGCTGTAACGTAATGGATGTTTTGCAAGGTGAACGACCAATCATATCCCCATGTCTTGGTGAAAGAGCCATAAAACAGAACGCCATAGACTGAGAGAACAATAATGCTTATAAGCATGCAGAAAGCAAACAACCCCCATTTTATGGCGAAGGGCAGTGGAAAATGATCTAGGGAAGTTTCCTTCCCCGTCACGGTGACGTAGGAACGTTTGCCTACCCAGGCTCTGTTCCATACAAACAGACCAAGCGCAGGAATCAGCAGTGCTGTTGAAAGCACAGCAGCTGAATTCAAATCGAACAGTCCTGACATTTGCATGTAAGCTTCTGTTGGAAGAACGGTGAAGTTCCCGGCTATGATCATGGGATTCCCAAAATCCGCCAAAACGTTCATTGCTGTAATCAGCGCTCCACCTGCGATACCCGGCCTGCACAGAGGTAGAAATACATGTTTAAATACCTGCCAATGTGTAGCTCCGAGATTATAAGCAGCATACTCCAAGTTGTTGGAGGTCGATTTTAAAACGCCATGAATTACCGCATAGGCATATGGAAAAAAGGTCATCGTCTGAACCAGCCATAGGCCGTGCCAGCCGTAGATATCGATATTAACGTGCAGCACATATTTCGAAATGATGCCCTGTCTGCCGAAGAGAAGGATATAGGACAGTGCAACAATAAAAGGAGGAGAAACAATGGGTAATATGGTAATAAATTTGAAGAGACCTTTAAAAGGAACTTTGAGTCTTGTAATCGTATAAGCAAAAACAAAAGCAATGACCGTGCACGACACGGTTGATAAAGCCGTCATAAACAAGCTATTCATGGCCGCATGATACCAACGTGAGTACGTAAAGAGCTTCATATAATCTTCTAATCGTGTGAAGCTTACCACTTTAAGAATGGGCCAAACGACAAAAAAGCATGTAATTAGAATAATCGCTGCCACACCTAAAGCTAATAAAGGTTCATTTTTTAACCTCTTCATTTCAGCCCAGGTATTCTTGACAGTAGATGAGATCAAATCTTTCCACACCTTTCGGTTATATGCATGCACCTCCCCTGCAAATTGGCAGCAAGAGGAGGTGATCAAACATTTCCTATCAAGTATTTATTTACTCGTCATTTCAGTAAATTTCTTCACAACATCCGCTTTCATCTGAGAAGCCTTGTCCCTGTCATAATTGGCAAGTTTTACATCTTCAATCTTGATCATGCCTTCGGGTGGAGCTACATCTTTTCTTACCGAGTAGCGATTGGACATTTTCGTATTCATTTCCCCAATCGGTTTGGTTAACAGCCAGTCCACGAACTTCTTGGCATTTTCCGTATTCGCTCCACCCTTCACAATCCCTGCACCGCCGATTTCAAAGGCAGTTTGCTCAGGAACGATCACCTTAATCGGATAACCCTTTTGAGCCGATTTAACAATATCATGCGCCCAAGACATGGCGGCTACGAATTCACCTGTAGCAGTAAGGGTAATTCCGTCGCCTGCAGCAGGTGTGTAATGATGAACATTTGTATGAAGCTTTTTCAAATAGTCCCAACCCTTTTCTTCTCCCAACCGAAACAACTGGTCAGCAACAAAGATATAACCGCCGCCAGCTGTCGCAGGATTGGACGTAAGGAACAAGCCTTTATAGGCGGGGTCAAGCAAATCGTCCCAAGTTGTTGGCTCTTTAACACCTTTCGGCGCGAGCTCCTTTTGGAATCTGTCCTTATTCAGAACGATACCGAGCACGCCCATAATACCATCCCTGCCAGTAGCCTTTCGGATCATTAAACTTGGGATCAATTTCTTTCGCATTTGGAGACGTGTATTTTTCAAGCAAGCCTTGCTGAGCCAGAGGCTCATAGAACTCAACCGATCCGCCTACAAAAATATCCGCTTTTGGTGTAGCCTTTTCTGCTTGAATGCGCGTGCTAGCCTCTCCAGCGCCGCTCAAACGCAAGTATTCAATTTCAATGCCGGTATCTTCTTTAAACTTCTTTTTAATTTGCACGATATCATCTTCATTTAACGCTGCGTAAACAACCAATTTCTTCGATTCTGGAGCAGTCGTGGCTTTGGCTGGCTCACTGCTTTTCGTACTAGCTGGAGTTGTCGTTGACGAGGTAGCTTGCGTACTTTTGCCAGCCCCACACCCTGTTAAAACTGTGGTTAACATAAATGAAGCAGCCAATAACAAACTTAGTGTACGTGCTTTAGGTTTCTGAAACATTTCCATCCTCCTATATAATCTCTCTTTTGTATTTTGAGCTGAGGCGATTGATCATGCGATTAACTTATTTAGCAGAAACGGCAGCTGATACCTTTGCTTGTCCATTACTTGTCAGAGCATCATTCCATGTCTGTGTGGTTCCAGGCGCTACAATTGCTGATACATAACCCATATCATCATCACCGGAAGTTCCATCTGAATCATACACATGGATTTCAACATTGGTATTCGATGGTTTCGCTACATAGACGGTATTGTAGTTTTCTGAGAAGTTAGGACCGAACTCTGCCTCATTAGCACCAAAAGCTATATTGTAAATTTGATTCTTAGGCGCATCATTTTTCTTCCAGAATCTAGCGTCTGTCTGCCCCTGGCTGTTTACATATGCTTTTATGTACATATCGCTCTTACCGCCGAACGGGTCGCGGTCTGCCAAACTCTGAGCATTTTGGAGAACAATTTTATGTGAGTAGTACGGATTGAATACATAAGTATGTGAGAAATTACCTAGACCATTGAGGTGTACATCTACTTGGTGAGCCGGATCAGACCAATTCATCCCCTGCAAGGCTGGGCCGTCATCACTGTCATCCCATCCCCATGGCGCATTCGCAGAATTAGCTGTATGGTTATCACCTGCAAATGTCCCCCAGGAAGCGAAAATGTTAGGGTCGTTTCTGCGATTCCAAAGGTCACCCCACTCAATTAATGCGTAGCCGTAGTGGTTCGTATAACTGCCTGATGTATTAGTCGGGAATTGCGCTATACCTGTGTAATCGTAGACAATTCCATCTCCGCCTGGAGCGCTTGATCCATCATATGCCTTGACACCATGCCCGCCGCTTGGACTTTGTCCATTAGCTTGGCAGAATACCATGGGATGGCTTCCATTGAAAAGGACTCCGCCATCAACACCGTCTGAACCTGATGTGATGTTAGGATCATTCGTATAATCGTACCACTGGTTATGCGCCATTGTTTCCATCAGCTGGAAAGATCCGTAGTTAGATCCATCCTTTTTGATGACAAGGAATAGGCCTTCGAGGTCATTTTCATGTGCATCGAGCGGTCTCGTGTAAGCATCGTCCCTTGCATGGAACAGGTCGTACTCGATAAAGTAATGAGTTGCGGTTTCAGCAACTTTATAGTAGACATAGCCATTTTCATTGTAATTCGCAAGATTATCCCAGTTATTCAGAGCAAGATAATCGCCGTCATAGTTGAAATTAGTTATAAAGTCTGCCCTCACGTCAAGATCAGCGTTCACATCTTGGTAAATTTGAGGTGCCCAGTAGGCAGCTAGATCCGAATAACTTGCAGCATGAGTCGTAATTGCATTAGTGAAGAAAGGAATAATCAAAGTTAATACAGTCATTAGACTTAACAATATTTTCCTCATAAAATACAGCCCCTCCGTTAAATCAAGTTATTTTCAATTCAATTAGGAGTAAATCTTAACGAATTCTACTAATCCATCCATTAAGCAAAATCATTCCGCCTTTTTGGCAAGTCCTCCTTCCTTATCGCGACGATATTCACGCTGTCTGACATCTAAAATTATAGGGAAGATAACTTGCCTGTGTCAATCATTCCAATGTTAAGTAATTGTATAGATAAATCCGCTTAAACCGTTCATTGGATGAGTTATCCTGTTTTTAAAATAGCAAAAATGTGTTACACTAACGTTGTCAGACAGCATCAGAAGTAACTACATTGAACTGAAACAATTTACGGAGAGGAATCACTGAAATTTGGAGAAAAAATTGCTTTATCTCAGAGTGAAAGAAGAGATTGAAAGAAGTATAAATGAAGGGGAACTGAAGCCTGGGGAAAAGCTTCCTTCCGAACCTGAACTCGCAAAGAAATTCGAGGTGAGTCGGCCTACGCTACGAGAGGCGCTTAAGATGCTTCAGCGGGAAAAGGTTCTTATTAGCAAAAATGGTGTCGGAACCTATGTCAATAATCGTCCGGATTTCATTATTAATCCCCTGAGTAAGCTGCAAAGTGTTGGTCAAATGATCAAGAATGAAGGCTATACCGAAAGTGAATTAGACATCAAAATCTATACACGCGAGCCGGAAGATGATTGGAAAAAGCAGCTGCAAATCGATGAAAAAGTTGTCATTTTGGAGCGCTCGCGAACAGCCGATGGCAAAAAAGTCGCATTTTATTATAATATTTTTCCGCAGAGTCTGGTTGCAGGTCATTTCGATGGGGAATTTTCTGGGGCGATCTTTGATTTTTTGAAAAGCAAGATGGGAATCAACATTACCTATGCGATCACAGAGATCTGTGCGTTAAGCAGTTCCAAGGAATTGGATCAGAAAGCTGTGAACGTGATTGGCAATGAAATCATCTTGTTAAAACAACTCCATTTCGACGAAGCGGATAGACCTGTATTCTATTCCCTCGACTATTTGAAAAATAACGTTTTTAAATTGTTTATCAAACGTGAGTAGACTATTCTATTCGTGTAAATTCCAACACGCTTCCATATTAAAATGCCGGGCGCGTGTTGAGTTTGGGAAACAGATATAAGAGAATATGTTCACAGGCGGTTGAACAATTATTGTTTGGCTACTTAGTAAAAGGAGCGGCTGGGAAGATCACCCTGACGGTCCTTTTTGGCTTTAGAGGATATCCGTAGTGGCCGATTGTGCCATATTGGATAAGTTCTTCGGGGATCGTCAGTTATTTGTACAATATCACGGTAACAAACAAACAAGCACTTTTATTTAAGTGAACATATACCGTTATCAGATAATTTCACACTGCTGAAAGGAGGTAAGGGGAATGGGTAAGTCTTCACAGGGAGTATCAGTCATCATAAGTACAAACCGACCACACTTTTTTAATAATATTCTTACGAATTACAAGAATCAGAATTACCCAGTAAAAGAACTGATTATTGTCTTGAATAAAGATAGTATGGAATTAACAAAGTACCGAAATATAGCTAAAAAAAATAAAAGCATCTCAGTCTATAAGGTTCCTGAAAAGAAATCTTTAGGTAGATGCCTGAATTATGCTGTAAGCAAAGCGAAGTACCCGTTCATCACAAAGTTCGATGATGATGATTTCTACTCACCGTTCTACTTGACCGGACAGATGAAGGCGTTACATCGATCACATGCTGATGTTGTGGGAAAACGAGCATATTTGGCCTATCTCGAAGCAAGAAAGCTGCTCGTCCTCCGGTTTCCTGAGCGACAGAATAAGTTCGTTGGTTTAGTTGCGGGAGGGACCATTTTATTCAAAAGACGTGTGTTCGACCGTGTACGATTTCCCCATGTGTCACTTGGCGAAGACGTTTCCTTTTTAAACAGATGCCGGGCTAAAGGCTTTAGAATATACGCACCTACTCCTTATAATTATGTGCAAATTAGAAGAAAACACAAGAAGTCTCACACATGGCAAGGCAGTGATGACTATGTACTAAAGGGGAGTCGGATTATAGCGAGAACAGATCAATTCAGGAAAATTGCTACTCGAAGGGATCCATAGAAAAAGCAGCCTCCATCCTCACATTGACTGAGAGACCTTTGTGAAACCGGTTTATGAATTCATACAAAAAGGCATAACGTCTCAGACGTTATGCCTTTTTTATATTGGCCAAGGTGCTCCCCAATCACTTAGTGTCTAATCAAGTAAGTGATATCCTCCTGCAAGATCAAAGCAAATCCAGCGTCAATTTTTTTGCCAGTTTGAGCTTTAATTTCTTGAAGCAAGGGGTTGAAGTTGATTTCTCCGTTGTCTTTGACAGTGTCCTTTTGAACATTTCGGACCTTAGACAAGAGGCTGTTCAGGATGCCCTGCCCGTCGATCCAACCCCTATCATAGCCGTAATTCAGCAATTCATCCAGTTCTTCTACGGTGAAAGTGATTGCTAAGTTCAAGCTTTCTGTCGCCCGGTTGCCCGCTGCGTCCACAGCTTCAATAGTTAACTGATGAACACCAATGGCAAGGGACATCGGTCCGATTGCGTAGGGGTTCGAGATCGGGACGCCATCCAACCGATAAGTTGTTTCTGCTACACCGCTTAAAGCATCTTCCGTTACAATGGCCAATGTTCCGTACGTAACCTGTGACACGGTCAGGGGACCCGTCACTCGTATAATCGGCAGCGACGAATCGATCTTGATGACTGCCATTTTAGGCGATTCCGCATTACCCGCCCGATCCGTACTGTTGTAGAAAAGGGTATGGATTCCGTCACCTGCTATCGTTACGGTAGTCCCCGCTGTTTGCGGTCCGTCGTCCAATTGGTAAAACGTCTGCGCGACACCGCTCAAATTATCGTAAACCGCCAAGGTTACGGTTTGGGCTGTACGGTGCCAGCCAGGAACCGCATCGTCGATGGTTACTGGTGCCGTCCCGTCAACCATCACCGTGGTGGAGGCCTTAAATCCTCCATCCTTGGTTGTCACTGTAACGGTGCTTTTTCCATCGCTCATGGCTTTTATAATCCCATTGTTGGTGACATCCGCAACCGACGGATTGCTGCTTGACCAGAATAGTATCTTATCGGTGGCATCTACTGGTGTAAGGATGGCTGATAGGGACGCTTCCAGTCCAGGGCGGAGAAGCAGCTCCTTGGGTTCAAGAGAAACGTTTACTACAGGAATCGGCGGGTTGTAATCAATGAACATAAAAGCGTCATACAACGCCGTGTTCTTCGAATCGGCCGTTCCATTGGTCCACTGAATAAAATTATCTCTGCCGTTCTGGAGGTCAGCATCGTTTACGGCGACGTTAAATCCGATGATTCCGCCGAGCTCCGGCTTCAAGTCCTTCACATAGGTGGTAGGGATCTGAAACTCATAGAATGTTCTGCCTGCCGCTTCATCCCGAACAGCTTTGAAAGGAACCCTGCCACTCACGTCTCCGTTCGGATTAGGCTGAGTAGAGTTGAAAATATTGACGAGAAGTGTACCGTCATCCGCCAAAGCGAAGCCCCATTCCGTATCATCCGCCCCATACGGGGAATCCCGGTTGTTCAGTGGATCCAAACTAACCTGAACGGAATCATTTTTCCACATGTTCGCTGCATTCTCTGATTGCTTGTGGATGTTGTCTCGGACTGATACCGCAATATACATACCACTATCCGACCACTTGGCGTAGGCTGTCGCCTCCAGATTATCGGGGTCATGGAATCCGCTCGAATTCTGGGCTTTGCTCCGAAGATGGAACGGAAAGGCATCCTTCCAATCGTTCAGGTTGCCGTCAACCGTCACATCCCGTGCCAACTGAACAAGGTTGAATTCAACCGGCAGGACGGGATCATGGAAAATCACCTTTTTGCTTGTCGCCTCTTCGACCTGCAGGTCGACGTCATATTCGTTGAATGGGACCGGTTTATGATACGTCCAACGGAAGTCCATCTGGACTTTATCGCCTTTCTTTATCCCATTGAAGGCATTCGAGTTCACAGGCTCTAATAAGACGCCGTCTGGTCCTATGACGGTCACCACACCCGATTTTACGAAAGATGACGTTCCCGTCAATTGCACGGAGAGTACATCCAATTCTTCAATCGTCTTCTTTACGGGAATGAGCTTTACATCAAGTCCATCTTCTACAGTCAACTGAACCTTTTTCGTGTCGAAAACAGTGCCGTTGTACTGAATTTCAACGGCAATCTCATAACGCCCCTTGCGGGTATTCTCCGGCACAAGTACTTGGTAGGGCTGATCAAGTGAGCCCTCTGCGGGGATGGTTAAGCCGGTTGTTGCCAGCCCAGTTTGCGAAGACTCCCAGCCATCCGGCAGCTTCAATTGAACGGTCACCTGCTGAGGAATTTCCGTATTATTGACAAGAGATAGATTGATCGTATTCGCATAGCCAGCCTCTCCGTTCACTTGTGTCGGTACAACATTGGCCATCACCCCGATGAATTTAGCAGGCTCGGAATCGGCAATCGCCTCTACTGCCCCTGCAAATTCATGCGCCAGCAAATTATATGCGTAGCTTTCCGCAAAATCCCCTCGTGCGTGGGCGGCCTCCGCCAACCTGCCGTATCGGTTCATGCGGAGCACAGCGGATGCGGAGATAGTCATGACGCTGTAGTCTCCTTTCTTGTTGTTGAACGAGGCAGTCACGGCTTGCACGGCCTCGGTATAATCCAGACTGTTCGCTCCGGTCCCGTGAAGGGAGAAAGCTAGGTTGACCGAAGCGCTCTCTGCCATATTGTACAAAGCCTCCAACGCCACGTAACCGGTTGCCCGTACCACAGAGCCGTTCTTAATCTGGGCGGCAATTTGTGCCATCAGCGTGTAAATATCCTTAATTCCCTGCTCAAGCCCTACAGCCCTATTCCCGCTACCGTCAACAGCTTCCAACTGCGTATAGATGCGGCTCATCTCCGCCAAATCGCCATCGACGAGAGACGCGTTAACTGGAGTCCGCGCCATGTTCAGCTTGGCGGCAGCTTCCAGCTCCTTTTCTTTCAAAAGCTTGGCAGAGGATTGAAATACAAAATCGGCGGGTGCTCCTGTGATGTATACAGGTGACCCTGAAACGGTAAGCTGAATGCCTCCATTCACTGCCGTTACTGGAATTTCCACGCCGTTGATGTCCTTTATCTTCAGCCCTGCTGCGCTAAAAGGAAGTGTGATCGTGCTTGTAGGAGGTTTAATCGTCGGATTGTCCTTATGATCAACCTTTTTCCAAGCCGTAATAATCGGTTCACCATCGTTCAGGAATACTTGGACGGCAACGTCTGGGTCCCCGGGTTCCCAAGTTCCGATGTAACGCGCTTTATCTAGGGTGGTCATCAGTTGATTAACGGCGGCGTAGGACAGTTTCGGTCTTCCATCGTTGTCCGTAATCCCCCAGAAAATGTCGTAGTATCGCTCATCCGTACCATCATTTTTGTAATTGTAATATTCGTAAGCCTTCACCTGATCCGTAACCATATAATTCAGGAAGGCGCGAACGATATAGTCCCGCTGGGTCTCCTCAGAAACCGATGGATAACCGGACGTGGCTGTCGGCCAGCCCCCTTCCGTCAAATAATAATCCTTCCAGCCCCCGTAAGCGTTAACAAGATCCTT
Source organism: Paenibacillus alginolyticus DSM 5050 = NBRC 15375 (assembly GCF_000422905.1). GTDB lineage: Bacteria > Bacillota > Bacilli > Paenibacillales > NBRC-103111 > Paenibacillus_E > Paenibacillus_E alginolyticus. Next base: position 14,836 of record NZ_AUGY01000106.1, read on the forward strand.
GACCCCGTTCATCATGCTCTGCAGATTGCCGTCCGGCATGGAATTGTACACATACGGATGATAGGAATAGGCGTCAGCATAGTCGAAAGAGCCGAGCTCTAGTTCCTTCGGCAGAACGCTGCGCACACTAGAGGTATGATCACCAGCGAGAAGCATGGCGTCCGGGTCTGCTTTCTTCAGGTTTAGATATGCGACTTTTTGCAGCTGCACGAATTCCTCCGGTATGTAGGGCTTGGAGAAAATCTCGGGTTCGTTCGGCATTTCCCACTGCCGGATCTTGCCCTTGTATCTGCTGACCGTATTGGCAACGAAGTCCCCCATTGCCTTCAATGCGGAGGTCGTATTGACGGTTCCTTCCTGATAATTCGCATTTTTGTCGATACCTAATACGGTAATTTGATTAAATCCGTAAGAAAACAGTTTGTTGAGTTGAGGATCGATCCCGCTGTAATTGTAAACCGGCTTACCAGATGCATCTTTCACTTTTTTGTCCGCTTCCTCCCAAGCGATACCGGAGCGGTGGCTGCGTGCGCCCAGCTTGCGGGCTCCGTCGATGATATCATCTTTCCAATTCAACGAATAATGCGTATTCAGACCGAATTTGCTCTCGTTATCGAGATCAGGCTGCTGGATGGGAGCAGCCTTTGCCACGACCGCTAAACGCATCTGTTTCAATTGTTCGGGCTTCTTCACTCCATCGACCGTAAATTCAGCCGAGACTTCATAGGTTCCGATCTCATTTAGCCCAGGTACGAAAGGAATTGTATCCACACTCTTCGCATATTTCCCCAAGCTGTAGGTTTTTGTTCCAGATACTACAACCGCTTGGTCTCCATCCGCCCGACGCACAGAATAATCCATCCTGAACTCATGCGCCGCAGCTCCGGCTTCCAACGCCAAGGTGAGACCAGGAGATTCTTCCTTCGTATAAATTCCCGAGAAATTGCCCGAGGGTTGAAGATCCATCACATAAGGTACTGGAATAGGTTCAATGGCAAAATCGTCAATCATGAGGTTAATGCCGCCAACGACGCTCCACTGGAAGTAACCTTTTTTCATTGCGAGCTGATCGGAATCGTCACCGCTCGCCGTTTCCACCCCGTCAATGAACAGCTTGTGGGTGATGCCGCTTATGCGAAGCTCATAATCATGCCAATCGCCGAGCAGCGACTTTACGTAATTGGCTATATAGTAGTTGCCTCCAAGCGTTGTTTTCCGCATAAGGAAATACTTGGAGTTGTGTGTGGCCCATTCCATCGCATTGTTGTTCGCGTCATCCACAGCACGGTAACGAAACCGCCAGGTATTCTGCAGCGCCATACTCGTCCGTTCATATTTAGCCTTGAATTTAACGATAAAATTGTCCGCATTCCGGTACATGGGGAGGTTCAGTTTGGCGCTTCCCGATCCATTCAGGTTGAATACCTTGTTTCCGTCCGGCAGCTGAATCACTTTCGTGCTCGCTCCCGTTGCCGTCCAGCCTGCTGGTGCGGCGTTCAGCGTCTCTCCTTCAAAGTTGTTCAGATACGGGACGATCTCTCCAATAGTAACCGTAATCTTCCCGGATTCCGGATAACGGGCGTTCCTGCCTTTCTCATCCTGTGCCGTTATGTAGTAACGGATTCGGTCGGACTGATTGGTTCCTGGAATCGTCCCCGAATAGGATCCGTTTCCATTCCCTGCCGCTTGAATCACCTGTTCGGGAGTAACGTCCCCGTAGTCAAAGTGTATGAAAGCAGCAGCTGTGGCACCCGTATCCGTGAGAGTGAAGGAAACAGGCAAATCGGTATTGTAGGGAACTTCCGTCACTGGCATATGTCCGATCGCGAACGTAATCGGAGCGGAAACCGGTCTAACCACCACACTTTCAACATTTAAATTAACAGCCGGACCGATGCTTTTCAGAGAGAAACCGATCCCGCCTGCCGTTAGAGAGGAGTCTGTGAATGACGTAATCACGGTTCCATCAACGGTAAGCTTGTATTCGGACCCTTTGACTTCCACTTGGTATTGATGCCAATCGGTCAGATTGAAGCTCGGTATGGCGGCACTTATATCTACAGGGGTTCCCACCTGCACATTGGCAGATGAGTTGGGATACTTCCACAATTCTACAAATTTTGAATTTTTAAATTCCAGAAAATAATAACTTGTGCCGGAGCTATACCTGAACATTGTCCGGAAGCGGTCTCCCTTGGCAGTGAACTCCAGGCTGAAATCTTTGGTGCTGTAAGGAAGCGAAGACTGTTTTACCACCGCGCGCTGAGGCGTTGTCGACGTCGTCGTGCCTTTCAACTGTGCTTCCGTTCCGCTGCCCTGAATTTGCCATGCCGTGCTGCCAAACAAATCCCAATTGTTGAGTCCTCCGGCAAAGCTGTCTTCAAACAGCGGAGATGGCTCAGCCGCCGTAACGGGAACTGGAACCCACTGCAGCAATATAGCAAATATCAACAATAAGCAAATGAAATTAAAGCGCTTTCTCATTAAAAATCACCTCCGTAGTAGTTAAGAATAACTTGAGGACTCTGCCTCAGGTCACAGCACCTGATAAAAAGAAAGTGCTTACACTCGCTAGCTTATATGAAATAAGAGGACCGGAAAACCTGAGCGAAGGACGATAATACCCGGGAAAAGTCGCATTCGATGCATACAAAGATTCTCTTCATTTCTTAAGAGTTACTTAATCTGTTTCTGCTTGGGGCTAATGCCCATTCCGAGAGTAAAAAATGACCGACACGAACTGTGCGGGCCCTAAATCTTCTCGTATAATCATTGCTTGCTAGACTGACTATGAGAGACCGTAACCGTCGTCTCCGTATTCGTTTTATTGCCTGCAAGATCAATAGCCGTATACCTAATGGTATATATTCGTCCATTGCCGTTACCGGATCTTTCAGCTCGAAGATTAAATTGAGTATCTAGGGTGCCGATTTCCGCACCTTGAATGTCGTTTGGAAATTCTCCTTCATCTAGCCCGCTATCCGGCTCGCTGCTGGTAATGGATGTAAGGACGACAGAGGCAATTCCGGACAAACTGTCATCCGCATAAACAGATGCACTCACCGAAATCATTTGGTGGTTAGGCGGCCACAGAACGGTTTTATCCAAAACGACACTAAGAATTGGAGCTGTCTTGTCTATTTGTACGGTCACCGTATGCGGAGTTTCTATGTTACCGGCCTTGTCAACGCTCCAGTAGGAGATCGCGTGCTTACCCTCTTCCGCAATCCTAATGGATGCGCCTTGCTGCTGGGCCCCTCCATCAACCGTGTAGTAAGTGCCGACTATACCAGAACCGCTGTCGCTGGCGGTGAGCGTTAAAGTAACGTCCTTGTTCACCCAACCGGCAGGAGCGTCATCTGTTGTCACAGGTGCGGTCTTGTCGATGTTGATACCCATTAATGCAGCGGAAGCAACATTCCCTGCTTGGTCCGCTGCATCCCCCATCACACTTAGGTTCGAACCTTCCGACGTGAGGGTGGTGTCTTGCGTACATCCCGCTATGCCTGACAAGGCATCCGCGCAGGTAAAGTGAACCGTCACATTAGTGTTATACCAGCCATTCTCGTTTGCGTCCGTCGTCGGAGCGCCCGTGATGGTCGGAGCCGTCGAATCCAGATTGATGCTGACAGTCTTCATGGCTTCCGCGTTTCCGGCATTGTCTATCGAATGATAGCTATAAGAATACTTAGAATCTTTATCCAATGTCACTGGTTCTGTATACAATTGCCATGAAACGCCTCCATCCAAACTGTATTCCGTTTTCGCCACTCCAAACAGATTGTTATTGGCACTTAAAGTTAGGTTTACATGATGGACATACCAGCCATTCTGGCCATCCGGCAGATCAGGGTTCACTGCAAGGGTAGTGACCAGAGGTGTGCCATCAACCGTAATCGTTACTGCAGCAGATACCAACGTCGTCCCATTGAGTGTTACGGTCGCTTTAACTTGTGCGTTACCAGCTTGAGCGGCTGTGATGTTTCCTTGTTGATCCACGGTAACCACCGCACTATTACTCGTGCTGTAAATAACCGAAGCTTTGCTTAAATCAGCTGACTTACCATCGCTCAAGGTTCCGCTCAGGTTGAGCACAGTGTTTTCTCCCGGTTTTAACTGCGTCTTGTCAGCCGATAGCGTCAATGCTCTCAGTTTTATAACAGGACCAACCAACTCCACATCATCAAACCAAGCAGTTCCCTTTCCTTTAAGATTCAAATCAAACCTGATCCTTGCAGCATCAGCCGGTGCCGTTGCGGTTGCTTCGATTTGGGTCCAATTGCTTGTTCCTCTCACGTAGTTTGAAAAATAAGTACTGCCGGTCACCGTAGTCCCATCACTCTTATAGTACGTTATTCCAACATTTGCTCCATCGGTTGAGTTGACATTGTTGGTCCTTACCCAAGCTCTTAGCGTATACGCAGCTCCAGGCTGAATGGCGATCATATTGCCGTCTGCATTGTTCCAGCCGCCGTAATCGGCAGATGCTGCATTGTCAATTTTTACAGAGTGGCCATAGGTCCTGGAAGTGACGGTGTCCCACGTTCTAACTGATGATCCCCCCAAAGAGCTGTCAGTCCAGTAATCAGGGCTTGTTGCACCATTCTCAAAGCCGCTGTTTGGAACAATCATTAGCTCACCTGCTTTGGTAATCGTCCAGTTGGCAAAATCATAGGTATAGACTTCACCGCCCTGAGTAGCCGTAAATGTATCGGAGTTTTGCTCCTGCTGCAGCCAAGGTGTATCAAAGAGCTTATAAGTGTTATAGTTGATGGGTGTATTGTTGATATTATGAGTATTGTTATAAGCAGCTGCAGCATCATCAAAGGTGATATCCATCAAATCCCCGTTTAAGCTTTTGTAGATAAGGCGCGGATTTGTGTCATTGATATGCGTGCTATCAACAGTGGTAGTGTTCAGAATTGCGTTCTTGAAGCTGGCAAAGTCCGCATACTCCGAGGCATCCGCCGTTTCAATCACCCAACCGTTCGTGTCAGCCTGACTTCGAAGAATGTTGTAACTATAGGTCAATGTATTGGTAGGGTGAAGCCGAGCATTTGTCTTGACTTTATTCGCCGGATCCATAGGCGTCTGGTAATACCAGGAATAAGGCTTTACCATTTTAAAGGCAAAATACATTGGACCTGTATCGCTAAACACCCACCCTGCTTGCTCTTGCCGGGTTATGATCGATCCCGTGTCTGGAAACATGGCATTGATATAATTGGTGGTGGGATTGTTCAATAATTTAAATACACCTACAGCTGCTTTGCCATCCTGCATAATTCGATGAGTGGCAGGCGAATCGTAATTTCCAACCGTGCTGTCACCCTGATCTGTATTTATTCTAAATAGAGGGTTCGGCTTGGCGGAATGCCAGCGTAAAGCGACTGGAATATCTTCAATCCAGTTGTCGACCCTATTGTAAGTAACCTCGGTAGACAGTCCCCATGTAGGCTTAACATATGCATCACGGTAGACTTTCAAATTGCGTCCGCTTGAATTCTGCATATTGGTCTTGCGGGAGCTGTAGTCTTTATAACCGGACTGCCCGATTCGAATGGCCATTTCCGGCGGTGTATAACTCATTCCACGATACAGCACCATGCCCAAATATTCTAAATACGGACGGTAGGCTGAAGGAACGTTAGCGTCCGAATCACCTATCCCTTGCTGTGCGCGGTATGAGCCGAAATACATCCAGGATAAAGCAGTGTGATCTGCCCCTCTCCACGTCGGGTCACTCGCAGAAACCGAATCACCCTTTGCCCTGCTTGTGGAGGAGATAAAGGTTCCGTCTATCCAGTCATTTGCCCACTCGAACCACATTACGTCCATAGCCATTTTTACCTTCTGCTTAAGATCCGATTCATTCGTATATTGGTATATGGCATTAAGACAGAGGTAAGTCATAAAGGTATATTCAGGACTTTCATATTCAGCCCAACCCTTATGAACCCCCGCATCAATCATGGCCTCAATATTGACTTTATTTAAACTTTTCAGTGCATCACCGGACTTTCCATTCAAATCGACGACCTCAGGTAAATAATGGCCCACCAAATAACCTGCCGTATAATTGCTCATCCTCAGATTCTCAGTCTGCGGCAGCTTGGCATAAGCATATTGCGCAAAATATGCCCTGACATGGTCCTTCATGGTACTGCTGAATTGGTCGCCAACCATCAGATAGGCGTAAATTTTGGAAACCGTTTTATATTGCTCTGCATCATAAGTTTGGAACAATTTATCAATCTTCTGCAGATTCGCAGCAACATTCTGTCCATCGAGAATCTGTGCAACATACTGTGTGATATTTAATTGCAAGCCGCCAAACTCCGTCATTACTTTTGTCTTATCCCACAGCCATTGTTTTCTGCTTTCAACTGTGCCGGGGTAAGGCGAGCTTGTATTCTCCGATGGCGGGACTTCACCAATGTTTACATTGTCGAATTCAGCAGTGACTAACTTCCCCGTGTTGTGGCTCGTTACCGCCAGTCCGAAATAAACGGTCTCAGGCAGGTTAATCGCTTCTTTTTTGATAAATGACCAGCTGATACCATCACTCGAATCGTACGCACTGATCATATTGCCCACACGCACCAGCTTCACCCAATAGGGCGCCGCCGATTTCGTCCCTGCCGTTAGTGTCGAAGCCGCACCCGATTGCAGACGATCCTGGAAAACAACCCCGTTTGCAGGTGTTACAGCCATCATCGCATAAGGGGACTGATCGGATATACTCCCTCGGATCATAACACCCGGCTTTGTCCAAGCAACCCCATTCTCCACTTTAGAGACGCTCGCTACGATTTGACCGTCGCCCGTCCAAGGCTGGTATACATAGTGGAACGCATCCGCAGTTCCCCAAATGTCGCTCCCGGACCCCTGTACTCTGAAAGTGCCGGTATCCGGGTTGTAACTTGCATTGCCGACAGGATTCACATTGCCGATATCCCTATCCCCAAACGGCATTGGCAGTCCATTGGCTGAAGGATTTGTCGTCACCGAAACTTCATTGCTGGCAGCTGAAGTATTGCCCGCTCCATCCCTTGCTTTGACCATAAATGTGTATGCTGTACTCGGCGACAAGCCAATTACGTTATTTGTTGTAGTGATACCGCTTACAGTTGCCAACAAAATACCATTCTGATAAATGTCGTAATTGGTAACTCCCACATTATCCGTCGAAGCCGTCCATGAAAGATTGACGCTCGTATCCGTCTTTGCCGTGAACGTTAAATTTGCTGGTGCCGTTGGCGCTTCTGTATCCTGAACCAGCGGGGAATTCACTTCATATACAGCCAAATCGTCGACGACATACGCTTCATCCGTGCCGCCTACATCGACACGAACAGAGAAGGCAAGCTCGATATTCGAAACCTTACGCACCCCTCCATTCGGGATCACCTTGAATCGATAGCTGGCAATATCCTTATCGTTAACCGTCTGCAGCACTTCGCTGCCTTGCGGCTCGTCGTTCAGGTAGGCAGCTGTTCCACTAATACTCACGGATGGCGAACCCGTTGGGAAACGGGGAATCAGATTATTATCGTAGTTGCCGAACTGAATTTGAGCATAAATGTCCTTGGCTACAGGCTTATTGCTCGCAGCAGTGCGCTCAAGCTTGTATTCAAAAACAAACTCCACCGGGGAACTCCCTGCCGGCATACTGTATATTTCATTAACGCGCTGCATCAGCTTACCGCTGGTCAAACGATAATAAAACGAGCTTGATAAATTCGTGCCAAGCGAAGCGTCGCGAAACTCGAGAGCGTTGTTTCCATTCTTTTGCACAATCGTTTGCGATCCTCCAGACGTACCGCTTGCTACCGTAAACGGGCTTATCCCCCCGTTAAATTGCGTATCCATATCCGCCGCCAATAAATTGGTTAACGTTTCTTGCGCGCTTACCGCTGCGAACACATTAGGAATATTGCAAAAGGCAAGCACCCAAGCAAGTAAGAAACTTACGAATTTCTTTTTTTCCCCAGTATCATTCACAACAACCTCCATATTTTCTTATTGAATACGCTTTCATTTACTTCAAGATTATCTATATACTAAAAATTCACCCCAATCGATCGATCATTTGCTATTCTGTTCACGGTATTGGTTTGGCGTTAATCCCGTATACTTTTTGAAGGAAGTAAAAAACGTGGTTTTCGATTGAAAACCGGACCTTTCTGCAATATTGAGCACCGGCCAATCTGTCGAAATCAACAATTGCTTAGCTTGCTCCAAGCGTTCTTGATGAATGAAATCCGACAGTGTTATGAGATACGTTTCTTTAAAAACCAAACGGACGTAACTTACGGAAAGCACCAAATAATCCGCAATGTTCTCTAGTGTCAGCATGGGGTCTTGGAGGTGCTGTTTGACATAATCAAAAATTTCCGAAGCCAATTCTTCCTTCCGGTTGGATGCAGAATGTTTGAGCGCAACGCTGTCAATGATCTTTACAAATTGATTATAAATCCAGTCCTTTACATCTGATAAGGTATCAAATTTTTGGAGGAGCAGGTCTGCCCCGCCCTGTTCTTGATCAGCTATAACTTTATTAAACGCTTTAAAAATATAGAAAAATAATAGTTTCAACTGGAACTTGCACTCCGCATACGTCAGGTTTTGGAGCTTGGCAAATAAAGCATCTAATTCTGCGCTTACTTTATCCTTTTGGGATTTACGCACGGATTGGATAAGCTCTTGAACCAGCTTCTCATCCAGATCCGGTTGCTGCTCCGGCAAATAATCTCCCAAATCCTCTTCCACATAAACTTTGTCCTGCTCATTAAAAAACCTTAGTAATGTGAGATCGTAAGTACGGTCATACAAGTTTCGCATATTATTATGGACAGCTGTTTTGTTGCTGAGCGCTACGGTTACATGAAACTGCAGCCATTGTCCAATTGCTTCCCTCGCTTCATATAAAGCTTGCATGGGTTCGTTTTCATCAGCTCCGGCGCCAATTAAAACAACTAAATGATCGCTGCCTAAATCTACATTTTCGGACACAAATCCGTGTTTTCCCAATATCTCTCCCACTATATTCCCCATCGCGTAGATCAGAAGTTTTCTTGATGCATACGAATAACGATCCGAGAAGGATTGATAACGATTAATACGCATAACAGCCAAATAGACATCGGAGGAAAGCAGAGAATGCAAATTTTTGTTCCTATCTTCTTGAATAGCCCCGTTGTACGTGCCTTGCAGCAGCCACTGCCGTAAAAATTCATTTTTTATCACGTCCTGGTGATTGTGAATCATAATGTTCATCTCTTCCATTGTTTTCACCATATGGTCAAGACCTGATTTGATAATGGCATATTCCGTATTTTGGGTTTGTTCTGAAGCAGGTAAGGCGGATGCAACCGTTTTTTTCATCTGACTGGCCAATTGACTAAAAGGCTTGAAATGGCGACGAGAGTTCCAATAGGTTAGAGCCGAAAGTATGAACAGCAGAAACAAACATAAGCCCAATATTTCCCATTGAATTCTATCGATATTTTTGCTTATATCCTTCACCTTGACAGTGGAGTAAAGAGTCCAATCTTCTATTTTGAAAGCATGAGAATGAATGAGATACATATTGTTGCCTAGAACCAATTCATGGTTCTTTATGTTTTGCTGAAGCATCTGTTTATAATTGAATGTATTTGAGCCACCTAGAATCAGATTCTGCTTTCCATCCAAAATCATAATGCCCGTGGTGCTATCATTTAGGTTTTGCAGTAAATATTTTTCAATAACTCAAACTTCGCAGCCTGAAATCGGCAGATAAGCCTTGAGGTAACTGGGCAAACCGACAATCCATTGTTGTAGTTGACTTTTTATTAATTTC
>NZ_AUGY01000107.1 GCF_000422905.1 Paenibacillus alginolyticus DSM 5050 = NBRC 15375
CTCAGGCGTACAACACGCGATTAGAAGCATTCGGCGTTAAAGGCAGCCACTCTCGCAAAGCAACCTGCCTGGATAACGCATGCATCGAATCCTTTTTTTCGCATCTCAAGTCAGAGAAGTTGTATCTCAAACAGTGTAAATCAGGAACTGAAATTCATCAAGCGGTGGAAGATTATATTTATTTTTATAACTACCAACGGTTTCAAACCAAACTTAAAAAGCGCGCCCCGATTGAATATCGGTGCGCGCTAGCAGCATAGCTTTTTTCATCTGTCTACTTGACAGGGGTAAGACCACTGTGCATAAGTAGGTTTTTTGCGCTAACTACACTCAGCATTCCCTCAGCTAAGCCTCAGATTTTTTTCAGGATAAGCCTCTATACTTACACCTATACCAACAAATTTGGAAAAGGTGGGTTATACATGAAAAGAACACGTCAACTGCACTTATGGATTGGCCTGATTTGCTCCGTTTTTATTTTATTCGAATCGATAACAGGACTTCTCTTATCCGAGAAATGGCTGATAGGCTCTGGAGGAACAGATATGCGACCTCCTGGCGCTATATCTCAATCCTCCAATTCGATTACTCCTCCTGCCGCTGGCGACCAAGGAACAGCTGGAGCTAGGCAGGGAAATAGACCTGCATTTAACGGCCCCGGCCCGGATCAGGATGGAGCCAATAGTCTGACAGGTATCATCAAGGGACTTCATGAGGGGAGAATCGGGAATACCAATGTGAATTGGCTTGTCGATATAGCGGCGATTAGTATGATCTTCCTAACGATCACGGGCATTATTTTATCGATCAAAACACTTCGTGCCCAAGGAATTCAAAGGAAAAAGCGCAGGCCTTTAGAAGCCTAATTGATAAAAAAAAGCGTTACGAACATGGGGCTGCAGCCACAAAGATCCGTAACGCTTTTATTTTAAACTTTATCCACGTAGTTATTCATCACTAACATAGCTGCGCCTACAACGATCGATTTGCTCTTCAATTCGGAAGTCAGGATTTTGAAGGTGTCACGAAAAGGCTCCCATACCACCTGCCCGCACTGTTCTTCGATTAAAGGCACAATCTCGCTGTAATTTTCCACCAAATCACCACATAAAATGACGGCATCGGGATTGTACATGCAGACGATATTGTTAATGGTTATGCCAATGTAAAGCGAAGTTCTGGAGATAATATCTTGGGCCCAGTTCTCTTCATTCTGTGCTGCAGCGAACAGCTGCTGGATATCAGCGGTCTCCTTGATTCGGTTGGCTTCATGCAGAATAGCCGACTCGTCGATATATGTTTGCAAACATCCTCTTTTGCCACATTCGCACATGTTGCCATTCGGATCCAGCGTGGTATGTCCTAACTCCCCGGCACTGTTTGAGCCTCCACGAAAAATGTCGCCATCGATGATCAAAGAAGAGCCTACTCCGGTACCCAACTCAATCAAGGCTGTCTTTCTCGAGCCGCGCGCGGAGCCTAGTAAATACTCAGCAAGGATTTTCACTTTCAAATCATTGTCAATGACTGTAAGAATATGCAGCTTGTCCTGGATGAACTGGGCGAAAGGGATATTTCTCCAACCCAAGGTCGACGAATATTGGACGATTCCTCGTTCATGGTCGATCACCCCGGGCACACCTATGCCAATGCCAATAATTTTAGACGTGTCAAGATTTTTATGGGCAATAATCAAGTTAATCGTATCGGAGATGAAAGCGGCCGTGGCTTCAGGAGTTGTTTGCAAAGCGATATGCTCAACTCGCTCCTCATGGAGAAGTTCGCCGCTGAACTCCATAATACCGAACTTAATCGCCTTTTTACCGATGTCCACCCCAATGGTATAAACCGCCTGGGGATCGATATCTAACATAATCGCCTTACGTCCTACGCCAACCGAGGTTAACGCGGTCTCCCTCACCAATCCTTGTTCACATAACTCACCTACGATACGCCCAACAGATGTAGGACTCAACTTGGTGATTTTGGTGATTTCCGCACGGGAGATGGGCCGACGCTTTTTAATGATTTCCAAAATCATCTGCTTATTGTGCAGTCTGATCACATCTTGGTCATGTTTCTCAATTTTTTTCATTCATTTGGATTCCTCTTCTTTATTCCACCCATGTTAATAAGTTCATGTTATCAAGCTACTACATCGCAGTCAACCGTTAGCAACATGATCTCTACCTATATTTTTTATATCTTTTATTTTGTCCGTATCGATCTCATTTAACGGATCATTATCCACTCGTACCCCTCTACCGAAATGAATCTCTTTAACACCTGTCGATTGCAGGAAGGAGGGAATTGAACTTACCGTCAAGCCGCTTCCGGCCAAAATTTGCAGGTGAGAATGCTCCGCTTTCTTAACAAGCTGTCTTATCTCTTCTTGTGCATCAAGCACGTTTGGCTTTCCTCCGGATGTGAGCACCCGATCAATTTGGCTATAAGATAGAAGTTCCTCTAGAGCCTTCTCCAGATTGCTCACTTCGTCAAAAGCACGATGAAAAGTCACTGATAACCCTTCTGCCTCATCTAACAATCGGCGCAGCGTCTCGTGATCAATGCTGCGGCCTGCGGTAAGCGCCCCAAGTACAATGCCATGAGCGCCAATCCGTTTCACTGTCTGTATATCCTTAATCATCACACCCAGATCTCTCTGGTCATAACAAAAAGATTGGCTATGCGGGCGAATCATCACCTGAACAGGGATATTTGTACTGTGCACAACCTCGTCAATTAAGCCGTAGCTAGGCGTTAAGCCGCCCTCCAGAATCCCCGTTATGAGCTCGATACGATCCGCACCGCTCTGTTCGGCCAATAAAGCATCCCTCACGGTAGTCGCAATAACTTCCAGCAGCATAATTCTCCTCCTAATATAGGGATCTTTGAGCGTAGCTCAAAGTCTCTCTGCTCTGGGATCTTTGAGCGTAGCTCAAAGTCTCTCTGCTCTGGGATCTTTGAGCGTAGCTCAAAGTCTCTCCGCTTCACCAATTGAAGCCGTTATCCTTTGACTGCACCCTCTGTAAGACCTGATACAATGTATTTTTGGGCAAAAGCGAACATAATCACTACCGGAATCAAGGATAAAATACCCGCTGCGCTCATTTGACCCCAGTTAATATCAAATTTTTGCACAAAACTGCTTAGTCCTACAGGGACGGTTTTGGTGCTTTCGCTATTCGTAAACATAACCCCGAAAAACAAATCATTCCACGCGCCTGTAAATGCAAATACAAGGGTAGCAACAATTCCGGGCCGCATAATAGGCAGAATAATTTTGATCATCGTTTGAAACTTATTACATCCGTCAATAAGAGCCGCTTCCTCGAGAGAGACTGGAATTCTCTGAAAGAAACTGGACATCGTCAGCAAACAAAAAGGAATGTTCATGGCCGTATAAGTAATGATCAACGAAGGCAGTGTATTTAACAAGTGTAAATGGCTGAATGTAATGAAGAGCGGAACTAGAATAACCATCACAGGAATCATTTGAGTAGCTAAAAAGGATATTAGAAATAGCTTCTTGCCTCGAAATGAATGTCTGGCCATACTATAGCCACCTAGAATGGATACAATCAACACCAGGATTGAACTGCTCATACTTACAATAAAACTGTTCATAAAATAATGCGGAAAGCTAGAATTCTGGAAAGTGTCTATATAGTTCGAAAAAGTTAAATTTTTGGGCCAAAGCGTTAGCTTCCCGCTATAAATTTCTTGTCTATCCTTTAGAGAAGTGACTAGCATCCAATAAAAAGGAAATAAAGCACCGATTAGGAACAATGTTAACGCAATGACTCGAGAAACTGTCGGGGTTACATTCCGAACATAGGAGACCATTAGAAATCACCTGCATCATCATATTTAGTCGTTTTCAAGAAAATTAACGTATAAAGAATAAGTATCGCTAGCATCATAATTCCCAAAGCGGAGGCTTGCCCATAGTCGGTCGTATAAAAGATTTTATTAAATATATAGGAAGGCAAGTTATGAGAAGTAATCGCTGGCCCCCCATTGGTCATGATGTAGATCAAATCGGCTGAATTGAATACCCAAATCACTCGGAGCAGCAAGGTAATAATAATCGTCGGTTTGATATAAGGAATCGTAACTCGAAACAGTTTGGTCATTCGGCCTGCCCCATCAATATCAGCAGATTCATAGATGTCTTTAGGTACGTTTTGTAGAGCAGCAAGAATCATAATCCCGAAAAAAGGCACTCCATACCAAACCATAGCAGCGATGACTGGGAAAATAGAGACATGTGGAATAGCCAAAAAGGGGATGCCTTTTTCCAGAATTCCGAGTTTCACCAATAAGTAATTAATAAGCCCATTCTGTTCATTAAACAACCACTTAAAAATCATTCCGATTAAAAAAGCAGACACGGCCCAAGGCAGAAAAACAATAGATTGGTAGATGTTTTTTCCTTTAAACTGTTTATTTAGCGCTAGTGCCAAAATAAATCCAAGCACGAATTGCAAACCTACCGTTAAGATGACCCAAAGTAAGGAATTGCCTAATATTTGAGGGAGATTCTTATCGGTCAGCAAAGCCCTAAAATTTTCAAAACCTGAAAAGTGGATATTCCCCGGTTCAAATAAGACATAATGCATAAATGCAAGCTTAAGTCCTGATAGTAACGGATAAGCAAAAAAAGCTAGAATAATTAGAACAGCAGGAGTGATTAATAAATAGGGCTCGAATGATTTCCATCGAATTGCTTTAAGCATGCTTTCTCTCCCCGCCTTTTCAATACTTAGAATAGATAACCGGGGATTCATCCGTGTCCCCGGTTATCAGCCTTCTATTTTATGGATTTTCTTTCATATAGGCTTGTTGTTCTTTGGTTAGGAAATCTGCAAGATGCTTAACAGTATCCTCGAGCGATTGCGCTTTTGTCAAATATTTTTGCGTTTCTTCCACGGCGAACGTTCCCGTAAATTGACCAAGCTTCGCTAAATGGCTCGGAGGGCCTGCAAACACAATGTTGGAATCCGCCATGGATCCCGCATACCCAGCAATAGGACCTTTGCTGAAGAACGGATCTTTCAGGTTTTCTTTGTAAATAGGAATCGTAGAATTTTTAATGCTGTATGCTAGGTTGTTCTCAGGAGAGCTTAAGAATTCGATTAGCTTCCAAGAAGCATCTTTATTTTGTGATTTGGAAGACATGGCGTAAGCAGCTGTGTAACCCCAGAAAATATACCGTTTTCCGTCATCGGCTTTTGGCATTGGAACGACGTTCCATGTGCCTTCTTTCATATTTTTCTGAGCTGTAATAATAACTTCAGGCGTTTGATTTAAAATAGCAGTTTGACCGTTCAAGAACCCTTGAACCATTTCGTTGAAGCCCCAGTTGACTGACTCTTTAGGAGCATTCCCGTTTAAGTAAACATCATAAAATTTCTTAAAGGCCGCTTGAGCTTCAGGTTTATACAAAATCGATTTGCCGTCCTTATCAAACCAACTGTCGGAGTGAACCGCCGCCATCACATATTCCATGGCACGAATAACGCCGTTGGCTCCTCCTCTAAAGGAAATACCGTATCTGTTTTTCGCAGAGTCTGTGAATTTTTGCGCTAGATTAAAGTAATCGTCCCATGTCGCGATGGTCTCAGGCATATTTAGTTCTTTAAACCAATCGCTTCTTATAAATAAGCCCTGCAGCAAGAATCCATCTGGAATCGCATAGACATTGCCTTTGAATTTGTTTCTTGCTTGGTGGCTTCCGTCAAATTATTTAATTGATCCCATTTGTCATAAAAGGGTTGCAGGTTCTCGATATATCCAGCTGAAGCCATCGCTACTAACGAAGTATCATCAATACTCAATACGTCAGGAAGAATGCCAGCTGCACCCATGGTCATCCATTTCTTATTCGCATCATCCCAAGGAACAGACGTATATTCGACTTCGATATTCGGGTTTTTCTCTTGAAATTTCTTCAAAAGATCCTGCATAAGCGCTGTTCTTTCCGGACTTGGAAGCGGATCGAGATACGAGATTTTCGCTTTCTTACCTGTGGCTTCTTTGGCGCCTGCGGCTCCAGTAGCTTTTGCTGCATCATTTTGCCCGCTATTCGTAGAGCAGCCTGCTAAGGCAAAAGTAAGTACAAGACTGGTACATAAGGCTAGAATCGTAGCTTTTTTCTTCATTTTATAACCCCTCCTGTAATTTGATCTATGTTATAAAATCTTGCTGAAGATAGCTTCTCCAACATAATTTAGTAACTAAGCCTGGGTTTTTACACAGTTTCTAAAGTAAACACCGCTTTGTTCATTCCAACAATCTTACGATTATCGTTCGTAATGTCAGTTGGCGTGAGTTGATACATACGGTCAATCGTCTCTTGGTTGCTGTAACCAATTTGCTCAAGAATGGATGCCGTAATGATCGGCCACTCATCCTCAGATCCATCCATCACTTTAAGCGCGAAACCTAGCTTTTCTTTTTTCAATCCAAAACAGTACACGCCTTTAGCTCCGCCCTTAGCAACAATATTCGGATCCATAAGTAAACTGGAGCAGATGCGATCGGAACCGGCAATCATCTCATAATGCTCGTTCATTAGAGCGGTTATTCGGATTACGGCGGCTCGAATCTCAAGATCTTCAATCACCTCGGGACAGGCCAGCTTCATGAAAGCAATCGCCAAATGCTTAAGAGGAATAGCGAACACCGGAAATCCGCAACCATCCGTACCAATGTGGATTTGTTCTCTAGGACATTCAGATAAGTAAGCGAGCGTATCTACGATCTCGATTTGAGCAGGATGATCCGGTTCAAAGTAACCTTCGGTTGGATATCCCATTGTTTTGCACAAAGCAAGGATGCCAAGATGCTTTCCGGAACAATTATGATAAATCGAACGTTTAGGCTTCTGCGCTCTAAGCATCGCTTCTGAAGCAGGCACACTCAAAGGGTAAGTGGGGTGACAAACAAGCGCTTCCTCTCCCACTCCAATTTTGGTTAGCATGGACTCCAACGCTTCAACATGGAAGGTCTCCGCACGATGCGACCCGATCATAATAGCCGTTTCTTTATCAGAAAGTCCAAACTTTCTGTCTGCAGCATGCCGAATGACAGGAATAGCTTGAAATGGTTTTCCGGATGATCTTAAATATGTTAATGACTCTACATCCCCTACTGCGTATTTAACAGCACCCGAGATGGAGACCCCGCAAATATGCCCGCTATGCAAGCATTCCAAAGCACCTCCACGATACTCTTCAACTAATATTTTATCCATTTCGTCTTCCCCTCTTTTGCGTTTAATTTCGTGGTCTTATGTTGTTATGAGGCCAATTATTCCACAGATGTTATTAATTTTTGAAATAAAACAATGAAATGATCATATAGATAGAAAAATAAGACTGATAAAAGGCGTTAACTTGATTATCTTCTCTTATTTATTCCAGTGATGTTAATAATTAAATAGTAACAACTCACCTATCTGTTGTCAAACATTTTTTATTTTTTTGTTAAGTAAACTAACAGGTAGCGCTTTCTTAGTGAAGTTTCATAGAGTAAGAGAAAATTTAAAAATTAATCGATGTTAACTAAGTTGACTCTATCGGCGATTGGACTCACAAAGCTGTACGTACTAGTTTGAAATTGATTTAAATCAACCAGGATTCTTGCTATATTAGAAGTAGAAATCCGGTGTAACCTTATGCCACCGTTTCAATTTTACTTCGAAGAGGATGAGAACATGCGGTGGATTCCCTTTATTGCATACCTACCTATCATTTTCCTCCTAGGGGCTGACTCCCCTTCAGAAACCCGTAATCCGGATATAGAAATGCTGCAATTCCGTTCGCAAATTACGTCAAACACAGAGCCAATTAACGCCTCTCTTCAGGGTGCAGACCAATTTGAGGTCGCTTGGAGATTGCAGGACTCTTCTCCTCAAAAATTATTTATTGCTAATGACAGCACCGCCTATTACCAGTCCGATGGTCAGTGGCAATCTGTCCTGCCAAGCGGAGAGCGGCTGCAGGTTAAGCCAAGCACGAAGCTCCCCGATGCCGCGAAGCCGTCGATTTCGCTAAATTTGATAGCAACTGAGCGAAGCCTGGCCCTGCTCGAACATCAAAAAGAACGCTGGACCTACTCCCTTCCTGAGTCCAATCAGATTCGTCCAAACACCCTTCAATATGATGCTGCCGAGCATATCTATTTTCAGGATAACAACGGCAGTTGGTATTCGCTTGACCGTAACGGGAAAGAGCGCTACAAGCTGCTTCTGCAAGCTCCGGACAGCCAGCTCTTGTGCAAGGCTGCGCCTTCAGGTGACGCTTTTTGTACGTCACCAAGCCTCGGCATTCTTGCCGTACGCGAAAAAATAAAAGCCCCTCGCCTCATCATCGATGGCAAGGAGCGCTTTTTCTCACAACGTCCAGAAATTATGAACGACCGCACATTCGTTCCGCTTCGTTCGATCTTCGAGGCTATGAATACAAAGGTAGTCTGGAATCAGGATACTCAAACAGTAACAGCCGTAAAAGGAAATCGGACAATCAGCCTGACTCGGGATAGCGAGAAGGCACTGCTAAACGGCAAGAAGATTCAACTTGATGCTCCTCCGATCCTCTATCAGGGAAGCATGTACGTACCGCTGCGCTTCGTTGGAGAAGCGCTTGGCGCGACCGTGATTTGGGAGAATGCGACTCGAACCATTCAGATTATCAGCTAGTTACAGATGCGATGCAGGGGCCTTATAAAGCTTTCGATTTTACTTGATAGTTCATCATAAAGGAGGTATATCCCTTGAGTTTCCGTCTTCATCGCGTGCTTATTGCAACTAGCCTTGTTCTGGGGATATTGTGCGTATTCGGCTATCGGCAACTTATGGCAACGGAGGTTATAAACCGAGTATCTTACTTTCCAGCTGAAACGAATCAAGTTCTGAATAATCCCTTTATGGGGCTTGTTATAGATGCAAGAGATAATGAAGCCAAGCAGCCCTTTCGGCTAGCTTATGCGAATTTGACATGGGCTGATCTGGAACCGGAAAAAGGGAAGTATGCCTTTGATGCGATTGAAAAAAAATTTCAATTTGCATTATGGAAGGAAAAGGGTGTATCCCTTATTCTCAGAGTGGTTCTCGATTACCCAAGTCATACACCACATAAAGATATTCCGGACTGGTTATTTAAAGAAATCGGCGAAAAGGGGGTTCAGTACGATTCTGGCTATGGGAAGGGATTTAGCCCCGACTATAATAATCTTACTCTGATCGAAAACCACGAACGTCTGATCCAAGCTTTAGGAAACCGATATAACAACGATTCGCAAATTGCTTTTATCGAGCTGGGCAGCGTTGGACACTGGGGCGAGTGGCATACCAATAACGAAGGAAACTCACCGATCGAATTTCCCAAAGAAGATGTTTCCGATCAATACGTCCAGCATTACTTGCATTATTTCGACCAAAAACGACTGATGATGAGAAGGCCTCATGAAATCGCATTGAATCATGGGCTTGGGTTGTTTAATGACGCTTTCGGCTCACGCAAGTCAACGATTGATGGCTTTCTGCAATGGTACACCTATGGTTATAAGTCTTGGCTTACTCAAAATGATCAGCCGGCCATGCCGGATTTCTGGAAGTCGGCGCCCAGCGGCGGAGAGTTTGCGTCTGGTGGTAATAACTTCAATGATGCTCATATAGAGGAAACTTTGTTGCAGGCGAAGCTGACACATGTAAGCTGGCTCGGTCCTAGCGCTCCCTATAATGAGCCTCTCGGCGGTCGGCTTCAGTCGAATATCGACCGATTCTTGAAAACCATTGGTTATCGGTTTGTTATTGCAAAGGAGTCTCACGAAAAGGATATTCATGCGGGAAACCCGCTGCATGTCAAACTTACCATGATCAACAGAGGGGTAGCGCCCTTTTACTTTGCTTGGCCCTTGGAGCTTTCACTTACGGATGAACAGGGAGCCATCGTCTCCCAAATGCGGTCATCGATAGATATACGCGATTGGCTTCCAGGAGAAAAGGAGGTATCAAGCACATTGCCAATTCCCAAGAACCTTGCTCCTGGAAACTACAAAATCAACGCAGCAATCCTCAATCCGCAAACTGGCAAACCGGAAGTGGACTTCGCTAACGATGGTAAGAGAAGTGACGGTCGTTATTCTCTTGGAAGTGTTAGGGTAGTTGATTAACTGCATTCTTTGAGTTCAGAGAACGACTCTCAACTTGGTGAAAAACAGCTAGCTTGGATGAATTATCGAGAACGAGTATGAACAAAGCTGCATTGTAGGGTGGAGTTACGGAACGTAGATCCTCTATTACTGAAAAATAGCCTGATTTATAATGAGAAACGGAACTACGATTCGCTATTTAACTGTTTTGAAGTTCATTTCCGCTAATTTCGCAGAAATAAGGTACTGTCGTTCCACAAAGAGGTAGCTGATGAGCTTTTATGCGAAAATAGGGGACCGACGTTCCGTATGTCACTAATAAAAGTGGTAAAAAGGTTTAACCAACATGGTAAAATCTACTAATCAAGGATAAACCCAAAACATATATTCTTATTTATGAGAGAAAGCCTTCAGCCCAGGGAATCCATCCCTGTCGCCGAAGGCTTTCTCTCTTTAACCCAGCACCACGCGGTCATCCGACAGCTTGTTGCCGCTGATGTGCTCGAACTCACCGAGCAGCTGCTCCACAGTGAGGTCCTTCTTCCGTTCCTCGCTCACATCCAGGATGATGCGGCCTTTGTCCATCATGATCAGGCGGTTGCCAAGACGAATCGCCTGCTCCATGTTGTGCGTGACCATCAACGTGGTCAGCTTCATTTCGCGCACGATGTCCTCGGTCAATCGTGTGATGAGCTCCGCGCGCGAAGGATCCAGTGCGGCTGTATGCTCATCAAGCAGCAGAATCTGCGGCTTGGTGAACGTCGCCATCAGCAAGCTGAGGGCTTGGCGCTCTCCGCCGGAGAGCAGGCCCACCTTCGCGCGCAGCCGGCCCTCCAGGCCGATGCCGAGGCGCTGCAGCTGTTCCAGGAACAGCGCGCGCTTGCGCGCGGTGGCGCCGAAGCTTAGCCCGCGCTTCTTGCCGCGGGCATACGCCATGGCGAGATTTTCCTCGATGGTCATTCGAGGAGCGGTCCCCGCCATGGGGTCTTGAAAGACCCGGCCGACCCAGCGGCTGCGCTCGTATTCCGGCAGGTGGTGGATGACCTCGCCGTTAATAGCGACTTCGCCGGCATCCGGCGTCATGACGCCGGAAATGATGTTCATCAGCGTCGATTTACCAGCGCCGTTACTGCCAATGACCGTGACGAAATCACCGGGCTTGAGGTTCAAGTTAATACCGATTAGCGCGATTTTCTCATCTGCGGAACCGGGGTTAAATAGCTTAGAAACGTTCGAGAGCTGAAGCATTAACGATCACCTCCCTTGTTCATTTTCACAGCAAGGGCGATGAGTTCAGCCGAACGCCTTTTCGCAGTTGATTTTTGCTTAATCGCTCGCTGCACGGAAGGAAGAACTAGCGCGACAATAACGATAATCGCGGTAATTAGCTTCAAATCGGATGCTTTTAGCCATTCGACTCGCAGAGCCAATGCGACAACAATACGGTACACAATGGAACCCAGTACAGCAGCCAATGTCGCTTGAAAAACCGTCCGAGCACCAAAAATCGCTTCCCCGATAATAACGGAAGCCAGTCCAATGACGATCATCCCGATCCCCATCGTGATGTCGGCGAAGCCCGACTGCTGCGCGATGAGAGCTCCGGATAGTGCCACTAATCCGTTCGATATGCTAACACCTAGAATCGTGGTTCTGTCTGTGTTCGCTCCGAAGCTGCGAATCATTCGCGCGTTATCGCCCGTCGCTCGCAGAGCAAGTCCCAAGTCGGTATGCAGGAACGCATCCAGCAGCAATTTGAACACGATGACAATAATGAGCACAACTGTAATCGGCGACACGGAAGTAAATATCGTATCGACATTGAGAAGTGAAATGTTCGGCTTGCCCATGATGCGCATATTAATGGAATACAAGGCAATCATCATAAGGATCCCTGATAAAAGCCCATTAATTTTCCCTTTCGTATGGAGCAATCCCGTACAAGCTCCAGCCACAAGCCCGCCTGCCAAAGCAGCCAAACAAGCTAGCAGCGGCGAATAGCCGTGAGCAATCATAATAGCTGCGATAGCGCCACCTGTTGTAAAACTCCCGTCCACCGTCAGATCAGGGAAATCGAGAATACGAAACGTGATATAAACACCAAGCGCCATCAACGCATAGAGAAGACCTAGCTCGACGGCACCAATCATTGAATCCATCATGTGAATAACCTCCTACTTTGAAAAAAAGGGGTGAACGAAAGCGACGTTCACCCCTTTTGTGTCCTAATCCTTACTGAATGATGTTTTTCTCTTTATCTTTTACAGCATTTTTCATCGCGTCTGTTACATCAATTCCTTGGGCTTTAGCTGCCTTCAGGTTTAAGATCAGATCCATTTTTTCAGGAACAGTCACTTTCATGTCTGCTGGTTTTTTGCCATTCTTTAGAATGTCGACAGCCATTTGGCCAACTTGGTAGCCATGATCATAATATTTGAAGCCAACGGTTGCAAAAGCACCCTTTTCCACGGTATCGCGGTCACTGGAGAAGAACGGAATGTGTTTTTCATTTGCAATTTGAATGATACCATCCACACCGCTAACAACCGTGTTATCAAGGGTGATCAAGAAAGCATCCGCGCGGCCAACGAGGGATTGCGCAGCTTGTTTAACCTCAGATGTATTGGTAACCGGCGCTTTAATCAGCTTAATACCATGCTTCGTTAAGGTTTGCTCTGCATTTTTGGCCATGATAACCGCGTTAGGCTCTCCTTCGTTAATAACAAGACCAACGGTTTTCACTTTAGGCAAGTTCGCAGCAACGAAATCCATTAATTGCGCAACAGCCATTGGGTTCGTGTCCGATGCTCCGGAGACATTACCGCCCGGCTTGTCCAGATCGGTAACAATTTTGGCTGCAAGAGGGTCTGTAACCGCTGCAAAAAGAATAGGAGCTTTCTTCACTTGTTGTACAACCGCTAGTGCAGATGGCGTTGCGATGCCAAGCACTAAATCAGCGTCTGAAGAAGCAATTTTTTGAGCAATAGATAAGTTATTGGCTGGATCTCCTTGTGCGTTGTTGAAGTCAACCTTCAAGTTGGTACCTTCTACGATACCGCCGTCTTTAAGCGCTGCTAGGAAACCTTGGCGTGTTGCATCCAGAGATGGATGTTCGACAATTTGTGAAATCGCTACTTTATACGACTTTTGCGCGGCTGCTGTTGCTGCCGGGGTTGCTGATGCCGCAGCGCTTGCTGCCGGGGCCGGAGCCGCCTTTTGCCCACAACCTGCTACGACCATAAGAGCTGCTGATAATACGAATGATACGAGTGCTTTCTTTTTCAACATAATTACCCCTCTCTAAGTTCCCATTTATCGCTTGGACTCATTGCTCACTCACCACTTTAACGCTTTTGCGGGACACAGTGTGCGGATATGAAATACCCAAGGCTCCATATTAATTAACCATAGTTTAAAGGGCTACCGGGTTTCCGTCAATTGTTTTATCCGTATTTATAAGTTTTCTGTAAACATCTGGAGGAGATTGTGCTCAGGACTGCAGAGGAAGATAAAAGTCACGAAGCAATTCATCCATCACCCGATTCGTTCGCGCCGCAGTCCGACCCGTACTAGGGCTTTTACCAATACCCCTCAGCTCGTCAACCACCGATTGAATAAGAGGCTGTTGCACATGAGCCGGATACGGAATGGCATACTCCTCGATTTGACCATCTGCCATCTCCACGCGAATATCATCGCTGAACGTCGAAAACGAAATTTTCCCAAGATTCCCCGTAATTTCAGTAACATCGCTGCGCTTGAACGCATTGAAACTCCAAATCCCAGCACCCATGACACCAGACTCAAATGCATAGGTCGTTGTTACGATATCTTCGACTTGATACTGTCCCGACTGATTTCTGGCAAAACCTTTTACTTCGCCAATTGGACCAAGTAAATAATCAAGAACATCCAGCGTATGACTCGCCAAATCAACGAACAAACCGCCTCCGGAAAGCTCTGGCCTAATCCGCCACGGCAGTTCCTGTCCATCATCTTGCCTCATGGTTTGGAGAAATGTCGTCTGTACGAATCGGACCTCACCAATGATACCGCTGTCAAGCAATCTCTTGATCTCAACAAATTTGGGCAAGCCTCTGCGATAATAGGCCACGAATAAAGGTACCTTTGCTTCTTCGCAAGCAGCTATCATGTCCAAACATTCCGCATGATTCCTCGCCATCGGCTTTTCCACATAGACAGGCTTTCCCGCCCGTGCTGCCAGCAGCGCATATTCCCGGTGAAAACCTGGAGGTGTCGCGACATAGATCGCATTGACATTCGGATCGTTAACCAACGCTTCCGCATCATCGTACCAGGCAGCAACTCCGTGTCTTTTGGCATAATCTTCAGCTAGCGCACCATTTCTTCGCATGACAGCAACAAGCTCAGAACCCTCCGCCTTCTGCAAGGCAGGTCCGCTTTTGACCTCGGTCACATCCCCGCAACCAATAATCCCCCATCGTACCTTATCCAATCTGTCCAAGCCTCCCAACAGGTCACAGTGATACATGATTTTATCCTACATATTCGACATGAGATCGTCTCCTCCTTGTGACCTTTTCTTATAAATGCAGCTGACAACATGAATGGTCCAACACATTTATGATAAATTGGCACTTCTTCTATGCCACCTGAATGGCTATAATTTATGGAAACTAATCTAGGACGGTGAATATATGTACATTCCATCACACTTCGAAATAAAGGATGGCCAGATTATTTGCGATATTATCGAGCAAAATGGCTTTGCCACGCTGATTTCTCAGCATCAAGGCAGTCCATTCGCAACTCACCTGCCCTTATCATTGGATCAGAATAGAGAATACTTATTTGGACATTTTGCACGCCCTAATCCGCAATGGAAGGAGATCGAAAAGCAGGAGGTCTTAGCGATTTTTCATGGTCCGCACTGCTACATCTCTCCCTCTTGGTATGAGACATCTACTACAGTTCCCACTTGGAATTACGTTGCCGTTCATGTATATGGCCAGGTTGAGCTTATAGAAGATGCACAAGTAGTGATGAATTCGTTAACTGATTTGGTTTTAAAATATGAAGAACCGGGCAGTTCCTATCATTTAGACCAAGTAGATGCTAGTTATTTAGCAGGTTTGAGTAAAGGTATTCAAGGACTTAGAATCAAAATTACTCGCATCGAAGGAAAGGCTAAATTGAGTCAAAACCATCCAACAGAGCGCCAAGAGCTTGTTATTCAAAGGTTAGAAAATAAGCCTGGTGAAGATGAACGTAAGATTGCCTCTCTTATGAGAGAAAATCTTGGAACTTGAATCCCTGCTGCCTATATCCCGCCTCTCTCACTCCAATGTTGTAAAACTTATTAAAATCTACAACAATTGGGACCCATACTAGACCTGTCTTGTGAAACAGCGGATATTGGACCTATCGAGAAACTGCGGTCGGCCAACATCATGTCGTGATACTGCTCCTCAACTATCCGAGCTACTAAAAAAGCGTTTCAAACCCCAAATTACCAGGGTTTGAAACGCTTTTCTCATTCTTGGCTCATCCTATTTTACGAATGAACCTCCACAGTTGTCACAGATTCCAACTGCGAGTGATCCGAAGACATCTGATTTTGCAGCTGCAGCTGCTGCGTAGCAAACTCGCGGTACATCTCGTGGGACTCCAGCAACTGCTGGTGTGTACCGCTGCCTGTCACGACGCCTTTGTCCAGAAAGATAATTTGGTCGGCATCTACGACCGTCGACAAGCGATGTGCAATTACTAGCGTGGTGCGTCCTTGCATCAAATTTTGCAGAGCTTGCTGCACAACAACCTCCGATTTACTGTCCAGGCTCGATGTCGCTTCGTCCAGCATCAGTATCTTCGGATCCCGCAGCAAAGCTCGCGCAATGGCGATCCGCTGCCGCTGTCCACCCGAAAGCTTGATGCCGCGTTCACCGACCTCGGTCTCATACTTCTGCGGCAGCTCCTCGATAAAGTCATGGGCATACGCCATCTGTGAAGCCCGCTTCAGCTCCTCCATCATCACTTCATGCTGCAGTCCGTAACAGATATTGTCCCGAATCGTCCCGGCAATCAGCGGACTCTCCTGCGAAACATAGCCAATCTGACTCCTCCAAGAGATGAGCGAGAATTGATCAATTCGGTCGGACCCCAACGTGACTGAACCCTTTTGCGGCGCGTAAAATCTTTCCAAAAGTGAAAACATCGTCGTCTTACCGCTGCCGCTCGGTCCTACAATCGCCGTTACCTTGCCCGCTTCCATGGTGAAGCTGACATTTTTCAGAACAGACTCCCCTTCTTTGTAGCTAAAAGATACCTGATCGAAGTAAATCGACTGCGAGGCGTTTGTGACGGGTACTCCGGCATGCGGATTCTCTTCTTCGTAATCGAGTACCTTGAGGATCGTATCTGTCGCCCCCATCGCCTTCTGTACCTGATTGAAAAACTGCGTGATTTGCGTAATCGGCGCAACAATTTGGAACAAA
This sequence comes from Paenibacillus alginolyticus DSM 5050 = NBRC 15375, assembly GCF_000422905.1. Taxonomy (GTDB): domain Bacteria; phylum Bacillota; class Bacilli; order Paenibacillales; family NBRC-103111; genus Paenibacillus_E; species Paenibacillus_E alginolyticus. The sequence continues at coordinate 16,635 of NZ_AUGY01000107.1, forward strand.
TACAGCATGAAAGCAACGAGCTGACCAGCGGAAATAGCCCCGGAGGCAACCTGCATGCCGCCATACCCGAAAAGCACGACAAACAGCATTAGCATTACAAAGGTCACAAGAGGCGTCATTAATGCTTGAATCCGACCCTCTTTGAGCCCAAATTTGAAGAGCTTTTGAATCCCTGCAGCACCTTCTTTATACTCAACAGGCTCGGCGTTGGCTGCCTTCACTAAGCGCATTTCCGATAGCACTCGATTCAGCACAGAGGTGAAGCTGGCTGTCTCGGCTTGCATGCCTTTGGATATTTTAAACATTTGCCGCCCCAGCGGAAAAAGAATGACGAAGGCTATCGGGAATACGCTGAACATGATGAGCGTCATTTTCCAATCCATAAACAGAAGCACCACAATAGATCCAATGATCGAGATGATCCCCGTGACGAAACCCGCCATATGCTCGGCAATGAGTCCCTTAATAACCGCGGTATCATTCGTCATCCGAGAGATGGTATCTCCCGTCTGGTGGTTATCATAGTATCTTACCGGCAGCACGAGCAGCTTCTTCCACAAACGATCCCGAATGCCGGCCACAACGCGCTGTCCCGCAAAGTTCAGTAAATACACCGAAATCCCGGATGCTACAGCCGATGCAACAAAAGCGATCGCCATCCCGCTAATTTGCGCCCAATTCAGGGAACTAACAGAGAAGCTGTCAACGACATTCTTCGTAAACAGCGGGATCACCAATCCCACCAATGTTGAAATAATACTTAACCCTAATGCTATGCTTAATACGAGCTTAGGCGGGTTAGCTTGTGCGAGCAAACGAGCGAACCCGCGCCAGTTGCTCTTAACCTTAAGCTCTTCTTTCCTTGTAGCTGCCATTTATCTCTACTCCTTTACCGATTGGATGTTCATCCGTCTCTCTGGTATGATCCCTTACCTAGGTATCATACACTTCTATTTTAAACGGAATATAAACAAGATCCCATCGGCCCTCAGGCGGAGAAGCAGCCTCCTATTTCTTTGCCCTCTCGCGATAGTACGCGACTGTCTCGGTAAGCGCTGTACGCAGCGACGTAGGTCCCGCTTCTTCGCCAAAACGTTGTACAAATTTCTTGCTATCCACGATAAATGGCTGCTCAAATTGATACAGCATCTCGATAACCTCCTTGGCCGCCGGTATGAATAGGCCGCCCAAACGTAGCATCCCACGGCTCATCGTACCAATGCGCGGAGTATGTCCTGCAACCTCGTAGGCTAATTCCGCGAATCGCCGAGCGCTTACGGTCTCTGCATTTGGCACGTGCCACACCTGACCGAAGGCATCTTCATGCTCACTCAGGGTCACGAGGGCTCGTCCGAAGTCATCAATATACGTAAATGTATGCAGCGCATCAGGATTCCCAAGCAGTGAAATCGACTTCCCAGCCGCAACCGGTGTGAAAAAACGCGAACCAACGTACGAATTTTCTACCTGAGGTCCAAAGAAATCTGCCCCTCTACCGATAGTTACTCTCACGGTCCCTTTTCGATGTAAATCCAACAGATCGCGAGCAACCTCAGCCCTTACTTTACCTTTACGCGTGGAAGCCTCATAAGTCAGCCCTTCATGGATCGACCCTTTAACTTCGCCGTACATATAGAGGTTATCCCCCATGATTAGATTCGTCTTATGATGGGCAGCTGCTTTCGTAATATTGCTCATCAGTGTCTGAAACAACCCATCCCATTTATGATAAGGAGGCTGTGCGCATTGAAACACGTTCTTTGCCCCTTTTAGCGCAATTAGAGCACCGCTTTCACTCATCAGATCTGCTTGCATTACCTCAACACCATCAGGCACATTTGCCCTGCCCGAGGAGTTAACCATTCTGACTTTCTTGCCTCTCCTCAAAAGCTCTTTCATGACGGCCCTGCCCAGCGGACCCGCTCCCAATATGACTTCCATGCTGCATCCTCCCAAATGATTTTCGCCAGAATGACCGACTGGCTTCTTCTTATGAAATAACAATAAACCCTATAGCAGCTATAGGGTCAATACGCTTTTCACAGGAATTTGAAGATCAACAATAAAGTCATCTGTATTCCTCATATGGGTAAAATCAATCAAATATCGTTCCAGCACTGGACCGTTCTCTTCATAGCCGTTCAGGCTCATCCAATCCCTTAAACGCTGGTACAGCGATTTGCAAGTATCTTCATTAGGAAAGCCAGCGTATACCGCGGATATGTAATCCCCGCCTGGCAGCCACCGGGTAAAGGCAGGTTCGGGCCTACTTGGCAACAGCGGTACACAGATCTCAATATCGGAGTCCCCTCTGTCAAATGTCAGTAGATCTTCATGGTAGATGGTCAACATGTGTCCATCCATCGTCAATCCGCGCTCTTTGATCCGGTCCATCAGCGCCATGAAGCGTATAACTGAAGCCTCCATCCCGCATTCGTCACGTTTGCGCTCGAAAGCGACGTAGCGATCCGGATATGTCTTCAGCTCTACCACGACTTGCGAATGCTCGAATTCTTTGCGCAGCTGCCGCTGGACGTCCAAATGCCGCAGCCTTTGATCAATCGTTCTGACAACCGTCTCCAACGTGCGGATCGTTTCTTCCGCTTCCGCCTTCTTCCCACGCATTAGCTCTGGGATACCGTCCATGCTTTTGCTTTTGAAAATCTGTCCGATCTGCTCTAACGTGAATTGCATACTCTGCAGGTCTTGAACGATTTTAATCGCAAGAATATCTTGACTTGAGTAGTATCGATAGCCATTTTGCCCATCCACACGGTGTGGCTTTACAAGCCCAATTTTGTCATAGAAATGGAGGGTTTGGATCGAGGTCTGGCATATTTTCGCCGTCTGCCCAACCGTATATCCCTGCCTGCTTGGCATAGTTTTCATAAGATAATTACGATTCAGTTGCTATCTGCCAGATCACACCGAAAGGATCCTCCAGACGACCGAACATCGTCCCCCAGAACATGCGTTGGAACGGCATTTTCACAATACCGCCCTCGGAAAGTCCATCAAATATACGGCGCGCTTCTTCTTCGCTCTTAAAAGCAAGCGTCAAATCCAGCCCGTGACCTCTATCGACCGTATCAGTGCCTGAATCCGCCATGAAGAAGCGAAGGCCGAGGGCCTGCAGTTCTAGATGCATGACGCGATCTTTGATAGATTCATCCGCATCCGGCATATCTGCGAAAGTACGAAAGCTAACCAATTCCCCGCCTAGTGCCCTCACGTAAAAGTCAGCTTGTTTTCTTGCATCACTGCTGTAAATGTATGGAGTTAACGTTGCCATGCTGCTTCCCTCCTAATTAATAATCATTAGATACAGACCGATCGTACCATCTCTCGTTTAAGAAAGTGAATACGACCCCCAAACTAAGCGGTCTCTTCCTTGCTCTTTCGCTTCATACAGAAGCGCATCTGCCGATGCGACTAACTCTGTCGCACTTTGCTCCTTGTCACGAACCACAGCTCCGAAGCTCATGGTAATTTGGAACTTATCTTCCTCAGTACCGAACTCAAGCGCGCGCAGCTTTTCTCTGAATTGATGCAGCAAATCACTCGCGAAATGCCGATCCAGTGTGTATAGAATGATGACAAATTCCTCGCCCCCATAGCGGAAGGCACTGCCATGCTCACTAGGAATGCTCGAGTCAAACAATGATCCGATCGACCGCAGAACCGAATCCCCTGCCTGGTGTCCATATTGATCATTAATGCGCTTGAAATAATCAATATCCGCCATAACGAGGGTAAAATGCTGCTGCTTCGCAATCGTTTCCTTGATTTCCTCTTGAAAGCTGCGGTGATTATAGAGCCCCGTTAGGTAGTCTTTTTTAGCTAAATTCTCGAAAATGCCCTTTTCTACAAAATGCTTTCGCTCCCGCGCCACGATAATTCCGCCAATCACACCGATCATGATCAAAAAAGCTAAATTGAAAAAATGCCGCGGCAAATCCTCTAGCATAAAACCGCCACCGACCGTGATTACAACGCCGATGTAACCAAGAATCACCATAAGGGTTGCTACCATGGCCCCAACGAGACTCCAGTATAAGGACGCATGTAAAATAACCAGATAGGCAATTGGAAATAAAGGACTCTGAGTACCTCCAGTTAGCGAAATAATCACTACAAAGGCCACGTAATCTAACAACACTCCCGTCCTCGTGGTGTAGCGGTAGAAGGCAGAGTCAATGGGACTGCGATGTATGGCATATTCCGTTATTCCCATATAAATAACAGCAAAGACAAATAGACTCATAAAAACGATCAGATCTAATGTCGTTTGATGATAATACTTCATAAATAGAATGGTAGACGTTGGTACAAAAAACCACCGTACACAACAATACGCAATTTCCAAGATGTGGTCAGATCTTCTATTCACAGGCACGGTGCAATCACTTCCTTGATTGGGCATTGTACACACTTGAAAATTCTATGGAAATAAGAGGAAGTCCTGCCTCGTTCGATTTATCTACAACTTTTCTTGTCGAGTACCTTCGATTTACTTGCCACAGCTTCATCTTATTATCATTTCCTGATTAAAGGAAGAGCTTACTTTTTTCTTCATTTTGTTACGAAGGATGGGACTATTTACTGGCTCGGAGTCGACCTTTCACGCGCCAGTAATCTAAGACAGAGACTGTCGTCATTCCTTAGCAGAGATCAAATTTTGCTTTTCACTGTTTCTTCGATACAATGAAAGGGTAAGAACATTCTACCTAGAGACACTGAGGAGGTAATTCAATGAATAATTTTACGTTTTATAATCCAACCACACTGCATTTCGGTCAGGGACAACTGGAGAAATTAACAGCTGAGGTATCCAAATATGGCAAGAACGTGCTGCTCGTCTATGGCGGCGGGAGCATTAAACAGAATGGCATTTATACGAATGTCGTTCATCTATTGAAAAGCTTAGATGTAAATATCTTCGAACTGAGCGGTGTAGAGCCTAACCCAAGGCTTACAACTGTTCATCGAGGTGTTGAAATGTGCCGCAGCCAGAACATAGACCTCATCCTTGCTGTCGGCGGAGGTAGCGTCATCGACTGCGCCAAAGCTATTGCTGTTGGAGCGAAGTATGAGGGTGATTTCTGGGATATCGTTACACGGAAGGCTTCTGCAACGGGTGCGCTGCCTTTGGGAACTGTCCTCACAATCGCGGCAACAGGTTCAGAAATGAACTCCGGTTCAGTTATTACGAACTGGGAGACCAAAGAGAAGCTCGGTTGGGGCAGCCCGTTCTCATTCCCTAAATTTTCGATTCTCGACCCCGCTCACACGACTTCCTTGCCAGAAAATCAAACTGTTTATGGCATGGTTGATATCATGTCTCACGTGTTTGAACAGTATTTCCATCATACGCCTAACACACCGTTACAGGATGGCTTCTGTGAAACAATCCTTCGCACGGTTATTGATACGGCTCCGCGATTGCTGCGAGATCTAGATGATCTGGAACAACGTGCAACAATTCTATATAGCGGTACAATGGCGCTTAACGGAGTCCTAAGCATGGGCATTCGCGGTGATTGGGCGACCCATAATCTGGAGCACGCCGTTTCAGCCGTTCACGATATCCCGCACGGCGGCGGTCTTGCAATCCTCTTCCCGAACTGGATGACCTACACACTCGATGCCAACGTGGCTCGGTTCAAACAGTTCGCACAGAACGTCTTTGACATTGATGCGGTAGACAAGTCGGACCGCCAAGTTGCGGAGGAAGGCATCGCGGCACTTCGTGAATTCTTAGTTTCCATTGGCGCGCCAAGCCGACTGTCTGATTACGACATCGACGACTCGACAATTGAGCTCATGGCCGACAAAGCCATGGTTTACGGGGATTTTGGCAACTTTAAGAAGCTGACTCGCGAGGATGTTGTGAATATTTATCGGATGTCCTTATAAGAAAACCTTTAACGAGGTCATATGTGGTGAAAATAGGGGCTGCTCGCTAGGTATTAACCTTTTGAGTCAGCCTCTTTTTTTCTGCAGAAACAGCAGCAATTTCATTTACAGATTGGGTTTCCTATGAAATACTTAGAGGGAAATTATCCCTTTAATGGAGGTCAGGTTGATATGAGCGAAGTTCGTGTGACAAGTCCGATTAAGAATCGAATCAGCAATGTCTTTATTCCCGTTCGGAATATTGAGCATGCACGAGATTGGTACTGTAAGTTACTTGGTGTAGCTCCTGACGGGGATATCTTGTTCGGACACATTTACGTTCTTCCCATGGAAGGAACATCCCTGATACTTGATCAAATGCCCATGTGGGGCGGCAACGAGCCTGGTGGCCCTCCAACTTATCAAACACCTGCTTTTATGTTTCAAACCGAGAATATACAAGCTTCATATGAATTCATGAAAAATAACGAGGTAGAGCTTGTTACGGAGATCCAAAATGACCAATGGTTTGCTTTTCGAGATCCGGACGGCAACCTGCTTATGGTATGTAAGTAGCACCTGAATACTTAAAGCAACAAGGATCATACTATATCCATGACAAAACTTACTTTTACAGCCGATCAATTAGTCAGTTCCACCACGGCTTCCAAAAAATTTGGCGAACTGCGTAAAAAAGCCAAGAATCTGCCCCAATTCATCACCGAGAATAGTGTCGTCGATACAGTTTTGGTTGGGTATCCTTACTTCGAGCAAATGTTTGAACGACTGGCTCAGCTTGAAGAACAGGAGGAAGAGCGCATCCTGAATGAACGAATAGATCGACTCACGCATGAGCCAGACTCCATGTTGAATTGGAATGAAATCCGCAAAGAACCACACGAAGGAGCGATTGGCTATTCGTTTTGATGTAGGAGCAGCTCAGGAGTATTGGCAGTTGGATATTTCCGTATTAGATGAAGTGAATCAAGCCATTGATGAATTGAGTTACCGAGCGAATGAGGTTGGCGAAGAGCTTAGCTATAGTTCAAATCCTAAATTCGCAGGTTGTAAAGCGATTACCTTACAAGAGGCTGGCATCCGAATTGTTTTTAAGATAACAAACGATATGGCAGAAATTCTGCGTGTAGCCCACGTTTCTAAAATAATGGCTGCCGACGCGCCTAATTATAAGGTTTTGGACCATTTTCCTGGCAACCATCGAAATGAATTCATTTTAGCTATTCAAAAATGGAAACAAGAACATGAGCATTAATACCGCGTATTCTTTTCAAAGCCATTCAATAAATTCAAGGCGATTGCCGAATGGGTCATTCAAATAGCATCGTTTTACGCCCTCGTCGTCTCTTGCATCGTCTGGAATGGTTTGTATGTTATGATTCATCAAATATCGCTGCAGCTCGTCTAATTGGCTGACCTGAAAGGCTGGATGAGCTTTAGTCGCAGGAACAAAATCCTTTTGAACCCCGATGTGAACCTGATGAATACCGCATTGAAACCATACACCACCGCGTTTTCTTAAGTTCTCAGGTTTCGGGATTTCTGTCCAGCCTAGTAATTTGGCGAAAAAGTTTCTCGCCTCATCTTCACAACCTTCAGGAGCCGCTAATTGAATGTGGTCAATCCCATGAAATGAAAAGATCATACATAACCCCTCCCAATAGAAATTTCACTTGATGAAACGCCGTTTCATTTTAACCTTAATTTTATCAATTACTTCCTATAAATTCATTACCGATGCAAAATAGCTGACATGATCAGTAAGTCTTCACGTATAAATACAATTACTTAAATATATTGTATTTATTACCATTTTGTTTTTCTGGGTACAAGCCAAAAAAGTAAAGACTACAGAAAATGACGCGTTTTTACCATTAATTTACATTTTATTCTTGTGTCTCCGCTATTCTCTCACTATGATGCGCTGTGAACTTAGCCGTTCTTTTGTCTTGCTCGTCTTCTGTCGACCCTTTGAAGTTCTACTTGGCGGGCGAAAGACAGCATTTACAAAGTTAGACCAGCTATCATAGAAATAGATTCGCAATAACTTTAGCGTTGTCCAGGGACTTTTG
>NZ_AUGY01000108.1 GCF_000422905.1 Paenibacillus alginolyticus DSM 5050 = NBRC 15375
CTGGACAACGCTAAAGTTATTGCGAATCTATTTCTATGATAGCTGGTCTAACTTTGTAAATGCTGTCTTTCGCCCGCCAAGTAGAACTTCAAAGGGTCGACAGAAGACGAGCAAGACAAAAGAACGGCTAAGTTCACAGCGCATCATAGTGAGAGAATAGCGGAGACACAAGAATAAAATGTAAATTAATGGTAAAAACGCGTCATTTTCTGTAGTCTTTACTTTTTTGGCTTGTACCCAGAAAAACAAAATGGTAATAAATACAATATATTTAAGTAATTGTATTTATACGTGAAGACTTACTGATCATGTCAGCTATTTTGCATCGGTAATGTACAAAATACAACTTCACAAGGTTGAGCAGCGAATGTAAGTCTTAATCGCAGCTTGCTTTGCATCAACTTGTATAGACGCTCCCGCTCAAGGATAGCGTAAGCCGTTTTTTCAGAAGAAATACTTAGGTTTGAAAAAGAACCATTTGGTGACCGGTTAGACTGACAGAAACGGAAGTATATCCTTCTTCGTCCGTCATGTGAGGTATCATCGTCATCTCAGGCAGCAGCATGACTTGCTTAACCTTCTCATCCAATTTGATCTGAACGGAGATGTCCTTTAAAGTCAACACATCTTCGATGACCTGGGTATCTCCACGCAAGATGGGGACGGCATAGAGCAAATGCAGCACGTAATCAGTCCCATTGGGTTGACGGGTCAAATTTACTTTCCCAGCCGAAGGCAGATCGGTTTTCACCGTTGGAGTCGAGATAAACTGTTTGACACAAGCAAGGAATAAGTCCCTATACAGCTGCACGCCGTGCTTCCGATATAACCTAAATAGAGGCTGGGCGATATAGGTGATATTGCCGTGTTTAACAACAGCCGGATAATCCGCTTCTTCTTTGGCAGGAGCATGCAGGTGGGAACAGAAGTGCCCGTACCTCCGGTTAAAATAAGGCCTGTAGGATTGGGCCAATACCTCAGCGCTATCGACCTGAACTTTATAACCCGATTCATAATTGAGAAAAGGGGATCTCACAAGCGAACCGGTTAGTTGATCGGTGATTAAGGTGTAATCCACATCCCACTCTGATTTCCCAATGAACTCCACACCTAGATCCAGGGCGAATTCAGGGCGGTCCGACCGAAGTCCGCTTTCTGCGCTCAGAATCAGATTTCCGCCGCCAGCTATATAATCTTCAAGTTTGCGCTGTAAGGCATCAGATACTCGAATACAGTCGGGCAGTACGATAATGCGATAGACAGAGAAGTCCATTGAGTCATCAATAATATCGAACAAATAGTGGCCCTCTTCAAGCATCATATAGGCACCCATATCGCTTGTTCGGCTATCTTCAGCATCCATTAGTGCATTGGCTGAAAGGATAGCAATTTCGGATATGCTGGTCGTATCCTTACACCATGGTTCTTTGGCCGCAATCCCATCGAAAGCTTCACCGATAATCCGATAGGTTTCTTCGTCCATTCGTCCATCGGGGTGAAGCTGATCCCCAATACAAATTCTTGCGCCGAAGGCTAGCATTTGCTGGCATTCATACTTCAATGCAGCCGGATTTTTGAATCCGCCGAATTCTCCCCACGATTTGTGGAATTTCCCTGTCATCCCGAGATACTGGAAGTCTTGCTTGCGAATGTACCGAACCATGCTGGTGAAGTAATCATAACCCCATCCGCCTGTCGGCAGCGACTCGATGTCGTAATGCGAATAGAAAGGGTAGTATTGTTTTTCGCCCATTTTTTCCGTGCAGCAGTTATGATACAGTCTGGTTTCCGGGTTAAGGGACCATATTAGTTCGGATGTCTTCTGCAAGTAATTCAAGTACACTTTTTTAGCCAATTGCTTGCGGTGATCCGGGTTGTTTTCGTCAAGACTCATTTCTTTGAAGCTGTCGCGGCAGTAAGAACATACGCATGGATACTCTCCGACGATATCGTAAAAGATTCCAACTGGCTGGAATCTCTCCATGACTTCCTTCGTATAGTCGAGAAGATACTGTAAATACGGTGTATTCAGACACAGCATATGCCAACCGTCGAATCCGGTCGAACGGGGATCCTCTGGATTAGATTTCGGTGGACCGTAAGGATCATCGCCTTCGGGGGCGATTGCCACCCATTCCGGATGCTCGCGAGCAGAAAGCTCGTTAAATCCGACCGTCATATAAATCGGAGCTTCAATGTCATTTTTGCTGCAAGCATCTAACATGCGCGGCAATAGATTCGTTTCCAAATGAGGATGGGGTTTCCCGACTTTCGTGTCAAAATAACTCCAACCATGGTGGCACATAGCGAAGACGTTGATTGTATCCACTTGAGCACTCTGCAAACAAGAAATGAATTGATCTTCATCGAAATTTCTACCAACGCCGGTAATGTGCTCGGACGTATGAAAGTCGAGATGAACTTGGCGGTAACGAATAGATTTAAATGATTTCATAGATTCACATTCTTTCTAAGTGTATTGTTATTCCGTGTGAACCATCAATCTGGATGGAAACCCAAATTTAGAATAACAAAAGCGTTATGAGCTGTCTTTGAAGGAATGTATTACATTTGTACAAAACTATCCTAATCTTTTAATATCCCTCCCTTAAACGTTTGCGATAAGCTGAGGGTGACTCGCCGAAATTTTGCGTAAATAATCTTGAAAAGTAATGTATGGAACCGAAACCAAGGTCTTCCGTGATATCAGTGATAGACAGATTGGTCTCTCGTAGAATCTTCTTGGCTCTCTCCAGCTTGCATTTAATCGCATAAGAATGAGGGCTCATGCCTATTTCCTGGATAAATAGCTTATGCAAATAAGATGTGCTAATCCCAAGTTGCGAAGCCCATTTCTCTATAGAAATATTATGCTGTGGAAATTCCTTCATTTGCTTCATGATCGATTGCATTCTTCTGTCATTTTTAAGGGTAGGATTCCGCCAAAGGTTCGCCAATTCTGAAACAAATTGCTCAAAGGCAGCCCTTCTGAAAAGTTTGGCATCTTCCTGTGTATGCTCGATATTTTCGATGACATGAAGATACAATTCCATCCATCTCATCTGCTTGGGGGCGTGCACTTTAGTAGGAATCGTAGGCAAATCCTGAAATACGACGTTAGGTGAGCACTCGGTAGGATCACAGATCTGGTCACCGAAATGAAATAAAGACATATCTCCCGCTCTGGGTCTGGTATTGATCCAATCAAAGTAAATCGAAGCATGGACCATCGGATGCTGGTGATCCGAATGAAAAGAATGAGGCAAGCCTGGCGGAATGTAAAATAGCTCTTCTCTGGCACAGGAAGAGACGGTTGTTCCAATGGTTATTGAACCTTTGCCTTCATAAATATATACAAACGAGTGGACAAACGATTTGCGCGGACCAATGCGCTCATTTGGACGAAACGGAAAATAATCGGCACGATATATTTGGGGGACAACGTCGGAAAGTTGTATCGTTTTGACTTCTAGGTTCATATATGTAGTGTCACCTCAATCACCTTAATATTTGTATAATACAATACTTTATGAATGAATGAGATTCGTAGGGTGGAAATTTTAAGGTTTTGTAAATTTATGCCATTGTCAAAAGGAGATAATCGATTTATACTATGAACCAGAAGCACAGTAAACCTTCTGGTATCGATACCAGAAAACGCGTGATGTATTCAGAGGCAGCATCTTTTGGATCGTTAACGCTAATTCTGGTATCGATACCAGATTGTTGTAATCTTACACAGGAAGGTGGTTAGCCCCTGCGAACGAATGATAACTGCCCATCATTCTGGTATCGATACCAGAAATGATTCTCAGACGAAATGTTTATGCTAATGGATAACGTGAAATCAAGAGGGCGTCGTATGTGGTTGGGGAAAGCTGAAATGAGTTTTGAATTACAAATGCCTAATATGATAATCAAATTTCGCTTAATCGGAGGAACAAAACTATGAAATTTAAAGCATTGCACAGTGTGCCACTAGCTCTTAGTTTAATTCTTGTCGCTTCTGCCTGTGGTAACCAGACTAATACGAGTACTTCGACGCAAAAACCAACGACGACCAGTTCTAATCAAAATGAAAGCGCTTCTAATCAGAAGGTTTCGTTAACGATGTGGTATTGGAACGGTGCGATATCCGATTCAACCATTGAAGCAGCGAAGAAGAAATTTCCGAATATTGATTTGCAAGCACAGAAACTTCCGTCCGGTGGGGATTACGCTACCAAATTAAAAACGACAATCTCAGGCGGAGGAAGCGGGCCGGACATCGTCGCGATGGATAGCTGGATTTCTTCCATGCTTCCTTACAAAGAAAAATTCGTCAATCTATACGATCAAGGCGCTAAGGACATTCAACCTCAGTATTTGGACTGGAAATGGAAAATGGCCGCGTCAGCAGACAATAAATATTTGATTGGTTTGCCGATCGATGTCGCTCCTCTTGTTATGTACTACCGCAAAGATCTGTTTGAGAAGGCGGGAGTGCCGAGCACACCGGAAGCCATTAAGAGCCAAGTGAAGACTTGGGGGGATTATTTCAATCTTCAGCAGAAAGTGAAAGATGCAACAGGATCGCAATTGCTATCCATTGTGGATGTTTTCAGAAACATCATAGGCCAGAATAGCCAAGGGTATTTTACGGAAGATGGGAAATATATTGGTGATCAGGCGCATATCAAAGGTGCTTGGGATATGGCTGTGAAAGCCTACCAATCAGGCTTGACGTACCCAAATGTTAGTGATGCTGAGAAAAATGCGGCAATGAATAACAGCAAAGTTTCTTCTTTCATCGGGGCGTCTTGGGCGGTTGGTGATTTGATTGGCGCAGCTCCTGACACGAAAGGGAAATGGCAGATTGCCTACCCGCCTGGTGGTGTGGGTAATCAAGGAGGATCATTCTTCGGATTGTTGAAATCAACGAAAAATCCGAAAGAAGCTTTTGAAGTGATTAAATTCCTTACGAACCCTGAGAATCTGGTTGCTGGATATAAGGAATTCGGTAACTATCCATCTACACCGGAAGTTTATACGAAACCTGAAATGGTCAATAAAAATGAGTTCTTCGGCAACCAAGATCTAAGTCCGATATTCGCTGACGCGGCAAAAGATGTAAAAATCGCGCCTATCGATCCAAGAGACGATATGGTCGGTACTTCTTTAACCGACGAAATTGGCTTAATTGACACACAGAAGAAAGACCCAGAAAAGGCTTGGAAAGACGCGCAGGATAAAATCAAAAGGCAGCTTTCACGTTAAGCCGATAACGGCAGAAATATGAATGAAATAATGGATGAGGTGAGGAGCTAATCTTCGCACCTCATCCAATTAGCGGAGGAATAGCATGGGAGGTCTTTTTAAAGAAATTTATAAGAGCAGAACACTGTATCTATTTATTTCTCCATTTTATATTTTGTTTCTGATCTTTTCTGTATTTCCCATATTGTTCTCCATGTACTTAGCTGTACATAAATGGGATGGGATTGGGGAAATGAAATATGTTGGATTCAAGAATTTTGATTATATGCTCCATGATCCGACTTTTTGGAAGGTGTTAGTCAACAATATCGCGCTTTGGATATTGGGTAACGCCCCGCAGCTTCTGTGCGCATTGGTTGTCGCCTATATCATCAATTTATCCATAGTAAGATTCAAAGGGTTTTACAGAATTGCCTATTTTCTTCCGAATGTAACGGCTATGGTGGCTGTTGTCATTATCTTTCAATCCTTGTTTGGCAACGAATACGGGTTGATTAACTATTTGATGGAAAAAATCGGCCTTCATAAGATAGCCTGGTTAAATTCTGAATTTGGAGCTAGGGTTGTTATTGCAGCCATGATTTCTTGGAGATATATGGGCTATAACGCAGTCATCTATTTATCAGGCTTGCAAAGAATTCCAAAAGATCTATACGAAGCAGCTGAGCTGGACGGCGCTACCTTATTTCAAACGTTCACCAAAATTACGATACCAATGCTCAGACCCATCATCTTGTTCTCCGTGATGATGTCAACAATCGGCGGGTTTCAAATTTTCACGGAACCTCAAGTATTAGCTGGAAATCAACCGCCATACCCGGGCACCGATACGATCGTTCTCTATATGTTCCGGGAAGGTTTTAATTATCAGAATTATGGGTACGCAGCTGCGGTATCCTGGGTGTTATTCATCATCATCGGCTTATTATCCGTCCTCAATTGGAAATTTTTCAACAGATCGGATGATTGATAAAAAGGAGAATACGAGATGACTGTTGAAGTGTTGACAAAAAAAATAATCGTAAATAGCGTTTTGATGATCGGTGTCGCGATCTCTATATTCCCGTTCTACTGGCTTATCGTCATGTCCACGAATGAAACAAGTGCGATGTTTGCTTTTCCTCCGAAGTTAACATTCGGAACTAATTTTATGAATAACTTTCATCATGTATTGGAGAAAAGCAATTTTATTCGAGCCTTCTTAAATACGGTTTTCATTGCATTGATTAGCTGCACGCTTCAGCTGTTTTTCAATTCATTAACGGGATTTGCCTTTGCAAAATTTAAGTTTCCGGGTTCTAAATTGCTCTTTTTTGCCATGATGGCCACGATGATGATTCCTGCTCAAATGCTGCTCGTTCCGCAATTTATCATCATTAAGGAGTTCGGTTGGCTGGGAAGTTATAAGGCTTTGATTATCCCAGGCATGGCAAGTGCATTCGGAATTTTTTGGATCAGGCAATATGCGCTGGCGATTCATGATGATTTGCTAGAGGCCGCGAGAATCGATGGCTGTAATAAATTTGGACTGTATTGGCACGTGGCTTTACCGATTTTGAGACCTGCACTTGCCTTTCTTGCGATGACGACGTTTATGGGCGTATGGGAAGATTACTTGTGGCCTTTGATCGTATTGACGGATACCTCCAAATTCACATTAATGTTGGCCTTACAGCAGTTAAAATCGGCTCATACAGCAGACTATTCGATGGTCATGACGGGAGCGTTAATGGCTACTCTTCCATTGATTGTCTTCTTCCTCATTGTGAGCAGACAATTCATCGCTGGGATTACAGAAGGTGCAGTTAAAAGTTAAGATGTACGTTGAAAATGAACTAGTTTTCAGAAGGTAGGGTGACAAGGTTGGCTCCGAAGATTAAGGATGTCGCCAAACAAGCAGGCGTTTCCGTGACTACGGTTTCGCGGGTGCTTAATGGAGAGAAGTATGTAAAGGACGATCTAAAAGCTAGGGTGAAAAGAGCTATTGACGAGCTCGGCTACGCGCCTAGTCATATCGCAAGGAGTCTGGTACGGAAAAAGACGAACCTTATCGGTGTCATTGTCCCAGACCTCACGTCAAGCTTTTACTCCACGATTCTAAGCAGTATTGAAGAAACAGCGAGTCTGAATGAGTATAATCTTCTGGTGTGCAACATTATTGAGGATATCGATAAGGAATTCAAATATTTGAATGTATTTCATGAAATGCGTGTAGACGGCATTATCATTATGCATGAGAAATTGAATGATGAAATCCGGGCATTTTTGAATAAGCTGGACATTCCGATTATTTTCTCAAGTGTAAGACCGTCTGATCAAACGTTCATTTCTGTTATCATTGACGATTATGCGGCAGCCTTCGATGCAACCAGTTATTTGATAGAGCTTGGACATCAACGAATTGGGTTTATTGGCGGCGACATGAGAGATGTGACCTCGGGCCAAAATCGCTACATCGGTTACCGCGGTGCGCTATCCGAGCGCAGCATCCCAATCGTAGAGGAATACATTCGGTTCGGCGATTATAAAATACAAAGCGGATACAATCTCATGAAAGAGATTCTGGCTTGCGGTCCCCATCCAACTGCTATATTTGCAGTGAGTGACGATATGGCTGTCGGGGCAATGAATTGTATTCATGATCATCAGTTGCAAGTTCCTGAAGACATTTCGGTCATAGGATTTGATGGAAGCCAGTTGACGGAGTTGGTTCGTCCACAGTTATCCTCGATGGAGCAGCCCATTCAAGATATGGGGAAAGTTACGGGAAACGTTGCTCGAATTGATTACAGGGGATGCAGAAGCGCCTAAGGAAGATATCATTTTGAAACACAAGCTAGTTGCCCGTAATAGCTGCGGGCCTTATAGAAATAGAGAAGCGTAAAAGCATAGATAGTTAACTGGATTGAGAGAGGGAGAGTATATTGAAAAAATTTGATGCGGTGGTCATCGGTGACGCCAATATAGATCTCGTTGTGGCAGGACTTAATCAAATTCCTCAGCCTGGGCAGGAGATTTTCGTTAATAATATGACGATGCATGTTGGCGGGGGAGCAGCTTTGTTCGCGATTTCGCTTGCTAAGCTTGGGCTTCATGTAGCTTTTAACGGTGTTCTGGGAGATGATGGCTACGGCCATTATGTTCGAGACGAGTTCGGCCAATATGGTATCGATACCAGTTTGATTAGAACGAGTAAAACGAGTAATACCGGTATCACGATCGCGATTAATCCCGAGACGGATCGGTCTTTTATCACTTATGGGGGATCCAATATGGAGCTTCAAATAAAGGATTTGGACTTGTCACAAATCGCTCAAGGGAAACATGTTCACGTGACCGGTTATAGAGGAAGACACAACCACGAAGAATTCATAGCGATGGCCAAACTACTTAAGGAGATGGGTGTGACCCTTTCCTGTGATGTAGGTTGGGATGATTCCGGCGAGTGGTTTAAAGGTGTTTTCGATTTAATGACTTATTTTGATGTGTTTCTGATGAACGAAACGGAAGCTTTTCATTACACAGGCTTCGATCACATAGAAGAAAGCTTACGCTTTATGGCCAATTATTCTAAACATATTGTGGTTAAGCTTGGTCCAAAAGGGGCTGTAGCCATGAAGGATGGCCGGATAACGTACCATTCGGCATTTCCAGCCGAGCCTGTAGATACAACTGGCGCAGGGGATTCATTTAACGCTGGCTATCTCTATGGATATTTGACGGGTCAAAATGTGGAGACATGCTTGCAGTACGGAAATGTTTGCGGAGCACTATCTGTCGGCGCTCATGGCGGCAGCACGGGTACACCGGACAAGGATGGGCTTGATGCCTTTATCCTTCAATTCGGAGATCATATCAAAGAACGTATGGAGGCGTAATGATGAAACTGACCTTAATCGGAGGCGGCGGGGTTCGCGCCGTTTTATTTACAAAAAGCTTAACGTTAAAAGCAGAAGATGCCGGGATTACTAAGCTTGTTCTTCATGATACGGATGAGGAGCAGCTTGCTGTTATTTCGAAATTATGTCAGATCGTCATCGATCGCAGCGGAATCAACCTTCAGCTGGAGACGACGACAGATAGCCGCGAAGCCATTAAGGGTGCGGATTACATTGTAACTACGGTACGTGTTGGTAAGGAATGGTCACGATATATAGATGAGCAGATCGCACTAAAGCATGGAGTGATCGGTCAAGAAACGACGGGACCTGCAGGGTTCTCGATGGCGATTCGTACGATTCCAGTTCTCATGGAATATTGCGAGATTGCCAAAGAGCTTGCACCAGAGGCTTGGATCTTTAACTTCTCGAACCCGTCTGGACTCGTTACGCAGGCCTTGCGAAATGCGGGTTACGATCGGGTGATCGGAATCTGCGATTCGCCAAGCCATACGAAGCTGAGAATAGCGGAGCAACTAGAGATCGATCCGAAGGAGCTTGAAGTTGAATTTTTCGGACTTAATCATTTGTCATGGATGACCAAAGTGATTTACCAAGGCAAAGACATCATGTCGGAACTTAAGAATGATCCTGATTTTACAAGTCGCGTAGATGAATTCAAAATGTTCGACAGCGATTTGCTGAAATCACTTCCTTTTCTGCCGAATGAATATTTGTACTATTACTACCACCGCGAAAAGGCCTTCGCTAATATTGTCAAATCAGGAATGACGCGCGGCCAGATGATCGCTGAGAATAATAAGGAAATGCTAGATATCTTACGTAAGATGGATATTGAAAGCAATCCGGATGAAGCCATTCAAACCTATTTGTACTATACGCAAAAAAGGGAAGCTTCTTACATGGCGATTGAAACCAACTCGAAGTCTAAGCCCGTTCTTCCTACAGATAAGCTGGAACTGCCTAACTCACTTGGTTATGCGGGTGTTATGCTGGATTTCGTGGAGTCGCTGCAAACGGGTGCGACCAACAACATCGTGCTATCGGTACCGAATGAAGGCAGTATCGAAGGCTTCGCGGACGATGACGTCGTAGAAATTTCTTGCATCATCACGAAAGACGGGGCAAAGCCGGTTCAGATCGGATCCGTGCCGGAAGAAATGAGCCTGCTGATGAAAAATGTGAAGCTGTTTGAACGGCTTACCGTTGAAGCAGTCAAACACAAATCGCGTGATTTGGCTATCCAGGCACTCACTGTTCATCCGCTTGTTAATTCCTATTCCATTGCTAAGCTGCTTGTCGATGATTATTTGGAAGCCTATAAGGATATTCTGGGGGATTGGAAATAATGACCTTGCCTAATGCTGTCACTTCCTTGCTCGAAGAAGCGGAGATTATGCTTGCTGGGCACCCGAAGCTGCTCGCGATGTTCAAGAACTGCTATCCGAATACGCTTGAAACGACAACCAAAATCATGAACGACAACACCGCCTTTGTATTCACCGGGGATATCCCGGCAATGTGGTTAAGGGATTCCAGTGCGCAGGTCAGGCATTATATACCGCTTACGGCCGAAGACAAAGAACTGCAGGATATAGTGGCGGGCTTGATTCGCAGACAAATCGCCTATATTCATATCGACCCCTATGCGAATGCGTTCAATGAGGAAGCGAATGATAACCGGTATGATCAGGATCTGACCGAGCTGAATCCGTGGATTTGGGAACGCAAATACGAAATCGATTCGCTCTGTTACCCTATTCAACTGTCTTACTTGTTTTGGAATGCGACCGGACGGACGGATATGTTCGATGATTCTTTTCGGGCAGCGGTTCACACCATCATTTCGCTATGGAAAACAGAACAAAGACATGCCGAACAATCTCCTTACCGGTTCGCCCGTGTAGATTGTCCGCCAAGTGATACACTGCGTAATAATCGGATGGGTATGCCTGTAAATTATACAGGGATGACTTGGTCCGGTTTTCGGCCCAGCGACGATGCTTGTACGTTCGGCTATTTGATTCCAGCTAATATGTTTGCGGTCGTGGTGCTCCGATACATCGAGGGAATTGCCCAGATCGTATGGGACGATCAGGAGTGCGTACAGCTTGCGGCGGAGCTTCGTGAAGAGATAGACTTTGGCATTCAAACCTACGGCACTTATCTTCATCCTAAGTACGGAAAAATCTATGCGTATGAAACAGACGGATTCGGCAACTACAATCTGATGGATGACGCCAATGTTCCCAGCTTGCTGTCGATTCCTTATTTGGGTTACACGACCTTTGAGGATCCAGTGTATCAGAATACGCGAAGATTTGTGTTAAGCAGTGACAATCCATACTTCTTTGATGGGAAATATGCGAAGGGAATCGGAAGCCCGCATACGCCGGCAGGCTACATTTGGCCGATTAGTCTGGCGATGCAGGCCCTCACCTCGGAGGATGAAACCGAAGTACGAGAGCTTCTGGCAATGCTGCTGCGGACGGATGCGGATACGGGGTACATGCATGAAGGGTTCGATCCGAATTCTCCCACCGATTATACGCGTCCATGGTTTGCTTGGGCCAACAGCTTATTCGCCGAGTTGATCCACCGTCTGATGATAAAGGGATACTTTCATTCATAGATGCTCTGACGAAGGAGAGTGCGGTCTCATTGAGCTGCGCTTGATGCAGGTGTTTAACGAGGATGAATAGAACGGCAGCTGTACTCACATTACTTGATCGGTCAAATGTTTGGAGGAGGATTCAGGATGAGATATATGAATATCAAGGGCGTAGACAAACCCATTTCCCGGTTGTTCATGGGAACGGGAGATTTGAGGAAATTGGAAGAGCCTGAACGGATGATGCTGGATGCTTACATTCGCGCTGGCGGCAATGCCTTCGATACCGCACATCAATATCGCGGGAAAGAACTGGTTCTCGGTCAATGGCTTGCGGAGCAGAAGAACCGGGAAAAGGTAGTCATTTTAACGAAGGGTGCTCATCATGATGACGGCAGTCCGGGTCCAAGGGTAAATCCGGAGGCGATCCGCAAGGATTTAACGGAGAGTCTGGAAAGGCTAGGGACGGAGTATGTCGATCTATATGCGCTGCACCGTGACAATCCGAATGTGGCGGTCGGACCGATCATCGAAGAGTTGAATGTCCACCTTGAGGCCAAGCGAATCCGGGCTATTGGAGCGTCTAACTGGTCGCATAAGCGAATCCAGGAAGCAAATGAGTACGCGGCTGCCCATAAACTCGTAGGCTTTTCGTTCAGCAGTCCGAATCTTAGTCTTGCTAAGCCTAACGAACCCCGCTGGGAGGGCTGCGTTTCGGCAGATGAGGAAACCTGCGGTTGGCATTCGGTCAATCAGCTCCCATTGTTGGCATGGTCCGCCCAAGCCGGTGGATTTTTCTCAGGCAATTTCACACCAGACAATCGTACGGATGAGGAAATGGTCCGCGTGTACTACAGCGAAAACAACTGGGAACGTTATCGTCGTGCCGCAAAGCTAGCAGAAGAAAAGAAGGTTTCACCGATTCAAATTGCCTTATCATACGTTCTTAATCAGTCATTCCCGACATGTGCAATCATTGGGCCACGAAACCCCGAGGAGCTGGATTCCTCCATACAAGCAATGAATTTGCCCTTAACAGAACAAGAGGTTGAATGGTTGGATTTGAAAAGGGAGGAGATTGCGGAATGATTAAACATAAATTGGCTGCGCAATTATATACCTTGAGAAACGAATTGAAACAAGATTTCCCAAGTGTGCTGAGAGAGCTGAAAAAGATGGGATGGGCAGCCGTCCAAATCGATGGATTACATGGAAACCCTGCGAAAGATATTGCTGCTGTAATGAAGGAAATCGGCTTGCAAACGGCTGGCATGCATGTCGGTTTGGAGCGATTGAAGAACGATATGGACGCCGTATTGGAGGAGGCTCGCCTTTTCGATACGAAGGATCTGATCTGCCATTCACTCCCCGACGGGCTGCAGAATCCAGAAGGATATGCTAGCGTACGTCGCGATCTACTACAAGCTGCTTCCAAAGTCAATGGCATGGGATACCGCGTAGGCTATCATAATCACGATTTTGAATTTCATACCACTATCGATGGGAAATTTACGCTTTCATATTTGCTTGAAGATCCGGCTATTTATGCGGAGATAGACACCTACTGGGTAAAAAAAGCGGATCAAGATCCGCTATCCTTCATCCAAAATTATGCTTTTCGTATGCCGATTCTCCATTTGAAGGATATTACTGCAGACGAAAGAAAATATTTTGCTGAAATAGGAACTGGATCGATTGATTTCGCACCTATCCTGAAGTGGGGATTGCAAAATGGTGTCGAATGGTTCGCTGTTGAGCAAGATTATTGCCCGGGAAACCCGATGGATAGTTTGGCTTTAAGTTATGACAATTTGCTTAAACTAGAGAAGAAATTGATTCATTGAAATCGATAGGAGGAGAGATTCGATATGTTTTTTACTGAATCGAAGCTGGAAGCGAGACTGCGTGAATTAAGCGAAACCCGGTATCGCGATGCGGTGCCTTTGGAGCGATTTTCAGCTACGGAAGACGAGGATGGCGCTAATGGAGCAAGGCCGCCAGTCACGAAGCCTACATTTGAACTGAAGACGGGTGAGACTTGGAAAGGGCGCGACCGCTACGTGTGGTTATCGCGCACGATTGATATTCCGAAGGAATGGGCAGATAAAACTATTTTGGGACGCTTCGATTTCGGTGAAACGGGCGGAGGCAACAATGACGGCTTCGAATCCTTATTATATTGGAACGGTTCCCCTTTCCAAGGCGTCGATTCGAACCATCAAGAGGTATTTTTGCCGGAAGAAGCGGCAGGTACGAAGGGGCGGATGGATATCCGCCTGTGGTCAGGTCTCGAAGGAGGCGGGAAACCGCGCGAGAAGAAGCATACGGTGAATCGCGCTGAAATCTGCTGGCTGGATGAGCGGGTTGACGATTTCTACTACACAGGACGCGCTGTGCTGGAAACAATCCGCAGTCTGGATGCTAACCATCCTGAACGTACTCAGTTAGTTAAAGCGCTCGATCGTTCTTTTAAGCTGGTAGATTGGTCGAATCCGCTCTCGGACGCCTACTATGAATCCGTGTATAGTTCCCGTGAGCTGCTACTTGGGGAATTGAATCAGATGGAGAAGAAGCATCCCGTTACGGTTACTTGTATTGGGCATACCCATATTGATGTGGCTTGGTTGTGGAGACTTAAGCATACTCGGGAGAAATGTGCACGCTCGTTCTCCACGGTGCTGCGCCTAATGGAACGATTCCCGGACTATGTGTTTTTGCAGACACAGCCTCAATTGTACGCTTATATCAAGCAAGATTATCCTGATATTTATGAGCAAATCCTTGAGCGTGTACGTGAGGGGCGATGGGAAGTTGGAGGGGGCATGTGGCTGGAAGCGGATTGCAACCTAACTTCCGGGGAATCGCTGGTGAGACAATTTTTACATGGAACTCGATTCATACGCGAAGAGTTCGGAGTGGAGAGCACCTATTTATGGCTTCCCGACGTATTCGGGTACAGCTGGGCATTGCCGCAAATTTTGCGGAAATCTGGTTTCGATACGTTCATGACGACCAAAATCAGCTGGAACCAGTTCAATCGCATGCCTCACGATACCTTCAAATGGCGGGGAATTGATGGCACCGAAGTGTTGACGCATTTCATTACCACACCTGGCGATTGGGAAGAAGCTAACTCGTTCTTCTATACGTACAACGGCGAGGTAACGCCAATGACGGTCAAAGGTACTTGGGATGCCTACCGAGATAAGGAAGTGAATCAAGAGCTTCTGCTATCTTATGGTTATGGGGATGGCGGCGGCGGCGTCAATCGAGAGATGCTGGAGATGCGCCGTCGTTTGGAAGACATGCCTGGCCTGCCACAAGTGAAAACAGGGCGCGCAGACGAATACTTCGAGCGGTTACATGAAACAGTTGAAGCAACCGACCGTTATGTGCATACATGGGACGGTGAGCTGTATCTCGAATATCATCGTGGTACTTATACAAGCCAAGCCTACATCAAACGAATGAATCGTAAGCTGGAGCTTCTATATCGTGAAACGGAATATGTCAGCGCTTTGGCTGCTTTGTTGAAATCCGATTGGAGCGTTTATCCACAGGAGATGCTTAACAAGGGTTGGACCATCATTTTACGCAATCAGTTCCATGATATTATTCCTGGTTCTTCGATTACAGAAGTCTACGAGGACAGTCGTGAAGAATACGCGGAAGCGATGTCTATAGGAACAGCCGCTTGGAATGAAGCAGCAGCACGAATTGGAAGCCAGCAGCAAAAAGGTGCGGTAACGATTCTGAACAGCGCTTCATGGGAACGCAGCGATCTTGTTGTAATCCCTGGGGAAAAAGCTGCAATTGGCAGCGTTTGGACAGATCGGGAAGGCCGCCAGTTGAAATCGCAATACACGGATGGCCGCTGGCTCATCAACGCACCTCAGATGCCATCATTAGGTATGACGACGATTCACTTTAATGATCAATCTCAATCGGCTGATGCAGACGAGATACCTTTCCAACTGGAAGGACGCTCGCTGAAAACGCCTCATTACGAAATCGAATGGAACGAATCCGGTCAATTGGTTCGCGTATTCGACCTAGATAATCGCCGGAATGTACTTGCTGCAAGTTCGCGAGGCAACGTTCTGCAGGTGTTTGAAGATAAGCCGATTGATTTCGATGCTTGGGATATCGATATTTTCTACCAAGAAAAAATGCGCGAGGTTAACGATCTTGTATCAGTAGAGCTCGTTGAAGATGGACCATTAGCAGCAACTGTTGCATTCAAATGGAACTTTGCGAAGTCTACGATCTCGCAGTGGATGACTGTCTACGCAGGCAGCCGTCGCATTGATTTCCGTACCCATATCGACTGGCAGGAACGTCAGCAGCTGTTGAAGGTTGCCTTCCCGGTAGATGTGCGTTCTACGGAGGCTACTTACGATATCCAGTTCGGTAACGTCAAGCGTCCGACGCATTGGAATACGAGCTGGGATTGGGCGCGTTTTGAATCCGTTGGGCACCAATGGGCGGACTTGTCCGAACGTGGATACGGCGTAAGCTTACTGAATGATTGTAAGTATGGCTACGACATTAAGGATAACGTCATGCGCTTATCGCTAATTAAATCCGCAATTCATCCGGACCCGACAGCTGATCTTGGGGAACATACTTTTGTGTATGCACTTCTCCCGCATGCGGGGGATTGGTATGCAGGCGGTACCGTACAGGAAGCATGGGCGCTGAATAATCCGCTGACGAGTTACGATGGTGTTCCGACGCAAGGTACACTTTCTATGTTCCAATTCTCTGCTCCAAACGTGATGGTAGATGCGATCAAGAAAGCAGAGGATGAAGAGAGACTCGTTCTGCGCATTCACGAGTTTGCTGGAGTCCGTACTCATGTGGATATCTCGAGCGATTTTAACATTCGATCGCTGCAGGAATGTGATCTGATGGAGCGTCCTATCGGAGAGCTGGAGGCTGCTAATATTGAGCTGAAGCCTTATGAGATTAAAACTTTTCTTGTTAGTCTTGAAGCTTAATCGTGAAAGCTAAATAATAATGGACCTAGCGGTTTTCGCTAGGTCCTTCGTTTATCTAAAGCCACGTCCTGTCTTCGAACCCCCCCGCTATTTACGAATGAAAAAGGAAATCTTGTACCCGCTGCTTTAACGTTTCCCTGCCTTTATACCCGTGATACAATCGATTGTTTACTGAGGTAGGATTGCCAAAAAAGAAGCGCTCGTAAACCGTTTGCCTGCCGCCAAACGCACTAATACTTAACTCCCATGCCAATCTAGATAGTTGTATATTCTCTTTGGCGCTCAGACCAATGCCTTTCATGTACAGATTCAACGGACCACTGATATCGGTCTCAAAATCTTTCTCGTCCGGAACCATAATCAAACCGCTTGCTCCAAGCAATTGGATGATTTCAATCATTCGGGGATATATTGTGGGAAAATATGCACTGGTGGCAAGGATCGGATTCCGATTGGGAAGCATGATGCCCCACCGGTTAGCAGAAGCTCCCTTCTCTGCGGCCAACTGTAGTGCCTTGAGCGTTTCCAGCGCAATAATAACCTCCGTCACTTTATCGATCACATGGCCGTAGGAACCCAGCCCGGCCGCATCGATCATCGTTTCAATTGTTCCCAACAGAAACTCGGTTTTGGCGATGTTTTTGCACATGATCTGTGTGCATGAATGGATGTGAAAACTACTTTCGTCAAATAGACGGCACGCCATTTCTTCATCCCCGCACACAAATACGCGGTCCCACGGGACAAGCACGTCTTCGAAAATGACCAGCGTATCCATTTCCTCAAACCGGGAGCTAAGAGGATAGTTATACGCGGACTCGCCGCCTACGAAGCTTTCTCTGCAGATAAAGCGGATACTAGGGAGATTGCTCGGTACTGCAAACGCGAACGCATAAGGACTGTCATCGGCGTCTGGCGAAGAATGGGGCACAGGGTAAACGAGAATTTCGTCCGAGCTGGCTCCTTGCGTGTCTAAAAGAAAAGCGCCTCGAACTATGATACCGTCCTTGTTCTTATCCGTCACACGAGCCGCTGCCGGGTGTTCGAGGAAACCGAGTAAAGACGCAAGTCTGCCCGCTTTCGGTTGAATATACACATGTGAAAGCGTGATATCATTTTCTCGACAATATTCATAATAACGTCTCAAATTGGAGGCGTATTGCGGGGTTTTCTCTTCCAAAACTCCCGCAGCCGTCGAATACGCCATCAGGGTTGTGTTCATATAATCGGGAGCACGGCCCAAAAATCCATGATGCGTGTACGCCCAAGCCTGCATCATTTCTCTTCTCGCGGCCAGATCTTTCTTCGTTCTCGGCTGCATAAAAGAAAGACCAACCGGATCTCCGGTCAGCGGTGAGGCATAAGTCATTTTCGCTTTCCATTTGTCGTCCAACTGCATATCATACATGTTCGATTGCGTCGCCATTAGTCCCTTGAAAGCTTTATGCTCGGATATAGCCCCTTTCACCTGTTCACCTGCAAGCCAGACATTCGGCAAGTTATTATTAATCCGTTCAATATATTGGCTCCCATTTTTAGCTGGCAAAGAACACTCACCTCCTCGATTCTACGATACAGTATTCGGATCAAGTCGGCTTGGCTTAAACGGATACCTATTCGACAGTCGAGCAGTAAAAAAATTCATCGAATGCCGTTTTCTTTGATCCAAAGGCCATTTTGCAGGCAGTTTTTGTACTTTCTACAACATCGTTCAACTGAGCATTGGGATTCACTCATCCAACAACCTCAGGTGAGCCTATATGGCGATGGTTTCCGATTTTATAACATTCAAAATGACTGGTTGGAAAAAAAGCTGGCATAAAATTTTCCTGTAACCATATACTTTTAGTAAGTAAGAGGAATGGATTAATCAAAATTTAACAATCCGGGACAACGCCATTAGGGGTTTGTCCTTTTTCTTTTGGTGGTCGGACGTTGTATAATCAAGATCATCGGCAGATGACTCAGAAAGAAGGGATGACAATGCTGAAGCTAAGTATTCTTGATCAGTCACCGGTATCATCCGGGTTTACGCATAGCGAGGCTTTACAACAAACAATTGGGCTGGCTCAGGTGGCCGACCGTCTCGGCTACACCCGATTCTGGGTGTCGGAGCATCATAACTCGGCAGGTCTCGCCGGCTCCTCGCCAGAGGTGCTTCTCTCCACGCTGGCTGCCCGCACGAGTCGGATTCGACTTGGCTCCGGCGGCGTGCTGCTGCCCCATTACAGCCCCTACAAGGTCGCTGAGAATTTCCGTATGCTCGAGGCGCTCTATCCGGGGCGCATCGACCTTGGCATCGGGCGTGCGCCCGGAGGCACGCCGCATACGGCCAAAGCGCTGCGGGGCATCAGCGCTGACATGTTCGAAGGACTTGAGCGGTTCCCAGCGCAAGTCACGGATCTTCTCGGGTTCCTCGCCGACTCGGTGGAACCCGGGCACGTGTTCGAGGGCATCCGCGCCACCCCTTTGGTGGACTCGATGCCCCAGGTGTGGCTGCTCGGCTCCACCGGACAGAGCGGGGTGTATGCCTCGCAGGCAGGCGCAGCGTTCTGCTTCGCGCACTTCATCAACGGAGCGGGAGGACAGCATGCGGTGCGAAGCTACCGCAGCTCGTTCCAACCGTCCGCGCTGAATGTCGTACCGCAGGCGACAGTGTGCATCTATGTGCTGTGCGCTGAGACGCAGGCGGAGGCTGAGGGGCTTGCGGCTTCGATTGATTTGCGCATCCTGCAAATGGAAAAGGGCGAATTCACAGGAGTGAAATCGCCCGAAGAAGCGGCTGACTATGTGTACTCAGATTGGGATCAAACAAGGGTAAGGGACAATCGATCCCGAATGATTATTGGTGATCCGAACCGAGTAAGGGAGCAACTGCTGAACCTAGCCGAAAGCTACCAAGTCGATGAAGTGATGGTGGTGGCCGGGGGCTACCGCTTTGAAACGAGGCTGCAAACCATTGAATTGTTGGCTGAAGCTTTTAACCTTGAGATGCGGCAGCATGCTTTTTAAGAAAATGATTAACGGTTCTTTCTTGGCCGCTTATCGATTTCTTGTGTGACGATGAAGGCTAGCTCCTCGTTGCCGAATAAAGATAGTACGCCTAGTACAGTGTCATCAGGGACTTCACCGGCGTCCTCTTTGGGAACCGTTAAGTCAAGGGCTTGCTGCAGCGCCTCGTTATTCGGTTGGTCTGGGTATGCGCTATGATAGAGCGCTGCAGGATCCAAATCATGGTTGATACACCATTGTGCAAAAACGAGGATCATCATATGCTCTTCACGTTTGTAATTTTCGATCATTTGCTCTTCTAATTGTTTATTATTCATATGGGTTAGACATCTCCTTAAACAACCTCTTCCTGTTGATGGGTTCATTATAGCGAAAGATTAGGTGTATTCACAATGATTAAGAATGAGAAAATCAAAGCATCCGAGGTTCATGTTACAGGACTACATGGCGAAGATCTGGGCGTTATGCCCACGAAGGAAGCACTGCTGCTAGCGAAGCAACTGAAAGTGGATTTAATCTGCACCTCGCTTATGAGCAGTCCACCTCCCTGTAAGCTCATTGGCGCTGGGCAAGCGAAACAAGAAGCCCTGCAGGAAAAACAGCAGGTACGCAAGCGGGAGCAGGCACCTAAGGTCAAGGAGCTCCGCTTAACGCCTCACATCGAAGATCATGACCTAGAAACGAAGAGGCAGCAGGCGGAGCGCATTCTGCAAGGCGGCGATGCTGTGCTGCTGGTCGTGAAGATTTCAGGCAAAGAAGGCACGAAGGCGAAAGAATTGCTGGAGACACTGACCAAAGATTTGAGCTCGCATGGACGTAAGCACACAGGCATACAGCTTAGCGGTAAGCAAGCAGCTGTGCAAATGGATCCCTTATAAAAAAAGCATGAACTGCTCGTTATATATCGAGGAGTTCATGCTTTTTTAAGCGAAGAAAATTATGGACTTTGTATGAATGCCACCAGATAAAGCTAAGGAAGCTTTGCTTTAGTTAACTGTAATCGCTTGAGATCCCATTTGCTCCCATACAGTTTTGAAATCAGATAAAGCATAAGCTTCCTGCTTACCGGTCATAGGATCGTTCATATAGGCATAATCTTCGTCCCAGCCTGTTAAGAGTAGGGCATGCTCAGGTTGATACCACTCAACTGTCAGACCCTCTTCATCCTGCCATTCCATCTCCAAATAAGGTGTATCCATATGTTCGGTTGCCCAGATCATGGCTGGTTTTCCCTGTGCAATAATCGTGAGCAATTCATCAAAGTCACTGCCCGTCAAATCCCTAATTCGACCGGGTAACCAATGATCCAGCATGTCCGCAATTGGCTTATGATAAATGCCATAACCTACTTCATAGGGGTTGCCTACAAAAACATTTTTGGGATTACTGCCAATAAATGCTCCGTCATCATTGACATAGGGCAGCTCGCCTAAGGGAAGAGCATCAGCGACTTCCTCTTTGGTTACGGGGACTCCAGCCCAGTTTAGAAGCATCGTGGCAACGACTGCTTCGCATCCGTTCGGCAGCTCGGGCAGTTGCGATAGGGCAGGAACATATTCCAATTGAAAATGATGATTCATCTTGGGTTGAATGGTTGGTGCTGGAGTAGGTATTGATATTGGGACTGCTTCGGATTGTTCTATACCATCTAAATGTGGTTTAGTAACAGATATAGGTAATACCTGCTCTAAGGCAGGGGATGTAGGCATCGTGATTGCCAAACAAAAGATGCTGTATAACACTAAAAAACAACAAGTTATTTTCTTCATTTCCCACATCCAATCTGGGTTATCTTCTCATTACAACATGGGAAAATGGAAAAATCAAATAAAGAGATCGACTCTCTTCAATTTCTACAACTTGAAAATGATCAAACCGATGCACATACAATGCCAACTCTGTCGCATAGTCTAGGAGAACGGGTGACCGCTCTCATTGCCCAAAATTTTATTTGATGTATGAACCAAAAATGCTTGGCGCATGTGTTCGGCAGGTATAAGCTCGTAGAATAGGGTAAAATGGGAGCAACGGCTCGTTCAATGGATATAGGGGAGACATATGAATAAACACGAGGATGAGAAAAAGGCGCTGGAACAAGCCGCAATTGATATCTTTCTGGATTTATACAACGTGAACAATGAGGTTCCTCTACGTATGGTTAAGCAGCAAGAGAAGCCGGACGCGCTGCTTGAGGATCCCAGGAATAACCAAATCGGGTTAGAAGTCACCCATCTGTTCTATGATTCCGAGGAAGCACGGCTTATGCTGTCGCGTTCCGAGCTGACTAAGCCTAGTGTAGAAGGAATAGATACGTTTATTCAGGTCATTAATGACCGTATTCAAAGTAAGGAACATAAGTTAAAAGATTACTCTCATGATTATCCCTGCATGCTGCTTATTCGTAATCTATCTCTATTGTTTGGGATGTCCGATATACTTGGCAGGAAGCGTAATCTGGTACTGCCGCATGGACATTTTACCCAAGTGTGGCTCCTGTCTAGAGACTTTACACCAGACTGGTTATTGATAAACTTGAATGAAGTTGGTCGTGGAGGTATGAAATGAAGCGTTTCTACATAGGTCTTGTCGCAACCTTTTGTGTATATGCGATAGCCTTAATCATTTATTTCCTAAAAGGGAATTTATTCAAAATCCCGCTTGAACTTATTGGGACCAGTGCTGACCCTCATACGTTCATGACCACACAAGAAATTACGAAGGCTGAGTCCTTGTCTCGCATACGGTCACTAGCTTTTTTTCTAAGCACTCCACTGCAAATGGGGGTCTTGCTAGCCCTACTCGGAACGGCAATCAAGTTTCGTCGTATAGCAGAAAGGTTGTTCAGAGCTTCTTTCCTGCAGATCGTTGTTTTTGTGCTTTTATTTACCTTGCTAATGGACGTGCTCTTGCTGCCGATTGATTATTTCCTGTTCAAAATCGACCAGGCTTACGGGTTGTCAACGGAAACACTAGCCTTATTCTGGAGTGATCATTGCAAAGATTTTCTGATCAATGTCTTGGGTACGACAGTTATCGTGCTGATTTTCAAAGGGGTGTTAAAATGGAGTCCTAACCGTTGGTGGCTCTGGTTCTGGCTGGTTTCTATTCCGCTTATTTTGTTCGTCACCTTCATCCAGCCCGTTGTGCTGGACCCGCTGTATCACGATTTTCAACCGCTCCAAAACCAAGAGCTAAAGGCGCAAATTCTTCAGCTTGCCGCGCGGTCACAGATCCCTGCGGATCAAGTATATGAAGTCAATATGTCTGAGCGGACTCAGACAATAAATGCTTACGTGAATGGGATTGGAGGGAACGCCCGGATCGTTCTTTGGGATACGATACTGAAGAAGCTGCAGCCTGATGAGATTTTGACCGTGATGGCTCATGAAATGGGTCATTACGCTGAACGGCATATCTATCTAGGAATAGTCTATGGGATCGCATTGAGTTTTATCGGATTCTGGCTTGCCTTTCATGCGTATCGTTCGTTTATTCGGCGTTGGGGTTCAATTTGGGGAATACGAGGGGAGAGTGATTTAGCTGCGCTGCCGATCTTACTGCTGATTGTGACGATCATGAGTTTTGCCTCGGCGCCTGCGCAAAATGCATTCTCAAGAGTCATCGAGCATCGCGCTGATGCCTATGCCATGAAAATGACGGGAGACGGCAACGCCGCGATCCGCGCCTTTCAACACATTGCCAAAGAAAATCTCAGCCCCGTCACTCAACCTAAGCTGGTTCAGTGGTTCCGCGGCTCGCATCCTACGATTTTGGAGCGGATTTTGTATTTCGAGCAGTTTGATAAGCGTTAGGTAGCTGTCCCACTTCTCATTATGTAAAAAAGCACGGAGGGCATCCTAATCTGGATAGCCTCCGTGCTTTTTTTGACAACATGCGCCTAGGATTCGCGGGTTTTCTTTGAAAAAATGGAGAATTAGAAAGGCAAGTTGTACGGCGTACAACAATTTCCTTGATTTTTGCTTGGTAAGGTAAGATTGTTGTACGCTCTACAACAGTTTAGCCGTTTTATAGGCTATAGAGCTACTTTTGGTTGGAATTGTTGTATTTTTTACATTACCGATGCATCAAACCTCACATCAAATATTTACTTAATTTGTAATATAAAGTATTTATTAATCTAGACAAACAAAGAAAAAGCACCTATGTTTAGGGAATGACGCGCTATCCATCATTCTCCCAAACAAAGGAGCCAACCATGGATAACGATAAGGAATTTTCCGTAGTTTGTCAATGTCTCAAAGTGCTCAACGTCCTAGATTATCGGTCTATTTTTCAGGATCATCGGTCAAAGAAGCTGTTTGCGGGTTCAGCCATAGGGCTTCATGTCGTTGCTCAGCTGTTGCAACTGAAATCGTAT
>NZ_AUGY01000109.1 GCF_000422905.1 Paenibacillus alginolyticus DSM 5050 = NBRC 15375
ACGATCGGTAGCACGCCAAAAGAATTCGTACTTGGCAGCACAGTACCATCGCATTGCAGCACGTCGTGGAAAGAATAGAGCAGCGGTAGCCGTAGGGCATACCATTTTAACGATTGTTCATATCTTGTTAACGCGAAGACAAGAATATGTGGAACTCGGTTTTGGCTATTTCGATCAACGAAAACGTGAGATCTTGATCAGTAGTTCGATTAAGAGGTTAGAATCCTTGGGGCTTACTGTAAGTATCCAAGAACAATCCGCATAAAACAGGAACGTACATTCGTTTTAAAAGCACTTATCCGGGGGCTTAGTTTCCTATTGCCTAAAAACCGCTTAAAGCTACTTTTTAAAAAACGAAACTCAAGGGTACGATGTTCTAGCGTGATAAAGTGCTCAGAGTTACTTTTTAATTTTCAGGGCAGAAAGTATAAGTTTTATACTTTTGCTTCGCATCTACCTTGACAAACGCGCTCGTCCCAGTGGGACGACGGAGTCGTTTATCCTTGAAGTGTCCGTCTTTCGGGTCACAGTTCTACCAGCCTTACTCGGTCATTTCCTGAAACTTAACTAGTAATTTTTAATATCCATCCGTCCGCTTTCCTGAGTTCTCGGCCATTTCAGCGCCATCTCTTTCAGAATCGGAACCGATGTGTGCCGAGTCGACATTAGCTTGAGCTAGACCTTCAGAAACACGTCGACCGTAATCAGGATCTGCCTTGGTAAAATGTTCGATCATTGTACGCTGGATAATTGGCTTACATATCTTCAGTGCATCTACCAAATTCGCAATCAATTCATCGCGTTCCCAATCTTCAAATTTGCGGTAGGTATCTCCGGCTTGCCCAAAGTCATTGGTTCGGCTGATTTTTTCACGGACCAATTTGTCATTATACATAGGTTGATGTTCTTTTCCGGAAGGAGCCGCCTCTTGTAACCCGCCAAGCGAGGAGGGCTCATAATTTACATGCGGATTCTGCCCGGGTGCCTGATCTACCATGATGGCCATTTGTCCATCCCGTTGGTTCGTGGCTACACGCGTTTTGGGGGCATTAATCGGCAGTTGAAGGTAGTTCGTTCCCACGCGGTATCGCTGGGTATCGGAGTAGGAGAAGGTTCGGCCCTGCAGCAGCTTGTCATCGGAGAAATCAAGACCATCTACTAGAACCCCCGTACCGAAAGCTGCCTGCTCGACTTCAGCGAAGTAATTTTCGGGGTTTTTGTTCAGAACCATTTTGCCCACAGGTAAAAAAGGAAACTGTTCATGATCCCAAAGCTTCGTCGGATCAAGCGGGTCGAAGTCGAGCTCAGGATGCTCGTCATCACTCAAGATTTGAACACAGAGCTCCCATTCCGGGTAATCGCCTCGCTCGATGGCTTCATATAAATCCTGCGTGGCATGACTTACGTTTTTACCCTGGATGCCTTCGGCTTCCTTCTGAGTCAGGTTCTTCATGCCTTGCTTCAACGGTTCCCAGTGATACTTGACTAATACGGCTTGCCCGTCTTGGTTGACCCACTTGTAGGTATTCACACCAGACCCTTGCATTTGTCTATAATTGGCCGGAATCCCCCACGGAGAGAACAGGAATGTGATCATGTGAGTGGCCTCCGGAGAGTTCGATACGAAATCGAACATTTTCTCTGGATTTTGCAAGTTAGTAACGGGGTCTGGTTTGAAAGCATGAACCATGTCCGGGAACTTCAACGGATCGCGAATAAAGAAGATCTTCAAGTTGTTGCCGACTAAGTCCCAGTTACCGTCCTCGGTATAGAATTTGGTGGCGAACCCTCGCGGATCACGAAAGGTTTCTGGAGAGTAATTGCCGTGAACGACCGTAGAAAATCGGACAAATACAGGGGTTTGTTTACCTGCTTCTTGAAAAAGCTTGGCCCGTGTATAGGTGGAGATAGGCTCATTACCCACTTTGCCATAGGCCTCAAAATACCCATGGGCACCGGCACCTCGTGCATGTACAACACGTTCTGGAATGCGCTCCCGATCAAAATGGGATATTTTCTCGATATAGTGGTAGTTTTCGAGCGTTGAAGGCCCACGATTTCCGATGGTTCGTATGTTTTGATTATCTGAAATCGGATGACCTTGTCGATTCGTTAAGGTCATCTCTTGGTTTTCTTTGTCCATTGTCTCCAGTTCATCCTTCCTTAAATTGTCAGTAGTACCTTTTGCCATGTATAGGAAAATTATTCATCATCGAATACTAAACGTGATTTCCGTTTTATCGGCAGGCACTGTATAATAAATCTATATTTTTAAGTAAACATCGGGGGTGCTCCATGTCAAAGAAAAAGTGGACTGTGGGGCTGATAGGCATATTTCTTATTTTCTGCTATTTTTTATTCCAGTTTGTAACTTCCACGCTTAAGATCGATCACCTGGTCGGGCAAATGGAACAGAGCAAGATAGAGGATAAAGGTATCAAGCACGTTGTTCTTATAGCTCAAGAGATCGATAATCCATTCTGGAGAACGGTGGAGCTGGGAGCGAAAGAAGCCGCGGCAAAGCTGGGTATGAAAATTGATTACATGGGACCGATTCGTATAAATCCTGCTGAACAAATGAATCTTCTAGAGAAATCGATTGCTGCCAAGCCGGATGCTATTATCGTGCAAGGGATAAAAGAGCAGCGTTACGATCTTCAAATTAGCAAGGCAATAGATCAAGGTATTCCCGTGATCACAGTAGATGCGGATGAGCCGGCGAGCCGGCGACTTGCCTACGTAGGAACAGATAATTGGGAAGCAGGCAAACGCATGGGAGAGCTGGTGGTGAAGGATGCTGGCGGTAAAGGCCGTATCGGTGTCATGATCGGAAGCGAATTGGCGGATAATCAACAGCTTCGTTTAGAGGGATTCCGTTCAATCATTCGAGATACACCTGGCTTTGAAATCGTAGCTGTCCGCTCATCGAATATTTCACGGATTCAAGCCGCTAAGCAGACAGAAGCTTTGTTGAACCAATACGCAAATATTCAAACGATGGTGGGATTTAGCTCCTTAGATGCGGTTGGTATTGTAGAAGGACTGAAGGCAACGAATCGAGCGGATGTAAGCGTGTACGGATTTGATGACTTGGAGGAAACCAAGCAGGGTATCGCCCAAGGAGCAATCCAAGCTTCCATCGTTCAGCAGCCCAAAGAGATTGGATTCAAATCCGTTAATTTGCTAGCGGAAATTTTCAAAGGGGGCTCCATTCCGGTCCAGCACTTCACCGCTACTGATATTCTGGATAGAAACCAACTGAAGTTAAGTGTGGGCAGCCCATGAATATACGTAGAATGCTATTTATAGTCATCCCGGTGCTTTTTATATTGAATAACGCGGTCGCTTATTTCATTTTTGAAAGCGGAAGAACGGTGCAGCAAAGCTATAATGTGATGCTGGATCGTGTATTATTGTACAAGCAAATTGCCGGACAAACGCAGGGAAATCTTCGTGCTCTGAATGTTTACTTAATGGATCGAACAGAGAACAGCCGCAAGGCCTATATAAGTCAGAGGGATGAGCTCAATCTTCTGCGGGAAAGCTTGTCTGCACAGGGGACGACTATTCCAACTACTGATCTTACAGTCCGCAGCTATCGCAACATGATCGATACTTTTATAGGGCAAGAAGCGGGTGTAATAGATGCTTTAAATAGCCAAGGTTCTTTGGCTTATGTGGCTTTCTACGAAGAGGCTGAGCAGACAGCAGCGTTTATCCAAACAGAAGGACATCATCTTATTGATTTGGAACTGAGTTTTTATCAACCCTTCTACAGACAAATTCTTATCCAAACAGAAGTTATGAATCACTGGGGAGTCGCTATCTTTATCTTGAATACGCTGATAAGTGTCTTGTTTGCTTATTGGATCTCCCTAGGTATTACCCGACCGATCAAGCAGTTAGCCTTAACGGCTCAACAAATTTCAGACGGGAATTTGCAAGCTCCACCTCCTCAGATTAGTGAGAATAATGAATTTGGGATGTTATCTAAAGCCTTTGGGCGCATGCAGGACAATTTAAAGGAACTTATTATGAAAGAGAAAGAAAGCTTGGAAAAGGACAAGCTGGTCAAGGAATTGGAGCTGGAAGTTTTGCAAAATCAGATCAACCCACATTTTCTCTTTAATTCCTTGAATGTCATATCCAAGCTTGCTCTGCTCGAGGGTGCTGAGAAAACAAGCGATCTCACGGTATCCATGTCGAATCTTCTTCGGTATAATCTTCGGAAATTGGATCGTCCGGTGACGCTTAGGGATGAGGTTGAGCATGCCAAGGAGTACTTTACCATCCAACAGGCCCGCTTTCGTGACCGGATTCAGTTTGTAACAGAAATTGACGAAAGCGGACTGGACGTTTATGTTCCCATGCTAACCCTTCAACCGATACTTGAGAACGTCTTCGTCCACGGTATTGAGGGAATGGAGGAAGGGGCTGAGATTAAGCTGGTCATTGCATGCGAGCCTGATGAGGTAAGGGTTGCCATATCGGATAATGGGATCGGTATGAGCGAGGCGGTTCGTGACTCTCTGCTTCACTTCGAATCGGAACCGCTGCTTGGCCAAGAAAAGGGACAATCAACGGGGTTAGGGACACGCAATGTGTTTAGACGACTTGAATTATTTTATGGAAAAAAGAGTCTTGTAGATATTCACAGCGAGCCGGGCCGAGGGACGACAGTCCTCATCCGGATTCCTGCTGCAGGAAAGGAGGATGGAGATGTATCGCCTACTGATCGCAGATGACGAAGCCTTAGAGAGAGAAGGCATTGAGTGGATTGTTACCCGCATGATGCCGAATACCTTTGAAATTATTCATGCAGAGAATGGTCGTGTGGCTATTCAAAAGGCAGATGAATTTCGGCCGCATATCGTGCTGATGGATATTCGGATGCCGGGCATTCAAGGCCTTGAAGCATTAAAGGAAATTAAGGCTCATAGTCCGCAGATCAAAATGGTTCTTGTTACAGCCTATGAACATTTTGAATATGCCAAAGAAGCCCTTTCCTTGGGGGTGAAGGAGTACCTGATCAAGCCGGCTAAACGCGATCAAATCGTCGCACTCCTCCAGCGGCTAGTAGCCGAAATAGATCAGGATCAAAGAAAGCGCGACGAGGAGTTCGCAATGCGCGATAAGTACTTCCATCTGCTTCCGCTGGCGGAAACGGAAATGGCTCTGGTCTTTATGTCCGATCAGGTGAATGAAACCGAGGTGGGGTATCTGGCTGATATCCTCGAGCTTTCCATAGATAAAGGATGCGCGATTGTGCTCGCCTTGCCGGAATTCGGGCATCCCTCCGAGCAGGAATTAGGCATCGAAAAGAAAAAGCTTTACGAAACGGTAAAAAACTTCGCCAAAGGCTTTATCAAGAATAGAGTCGGCTGTGTGGTCAGTTCCATGGTCCATTGGCACATGGTCATTTTTCTACTCGAGAAGGCGGAAATCAAGGATGAGGTATTGCGGGAAGAGGCTCATTTCCTAGGCAATAAGCTGGTCGAGACACTCCACCAACAGCGTAATATAGACGCTAATGTAGGCATCGGATCCGTCCAAGCGGATATTGAGGGGATAAGGAGATCGTATTTTGAAGCCGTCTTCGCATCTACGTATCCTAAAAAGTGGGGTAACCTTTGCTCTTTTGAGGATTTGAAAATGCTCTCCCTAGAAGGTGAGCGGGAAACCGCTGATAAGTTGATGGCAGACAATACCTCTGAACGTACTTACGTGGAATTGGCAATTAAAAGAATACGTGAGGAGCGTGAGCAGCGAACATGGAGTGTCCTAGACAACGCGATCACGTTCATTCAAGATAAATTCTGCGAGGAGCTTTCCCTTGAAGATGTGGCAGAGCATGTCCACTTGAACCCGTATTATTTCAGTAAAGTATTCAAGCAGCAAACGGGAGAAACCTTCATTGATTATGTGACAAGGCTGCGGATCGAAAGGGCCAAAGAATTCATAAGGGACGGGCAATTCAGCTTAAAGGAAGTCTGCTATATGGTGGGTTATAAAGACCCTAATTATTTCAGTAGAGTATTTAAAAAGGTAACAGGGGTAACGCCTACTGAATACCGCAGTCAACTTTATTAAACTAAGGTTCATGCAGAGATGCATGGACTTTTTTGTTATTCCCGAACAAAAATATGCTAGTCTGCCGCCCTACATCCGAAGGAGAGTTGCAGGCATCAATATTATGCTTGTAATCAACAAATAAGTGAAGGGAATTGGCCCCTGGCTTGAACAAAACACATGGTATAATGAGTCTCGCATTAGACGGATTTACGATTTTTTCAAGATAAAAGACCCGCATGCAGGTGCGGATAAGTCAGAAGGGATAATCGCTTATGAGCTCACATATAAACAATCAAAACCAACAAGTAAGCATGAAGTTTGTAACGCTAGTTTCGATGGTAGCCGCTTTGGGCGGTTTATTATTTGGATTTGATACAGCTGTGGTGTCGGGTGCAATCGGTTTTATGAAAGAACGCTTCGACCTAAGCCAGGTGGAGGTTGGTTGGGCGGTCTCCAGCTTAATCATCGGGTGTATCGTTGGAGCAGCAGGATCCGGTATGCTGGGGGACAGGTTCGGTCGGAAAAAAGTGCTGATTATGGCTGCGATCCTATTCATTATCGGGTCCATCGGATCTGCCATTCCAAATACGTTCACTGCTTATATTATTGCCCGGATTATTGGCGGACTTGGGATTGGTATTACCTCTACGCTATGTCCTCTTTATAACGCGGAAATAGCGCCTGCCAAGTATCGCGGCCGTCTTGTAGCCCTCAATCAGTTCGCGACGGTGACCGGTATCTTCCTCGTATATTTCATTAACATGGGCATTGCGGGATACGGCAACGACGCGTGGGACGTTTCTACGGCTTGGCGGTGGATGTTTGGCTTCGGCGTTCTTCCGGGCTTGTTGTTCCTGGTACTGCTTTTCTTTGTGCCTGAAAGTCCGAGATGGTTGATCAAGCAGGGGCGAGCAGCAGAGTCTCTTCCGATTCTACTTAAGATTCACGGTGACGAATTGGCCAGACAGGAAGTGCTGGATATCAAGGAGTCGTTCAAGCAGGAAAGCGGATCGATCCGCCAGCTGTTCAGTCCCGCTTTGCGGCTTGCTTTAATTGTAGGCGTAGGGCTGGCTGTACTCCAGCAAGTTACGGGAATTAACGCAATTATGTACTATGCTCCGGAAATTTTTAAGGAAACGGGTGCTGGCACGAATGCTTCGCTGATTCAGACCATTTTGGTCGGTTTGATTAATTTCCTCTTCACCATTCTTGCTATATGGCTCATTGATAAGGTGGGACGTAAGGCCCTTTTACTTGTTGGATCTGCCTCAATGACAGTGTGCCTAGTCGTTATAGGCGCCGCCTTTCACACGGGACAACCTTCAGGGCCTTTGGTGCTAATCTTTATTTTACTGTACGTAGCTTCCTTTGCTGTATCGCTTGGGCCTGTCGTGTGGGTGATTATGTCCGAAATTTTCCCGAACCGTATTCGTGGAAAAGCAACGGCGATAGCTTCTATGGCGCTATGGACAGCGGATTATATCGTATCTCAGACCTTTCCTCCGATGCTTGGTTCTGCTGGGCCAGCGGTGACATTTTGGATATTCGGTTTCATGTCCTTGCTTACCTTCTTTTTCACTTGGCGTCTTGTACCCGAGACAAAGGGGAAATCGCTGGAGGAAATCGAAGCCTTGTGGTCTTCGAGAAAAGCTTCTAATTTGAATAAATCCAAAGAAGAATTGGGCGCTACAAATAGAACTTTTCCCAGCATAAACGAATCCTGAGTGCTCTTTGTGGTGCAATATGGCGATTGACGAACCTCATTTACAAATG
Organism: Paenibacillus alginolyticus DSM 5050 = NBRC 15375; assembly: GCF_000422905.1. Lineage (GTDB taxonomy): Bacteria > Bacillota > Bacilli > Paenibacillales > NBRC-103111 > Paenibacillus_E > Paenibacillus_E alginolyticus. The sequence goes on from NZ_AUGY01000109.1 coordinate 7,846, forward strand.
AAAAGGAACGACGATTCGCTATTTTAAGCAAATTTCAGGAAATAACGCCTCCTCGTTCCCTTTAGATAGGCGGTAATAGGAACCGGTCCCACCATCTATGATGCGAAAAGAACCTCAACTCCACAAAAGGAGCTCGAGGTTCTTTTTTTACACATCGCTGGCTGCTGCCAGTCACTACAGCTTCACAATACTTTAAAGCTTTCTTCCCGAATGTAAGAGAGCAATTCCTGCGTCTCTTACGCGAAGCATACTTTGGCGTAAGCCTTGTATCTTCTGAGCTCTACCTACTGCCAAAATTAGGCATTTGTCACGAATTCACTCCCACCGCATATCATGCAGATATATGAATCATAGGCGAAATGGAGTTGTTCCGAAGTGGCTACACCTGAGATAGATTATACGAAACCAGACGTTCAATACTTTTTTGATATCAATAAAAATCGATTGAAAACTAGAAATGCCGACAATTTTATTAATCGATTGGGACGAGAAAACCCTAAATACGCTCGGTAATGTTTCTTTGCTTGATATTTATTTAAGTAAAGGACGCGTCGTGGAACCGCATTATCATCAAAATGCATCAGAGCTTGTTTATTGCATTACGGGAACAGCCAGGGTTTCCTTAATTAATCCTTTTAACAATATAATCACAAATGTGACGATAGCCCCAGGACAAGTGGCGAATATTCCGCAGGGCTGGTGGCATTGGGAAGTGGCTTTAGAAAATAGCACCCACTTACTCGCTATCTTTGATGCTCCGTATCCAGAGTACATTTTCGGGTCTGATATTCTGACTAAAACACCAATAGAAGTCCTTGCCCATACGTATTGTTTAGATCCTGAACTATTGAAGAAAACACTTAAACCTCTAGATAATAAAACGATTGTCATTGGACCTACGGATGAATGTGTGTCAGAAATGCATAAGCGGTAGGCCACTCCTTCGCATTCCAACACGCCAAGTCAGCCCCATGCAGCCCCTCAATACCAGTATCCCCCCAAAAACAATAATAATTATGGGAATCGCTAGCTTAATTATATATAGATTATGAAGTACTGCCCGCATTGCGGGTAGTTTTTTTGTGTTTTACTGAGATTTCAAAAAGCAGGTATAATAGATTAACGATAATGATTAAGGCGGGTGCAGAGAATGACACAAATTAAAATGCAGGCAATGTTTGATGCTATCGGCGAATTATTTTCAGATGAGACCTCCATCGCAGTTTCAAATACAGAGACATACATTTATTATCGCGCAAGTAAAAGAATCGACCTTAAAATTAAAGAAGGCGATCCCGTCAAAGAAGGGACGATAACACATAAAGCCTTAACTGGAAAACAGAAAATTTCCGAGTTTATCGATCGTGATCTATTTGGTGTTCCCTATTACGGCATGGCGGTACCGCTGATCCAAGAAGGGAGACTGGAGGGATGTGTTTCTGCGATCTTTCCCACGCTGACGACCGGGAAATCCGTAGTGACGGTTAAATACCAGGAGGGATGGGTTCCGGTTCCTTTTCCGAAAGTGATGTATCTGGAAGCAAGTGATCGCAAAACACATGTGATTACCGAAAAATTGACGGGTACGCATAAATATACGTTAAATGAGTTCGATTTTCTTTTGCCGAAAGACTACTTTGTGCGCTGCCATCGTTCCTTTATCGTTAACGTTAACTATATCAAGGAGATTTATCCCGATACCCATTCAACATTGGTATTAATCATGAAAAATGAAACCAAAATTACAGTCAGTCAATCCTACGCCAGTTACTTTCGAAAGTTACTTGGCTTCTGAATGATTCATTTCATGGCTTCGGGCACAAATTTGCATGTTTCGTCCTGATTTCCCCCATTTCCATCCGAAAAATCATTCCTCCTCATTGCTGTTTGTTAAAATGGTGTAAACGATACAAATAGGTTGGGGGAAAGCCTTATGGAAAACGTTTTCGATCGCATTCACAACCACCACCTCCATGAGAAGGTAGTCTCTGCACAAGAAGCTGCTTCCTGGATTAAAAGTGGAATGACGCTAGGGCTAAGCGGGTTTACTCGGGCTGGAGATGCCAAGGCGGTTCCCATGGCGCTTGTTGAGCGTGCCAAATATGGAAAGATGAAAGTGAATGTATATACCGGGGCTTCTCTCGGATCAGATATTGATCGAATGTTTGCTGAAGTTGGCTTGCTGAATAAGCGTCTTCCTTTTCAAGCGGACCCTACAATGCGTAAGAAAATTAATCAAGGTGAATTTTACTTTATAGATCAGCATTTATCCAAAACGTCGGAGATGGTTCGTGCTCAGGTGCTGGAACCTATTGATTTTGCTATCGTGGAAGCGATTGCAATTACGGGAGACAACATGATTATTCCGTCGACCTCTGTTGGGAACTCGATGGTGTTCGCTCAATATGCTAAGTCCATTATTGTTGAAATTAACATGGCCCAACCGCGGTTATTGGAGGGACTTCATGATTTGTACGAACCAGGTAAACAGGGGGATCGTTCTCCGATTCCAATAACAAAGCCGGATGATCGGATCGGTTCCATAGGCATTCCGGTGGATATGGGGAAAGTACGGGGTATTGTTTTCACCAACCAGAAGGATTCCCCTTCAACCATTACACCACCCGATAAGGAAACGGAAACGATTGCGCAGCATTTAATAGCGTTTCTGCGACAAGAGGTTCAAGAAGGGCGCTTAACGAACCGCCTGGCCCCTTTACAGTCCGGCATTGGAACGGTTTCCAATGCAGTCTTTCACGGTCTATTAGATTCGGAATTCACGGATCTGGAGGTATATTCTGAAGTGCTGCAAGACGCCGTGTTCGAGTTAATGGATGCTGGGAAAGTCCGCTATGCTTCCTGCTGCTCCATTACACTTTCGGGACCGAAGATGGAACAGGTTTTCCCGAATTTGGAGAAATACCGCGATAAACTTATACTTAGGCCTCAGGAGATTTCGAACCACCCGGAAGTCATTCGCCGCATGGGATTGATTGCGATCAATACAGCGCTGGAGTTTGATATTTATGGCAACGTGAACTCTACGCATGTATTGGGCACCCAAATGATGAACGGTATTGGCGGCTCGGGTGATTTTGCCCGAAACTCCCGCATCTCCATCTTTGTTACGAAATCAATCGCCAAAGACGGTAAAATTTCGAGTATTGTGCCATTTATTTCTCATGTGGATCATACCGAGCACGATGTGGACGTGGTCGTCACCGAGCAAGGATACGCCGACTTGCGGGGATTGGCGCCGAGAGAACGCGCGGAGCTTATTATTAATCGTTGTGCGCATCCCATGTACCGCGAGCAATTAATGGACTATTACTTAGAAGCCCTGACCAGAGGAGGGCAAACCCCTCATATCCTGGAGAAGGCGCTATCGTGGCATACGAATTACGCACAGACAGGGACGATGCTTCAAAAAGTTTTGCAAAGAGGGTAGCTGCAGCGAAAATAGTGGATGTAGACCAACCGCGTTTCACCATACCAATACAAAAAAGTAAGGCACCCATTGTAGGGTGCCTTACTTTTTGTATTGTGATAGGATTATGCGTTAGCAGGCTTACGTTCTGCTAGATAGCAAGCAAATCCTAAGATCAGCGCCAGTCCGACGAGTACGGCACCGACCCAAGGGAGGGCTGTTATCGCCAGATGTGTAATGACCCATCCACCGATGAAAGCGCCAGCTGCATTTCCTAAATTACCGGCAGAATGACTGGAGGTAGAGGCAAGTGCAGGCGCTGCCTGTGCTAGGCTCATAATTCGTACTTGCAGTCCAGGGAACACAGCGAAGGAAGCAGCTCCCCACAGGAAAATAGTCACTACGGCAGCAATTGGACTATGAATGGTAAAGGTGAAGAGGGTGAGAAGAACGCATATCGTGAAGTAAAGTCCCAGTATGGAAGGCATCAGCTTCCAGTCCGCAAGCTTCCCGCCGACAATATTGCCGATGGTTACTCCACAGCCGAAGAGGACTAGAATCCAAGTCACGCTATGTTCAGCAAAACCAGTGACTTGCACAAGCAGTGGCGTAATATAAGTGAATACGGCGAATAGGCCGGCGTTGCCTAGTGCTCCGATCAGCAGGTATAGCAGAAGCTTAGGCTTGATTAGAGCGCTAATCTGCTTAACGATACTCGCTGGTTTGTCATTCCGAATATGCGGTATGAAGATAAGAATGCCGATTAATGCAATGATGCCCATGATCGCAATCGCGCCAAACGAAGATCGCCACCCCATGTGTTGACCGATGAATGTCCCTAGAGGTACACCGATAATATTGGCAATGGTGAGACCTGCCATCATAATAGATACGGCCCCGGCACGCTTGTCCGGACGTACAAGATTAGAGGCGATAACAGCTCCGACGCCAAAGAATGTCCCGTGTGTCAATGCGGTTATCATACGGGCTCCCATCAAAATGGCATAGCTTGGAGCGAAAACAGAGATTCCGTTACCGAGAATAAATAAGATCATAAGCAGACATAACAGTTTCTTTTGCGGGATTCGGTGGGTGAGAACTGTCAGTATCGGTGCGCCGATAGCTACCCCGAGCGCATACATCGTAATGAGTTGCCCTGCGGATGAGATGCTGACGTGCAAATCATTCGCGACATTAGGCAGAAGCCCCATGATGACAAATTCAGTCATTCCAATGGCAAAGGCACCAACGGTCAGAGAAAGTATAGAGATGGGGAATGGTTCTTTGGCAGCTTGTTCCTTGGTAATGCGGTGAGATAACTCCATGATGTTAATGTCAACCTTTCTGTTGTGTAGACTAAAGCTCTAATCATAATCAAGTCGTGCCGATCCATAAGACCTTTTTCATATTATTTAGTTTTCTAAGCGTATAATCAAGACATTTCTTTTAAAATATATGTAAAGAGGTGCGGTTTTTTGTAAATTTTTGCCGAACGAAGTGGGGGAAATAGCGAAAAAGAAGCGTTGCTGCCAAGGATCTTTCGTATAAAATTTAATTGTTGAAAGGGAAAAAGTGGAGGGATGAATGGGGAGCGAAAATTCTCATGACAGAAGAATGAAGTAGCAATTGGGGATCTAGAGCCCGCGGTTTGAGCGATGTAAAAGGCTAGAGCTGACTTTTCTGCTGCCAATCCTGCTTGATCGAGCGGTTGGACATTTTATTAGAAATGATGAATAAAACGGCTGCCGTCATGCACAGCACAAACAAGATGAAATAAAGGAATGGTGCACCCATATGGTCAATGAAGATACCGCCAAAGGCACCGCCAATAATCCCTCCCAACCCTGTAGTGATCGCTGCAAAGACCGTTTGGAAGGTGGCTTGCGTCTCATCTTTGGAATAACTCTTCACCATTTCAACGGATGCGCTTGCGAAAAAAGCATAGGCCATTCCGTCTAAAAGCTGTGAAGCCAGCACCAGATAAATATCGTGCGTGAAGGCCAATGTCAAACACTTGGCCGCATAGCAAATAGCAGCCATGCAGAGGACAGGCAAGCGCCCAATTTTGTTATTCAGCTTGGCTGATACCCAGAACATCGGAACTTCAATAATCGCGGCTATCGCATACGTGGTGCCAATCCAGGCTTTATTAAAGCCCATTTCCTTAAAATAAATCGGAAGAAACGAAAAGTTGATGGCAATCGATAAATTCACCAGTAAGCAAATTCCGATAAAAGCTAGAAAACGCTTATGGCTAATTACCTCTTTAGCCTGATCAAACATCGACAGCTTATGTTCGGACGGCTTGATTTTAGGAAATAGAAACAAAACACCGAGGACGGCAGCGTTGATAATAAGGAAATAGAAAAAACTACTTCCATAACCGCTGCGCTCATAAATAATCCCTGTGACAAAACTAGCCAAGGAAAAACTCAGGGCTCCCCAGAGACGAATGCTGCCAAACGAGATGCCCGCATGACTGCCGATTTCAACAGCCAATGCGTCGCTTAACGAGGCAGAAGAAGATTGAAACCACGGGAAAAGAACCGAGAAGATCAATAAGGCAAAGTAGGCGTCAAAAAAGTAGAAGCCAAATGCGAGAATAGGGGACAGGATCGTGCACAGCATCAATATTTGTCGGCGATCGTTCAGACGGTCATTCAGCATGCCCATAATGGGCTGAGCAATGACACTCGTAAAGGCCCAAAGTGATAGAAGCAGCCCGATTAAGGTAGAGCTTATCCCCTTATCGCTTAGATATAGGCTAAGGTAAGGCATTAACGCTGCCTGTCCTAGATAATATAGGAAATAGTAGGATGCGAGACTTTTCATACAAGAATCCCCTCTCAAAGGTCCGAGCCAAATAAAGGGCACACGCGTGTAAGGTATGAATTGTCAGGAATCTGCGCCCATGTAACATTTTATTCTTTTCCCGTTACCTTGGCAATCAACTAAACAGAAAGGAGCCACCCTTAAATGACTAGGGTGGCTCCTTTTTTCGTATCAGTAAGCTCGAGCATATTGTTCTGGAATATTATTCGGCTCATTGCGAAGCGTAATGGCCGCATGTGTAGCCCAGTACGGATCACGAAGCATGCCACGTGCAATCGCTACGAAGTCGGCATCTTCACTGCCGATAACGGATTCAGCAAGTGCTGGATCTTCGAGCATACCTACGGCAATGACGGGGACATTCAACGCCTCGCGGATTTTACGTGCGAACGGAACCTGATAGCCCGGGTAATTGCCTGGTTTTCTCTCTCCAGCGGGTCCTTCTCCGCCAGAACTCACATGAAAAGCATCTACACCTGCAACTTGGTAGGCTTTGGACAGCTCGATGGCATGATCAATATCATATCCGCCATCGGCATACTCCACTGCGGAGATGCGGAAGATGAGCGGCATGTCAGCAGGCATTTCTTTTTTGACGGCTTGAATGACTTCTACGCCAAAACGGGCAAGGTCTTGACCATAAATATCATCTCGTTTATTCGTTAGAGGTGATTGGAACTGATGGATCAAATAACCGTGTGCTCCATGAAGCTCGATCGTATCCACACCAGCTTGTACCGCGCGGCGGGCAGCATCACCGAATTTTTGAACCACGTCTTGAACCTCTTCGGTTGTAAGGGCGCGAGGCATTTTGTAAGCTGAGCCTGGAAACTTTATGGCAGATGGGGCAATGGGGACTGCCGCGTCTTCTGCTTTGCGTCCAGCATGAGCGATCTGAATCCCGATTTTGCCATTATGCGCGTGTACACCGTCGATAATTCTGGCGAATGCCGGAATATGATCATCCGACCATATGCCTAAGTCGAAATCGGTAATGCGGCCATCGGGATCAACATCCGTCATTTCCATGATAATGAGGCCAGTGCCGCCAATTGCGCGGCTAAGATAGTGAACGTAGTGCCATTCATTCGGCTTTCCGTCTTTGGCCGTAACCGAATATTGACACATCGGAGCCATGACAATGCGATTATTTACGTGCAAACCTTTCAGATCATACGAAGCAAACAATTTCTGAGTCATACTTGTAACCTCCAAAGATATATTTATACGCCTGTCTAATCGGCGGTTATTGTGGATTCGTTGTCCAAATGCCAGCGGTTTTCAAGAAAACGCGTTGCGGCAATTTCAGTGCAGCCAAAATAAGCTCCGCTACATCTTCCGCTTGCATCATGCGATCCTCATCGCCAATGGGAAGACCAGCGTTCACGGCAAGCTCCGTATTCACGGTTGACGGAGTGAGCGCGGTCACACGGATGTTCGATTTGCGAACTTCCTGCATCAGTGCTTCTGTTAAGCCGAGCACAGCGTGCTTCGAGGCGCAATAAGCAGAACCGGTCGCAAAGCCGCGTTCCCCTGCGGTTGATGCGATGTTAATAATCGTTCCGCCATTTTGCTTCAACATGGTCGACAGGGCTATGCGAGTTACATAATACGTGCCCATCAGATTCGTGCGGATAACCTGTTCCCATTGTTCCGGATCCATGTCGGCCAACGTGCCAAATTGGGCAACTCCGGCATTGTTGAGTAAAATATCAAGGGAGCCCAGATCTCCGATCAACGTTTCCACGGCACGCTCTGCTTCTGCTCTCTTAGATACATCCGCTGTAGCGATGCTCACTTTAATACGATATGCGCTTGTCAATTGTTGTTGAAGGGACTCAAGGTCGGCACGGTTACGTGCAAGCAATCCGAGATTAACGCCTTCTTTGGCCAAGGCGATAGCGGCAGCTTTGCCGATTCCTTTTCCGGCACCCGTAATGATCGCAGTTTGATTCTCTAAAGTCATCGTCATCTCTCCTTTAAGCTCTATTTATGAAGACAATCCTAACGAGGGCTCCTATTTGCAACGGACAGCTACGCCATTTATTATTAAGGGTATTGCAATTAAAAGCAAGTACCTACTTTTAAGTACTATAGTATCAAAAAGTATACTAAAGGAGTCTTTTATCATGGGTGATCAACTATTTAAGAGCTCGGTAGAAATGACCTTGAAGGTGATTGGCGGCAAATGGAAGCTGGTCATTCTTTGTCATCTGATGGACGGCGTCAAACGTTTTGGCGAGTTAAAAAGGGGGATGCCTGACATTACGCAAAAAATGTTAACGCAACAACTACGCGAATTAGAGGATGACGGCATCATCCATCGGGAAGTATTCGTTCAAGTGCCACCCAAAGTCGAGTATTCATTAACGAAATACGGCCAAACCATGGAGGAAGTGCTCAACGTAATGGCCGATTGGGGACAGCAGCATCAAGAGCGAATGAATGAGGCTTAATCACTATAGAAACATTCAAGTTCTAGGGACCTTTAACTCCGTGTTGAGGGTCTTTTTTTTTGCCCATGGTTTCAAAATGGGTACTACGTCACTGAATAGTGCGTACTTCCTTTTCGAAAAGTATCGTCGTACAATAGGTCCCGTGAACAACACCAAACAAAATTACATGAGGAGTGACTCATCCATGGAACTTCAATTAGCGTTAGATCTTGTCGACATCCCACAAGCCAAGAAATTGGTGAAAGAAGTGGAAGCATTTATAGATATCGTTGAAATTGGCACACCGGTTGTCATTAATGAAGGCCTTCGCGCCGTCAAAGAAATCAAAGAAGCTTTTCCCAATCTGAGAGTTTTGGCTGACCTCAAAATTATGGACGCCGCTGGTTACGAAGTCATGAAAGCATCCGAAGCAGGGGCTGACATCGTTACCGTACTAGGAGCCTCGGAAGACATGACGATTAAAGGTGCAGTAGAAGAAGCTAGAAAACAAGGGAAACAAATTCTGGTTGATATGATCTCTGTGAAAAATCTTGAGCAGCGTGCGCAAGAAATCGACGCTCTCGGTGTTGATTATATCTGTGTGCATACAGGATATGATCTTCAAGCTGTCGGAAAAAATTCATTTGAAGATCTTCTGACGATCAAACGTGTTGTAAAGCAGGCCAAAACAGCGATTGCCGGAGGCATTAAATTAAGTACACTTCCGGAAGTGATCAAAGCGAACCCTGATCTTGTTATTGTCGGCGGAGGTATTACCGGACAAGAAGACAAGCAAGCTGCTGCTGCTGAAATGCAGCAATTGATCAAACAAGGATCTTAATTCGTATGGAAACGAATCTGTATTTAGCTGAAATCCTTCATGAGCTGCAGCAGGGTGCTAACCAGTTGAATGACGATCAAGCTGATCATTTTGTTGAGCGGATTATGGGGTCCGGCAAGGTATTTGTAGCTGGGTCCGGTCGATCCGGCTTGATGGCCAAAGCTTTCGCGATGAGGCTGATGCATATGGGCATTGATGCTTATGTAGTAGGCGAGACGATCACGCCAAATGTCACCGACAAAGACATGCTGATCATCGGTTCAGGCTCAGGGGAAACCAAGAGCCTCCTATCGATGGCGGAGAAGGCCAAGAGCTTGCAAGCTGCTGTCGCGCTAGTAACGATATACCCAGAATCAACAATTGGACAGTTGGCGGATATCGCCGTTAAGCTTCCGGGTTCGCCTAAAGATAAGTCGTCCAGCCATTACTCCACCATACAACCAATGGGCTCGCTATTCGAGCAAACTCTTTTGTTATTCTTTGACGCTGTCATCCTGCGGTTAATGGAGAAGAAAGGTTACGACTCCACAACCATGTTTGGTCGGCATGCCAATTTGGAATAGTCTTGCGTACAAATATGTATAACGATTCAAGCTTCTGTAAGCTATGGGAATTCGTTCCCATCGCACAGAGGCTTCTTTTCGTAGTTCTAATTCTCAAGCCTCTCGTGCTTGGTTTTTTCTTGTTCATTTAGGAGATAATGACAGGGAAGGAGGGATTATAAGTATGCATGTCTACGTGGAAATTCTGATTCGGACCGTTCTAGCTATTTTAGTGCTTCTGTTGATAGCTAGAATATTGGGTAAACAGACGATCTCCAATATGACGTTTCATGATTTTGTAACTAGTATTACATTAGGAGCTATTGCAGCTAACTTGGCATTCAATGAATTATTAAAACTTACGCATTTGATTTTAGCGCTCATTGTCATTACCATTATGTCCTATTTGTTATCCGTCATTGCATTGAAGAGCCGCAAAATGAGAAGTTGGATATCAGGTTCTCCAACCGTACTTATTGAAGGCGGGAAAATTCTTGAAGATAATATGAAAAAGGTGAGATATACTCTGGATTCATTGGATCAAGCCTTGAGGGAAAAAGGGATTTTTGATATAGAAGAAGTGAATTATGTCGTGCTTGAGGATAACGGAATGGTATCGGTATTAAAAAAAGACGAGTACCAATTTGTAACTAAAAAGGATATGAAGCTTCATCCTAACGGCCAAGTTTTTCCTGTTGAATTAATTATGGATGGAGAAGTGATGGAGAAAAACCTGGAGAACAACGGTCTGACCAAAGAATGGTTGGAACGGGAGGTAAGACGGAAGGGGAAACGGATATCGGACGTGTTCTATGCGGCAAGAGGTACGAAGCAACAGCTAATCTTTGACTTTTATGAAGATGGTATCCAACAATCGATTGATAAAGAATAGATTTATAACTCATTTTTCTGCTTGGGAACTCTGTGAAATTTTACAAGGTGACTGGAGAAGGATTTTCCAGTAACATTATTGCATCAAAATAATGTTAGGAGTTTATCATTCATCATGAGTAACGATCAGACATCAGGACAAGCGGCAGGCAAGAAAACAGGAACAGTTGAACGGTTTACGTCTACTGGTTTTATTTTAGCGGCGATCGGCAGTTCGGTAGGGCTAGGGAACATGTGGAAGTTTCCCTACATTACGGGCAAGCATGGCGGTGCCGCCTTTTTCCTGTTATTCATCATTTGTTTAATTATTGTTGGCTTACCCATTTTGCTTGCGGAAATGACGATTGGCCGCGGCGGTAGAGGGAATGCTTCGATATCCTTCTTTAATTTGACCGGCAAAAAATACTGGGGAGCATTCGGATTACTATCGATTCTCACTGCATTCATGATCATGTCCTACTACGCGATTGTTGCAGGATGGACGCTCCATTATACGGTAGAGTCGTTTACAGGTCTCTTATTCCAAGAGGGCTCCGACTACAAAGTCAAGTTTCTATCATTCGCTTCGGGCTACTGGCCTATCTTCTGGCAGGCTGTTGTTATGGTGTTTACGGGCGGGGTTCTCGCCAAAGGGGTTTCAGGTGGTATTGAGAAATTCAACAAAATTCTAATTCCCGGTTTTCTCATCATCCTGCTGATTCTTATGGTCCGTTCGCTTACGCTCCCGGGAGCAGCCGAAGGGGTATCCTTTTTCTTGAAGCCTGACTTCTCCAAGCTGGATGCGGAGTCTGCGCTAGTTGCTTTGGGACACGCGTTCTTTTCCTTATCGTTAGGGATGGGCTGTATGTTAACCTATGGTTCTTATGTGGAAAAAAGACAATCACTCGGCACGGCGACGCTCGCCATTGGTTTCGGTGATTTGGTCTATGCTTTCATCGCGGGTCTAGTCATTTTCCCTACGGTCTTTTCCTATGGGCTTCAACCTGGCGAAGGCGTAGGCTTGGCGTTCATGGCGCTGCCTGCAGCGTTCTCGCAAATGCCATTTGGCTTCTTCTTTGGTGGTTTATTCTTCTTGCTGCTAGCCATTGCGGCGTTGACTTCAGCGATTTCCATCTTAGAAGTTCCAGTCGCTTATGCCATGCATAAATGGCAGTGGAGCCGCAAAAAATCAGCCATTATCTTATCCATACTTTGTTTCATAGTAGGTGTTCCTTCAGGGCTTTCTGTCGGAGGCGTGCTAGGGGACTTCGATCCTGGAGGTAAAACCATTTTTGATTGGATGGACTTCCTTACTTCCTATATTCTGATGCCATTCGGCGGGTTAGTCGTTACCTTGTTTACGGGTTACGCGTGGAAAAAGGCTGGAGAAGAAGCGGGCTTGAAAGGTTTCTGGTATAAAGCTTGGATGTTCTTGCTGCGGGTGATCGTTCCCATACTCATCGTTTGTGTATTTTTGCACTCGGTAGGTATAATTAAATTCTCATAGACCTGTACGAAACACTAAAGAGGCTGACTCAAAAGGTTAATAACCTAGCGAGCAGCCTCTATTTTGTTACGATACTGAGCAACAGAGGCAGCCTAAAGATGAACGCCTTATGGGACAGCCCCTTTTTCTTCCTTCATTTTCAGCTATTTGGCAGCGGGCATATCATTTTAATATCATCCATCTCCAGCATTTGAGAGCTCTCGACTAGACTGCTCAAAGGGACACTTTGCTCGTTTTCCGGTTGATCCAAGGGATAAATTCTGGCAGTTTCGTTCTTTTCGTCGACATTCTGAATGTAGATGGGTGTCCCATTATAAGTGACATCCACCATGACAGGTGACACCGCAATCTCTTGAGCGCGTTGATTGTTCATTTTTTTGGCCTCCTTGATGTGCTAGTTACATTATTTGTGGATGTGAAAGGATGTATTCATAGAGTGGCTGTCGAAATGGACAACCAAATAAGAGGCAGATAAAGGAACGGGTATGTCCACTCACTGCCCTTGTGTTCATGAGGGATTTTTGGCACAATAATAAATAGATGGTACGCTTCGGCTGCTTAGTAGAATAGGACTGTATGTGAAAGTCTTGAAAAGAGGATAACGATGAATAAAGAATCCATCTATGGATTAACGTTGGATCAATTGATTGCATGGCTTGAGGAAAATGGACACAAAAAATCGCGGGCGCTGCAAGTCTGGGATTGGCTATATCGGAAGCGGGTGACCGACTTCTCAGAGATGACGGATGTGAAGCAGGATTGTATTCAATGTTTGGAAGAGCATTTCGTCATTCAAACTTTGACTGAACATACGAGGCAAGAATCAGCGGACGGCACGATGAAGTTCCTGTTCAAGCTGCAGGATGGTAATTTGATCGAGACCGTGCTAATGAGACATAAATTCGGTTTGTCTGTGTGTGTAACGACGCAGGTTGGCTGTAACATTGGGTGCAGCTTCTGTGCGAGCGGACTTTTGGCCAAAAGCCGCGATCTGTCCAGCGCTGAAGTCGTGGAACAAATTATGAAGGTTCAGTTTCATTTGGACCAAGCGGGTAAAGACGAGCGTGTCAGCCACATTGTTGTGATGGGCATTGGCGAGCCATTTGATAATTTTGAAAATATGGTTGATTTTATCCGCGTCGTGAAAGATCAAAAAGGCCTAGACATTGCCGCTAGACATATTACGGTATCCACTAGTGGGCTTGCTAATAAAATTATCGAATTCGCGGACTCAGATTTGAAGGTGAATCTGGCGATTTCTCTGCATGCCCCGACGAATGAGCTTCGTACCCGGATCATGAAAATAAACAAAGCGATTCCGATCGAGAAATTAATGCAGGCGATTGAGTACTATTTGGAGAAAACGAATCGGAGAATTACATTGGAGTACATCCTGCTGAAGGATGTTAACGACGGTAGGGAACATGCACTGCAATTAGCAGAGCTCATTCAGCATATTCGCCACCTTGCCAATGTGAACTTGATTCCATACAATCCCGTGGATGAGCATAGTCAATATCAACGGAGCGAGCGGGAATCTGTGCGTGCTTTCTATGATACATTGAAAAAGCAGGGCATTAGCTGCAGCGTTCGCCTTGAGCACGGTACGGATATTGATGCCGCTTGCGGACAATTAAGAAGCAAACAAATCAAACAATCCGCAGGGGATAACTTGGGTCAAGATAGTATGGTCGTCGGATAATAAATAGGAACCCATTGGCTGCGGCTGATCGGGTTTCTTTTGCTGTAAGACGATTTTATGAAAAAATGGAGGTGATTGTTCTGTCTTCCCAATCCGTAGCTGATGCATTTTTTGAGCAGCCCACACTGCTCTTGGCTCGTTCGCTGCTCGGCAAACTGCTTGTGAAAGAAACCGAACTAGGCATAGCCGCAGGCTGGATTGTAGAAACAGAAGCCTACATAGGTCCCGGGGACCGCGCCGCACATAGCTTTGGCAATCGCAGGACACCGAGAACCGAAGTTATGTTTGGCCCTCCAGGCTATGTCTATACCTACGTGATGCATACCCATTGTCTAGTGAACATAGTAAGCGGGGAGCCTGGTCACCCAGAAGCTGTCTTAATTCGAGCTGTGGAGCCATGTATAGGAGTTGATCTTATGTATGATCGCCGCGGTACTGATAAAAAGCTAAAGGAGCTAACCAACGGCCCCGGCAAACTAACAAAAGCCCTTGGCATTGTAAAAGAGGATTATGGAAGACCTTTCTTTGAGCGTCCTCTCTACATCGCGGAAGGAAGAACCGTAGAATCCATTGCTGCTGGACCGAGAATCGGCATCGACAATAGCGGGGAAGCCAGAGAATATCCGTGGCGATTTTGGGTCGAAGGGAATCCTTTTGTTTCGAAATAGCTAAGTATCTAAGGAGCTGCATTTTTTTCGTCTATCCTGCACCTATTTTCAGTAAACTTTAAGCCTATTTTAGGCTAAATTTCAGGGAATTTCCCCCAATTCCATGCTATTCTAATCGTACAAGAGGTTGGAATGGGGGGGGACGACAATGGAAGAGAAGCAAACGGGATTGAAATCTTCGAGTACGAAAATAACGCGTCGCAAGTTCTTGGTATCCAGTGTTCTAATGGTTACTAGTGCGACTTTAGCAGCCTGCGGCATCAATTTAGGCGGCGGAGCGACGACCGGCGGAGCAACGACTCAGCCTGAAGGTAATCAAGCGAAGGATGCGGCGACCGAATCACCGAAAGCGGCCAATCTGGAGCCGACACCTGCGTGCGGTTCGCCGGAGGAGCTGACGCCAGCTGTCACCGAAGGCCCGTATTTTACGCCGAACTCGCCGGAGAGAAGTTCTCTGCTAGAGCAAGGAATGAAAGGAACGAAGCTTACGCTTGTAGGCTACGTTGTGTCCACGGCGTGCAAACCGGTTGCACATGCGTTACTGGACTTCTGGCAAGCCGATGCCGACGGTCAGTATGATAACAAAGGCTTCACCTTGCGGGGGCATCAATATACGGACGATAAAGGCAAGTTTACGTTGGAAACGATTGTGCCGGGTTTGTACCCAGGGCGAACGCGCCATATTCATGTGAAGGTGCAGGCGCCGAATGGTAAGGTGCTGACGAGCCAGCTTTTTTTCCCGAATGAAGCGGGCAATGCGAAGGATGGCATCTATAACAAGGCACTGCTGATGGATATGAAAAGCAATGCGGATGGCAGCCAGTCGGGCGCCTATCAATTCGTTGTAAAGGTATAAAAAAAGGAGCCCATGAGAATTCATGAGGCTCCTTTTTGTCTTGGTCTTCGTCTCGGTCTCACTCTATTCCCCGCCAAAGTTGTAAAAAATACATTACCGATGCATCAAACCTCACATCAAATATTTACTTAATTTGTAATATAAAGTATTTATTAATCTAGACAAACAAAGAA
>NZ_AUGY01000110.1 GCF_000422905.1 Paenibacillus alginolyticus DSM 5050 = NBRC 15375
ATACGATTTCAGTTGCAACAGCTGAGCAACGACATGAAGCCCTATGGCTGAACCCGCAAACAGCTTCTTTGACCGATGATCCTGAAAAATAGACCGATAATCTAGGACATTGAGCACTTTGAGACATTGACAAACTACTAAAAATTCCTTATCGTTATCCATGGTTTGCTCCTTTGTTTGGGAGAATGATGGATAGCGCGTCATTCCCTAAACATAGGTGCTTTTTCTTTGTTTGTCTAGATTAATAAATACTTTATATTACAAATTAAGTAAATATTTGATGTGAGGTTTGATGCATCGGTAATGTTTCCTGATCAGTTTATGTTGAGTACGGACTCTGGATTTGATATTGGTGAAGAGGCTGCAATTGGTGCGATGTATCAGTTATTAGATAAGCTTGACGACCCTAAGTTGGCACGAAAAATTGCACATGATAACCTAGACGCCATTATTCGTAACCAGCCAGCTACTGAGACTCAGATTGCGGAAATCCGTAAGAAATCCAAAGAAACCGGACAGAGTTATGATTTGAGTCATCTATCTAAGGTAGAGGCCGGACAAATTCTTTGGAGTAAATAAAGATATTGATTTTTTGTTATTATGTAGTAAATATTTCTGAGGTGTTTATCTATGAAAACAATAGGGCTAATAGGTGGAATGAGTTGGGAGTCGTCCTTGCTTTATTATCAAATCATCAATCAACGTATAAAGGAAAAATTAGGCGGGCACCATTCCGCGAGAAGTCTCATGTATTCGGTGGATTTCCAAGAAATCAAGACGCTTCAACATCAAGGGAAATGGGATGAAGCAACCCAAATCATGATCGATTCAGCCCAAAAATTAGAAACTGGTGGTGCTGATGTAATTGTTATTTGTACGAATACGATGCATAAGATGGCAAAAGAAGTTGAAGAATCGGTAACCATACCATTACTGCATATAGCCGATGCAACAGCTAACGAAATGGTTAAGGATGGCATGAAGAAAGTTGCCTTACTGGGGACTGCTTTTACGATGGAACAAGACTTTTACAAGGGTAGACTTATTGAAAAGTTTGGACTCGATGTTATAGTTCCAAATGAAGCAGAGAGAGTGATTATTCATGACATTATTTATCAAGAACTTTGTCTTGGAATCATTAACGAAGAGTCAAAGCATTCTTACTTAAAGATCATTAACAATCTGAGCCAACAGGGAGCAGAAGCCGTTATTTTGGGCTGTACAGAAATAACTCTGCTCGTTTCACAGGATGATTGCGGTATCCCGGTTTATGATACAACAAGACTTCATGGTTTTATCGGATAGTCCAGAACTCCTTGAACGTATTCGTGCCGCTAGTGACGGGGACGAGCGTTTCCCGTTTCACAGATTCCATGTGGACCGTAACAAGTACTATAACTGCAGTTTGTCACTCATTTACGATTCTGGCAGCGTCTTGATTGGGAAGATTTTGATGTTCAACGATATTACAGAAATGAAGGAGAGCGAGTCCCGGTTGCGTGAAAACGCCCGGCAACTGTCTGAGCTGAATGCGTTCAAGGACAAGCTGTTCACTGTCGTGGCCCATGACATTCGCGATCCGATTGCACTCCTCGTTAGTTTGACCGAACTGCTGGGCGATGAACTGACCGCCGCCGACTTTGAGAACGCTGAGTTGGTAAGGGAGCTTAAAGGACAAGTGCAAAATACATTCCAACTAGTCGAAAATTTATTGGATTGGTATCGCAGCCAGAAAGGGATGGTCGTGTTTCGTCCGTTAGGCTGGAATTTGCAGCAGGTTGTGCGGCAGGCATTGTTGCTTTCAGGTACGAAGGCCAGCATGAAGCAGATACGGATGACGGAGTGGATCAATGAGAAACTAACGGTTAGAGCCGATAAAGAGATGTTGGACCTTATTCTGCGTAATTTGCTTTCGAACGCGATCAAATTTACTGGAATTGGCGGGGCGATTGATATCAGGGCAGATATGGAAGGTGATATGATCATCGTGTCCGTACGCGACAATGGTGCGGGAATCGACGATCAGACCTCGGAACTCCTACGTCTAGAGGAGCCGTTCTTAAAATCAATGGCTAACG
Source organism: Paenibacillus alginolyticus DSM 5050 = NBRC 15375 (assembly GCF_000422905.1). Classification (GTDB taxonomy): domain Bacteria; phylum Bacillota; class Bacilli; order Paenibacillales; family NBRC-103111; genus Paenibacillus_E; species Paenibacillus_E alginolyticus. Next base: position 2,079 of record NZ_AUGY01000110.1, read on the forward strand.
GAGACAATTCGGAGGATATGAGATTCGGGCTGACGTTGATCCGCGAATTCGTACGTATCCATGGTGGCAGTCTTTGGTTCGAGAGTGAACCAGGAGTCGGGACGACCTTTTCATTCACTTTGCCTGGTTCTGCTGGCGGTTTGGCATCTTTCGACGATGGAGGAATGAAGGAGGAAGCTTATGAAAGTGATTTTGGTGGACGATGAGCCGACGATGCATTTGATTCTGCGTAAAATGCTGGTCAAGCTGCCAGGGGTACAAGTGGCAGGCGCTTTCACGGATACGGAGTCTGCAGCTTCCTTTCTAAGTGAGAACACCGACATCGGACTGGCTTTCGTTGACATCTCCATGCCGGGCGGAAGTGGACTGGAGTTCGCCGCCAAGATGGAAGCTTTGGCCTCTCCGCTGCAAATCGTCTTCGTCACGTCGCACAAGGAATTTGCCTTGAAAGCATATGAACTATCTGTGGTGGATTACCTGGTCAAACCCGTTTCCCAGGAACGGCTGCAGCGGACGGTTAATCGTGCGCTGGCGAGCCGGCGGGGCATTCACTCGTCGTCGCTGGTTGCTCCAACATCCCCTGATTCCGGGAGGATCGCCCTAACGATGCTAGGTGATGTCGTCGTGAGCAACAATGCTGGCCGTGTCAAGTGGATTTCGAGGAAATGTGCGGAGTTGTTCGCATACTTGCTGTTTTATCATGGCAAACGAATCCCTCGTTCCAGATTGGTTATGGATATTTTCGGAGGGATGCACCAAACGAATGCGGAGAACTACCTAAATACGACCGTATATCAATTGCGAAAGTCTTTGGAACCGATTGGCATGCGCGAGGTCGTACGTTCGGAGAACGATGGCTATGCGCTTGAATTAAAGGATCCCGTTATCGATTATGTGGAATTCGAAAAGCAAGTGGAAGAAATACAATCCATTGACGTTAGCAATGTGGAGAGAGCGCTGCACATCGAACGTTTGTATACGGGAGATCTATTCGGGGACAAGGCTTATGTGTGGGCCATTCACGAAATGGTGCGCTATGCGGAAGTATACACCTCTTTCGTAAAGCGGCTTGCCGAAGTGCTTATTTCGTTGCGAGATACGACCACCGCGTCGAAGCTGCTGCTTAAGCTGAACGAACGCAATCCGCTGGACGAATCCGTTATACAGCATCTTATGACGATCCGCGAGATGACTGGGGACAAAAAAGGATTGACGGCTCTGTATACCGATTATGTTCGTCTTCTCAGCAGGGAGCTTGGCATTCGTCCGTCTGAGGGATTGATACATCAATATGACATGTTGGTAAGCCGTTTAACCAATAAAAAATAACTATTTTCGTCTGTAAAAATAAACCGCGAAAGCTTGATGCTTCGCGGTTTTTGCTAGTTTCACAAAACAATTGGAAACATTTTACTTTAATCTGCGTCTATACTAAGGAGTTAATTTTGAAGGGATAGGGATGGTGCAGAACTTGAAAAAATTTCTATTAGGATTAATATGTGGAATCACTGTAACAGCATCAACAGCTGTTTATGCATCGGACACGATCCAGGCGTACTTGTTTCCAGTTAGATATCAAATTAATGGTGAAATTAAAGGAATGGAAAAGGATTATTCAACTTTAAATTACAATGGACATGTTTATGTTCCTATCCGATTCATCACCGAAAATTTGGGGGCATTTGTGGATTACAATGATCGTAATACAGAAATTAAAGTGAATTATTTTCCAGCTGGCATGGATTTACTAACTGATAATAAGTATCCAAATATCCATTTTGGTATTATAGATCTATATTTGGATGGTGGTTACACGGGTATATGGGGGTTATTATCCTTAAATGATATGAAAGAGTCGGTAAAAAAAGAGTATACCATAAATTTCAAACTAAATTTTTATGACAAAAATAATGATTTAATTGGTTCTGCCTTAGGTTCATCAAAATCTGGATCTTCAGCTGAAAAACAAACCATAAGTAATGGAGAAATAAAATATGCTGCAGCTGGCGAGGTTGGTGATTTTTCTAAGTATAACAATGTGAAATTTGAAATTATAGATTTCGAAGAGCAGAAATGAAATTGTAATGGATTGAAGCCTACTTTTTCTGTCAAGACTAGTTAGCATGACTTTTTGAAAACAGATGAGTGGTGAAAATGAAAGATATTACTTTTAAGGCTATGGCCATTACAAATGAAATTGATCTGAATAAAATCGCCATCCACTGCGGTATTCCTAAAAAATACACATGGGAACAGCCTTTAATCCTAAGAGGCGACATTCTTAAATCAATCCTTAATAAAGATATTGACGCGTTACAACAAGTGCTTGTGTTTTCATTCGGCAGTGTGGTCTTTGTTAATCACACACTCAGGGATGAGATGACAAAATTTTTAAAATTCATCCAGACGTTCGAGCCTGCTATTGAGCTCCAGCCTGCTGAAAGATACACAGACGATTACAGCCTTCACATCGAGGAAATCGATAGCATGGAGTTGACTGACAAGTATGTAGTGGTAGCTAAGTATGAATTCTTTTATCCTGAATTAATCGCCACAGTTCTTGCCAAATCAGTAGCACTTGAGAAAATTGAAGAACAGCTCGGGAAAATTCATGATGACCTTGAAATGATGATAGTCCGACTAGAAAAAGGGAAGCTTCGTGTTGGCAACAAAGAGTTAGCAAGAACAACCGCCAAAATCGTACGTCACGAGTACAACACCCTTGCCTATATCATGATCTTGGATAAGCCTGATTTGACTTGGACCAACAGTACGGCTAGCCAATTTTACGATGGGATGATGGATTTTTTTGAATTGAACGATCGATTTAAAATACTGAAAAGCAAAACGGACATTTTGTATCACATCTTGGAAGGTTTTTCCAATATCAGTCATTCCATCCGAGGGCTGTTCGTCGAATGGATCGTTGTGATTCTTATTGTTATTGAGGTGGTATTAACGATTTTACAAATCGTAGGTTGGATTCCGTCGCATTAAAAAGTTGTAAGATGCAGAACGATACCACCAAAATGAGATAAAGCGCTTGTCTCTGGTCGATGACAAGAACTTTATCTCATTCTCGTTTTGGGAGAGAAACATTTTCTTTTACCGAAATGCAATTCCCAAACTGTGTAACCTTTAAAATGAATGTAACTTTGATTGTGTATGAAGTAAGGAGGTTTTCAATTGAAAAAACTTTGTTTATTTTTGCTTTTTATTGCATTACTTTTTCTTAATGCTTGTACCAACACAGTCGAAACTAAGCAATCTCCAGAGGAGGAAACAAATAAATCTAGTTCAACTGAACTTGTAGGTTATGTTACCAGTATTGAAAATCAAAGAGCTTTAGTCGTTAGTCCCATAAGTAAAGAAATAAATCAAACCAGAAAAGAGTTCTACGATGCAGTATGGGTTTCAAATATGCCTCACGAGCCTGAGGTTGGACAGTACGTTCATGTATGGTTTGACGGTGCCATAGCAACCTCATACCCAGCACAAGGAAAAGCATCGAAGGTTACCATTTCCAACATACAAAAACATGAAAAATCAACCTGTCGCAAGACGAAGTAATACGTAAAGCCCTCATAAATAAGGATATTTCAAGTATTAACATCCTTGTTATTAAAGAAGTGAATTATGATGAAAAATTAGCGGTTTGGACAATTCGATACAAAAGTGCAATGATTACGGATGGCTCTTTAGAAGAACATAGTATACTTGTGCCGGATCGATGAATATAGTTACACAGAAAATTTTAGCTATTAATTATTAGGAATATTTTATTAAAACCAAATTATCAATAAAGACTTACACAGATTAATGATAAACTCTAGATACCGTTTTCAAAAATTAAAATGATTATCTTCTGACAAGGTGAGAAAATAAGTTCAAGTTAGGAGTCTAAGTTAATATGAAACAGAATAAATACGATGAGCTCGGATTCTTCAAAAAATACAGTGAGATGCCTCGCTCGATTGGTGGACTCAATGCTGCTGGGGAATGGCCTGTACTTCGTGCGATGCTTCCCGCGCTGCGAGATAAAAGAGTTCTTGACCTTGGATGCGGTTATGGTTGGCATTGCCAATATGCACGAGAACAGCAGGCCCAGTCAGTGGTCGGTGTAGATCTTTCCGAGAAAATGTTAGCGTATGCCAAAGAAAACAACAACGATCCCATGATCGAGTATCGGAGGCTTGCGATTGAAGATATCCAGTTTGAAGCCGGGGAATTTGACGTTGTGATAAGCTCGCTTGCCCTTCATTATGTGGAGCACTTCGAAGACGTTTGTCGTAAAGTGCATCATTGTCTTGTATCAGGAGGAACTTTTATTCTATCGGTTGAACATCCGATCTTTACCGCACTCGCTGCACAAGACTGGTATTATGGTGCGGAGGGCGAGCGATTGCACTGGCCTGTTGACGACTACCAGAAAGAAGGTCTACGGCAGGCGAGATTTCTGGACAATGATGTCGTCAAATATCATCGAACTATCGCTACCTATGTGAATGCATTAATTGACTCGGGATTCCGTATTACGAAACTAGCCGAACCTCAGCCAACGCAAGAAACATTGGACAAGTATCCAGAAATGATTGACGAAACCCGTCGTCCCATTTTCCTCTTGATCTCTGCGGTCAAGAATTAAACAAACGAAAGCATCATAACAGCAGGCTGCCGGTATTATCGGCAGCCTGTTGCGTTAGGCTGGTGCAGCTGGCTAATCGGTTATCAAAGCACTTCTGTGTCTACAGCTACGACCGCCGCGGTCGAGGCGATAGCGGAGACACGCAACCTTAAGCATAACTAGAGGTGGCAGGAATTTTGCCTCGTACCGCCGAAAAAATAGTGAAACCAAATAATATAATGTTACCTCGATATTGGTTGTCGATCCAGTAAAGATTGATTCGTCGTATATATAGAAGCACAGATATACTCGGACGTTTTCACTCCGGTACACGAAGCTTCACTAAAAATAGGAGGTATACATCTATGAGATTTATGATGATTGTTAAAGCTACAACAGATTCTGAGGCGGGGAATATGCCTAGCCAAGAGCTAATTGATGCTATGCAAAAGTATAACGAGGAATTGGTGAAAGCAGGTGTTTTGCTAGCAGCCGATGGACTGCAGCCCAGCTCAAGTGGAATCCGGATTTCTTATCCGGAGCCTGGAGGCAAACCGAAGGTAATAGATGGACCTTTCACGGAGGCGAAAGAAATGATCGCGGGATATACGCTGATCGAAGTCAAATCCAGGGAAGAAGCGATTGAATGGGCTATGCGCATGCCGGATCCACACGGATATGGACAAGGCGAGATTGAGCTCAGACAGGTATTCGAATTTGAGGAGTTAACGGACGATACCGAATCGCAGGAGAAAGAAGCAGCACTTCGCAAACAGGCTCAGCTGCAGAAAAAAGCGTGACATTGTCTAATACACAGCGGACCATTGACGCAATATGGCGAATTGAATCAGCAAAGCTAATCGCAGGATTAACTCGAATGGTACGAGATGTGGGTCTCGCAGAGGATCTTGCCCAGGATGCATTGGTGATTGCTCTTGAACGATGGCCGGAGATCGGCATTCCAGATAATCCGGGTGCCTGGCTGATGACGACGGCCAAGCGGCGCGCGATCGATTATATGCGCAGGACTAAATTACGTGACCAGAAATATGTAGAGATTGCCCACGGTATGGATTTGAATACAGAGGAAGAAATGGATCGTAATTTGGACGGGGAGATCGGTGACGATCTCCTTCGTCTGATCTTTATGACCTGCCATCCGGTGTTATCACAAGATGCTAGAGTTGCCCTGACGCTGCGCCTGCTTTGCGGGCTTACCACTGATGAAATCGCACGTTCTTTCCTGGCCGCCGAATCAACGATTGCACAGCGGATTGTCCGGGCCAAGAGAACGCTCAGCACCGAGAAAGTTCCTTTTGAGATACCTGTAGGAGTAGAACTCAATGAACGCTTGAATGCTGTACTCGAGGTGATTTACCTGATGTTCAATGAAGGGTATTCAGCAACCTCTGGGGATCAATGGATACGTCCGCTGCTTTGTCAGGAGGCGCTCAGACTGGGACGCATCCTTGCTGAGATCGCACCACATGAATCGGAAGTTCACGGACTAGTTGCCTTACTGGAGATTCAATCCTCCCGTTTAAAAACCCGGGTAAGCTTAAGTGGCGAACCCGTACTTTTAATGGACCAAAACCGGGCGCAGTGGGACCGCTTGCTGATCCGGCGCGGATTGGCAGCGCTTGAGCGCAGCCAGAAGCTTGGACGCACACTCGGTCCATACTCGCTGCAGGCTGCGATTTCTGCGTGCCATGCACAAACGGCTACCCCCGCTGAGACCAATTGGATCCGCATTGCTGCCCTTTACGAAGCGCTCTCTAGGGTAACGCCATCGCCTATCGTCGAATTAAACCGGGCGGTCGCCATATCCATGGCGTTTGGTCCAGACTTCGGGCTGCAAATTATCGACGAACTGCGTGTCGAACCTTCCCTGAAGGGATACCATCTGCTCCCTAGCGTTCGCGGTGATCTCCTAATGAAGCTGGGGAGGTTCGATGAAGCACGATCAGAATTTGAACGAGCGGTGTCGATGACCCATAATGCCAGTGAGCAAGCGCTTTTAATGAAACGGGCTGCTGAATGTAAGTCAGAAGCATCGAAATAATTTTTTTAGCAGACTTGTCGATTACATGGTTTCCCATTCGTCGTCATAGTAAGGGAAGGGATAGTCAGCTAGCTGCTGCCCCAAGTCATCTTCCTACAAGGAGGGAAACGATTGTGCGATTTATGCTGATTATCAAGGCGTCAGGGTACTCGGAGGCGGGTGTAAAGTTCAGTAGGGAACACAACGATGCGATGGCTGCCTACAACAAGTCTTTGGCCAGAGCCGGAGCGCTCTTGACTTCCGAAGAGCTTCAGCCTAGTTCTAGCGGGATCAGGATTTTGTATCCATTACATGGCGGAGAGCCAGAGGTAAAGGCCGGCCCTTTTCCGGTAGATCAAGAGCTCATAGCCGGTTATACGCTGATCGATGTGAATTCAGAAGATGAGGCAGCGGCGTGGGCACTTCGGATGCCTTTTCCAAGAGGATGCGGGGCATTTGAAATTGAGATGCGGGAGCTCAAAGAGAATATGGATTCTACACGAGATGCTAGAATATTGGCCATGGAAGCTGATTTAGAGGATCACATCAACATGTTAAAAAAAGGAGAGTATTAAAATGAATCAGGAAGTAACCGATTTTATTGACGCGTTAAAAGAACCATGGCAGGGGGAACAGTCCAAAAATCTGCGTGAAGTTGTCCATCAGGCCATACCGGATGTGCATGAACGTATGCAATATAAGAAACCCCATTTTTTGAAAAACGGAAAATACGCTGCTGTCATCTCGACGTCAAAAGACGCAGTCAGCTTTACGATCTTTAATGCTGTCGGACTGGAGCTACCCCAAGGCATGTTCGATGGTCCTCCTGAAAGAAAAACACTGAAACTGCGTAAAGGGGAAACATTTGATTCTAGTCAGCTGGAGTCATTGGTCAGCCAAGCTGCAGGTTCGCTTTAATCTCTATTCTTTTTTATTTGTTTAGGAAGACCGTTGCACGTTCCATGCAGTGGTCTTTTTTGTATTCAGATAAAGATCTTATAAGAAATTCTTAAAATATAAGAAATTTAACCTCGTTTGGCACGCTATGATAGGAACAATTGGAGCAATGTCTCCAAATGACCAGATAAATCAGATAAGAATGTAAAATTTTTTGTCCCTCTCTTTGTTACACTATGCTATTCTTGTGATAAATACAGACTTAAAGGGAAGATGGCCCATGCGGAGAAGAATTAGCTTGCCTCTGAAATTATTTCTTATATGTTTTGCGTTTGTTTTAAGTTGTATTATTTTGATAAGCCAATTGTCCTACCGATATGTTCAAAAGGAAATAAGAACCAATGATGCCTATTACACGAAACAAATTCTAGCCAAGGTCGATCAATATTTGACGGTTAACTTTTCATCGTTTCAGACGATTCTTTTCTCGTTCGAAACATCGGTGAAAGCCAACATTAACAATAAAGAAGTGATCCAAAAACAATTAAGGGAACTGTATGAGCTTAATAGCAATTATGTCAGTAACATTTACTTAATCAAGGATGATTTATCCATCATCGGCGGCAGCACGCCAACCCGAATTTTCGATGAACCGCTGCCAGACCGATTACCTCTGTTCGATGCGGCAGACAAGAATAGAGGAACAACAATTGTCAGTGAACCTTATAAATCCAAGTATTCCGGTTGGACGGTGACGATGGTCCGCTATTTGAACGGTTCACCGTCTCCTATGGCAATTGCGGTAGATTTGGACCTTAAAGCGATTGAGGAAACACTATTCAAAATTAATAAACAAGAACATATGAATCTCGCGCTAATTACTGCCGCTGGTAAAATCATCGCCGGGTTTTCTGAAAATATAGGACCTCTAGATGTGCAAGACCATTCTTTTTCAATCGGGGAAAAGTCGGGGGAACAAATTCTTGAAGCCAACGGAACAAGCTTTCAATTGCATACCCGAGAAGGGGTACCGGTTTCTATTCTGAAACAGCCTACGGAGAAATTCAATTGGTTCATCATCTCGATTAACGATGAATCACGTATGGCGGCGGCTTTGACTAGACTAGAAACCTATTATATTTGGCTACTGCTTGCCGGTCTCATATTAAGTCTATTCATTTCCTTCATTATTGCCAAATACATACGGACTCCGCTGTATTCGCTCAAAACGAAAATGAAACGGGTGGAGCAAGGGGATCTAGCAACGACAATTTCCATTGACCGTAATGATGAGTTTGGCGATCTTTCCAGAGCATTCGATCGGATGCTGCTGCAAATTGTGGAGCTGATTCGCCGGTCGGAGCTTCATAACGAGCTTGAACGAAAGCTGGAAATCCAAGTGCTGCAATCGCAAATTAATCCTCATTTTCTGTATAATACGCTCGGCTCCATCAGCAATGTCATACATCTTGGGCAAATCGATAAAGTGGATGTGGTGATCGGGTCACTTATTTCTATATTGGAATACGGAATATCCGACGCTTCGGAGAAAGTTTCACTGCGCCAAGAACTACAGAATGTATCGGATTACATCGAGATCCAGAACATCCGTTATAATCGGAACTTCATGCTGATAGAGAAGATCGAAGAAGGTTTATTGGATTTCCCGGTTTTTCGAATGCTCTTGCAGCCCATGGTCGAGAATAGTATCTTTCATGGTTATAATGGGGGGCAAATTGAAGGTTCCATCACCATTCAAGCTCATCGGAACGGGAACTTTGTCATGGTAGAAGTCATTGATCATGGCGAGGGAATACCGGCAGAACAGATAGCGTCTATTTTAAATGCTGAGTCGAGTGATATGGAAGTAAAGAGGAAAAGAATCGGGCTGAATAATATTCATGGCCGAATAAAGCTTCATTACGGTGAAGAATATGGCCTGCAAATCATCAGCATACCGAAGATGGAAACTTGTGTACGTGCCATATTCCCGGCAAGCCTTTTGAAAGGAGATGCATGATAATGAGAACATATACCTGTTTCATTGTTGATGATGAAGATCTGATTATTCAAAGATTAGAGCTGTTCTTTCGTGAGCTTACTAATAAGGATCAACGATTCCGTTTAGTGGGAAAAGCCAATAGCGGGTTGCAAGGAATAGAAGAGGCTCTGAGGCTTAAGCCTGATATCCTTATATCTGATATTGTCATGCCGAAAATGGACGGAATTTCCATGATCGAGCAGCTGAAACCGCAGCTTCCCCATACGCAATATATCCTTTTGACAGCTTATTCTTCTTTCGAATATGCACAGAGAGCTATTCATGCCAACATATTGGAATACATTGTTAAAGTTCCCTTGAGGGAAGCGGATGTAGAGCGGGCTCTGGATAAAGCAGCCGGGGTTCTGGATGAGATGAAGAAAAAGGAAGAGGAATTTCAATCTTTACATGTTTCCGTCCTAGAAAATAAATACAGAGCACGCAAGCAATTTTTTAACGAGCTGATCCGTGGTGAGATTCCATCTCATCGGGCATCAGATTTTGAAAATCGCATGCAATTTCATTTTTTTCAATCCTACTACTGTTGTTTTATTGTTGAAATGAACCATTATGAAAGCTTTCGGCATGAATATTCGGCAGCAGACCAGAGTATTTTGAAATATGCGATTGCCAATGTCATTGAAGAAACCGTGATGAGTTTTGGAATGGGTGTAGCTACGGATTTATATGATAATCAGTTTATTGGTTTTCTTTCTTGGGAAAATAACCGCAGTGATATGGATACAGAAGATGCTTGCCAGACGCTGGGCAGCCAGATCGTGAGCCATTTAAATCAATACTTGAATCAAACGGTATCCGTAGCTTTTGGTGGGACGCACCGAGGCTGGGAATCTATCAAAAAAGCATACACGGAAGCCACAAATGTGAGTAAGGACTTGTATTATTCGACTGTGAAAATAGTCAAAACACCTGCACATCGTTTCCAATATGACGATGAGAAAAAGGTGGAATTTCAACAAAAGCTGACTGAGTTACTTGCATGGATGCAGAGGGAGGCTACCAAGGAAGAACTCGAGCAGAAAATTTCATCATTATACGATTTTGTCACGGCTAACAAAATTCAGAAGTCGATCATGGCACCTTTACTGCGTGAATTGTACAGGGACATTGCAGCGAAATTTAAATCAGGAAGCGCTTTAGCGGCAGAACTAGAAGAGTTCCCTATCCATTTCATGACATTCAGGGAGCAGCTCACTTATATTTGCGACTTCACTTTCGAATATTTACAGGCCGGAAAACCTATGCATCGTGTAGAAATCATGAGAGCCATGCGGTTTATCGAGCAAAATCTGAAGCAACGATTAACGTTGGAAGCCATTGCGGAAGATGTGAATTTGGCTCCATCGTATTTCAGCAGTCTATTTAAAAAAACAATGAACGAAGGCGTGATTAGCTACATCAATCGTAAAAAAATTCAACTGTCCCTTGAGCTGTTAAAGGTTAAGGATTATTCCATTTTGGAATTGTGCGAGGAAGTAGGGATTGTGAATGAAGGTTACTTTTGCAAACTTTTCAAAGAATATACGGGGGATACGCCAAAGCAATATCGCATAAAAATGACTCGGTATGAATTGAAATGAAGCAGCAAAAAATCGTATGAATTTTTCTCGAAATGTTGTAAAAAACCGGGTATGAAATGAACTAACATGATGAGAGTATCTAATCATGGAGGTTATCAAAATGGAGATTATCAAATCGGATGTAACCGTTGTAGGCGGGGGAATTGCTGGTGTTTGCGCTGCCATTGCTGCCGCACGGCATGGGTTGCAAGTTTCACTCATTAATGATCGGCCCGTTCTTGGAGGGAATGCCAGCAGCGAGGTTAGGGTTCATATCAACGGATCGGCTTATCTTGGAAACAGTCCATCTTATTATGCTCGCGAAGGTGGGTTGGTGGATGAACTTAAGCTGAAGATTTTCCACTATAACCCTTTATATAACAAGAAGCTTATGTTTTCGATTTCGGATATGGCCTTGCTGGATATGGTCTATGGAGAGCCTAACATTTCACTCTTTCTGAATACATGCGTGCATGAAACGGGGATGGAGAACGGCAGAATCAAATGGGTGGATGGTCTGCAATTGGCTTCTGAAAGAAAATTTCGCTTTGAAAGCCCAACCTATATCGATTGTTCTGGTGACGGGGTAGTCGGTTATCAAGCAGGCTCTCTCTTCAGATGGGGGAGAGAAGCGAAGCACGAATTCAATGAAGATTTGGCTCCAGAAGTGGCGGACCATTACACCATGGGAGATACGATTCTTTTCCAAGCCCGTGATGTGGGGTATCCTGTTCCGTTTAAGAGACCTGAGTTTGCCTACGATATTACGAAATTAAGCTTTTTCGATAGTATTAGGAAGGGGTTAAACCATCGAGCTATTCCCAGGAAAATCAATGGATTAGGCGGTTTGTGGTGGCTGGAATACGGCGGTCATTTGGATATTATCAAAAACAATGAAGATATCGCGCTGGAGCTTCGGAAATTGGTATATGGGATTTGGGATTATATTAAAAACAGCGGCCAATTCGACGATGTGGATCAATTGATCTTGGACTACGTATGTCCAATTCCGGGGAAACGGGAATCGAGAAGATTTATCGGGGATTATATGTTGTCGCAGAACGATCTCACAACAAAGCCTCATTTCGAAGATGCCGTTTCCGTTGGGGGATGGTATATGGACTTGCATGCCGCTAAGGGCATTTATGATGATGGACCGGCTACGGCTTGGAATTTTGTGCCTGGCTTGTACAACATTCCTTTTCGCAGTTTGTATTCCTGTAACATTCCTAATTTGATGTTCGCTGGCCGCAATATCAGTGCTACTCATGTCGCGTTCGGATCAACTAGGGTAATGGCAACGTGTGGATGCATGGGACAGGCGGTTGGAACGGCTGCTTCGCTATGCGTCAAATATGGTGTGGACCCGGCTGTGATAGGTGAAGATTATATCGGAGAGCTGCAAACACTGCTGCTTAGAGACGGGCAAACGATTGTAGGGCTTAAAGAAGAATTGGCCCCTTACTTCGCTGAAGGGTTAAGCGTTCGGGCATCGTCCCAGCGGAACTTTGTCAATGAGCATCCAACAGAAGCCATTTCCCTGGATAAAGGGTTGTGTTTGGTTTTACCGATTCAAACGGACTCTGGAGAAAGCGTAAAGATCAAAGTCAAGAATGATTCCGAGCGGTTGGAAATCTTGCGAGTGAAGCTCTATGGCGGGGAACGGAAGGAAAACTATATTCCTGTTCATGAGTTGATAAGATATAACATGGATATTATGGCTGGTCATGACGATTGGATTACGTTGAACTTAGGCTGCAAGAAGTCTGCCGATGATAAAATTTACATCGTGTTGGAAGGCTCTGCGAGCCTTGCCGTGTACGGTAATGAAGAGAAAATAACAGGAGCGGTCAGCTTCCATTATAGACCGGAAGAACCATCCAAACTGAAGAAGTTCAATAAGAGCATTTGCTTTAAGGATTTGCATCCTGCTCAAAATATGTATGAACCTATGAATGTAATCAACGGTTACTCCAGACCCTATGGCTTGCCAAACGGGTGGATTTCTGAACGTACAGAAGGACGTGAATGGTTGGAATTCTCTTTTGCTGAACCTAAAGATTTGGAGGAAATCCATCTTGTTTTCAATTCCCAGCTGGATTTGGAACATTTCGAGGATCCGATTGGACCGCTAATTAAGGAATATGCTGTTATATTAATCTTTGGAGACGGAACCGAGAGGGAAATTCAGGTCAGTGGGAATTATCTCACGTTAAATAAGCATAAGGTGGATGCGAAAGACGTATCTCGAATCCGGTTAGACTTCACGGCTACTTACGGTTCGCCATACTTTGAAGTGTTTGCGGTGAAATTGTTCGCTCTAAATGAAGAAGTGGTTAAATGAAAATGGAGCAATTTTCCCCACGAGAAGGGCTTCCTAATGTTTCGCTTCGAAATCGACGACGAGAAGACCGATAAAGCGGGAGTGTTTGAGACTAGTAAACTGCAGCAAAGTTTGAAGCATTATCGAGAGCATAAGGAGTGGTATGAACAAACGGTGATTCAGCTTGGTAGGCTTTTGCTTGTGCAGCCGCCAATAGAAAGCATTTGAGTCAATAAAAAGTAGAAGGCAGCCGACCAGATTGGATCGGCTGCCTTTTATGACCGGTAAGTTAGCTTACAGTTACTCGACGCTGACACTATTTAAATTTTGCACATTAAACAAGCGGAAATAAGCTCCGGCTTCTTTCATTAATTGATCATGAGTTCCTATTTCTTTGATTTCACCATTTTCAATGAGAACAATCTGATCAGCATGAGTAATGGTAGATAGTCGATGTGCAACTATCAAAGTCGTCCTATTTTTCGCTAATTTACTGAGAGATTCTTGAATTAAATGTTCTGATTCTAAGTCAAGCGCGGAAGTAGCTTCATCCAAAACCAATATACTTGGATTTTTCAGAAAGACTCTCGCAATGGCAACCCGTTGCTTCTGTCCACCAGATAACTTCATTCCCCGTTCACCAATTTCCGTATCATATCCCTTGGGCAGATTCACAATAAAATCATGTGCATTTGCTGCTTTAGCTGCAGATATCATCTCTTCTTCGGCAGCATTTGGATTACCCAAAAGTATATTTTCACGAACAGTTCCGCTAAACAAAATATTATCTTGTAAAACCATCCCTATATGAGAACGCAGGCTCTTTATGGTCATGTCTTTAACATTCAAATCATCCAATAGAATATTCCCTTGCTGAATATCGTAAAACCGAGGGAGCAAACTGATAAGTGACGATTTCCCTCCGCCGCTCATTCCTACAAACGCAATTGTTTCACCAGGTTGAATGGTAAGTTGAATGTTATTCAAAACCCAATCCGATGTGTTATCATAACGAAAACTAACATCTTGAAACTCTATTTTTCCTTTTATTTTGTGAACTATTTTTGCTTGTGGAGAATCAACAATGTCGTAGGGTTCATTCATGAGTTCAATTACACGATCTAATGATGCACTTGCTTGAGTTAACTCGGTTGAGGAATTGACCAATCGCCGCAGCGGACTGTACAAGCGATCTAAATAGGCATAAAAGGCTACAAATGCTCCTATCGTCAGGTTACCCTGAATAACTTGATATCCTCCATAGGCTAAAACTAACAAAGGGGCTGTATCCGTTATTGTATTAATAATGGAGTTGGTGATTGCATTCCACTTCGTCAGTGCCAATGCACGATTTAGAAATTTATTGTTTCTGAGACCGAAATTTTCTTTCTCATAATCTTCTAAAGTGAAGCTTTTAATAACTGGAATTCCATTTACCTTCTCGTGTAAATAGCCTTGCATTTCCGCAAGAGCTTGAGAGCGAGATTTGGTTAAGTTTCTTAGCTTTTTATATAACGTTTTGACAGAAAAAGCGTATAAGGGAAATACAGCTATAGCTACCATGGTTAGCCCAAAATCCATATGAATCATAAATGCGATAGCGATTGAAAGGGTGAATAAATCGAGCCACACATTCATTAATCCTGTTTCAACGATACTTTTCGTTTGTTCAGCATCATTTATCATTCGAGAAATAATTTCGCCTGTTCTATGATTCTGATAATAACGCAAGGATAGCTTTTGAATATGAGCATAAAGCTGATTGCGTAAATCGTACAGAATACGGCTCGTTGTTAATTGTGCAAAATACTGTCGAAGGTATTCAATTGGAGCCCTTATAATAACAAAAAGTACAAAAGCAAATATCATCACCTCAATCAGCTTTTGCGTCTTTTCTGCTATTGAAATAGTACTCAATAACAAATCATCGATGATATATTTCATAAGTAAAGGTAAGGTTAAGGGAATTGCGAATTTGACCATACCAATGAGAATGGTGATAAGAACAAGTTTCCAATACGGCTTAACAAATTTGAAATATAACTTGAAACTAGTCATTTAGACAAACTCCTTAATAAAACTAATGATAGAGAAACCCTTTAAACCAGACCTATTATAACAATCCTTATAGGATATTCAAAGACATATATATAAAGCCGAGTTCCTAAACTAAAGAATCATCGGTGTTGACAATATTCATGAATGAAAGTAAAAATATGATCGCCGAATACGGTTAAAGGAGAAAGGAGGTAAGGAAGTAGTATTTCAAAAAAGGAAGGGGCTGTCTCAAAGCCATTTTGGGATGTTTTGCCTTTCTACCCATACTGGAAGTAACCCGAATTTGCCGAGAGGGAACGTCGATTCTCTATTGTCTGAAAACACCCCGAAACCATAAGAAAGAGGAACGACGAGGCGTTATTTCGCGGTTTTTCGCATTCGGATCGTGCTAAATGATCAAATAGCGCCCTCACGTTCCTCTCAATCGATTTTTTGAGCAGTTTTCCCGAAATAACGCGTCTACGTTCCGCTAACGAGTGGTTGGGTGACTTTCCTAAGCAATCGACTAAAATAATAAGAGTTTTTTTGTTTACAAGTTAAGCAAAGATATAAAGGGTTATTTTCAGTTCCGATTGTAGTAATAAATGACAGTCTTTTGAAGCAAATTATTGAGAACGAACACGGTATAGGACAGACGATAGTCGAATGCATGCTGTTTGCATAAGACAAATGTGACTGTACCTACCCGACGGTTTGTTATTATCGGATATGGATCGTGCGGAAGCGGTGTGGCTCGATATTTACGATTTTAAAGATGCAGTCTAACAATCGAGGTGTCTAAAGAATGAAGGAACTTCTGCTGTCATTAGGAGCAGGTTTTATTATTGGTATTTTATTCAAAGTGTTGAAGCTGCCTTTGCCCGCACCGCCTGTATTGTCGGGTATTCTAGGTATTGTTGGTATTTATGCAGGCGGCAAGCTAATGGAATTGTTTCTAAAATAGGAAGCAGGACTAATTAGAAAAAGGAGGAGTTTGATTGGGTTTCATCCTTCTTTTTCAATCTTGTTATTGCAGCTTCGAAACGGCTGATATCGCTTACAAAATATTGTTGGAAAATTTTGAGTCATGTTCTCCATGATTTCACATGTTACAATTTATAAGATTCATGTGGATCAAATAACTCAGAAGGCCGAAGCTTTCTATGAAGCACGGGGGACCCATTAATTGGGGTGAAGCCGCTATCTGCGGCCGGGTGATTACTCTTTGACCCGAATCCGACAGCTAACCTCGCAGGCCGCAAAAAGGAGAGGTTTATTTTGAAACGTTACAAAAAGCTTGTGGTTACCGGCGCAATTGGATTGAGCATCCTCGTTGGGGCGAGCGCGGCAATGGCCGCACCAGCAACTCACACGGTATCGGGCAATGATACGATGTGGTTAATATCCAAGAAGTATGGCGTTAGCCTTTCTTCGTTGATTAAGACGAATCCTCAGGTTGCCAATCCGAACGTGATCTGGTCTGGTATGAGCCTCAACATTCCTGGCAGCACAAGCGCCAATGCAGGTACCAAAACGCCTGTTACGACTGTGCCATCCCAATCAACTTTTGCTAGCCAAGTGGTTAACATCGTTAACCAGGAACGAGCAAAGGCTGGACTTCGTCCTTTAGCCAGTAACAGTGCACTAACCGCTATGGCTTTGGACAAAGCAAAAGATATGTACAATAACGGCTATTTCGATCATACCTCGCCGACCTACGGGTCTCCATTTGATATGATGAGCAAATACGGCATTCGCTATTCCTACGCAGGTGAGAACATTGCGAAAGGTCAACAAACGCCTGAAGCTGTCATGACAGCTTGGATGAACAGCACAGGTCATCGTCAAAACATTCTAAGCCCCAACTTCACTCAAATTGGAGTTGCCTATTATAACGGCGAATGGGTACAGGAATTCATTAGTAACTAAGACAGTATTGTCTGTCTGCAGAATATTTTAAGTAAAACCAGCAACCTAATGTTGCTGGTTTTTTCATTGTAAAGGAAGATTTCAAAAAGGTTCGCCAGAATGAAAGATCGTTCCGCCTAGAGAGTGATTCCTATTGTATAGTTGAAAATGAATATATTAAAACGTATTATAGTGATTAAAAAAAGAAACTTAGGAGTGTTTTGAATGGATATTAAAATAGATGATTTAACTGGACCTAAAGTGGTTGCATTAATTGGAGAACATTTGCAGGACATGGCATCTCTCTCTCCGCCAGAAAGTACGCATGCACTGGACCTGGATAATTTGAAAAAACCAGAAATTACTTTCTGGAGTGGATGGGAACAAGATGAATTAGTGGGTTGCGGGGCAATGAAGGAACTTGATCGTCAACACGGCGAAATAAAATCAATGCGAACTTCTTCTTCGCATCAAAGAAAAGGCGTTGCCAAACGAATCCTTGAGCACATAATTGAAGAAGCCAAGAGACGTGGGTACCAACGGGTAAGTTTGGAAACGGGCTCAATGGAAGCTTTCGAACCAGCTAGACGACTGTATATAAGTTTTGGGTTTCAATATTGCCAGCCGTTTTCGGATTACATAGAGGACCCTAATAGTGTATTTATGACAAAGGAATTATAAGATTAATTCGAACCATAAGGATGAATCAATGGACAATCTGATAACAATTCAGGCTTTAAAATACGGAGACCACCTACATTATGAGTGGAACACAACTTTATTAGAAAAGACGGATTCACACATTTTTGTCCTAGGCAATTACGGAAGAAAATTAAATCATTACACGAAGCAAAAAGTATTTACCATAGAGGCTTGGACGATTGAATATTTCTCATTTCATTCATGGTTTACGGTTAGTGCCGATGTCGTTGGCGGTAACATCCAACAATTTTATTGCAATATTAATCAACCAGCAAAGATTGAAGGAAACGTTGTTTCTTTTGTAGATTTAGACCTGGATTATGTACAAAGAAACGGTAATTGGAAGGTAGTCGACGAAGATGAATTTGAGAGCAATTCAATTAAATTTGCTTATCCAGACACTTTAATTCATAAAGCTAAACAAGAATTAATAGGCTTAAAGGAACTTGTTAGTAAAAAATCGTTTCCTTTTGATGGATCAATTGAAAAGTTTATTGACCGTATTCCAAGATAAATGATAACCATTTGCCGCAGCATAATAATGGGGAGTGAAATGGTGAAAAATACACTTCTCTGGGGCTCTATTAAGTGGCGATAGAATAAGAGCAAATTATCATTCAGAAAATGCCAAAGACAGAAATGAGAGAAACAGATTAATAAGCAGAATCTTAATCTTTATTTCCCCATATGCTGTAATAACTATCCTTATCTATCTGATCAAGTGAGGAGCTGGCTGTGTGGCCAGTTCCTCTTTCTTTGTACGGATGAATGAAAGTTGAAGGTATTCAGCAAATTAAAAACAGCACAATAAGAGATATATGTGTGATTTCGTTTATTGTGATCACCGCAGCGCTCTGATAAGATACTACCAAACAGTAGGGCTGAAAGGGTGGAAAGTATGCCATTTTTATCATTAACGAGTTGGAGCTTACATCGAAATCTGGGACCATTGCGTTGGACCCGCTGGGATGAAATTGCACGCACTCAAATAACGGCTACTCAAGACCAGCCAGAACTCCTTTCTTTGCTTGAATTACCGGCGGTGCTTGCGAAGAAAGGCTTTCGATCGCTGGAAGTGTGTCATTTTCATTTTCCGGAAACAAATGATGCCTATTTGCAAGGTTTGAAACACGCATTCAAGGAAGCAGGTCTCCAATTTTACTCGCTGTTGATTGAATACGGTGATATTTCCAGTTCGGATGATTTGCGCAGACAATCGGACATCTTGTGGATCAAAAGCTGGATCGATATAGCTGCACGAGTGGGAGCTGAAAGGGTCCGTGTGATAGCCGGGGATGCGGAGCCTATGGATCAAGAAGCTTTGCAAAGATCTGTTGATGCACTTCGAGAACTAAGTTCCTATGCTGCTACAAAAGGAGTGCGCGTGGTCACTGAAAACTTTCATTCTCTAACCTCAATCGCGGATAATTGCCTTGCTTTATTGGAAGGTTGCGGGGAGCTTCTTGGGTTAACCTCGGATTTTGGAAATTTCAAAGGTAGCGAGAAATATGGTGAACTTGTCAAAACGATTCCGCACAGTGAATCAATCCATGCCAAAGCACAAACGAATGCGGATGGATATCCGGACGAAGCTGAGTTTATTCGCTGTTTGGAAATTGCCAAGCAAGCTGGATATGAAGGACCTTTAACTCTTGTATATGACGGACCTGGCGATATGTGGGAAGGCATTGAGCGTGTAAGGAAGCTTGTAACACCTTATTTGAATTAAAATTTATTTTTTGTAAGCTCGTGATTGCGTTAATGAGATTATCAGAAGACAGGACATTATTATTACAGTACAAACCGCGTATAAGGCGGTTTTTTTAATTTTAATATATGAATACGACTCATATTATTTATCATGTAGATGCATTAGAATGGGAATTACAAACGGGAAGGGAGATGGTTTGTTTGATTAGACTTATCAAGTATGATGATCTTACATTATTTAAGAATGATGTTATCTCTTTTTTAGTACAATTTGAAGCAGAGAACAATTTAGTATTAGGTGTCTTACAGTCTTTAAGTGAAAAAGATGAACTTCCTTTTTTTATGGCTGCTGTATTAAAAGATAACGACATCGGGTTGGTCTTTCTACAAACACATCCTAGTGAAATTATTTTATCAAAATCGGTTTCTTTTTCATCAAAGGAAATTCACGAAATAGGAGAAAATTTGATTGCCGCAAACCGAGATATACCAGGCTTTATAGGTGAAAAGAAATTAACTGCTGAACTAGCTATATATATTTCTAACGTTAAAGGAATTCAAGCAAATGTTCTAAGGAATCAAAGAATTTATCAACTAGAGAAAATTAAGAAAAAAGCAAATTCGAATGGAAATCTTCGGAAAGTTATAGAAAATGATCATCCCATTATTAAAGAGTGGGTGTATCATTTTTGTTATGAAACTAACCAACCTATAAGTGTAGAAGAAGCAGATAAAAGAGCTGCAAGAATGATTAATAAAGGAAGTTTAGCTGCATGGGAAGTGAACGGAGAAATGGTTTCCATGGCTTCTTCTATACGTCCAACCCCAAATAATATATCAATCAGCTATGTGTACACTGTTACTGCTAAACCATACTGTCCGCCAATTGACGGCGTATGCTGTCCTAAACCTGACGGACAAGCTGTCCAGTCGATGGTTTAAAAAAAGGGAGAATCAAGAACATTCTCCCTGGATGACGCGTTTGACCATATGATCGTCGATGATGCGATGCCCATTCTGGGCGCCGTAGATTAAACTGTGTGTACAAACTTTATTGACGAGTCTAGCTGAGCCGCTAGAAAACCGATAAATATCCTCAATCGCTCCATCCGAGAAGATCTCATTCTCAGCCCCAGCATACGTCAAATGACGCTTTATATAATCCCCAACCTGTGCCCGAT
>NZ_AUGY01000111.1 GCF_000422905.1 Paenibacillus alginolyticus DSM 5050 = NBRC 15375
ATAGGTGCTTTTTCTTTGTTTGTCTAGATAAATAAATACTTTATATTACAAATTAAGTAAATATTTGATGTGAGGTTTGATGCATCGGTAATGTACAAAGTACAACTTTACATGTTTTCAAAATCAATTCAAGATGTTACCTTCTGTAACTTAGCAGGATTGTTGATTTTGTAAGGTACCGGATGTTTGGAGAGCTTCTTTGCTACAATTTTACATTCGAACGAGAGCTTGTCCCCGATTTCTAGCTCCAATTTCTTAAGTGTGGCACTGTGGCTGGACCAGGCTTCGCCGATTTCCATCTCCGGTTCTGTCATGGAAACAGCTTCGTAGATAACGACTTCATCTTCCGTATCCGAGAAATTGTTCGGGACAGTTGTAAATTCTTTTACTGTAGCGATCATTTTCACCTTATCTTCGGGAAGTTGAAGCTTTGGAGTTTTTTCTTTTTTGGCCTTCTCTTTTTTCGGCTCTTTGGGGACCTTTTTAACGTCCACAACACTAGCTTCCCCATTAACTTCCTCATTGACTTCTACTTTAGCTTCTACGGTAGCTGGGGCATCCTCATTTAAAGCTTCAAGCTCTAAAACCTCCGCCTCTGTGGCGTCAGCGGATCCTGCACCTCTCTGGCTGTAATTGGCAGCTTGCATTTCTTTCAGGTAAGAGGGGTGGATGCAGTGCAGCTGTTTGTTGTCGAATTCAATGACAGCGGTCATTTTATCCACATAACCAACAATGCCGCATGGCAGATTCATGCCGTTCCCCTTGTAGAAGAATGCCTTTGTTTTCGCTGCTTTCTCGGAAAGCAAGCCCCACTCTTTACATTGTTCGAGCTGCTCGGTCTCGTCATCGAATGTGTTATACGTAAGGGGCTGGATGGTAAACGCATGGACCATGGGTTGTCCGCCTTTCTATGATTTGTTAAAAGTATGTATAGCTAGTTATTCTAAGCGGTAATCGTCGGTTTTCTCGCCGTCTTCCCATATCTCTACGAAAAGGGCCTCGCAGTTTTCAAAGTCAGTCGGCTTGAGAGAAAGGGCTTTCTCCTCATCTGCGCCAACATAAACATTTTCCATTCCTTCGCCATCGAAGGAGAGGATAACATATATTTTCATATGCCATTGTGCCTCCAATAATTTGATATTGAACATTATAACACAATTGCGGAAAAGTTCGCTTGACTAGCAACAGCAGCGGTAGATAATGAAGGTAAGGAGAGAGTATCTATTGGCTGAGAATGGTGATTTGCTTCACTTTCTGCATGTAGTTACTCGCGAAATTGGCTTAAAATCACCCCTAAGTTCATATAGATGAATACAACCTGTTCTCCATATTGTAGTGGCAGCATTTTCATCCATCCGTTATGAGGGAATCGAAGGAGGAGGTTCGAGGGTGGCGATATTCGTCTTATTTGTCATCGGAAGTCTATGTGGGTTCTTGTTATTTAGAAAAAATGTGATCACCGTCAGTCAGGAACCAGTTCCGAAAAATGTGAAGCTGTCTATTATAATCCCTGCAAGGAATGAAGCATGCAATTTGCCTTATCTCCTCCACGCACTGAAGGTCCAAACCCTGGAACCCTTTGAAATTATCGTTGTGGATGATTTTTCGGAGGACGATACGAAGGAAATTGCTGAAAGCTACGGGGTTACTGTGATTAGCAACACGAGTCTTCCACAAGGATGGACAGGTAAAAACTGGGCAGTATGGAATGGATATTTGCATGCTACAGGTGATCTAATTGCTTTTCTTGATGCGGATATTCGCTTAGTTCCACGTGCGCTGGAGGCATTGGTTAAGGCGAGAAAAAAAGCGGGAGGCGTCATTTCTGTCGTTCCCTTTCATTATACGGAGAAGTTTGTTGAAAGACTGGCGCTAATCTTTAATGTGCTGGGTGTATTCGCTTTTACGTCCCCTTTTGAAAAGAAAAATCCGAAAAAAGGTCTATATGGCTCCTGCATCCTAACGACTAGGGAAGATTATGAGAAAATTAAGGGACATCAAAGCATCAAATCGGAGATGTTGGATGATTTGAACCTTGGGGCCGCCTATCGGCACGCCGGAATTCAAGTGACGAATTTTATCGGGCGAGGTTTGGTTTCTTTTCGTATGTATCCACAAGGGATCAAGAGCGAGGTTCAAGGCTTCGGAAAAGGGGCAGTCCTTAGCACGTCAACGTTAAGTCCGGGGACGATCCTCTTTGTTGCTATTTGGGTTGTTGGGCTAATTGCTTCCGAAACTTTCTTCTTATTTATCAACACTTCGTGGGCACTGCCACTATTCATCGGATATCTTTTATACATGATACAGCTGTTTTATTTGGTCAAACATGTGGGTGTGTTTGGAATTGTCATGCCCGTTTTGCATGTTCTTTCAACGATATTTTTCATCTATGTCATGCTGTATTCCGTTTATCAGGTCGTATTCCTTGGACATGTGTCATGGAAAGGACGGCACGTCAAGGTAGGCAGCAGGAGGGGGCAATGACCATCGTTTGGACGGTTTGTGCCTTTCTATCAGGATCTTTCATGTTTTCTTACTGGCTTGGCCTTATCGCTAAAAAAAACTTGAAGACGGTTGGTGACGGGAATCCGGGGGCTTTAAATCTGTGGAAGGCAGCAGGATATAAGCTTGGTGTTGTTGGTATTATTCTCGACTTTTTAAAAGGATACCTTATTCTTCTTTTTATATTGGGGTATGAAAAAGTTCAAGGGTACTCCATCATTTCCATCTCACTGGCTCCGATTATCGGGCATGCCTTTTCTCCTTTCCTTAAGGGGAAGGGAGGCAAAGCAATCGCTGTGACCTTCGGCGTATGGAGTGCTTTATCCAGCTTTGAAGCTTCTCTTGCTTTTGCCGTGGTCTTGGCTATTTTACTGAGTGCAATCAAGGTGATCAACAGAGGAAAGTCAACATCCACTGAAGCAGACGGTTTGCAAGTCGTAGTCGGTTTCCTACTGTTAGGTGCCTATTTGTATATGAGGGATTATTCGGATGCAATCCTTTGGGTATGGTTAGGGAATTTTCTATTGCTTGTATATACCCATAGATATGAGCTTGCTGTTTATTTAAAGAGGCGATGAAAAATAAATAAAATGGATCTCGGTCTTGATGCCGGGATCCATTTTTTTTTTTGTTCTCATGAACAAGGCAGAGTGATTACATACTAGGCTTCTCATTAGGAAAAACTAGGGGTTAAGCAGAAAGGAGTGAGCCTAGATATGGAGGATCGAATAGCTATGAGGGAAGAACGGCTAAACGCATTAAGCCACGGCTTGGGCGCCGCGTTAAGTGCCTTCGGTCTTTTTTTACTTTTACAACGTTCCGTTCTCTTCGAAGATCTAGCCTATAACGTGAGTAATACGATTTATGGGTTATCTTTTTGCTTGCTATATTTGTCCTCGACCCTGCTGCATTGCTCACGCTCGAAGAAGTGGGGCCAACGCTTTGAAGTCATGGACCATGCGGCTATCTTTATTGCCATTGCGGGTTCGTATACGCCATTCCTGCTTATTACCTTGCAAGGAACACTAGGTTACACTCTGCTGCTGTTGATATGGGTTCTAGCATTGGGAGGCGTCCGCTATGTTCATTTGATCATTAAGCGGTTTATGCCTTGGGGCCTTCTTATGTATTTGTTGATGGGCGGCTTCATGGTTTCATTAATAGGGCCGCTAAGCGAACTTCTTCCCTCTATGGCTCTAGTTTGGTTGATGTTTGGGGTTGCCTTTTACAGCTTTGGCGTGCCGTTCTTTCTATGGCGAAGGTTAAGATATCATCATGCTATTTGGCATTTGTTCGTGCTTGCGGGAAGCAGCTGCCACTTTATTGCTGTGTATGCTTATGTGATGCCTGCCGTATTGTAGGTAGAAAAAGTGCCTAACCTCCGGCAGGCTGACATCTGCAAAGTTCCTGGATCTACAAGCTCGGTCCGATACGGTTAATGCTGAATTCCTGATGGCCCAGTACCTCTGCCTTGGTCAGTTTGCCTTCAGCTACTTCGCGAATTTCCTGCCAAAACGCATGTTAGCACAAGACTAAAATAATGGGGGATATAGAAGAGATTAAAGTCATGAACAGAAAGCGTAGATTAGGTAAGTACGGGGCTGACTAATAGAATCGCTAACCTTCCATCTTAGTTTTGTGCTAGCTCTGATTAAGATCGTCTATTTTTAGTCCGAGACATCTTTCTTATAATAAGGTCATTGTTACCGCATTCATTCAAAGCCAAGGAGGCTGCCAGCCATGCAGGAAAACACACCATTATTATTGACAGATGAGCAAATGAGAGAATTTATTACAAATGGATGTTTAATACTCAAAACCGACTTTTCGAGTGAGTTTCACAGTAATCTTTTAGCACAATTAAACACGGTCTATGCGGAAGAGGGGAACCCCGGCAATAATTTATTACCCCGCATTCGTGAGCTGCAAAAAGTATTCGATCACCCTGTTGTGACAGGTGCTTTAACAAGTGTATTAGGCCAGAACTATATGATGCACGCACATAGACATGGGCATTTCAATGCTTCCGCAACAGCTGGAGGCTGGCACAAAGACAGCTATTGGGGCTATGATAGAATGCGAAATCATCACCCGAATTGGGCAATGATTATGTATTTCCCACAGGATACGCCAGTGGAATTAGGACCAACAGGTGTTATGCCAGGTACGCAAAATTATCAGACTCGGACCTTTGAATCGAGTGAGCAAGAAGGGGAAGTCTTAGCAAGCGGCGAGGCGGGTACTTTTGCGTTGATCCATTATGATATTTGGCATCGTTCCACGCCTAATGTGTTAGGAGAGCCGCGCTACATGCTGAAGTTTGAATTCATGCGTACAGAGCTGCCGAAAGCACCAAGTTGGAATAATCAAGAGGCAGCATGGAGGAAGCCAGCCAACTTACAATTGCCAATTGCCGAGCATGATTTGATGTGGGAAGAAACTTGGAACTGGCTGTCTGGCAAAATGGGCAGTCTGGCAGGAACAGCTGCATCAGATCCAGATCAGATTAGTGAGTTATCCGCTAAGTTGGATGGTTTTGAACCGCTGGCCATCAATGCGGCTTATGATCTGGCACGAAGAGGGCAGCAGGGTGTGGACGCTTTGCTAGAAGGATTAAAGAGCGAGAATACCCATGTATCGCGAATTTCCGCTTATGGATTATCGGTTTCAGGTAGTGAGGCCGTTAACGGGTTAATGGCAGCTTTGCATCATGAGAATATTGAAATCGTGACACACGCGGTCTTTGCTCTTGGTGAATTAAGAGAGTTAGCGGCAGAAGCCGTTCCTACCTTGATAAAGCTGCTCGAACATCCTGCTGATCGTGTTCGCTGCGCTGTAGTAGATGCACTTGGTTTCATGGAGACACCTCTGAATGACATCGTATCTAGCTTAGGTAAATGCCTGCAAGATGAGAACGCGCAGGTTCGCTTCATGGCAAGTTTGTCCTTGTCACGATTAGGCTCTCAAGCGGAAGCCGCTGTGCCTCAGTTGGAAATCGCATTGGATGATGAGAACAGATATGTTCGTGCGCATGCTGCAGAAACTCTGCACTATATCGGTACGGAGCGGGCAAAGAATTCGCTCATTAAGTTTCTGCTTAATTCCCGCTGGTGCCCGACAACGACAAAGACCAATGCTTTTTATCCGTAAAATAGGTTGAGAAAAAGGGCAAATTAACGTTTGCCCTCTTTGCGTTATTCCCGCAATTCTTGTAATCACAGTTCGGTATAATCGATTATTTTTGGTTTCAAATCACGGAAAGAAGTGGGGGTAAAACCGGTCTGTTCTCGGAACATACGGGAGAAGTACGATAATTCCATTCCGAGCGAATCGGCGATCTGTGAAACATTTAATTCCGTCATCATGAGTAAATCCTTAGCTTTTTCCGAGCGTAAATGGTTCATATATTGAATCGGTGAATAACCCGTAAATTGTTTAAAAGCATTAATAAAGTAGTTAGGGTGATAGTGCGCAATTTGGGATAAGGTATCTACGGATACGTTGTCCGCAATATGCTGTTCCATATAGTTCAGCACACTATTCATTTTCTCGTAAGTAGGGGTAGAGGCCAGATTAAGCTTGACGGTTTCACTTTGTTCAATGAAATCCGCAATGAATTCACAGATAATCGCATTGACTCTAAAAGCGGAAGTTAACTCTTCACTTTGAGTATAAGCTATCAGTTGTTCGAATTTTCTTTGTAAAGCTTCTGGATCTTTAATCGTAATGAAAGCGGATGTTTGTAAAATCTGAAACAGATCCAAATCCCCGATTTTGGCCGTGAAATGACACCAATATTTCCCGAAAGTATGATCACTTATGGTTCCATAAGCTTGATCACTCCCCGCTGGAAGCAGATACAGTTCACCTGGTTTCGGATAATAAGTATGCTCACCAACTTTGACAAAGCCTTCTCCCTCGATAATAAAATACAAGCGATTAAACGGACAGGAAGCGTTCTCATCATTCCAGGATTTCTGTACCTTGGTATAGGCGGCGTAGGATAAATCAAGCTTCGCTTTAGCTATATATTTCTTCCAGAAGGTGAGCTGGCTAGGATTCATATCTATTCTCATGCGCTCATATTCCTTTCACGAAGAGTCGGCAAATGCCTTCCACAAATTGCTGTTTGCTATAGCCCAGAATTTCTCTATGGTACAAGTACTGTTCTGGCGTTAGGGAGGCAAGTATGGTGTTAACTGTCAAAGTGACATCGATCTGTCCAATCTCCCCTTGTTGAACAGCACGAGTGACCAGAGGAGCGACAATGTTGTGAAGACGGATATAAATGGGTTTTTTGTGTAAATAAAAGCTTCGTTTTTCGGTGTACATGGTGTTGATGACGGAAAGTAAATCGGCTTTATCGTCCACGAAATCAATGATTCGAATGATCGTGTCCGACAATTGGTTCATTGCTGTTGCTTCGGGACCGAGATCCGCGAGATTATCTTCAAGAGAAGCGAGAAACTGGGCTGTTGTTGAACGAAGTAGATCGCTGCATACCTCGCCAATATGGGCGTAACGGCGATAAAGAGTACCTTGTCCCACACCCGATTCTTTGGCAATCTGATGCATGGTAACGGATTCAATTTGATTGGTTTCGAATAGGCTTCTGGCAGACGTGAGAATACGCCTGCGATATTCTGAATCACGTTCTTCCCGTCGACCGCAAGGTGGAATAGCATTCATATCTTGGCTATATAATGAATTCTCATTGGTATCTGGATGTTTCATGCATGTTCCTCCTATAAGAACAATCTTAACAAAAGAAATAATTGACATTCCGGACAATTGTCCGTAATATGATGTTGCGGACAATTGTCCGTTACTATTGTAGCACGATGGAATAGATATTGTGAAGGAGGAACATGGGCATGAGTCAACCAATAACTTCTGGCGAAGCGGAGCCGGAATTTAAGATTTCGAGTATTTTGGTACCGCTCATCGCCATCATTTCGGGTATATTTATGGTTATCCTCGATACGACCGCGATGAATGTGGCATTGTCGAAGCTGGTCGTCGATTTTAAAACGGATTTACCGACCATTCAGTGGACCGTAACAGGTTATATGCTGGCGACAGCGGCAGTCATTCCACTCGCGGGATGGCTATCCGATCGATTTGGGGCGAAGAACGTATTTCTTACCTCTGTTATTCTTTTCACCGTTGCGTCGGTCTTATGTGCTACGCCGAACAGCGCGGAGTGGTTGATTGTTTTCCGTATCCTTCAAGGTTTAGGCGGCGGATTCGTTATGCCTGTTGCTATGGCCTATGTATTCCGGCTTAGTCCTCCGAACAAAATTGGTCAAGTAATGGGGATGCTGGGTGTACCCATTTTGCTGGCGCCTGCCATTGGGCCAATCTTATCAGGATGGTTGGTTGAGTATCATTCCTGGCATTGGATTTTCTTAATTAATCTTCCTGTTGGTATTTTCAGCTTTATCTTTGGATTATGGAAACTGCCGGCTGTCGCACGTAAGAAGGTAGCTGGTTTTGATTTGCCGGGTATGATTCTTGGGCCCATTGCCTTTGCATCCTTATCGTATGGGATCACACAAGGTGCTGAGAGCTGGACTTCTGATAAAACGCTTTGGGGCATCATCATTGGAGCTGTCGCATTGATCGCCTTTATCATTGTGGAACTGAATTCCAAACTCCCTCTGCTTGAGTTGAGAGTGTTCAAGTCTGTTGATTTTTCCTTCGGTATTTTCGTACAGTGGGTACTGCAATTCTGCTTGTTCGGGGCTATTTTCCTGCTTCCGCAATTTCTTCAGCAAGCCCGCGGGTACGGTGCTTTCGACACGGGGATGACGTTATTCCCGCAAGCGTTAGCTTCGGCCGTCATGATGCCGATTGGCGGTTACTTATTTGATAAAATCGGTGTTCGCTGGTTGGTAGTCGTTGGACTCAGTCTTGTTTCCGGCGCAATCTTTCAATATTCGCATGTCAGTCTAACGACAGAGGGGCATGACTTAATTTTACCGCTTATTATGGCTGGTTCGGGAATGGGACTTATGATGATGCCGCTTAATTCGCATCTAATTAAGAAAGCTCCGCATGATTTGGTGAGCCGAGTTACTTCTTTAACTAGTGCGATGCAGCAAGTTATCAATTCTTTCGCTGTCGCTACGTTGGTGACAATTCTCTCCTCGCGCGTGAACTCATCCATTGCTGCGAAAAACATTCCCATAAACAGTCCTACTGATATGCAAAAGGCAATGCTTGCTGTAGCGCCTGAAGCGTTCGGCCAGACTTTCCACGTGATGCTAATTGTTGCTATCTGTGGAATATTCTTAGGCTTGTTCCTTCGCCGTAATAAGGCGCAGCCAAATGAGGTTGTGAAACAAGAAGTTGCGTTAGAGGGACTGCACTAGATAAGTACAATCTTGATAGGAAGCTTACCGAATAATTCGGTAGGCTTTTTCTTATACATAGAAGTTGGTATTTATGGAATTCTAATCATAGCGCAAATCATATCTTAGGGGGCATTACATTGAGTCAAGATGAAAGGAATTTGGAAAAGAAGTCAGATCATATTCAACTAACTTCTGGTGATATTGCGCCCCTATGGGGAGGTTGTTTTAGTGACAGTATGGTTAATTGCGTACTTAAACATTTCTTGAATACGGTTGAGGATAATGAAGTAAGACCAATCATTGAATTTGCACTTGGATTAACAATTGAACATTTGGAATTTACTAACAAACTATTTAAAGAAGAAGAGTTCCCGACCCCTCTTGCCTTCACCGAGAAGGATGTCAACCTGAATGCACCAAGACTATTTTCTGATGGCTATATGCTTCTCTATCTAAGACATATGGGCATTGCTGGTACAGTTTCCTATGGAATGGCATTAGCAAGCAGTTCAAGACAGGATATACGTGCATTTCATAATCAAAATCTGAAGACAGCGGCTGAGTTGCTAGAGAAATCTACGGCTATTCTTCAATCTAAAGGAATTCTCACTAGGAGTCCTTTCATACCCTATCCGGATTCAGTTGAGTTTGTACACAAAGAAAGTTGGTTAAATGGACTGTTTGGCGATCGCAGGCCCTTAAATGCCGTAGAAATCACGAACCTTTATTTGAATATTATGAAAAACAGCATAGGTCAAGCATTGATGTTAGCTTTTTCTCAAGTTGCTGAAAACAAAGATGTCATTGCATATATCGTGCGCGGCAGAGATATCTCCTCGAAGCATGTCGAAGTATTCAGTGCTTTATTGCGCGATGACCAGCTGCCGGCACCAACGACTTGGGAAACAGAAGTTTCGAATTCTAAGGTCTCCCATTTTCCGATAAGCTAATGCTCTACCATACGGTCTTTCTTGCAGCGGTAGGAATGGGGAACTATGGAGCTTTTCTTGCAGCAAGCATGAGGAGGGATTTGACAACTGTATATCTTCGGCTTACCGGTGAAATTGGACCCTATTCAGACGATGGCGCAGAACTCATGATAAAGAATGATTGGATGGAAAAAATGCCTGGTGCGATCGAACGTAACGCTCTACTATCCTTATAAGCGGTAATTCAAATGGTTGCAAAGAGTGATTAATCAAAAAAACCATCCAGGTTTGAAGTTTGAAGTGGATGGTCTTTGGTATGTCAGAATCGTACAGCTAACTATACGTCTTTCTTTTTCTTCGTGCTCGGTTTCTTCTTCGCAGGAACTTTCTCCGGCATGGCTGCGACCCATTGCAAAGACTTTTCGATCCACGCGGTAATTGTATCAGGCGCTTCATGCCATTGCTCGGGTATGGTTACATATTCCTTCATCGGTTTGCCGGGCATGACAGCAGCAAAAAATTGTTTGATCTCTTCATCAGGACGAGGTATGGGCATAAAGTAAACTCCCTTTCGATATGATATTTATTTTTCCAAAATCGACTTAAGCCGCTTCAGATCACCTCTTATAGAAGCCTTCAGAGGTTCCTTCAACACGAATTTGTGCCAATGTACCTTGATGCTCATCATCAAATTGATAGGTGACTTTCATCGGGAAAGGACCTTTGATCGATTTGCTGATCTGAAAGCGTACATTGACCGTTTCTGGGATGATAGTCTACTGCTATTGAAGGAAGCCGCAGAAGAAGAAGAAGAGAGGAGACAGCGTAACCGTGAATCAATTGAATCAGACCAGTGACACGATTAGGAAAGAGATGTTTATCGATTGCCGTCCGGAGATCTTATTCTCCTTTTTTACCGACCCTGAGAAGATGGTTCGTTGGATGGGCAGACATATTCTGCTCGAGCCAAGCATCTGAGGGAAATATCGGATCGATGTGAATGGATCGGATATTGCGATGGGGGAGTACAAAGAGATTATTCCTAACGAGAAAATCGTTATGACATGGGGCTGGGAGAAATCCAAGGTGGTTCCACCTGGTTCAAGCACGCTCGAATTTACATTCACAGCTAAAGACAAAGGTACGGTTCTGCTATTAACTCACTACGATTTGCCGGTCGAAGAAGTCGCTTCCCACACAGAGAGTTGGATGCACTATACAACTAGACTTCAAACGTTGGCTGAGGGTGGAGATCCTGGTATAGATCCTTGGTCAGTTAAGGCCATGCATTAATAATTGCATTTCATAAAAAAGCTTATGGGAAGATGGAAGACAATGACAACTTTATCTTGCGATTTCGGGTTCAAAGTAGAAGAGGAAAACCGGTACGAAGTAGAGGCGAAGATGTGGCATCATGCTATTCACGATCACGCTGATATGTTGAAAAGCATGACTATAGAGCAGCTTACACAATGGTTGATGGGGAAGGACAAGCAATTAGGCGATTCCTTAGCTATTCATCAGGAGGTTGAGTTCGCAGCAAGCCCGAATCGCATTTATGAAGTATTGACTGATGCTGCGCAGTTTAGCAAAGTCTCAGGAGGAGCTCCTACAGAAATAACTCCGGAGGCTGGCGGTTCTTTCTCCTGCTTCGGTGGGATGATTGTTGCGCCCTGAGAAGGCAGAAAAGGCTGTCTCGGAGGCCCGAATGCAGCGAAAGTGGCGAGAGACGTCCGAAAAGGACTTCTCATCTGTCGAGAGTAGGCGAGTTAGTGGGTTTTGCGTTCTGAGAAGGCAGAAAAGGCTGTGTCGGAGGCCCGAATGCAGCGAAAGTTGCGCGAGACGTCTGAAAAGGACTTCTCAACTGTCGAGAGCAGGTAAGTTAGCAAGTTTTGCGTCCTGAGAAGGTAGAAAAGGTTGTCTCGGAGGCCCGAATGCAGCGAAAGTGGCGCGAGACGTCTGAAAAGGACTTCTCAACTGTCGAGAGTAGGCGAGTTAGTGGGTTTTGCGTCCTGAGAAGGCAGAAAAGGCTGTCTCGGAGGCCCGAATGCAGCGAAAGTGGCGCGAGACGTCTGAATAGGACCTCTCAGCTGTTGAGAGCAGGTAAGTTAGCTAGTTTTGCATCCTGAGAAGGTAGAAAAGGTTGTCTCGGAGGCCCGAATGCAGTGAAAGTGGCGCGAGACGTCTGAATAGGACCTCTCAGCTGCTGAGAGCAGGTAAGTTAGCTAGTTTTGTGTCCTGAGAAGGCAGAATAGGCTGTGTCGGAGGCCCAAATGCAGCGAAAATGGCGCGAGACGTCTGAAAAGGAAATCTCAACTGTCGAGAGCAGGTAAGTTAGCAAGTTTTGCGTCCTGAGAAGGCAGAAAAGGCTGTGTCGGAGCCCGAATGCAGCGAAAGTGGCGCGAGACGTCTGAAAAGGACTTCTCAACTGTCGAGAGCAGGTAAGTTAGCTAGTTTTGTGTCCTGAGAAGGCAGAATAGGCTGTGTCGGAGGCCCAAATGCAGCGAAAATGGCGCGAGACGGTTGGGGAACCCTTCTGTAATTGGATAATGGTTGTTGTCTATATCAAGTGGAAGTATATGTACTCTTTCGTGTATTATAACGTTATCGAAATCAGTGTGAGAGTGATTGTGGAAAAACTAAATGCGAAACAGGAAGAACTATCTCCTAACTCAGCGCAGAAAATAATATGAAAAGAAAAACCTCCTCATGCTTGAGGAGGTTGTCGTTCTGCAATTACCACTCCTTACGGAGTGCAAACAAATCTCTCAATTCATCGTTTGAGAGTTCGGTAATCCAACCCTCAGAGGTGGAGATCACATTCTCGCTCAGACTCATCTTACTCTCTAGCATCTCATCGATTCGTTCCTCCAATGTGCCGAGGGAGATGAACTTGTGCACTTGTACATTGCGCGTCTGTCCCATCCGATAGGCACGATCCGTGGCCTGGTTCTCTACGGCAGGGTTCCACCAACGGTCGAAGTGGAACACATGGTTCGCTGCGGTCAAGTTGAGTCCGACTCCGCCAGCTTTCAGTGACAGAACGAAGATACCCGGCCCCGTTCCGTCTGCGGCTTGGAACGTATCAATCATCTTATCTCGCTCCGACTTAGGCGTGCTTCCGTTCAGATACAAAACCGGTTCATTCCTTTGTGTCCGCAGCACGTCAGCTAATATTCGCCCCATGCCTACATATTGGGTGAAGATCAGGCAGGAGTCGCCTTCGTCCCGGAGTTCACCGACCATGGCAACCAGCCGCTCAAGCTTCCCGGATCGCATCACGAAGGCTTCGCGGCTCTCCTCGGAAAGCAGTGTTTCCTCCGATAGATGATCTTCCTTCGTTAGCAGCATGGGGTGGTCGCATAGCTGCTTGAGCTGCGTTAAGGCTGCTAGGATCGCTCCTTTGCGTTCCATGCCTTCCAGCTTTTGCATGCGTTCCATGAGATCCTTGACGGATTGCTCATAGAGTGCTCCTTGCTCGGCTGTTAAATTGATAAACACTTTCATTTCCAGCTTATCGGGCAAATCGAGCTGGATCGCTGGATCTTTCTTTTTGCGGCGCAGCATGAAAGGCTTGACGAGTTTCTGCAGCTGCGCTGTTCGCTCCTCGTCGTGGTACTTCTCTATCGGATTCGCAAAACGATGTTGAAACCCTCGTTGGTTTCCGAGGTATCCCGGATTAAGAAAGTCGTAGATCGACCACAGCTCGGACAAGCGATTCTCAATAGGTGTTCCTGTCAGTGCAATGCGATGCCGAGCTTTGAGTGTACGAATCGCTGCGGATTGTTTATTCTGGGCATTCTTGATATTCTGGGCTTCATCCAAGCAAAGGGAACTCCACGTGGTTTCCTGCAGTGTTTCTTGATCCATCAGCGCCGTCGTATAGGAAGTCAGTACGACATCCGTGTCTTTCAAAATGGCAGCAAGTGCTTCACCGCTTAAACGTCCTTTCCCATAATGAAGAAAAACCTTTAGATCCGGAGCGAAGCGAACGAGCTCTTTCTGCCAGTTGCCAAGCACGGAAGTGGGGCAGATGAGCAGGGCAGGGTGCTCCGATTCTGCTCTATGATGAAGTAAATATGTAATGAATTGTACCGTTTTGCCGAGTCCCATGTCATCAGCTAAGCAGGCACCAAGCCCGAACTTCCTAAGGAAGCTTAGCCAAGTAAAACCCTCATGTTGATACTTGCGAAGCTCAGCGCGCAGCCCCGCAGGCACTGCAATTTCCTTTAATTCCGAAGGCTGCCCAAGCTGACGCAGCAGAGCCAAAAGATGCGCATTCAACTCGACTTCCAGCTTCAGCCGTTCTTCATTATCTGCTTCTTCCTCAGCTGTAAGACTTTCCTTTTGGGCTCTTTCTTTTTCTGATTCACTTAACAAGTGAAGCTGGAAGATATCCTGCAGGGACAGACCTTCTTCCGGATTCACGCTTTCCATGATCCTCCGGATTTGCTCCAATAAAGCAGGGTCCAAGATTACCCATTGTCCACGGAAGCGGATAAGGCGTTCATTGCGGCTAAGCAGCTTGGCGAATTCTGCTTCGCTTAGATCCGTATTGCCAATGGCAATTCGCCAATCGAAGTTTACTAGAGAGTTCAGCCCGAACAGTGACTCGCCTTTGCTGCCAGCTTCAGAGGAAACCTTTGCGCGCAGCCGAGGCTTACGCTTCGAGGCGGCCTCCCACCAACCGGGCAGCATGACATTCCAGCCATCCTCTAACAAATGGCGGCTGTCCGTTGTCAGAAACGACCAAGCCGCTTCGTCGCTTAAAGGCTCTGCAAATAGCTCGCCGCCGTTATTTCGTCCAGGCAAGGCTTCTATGATTCTTGTCGCCCAGCCAAGAGAACGCTCCAGGATATACGGGCTCCAATCACTGGCCCACGTGCCAGCAGCACGTCCGTCAGCATGAAGGCGAATAGGCGTCAACAAAGTTCCTTCATTTTTATCTTGCAGGACCAAGCGGAGCCGCCAAGTGTCATCGTTC
This sequence comes from Paenibacillus alginolyticus DSM 5050 = NBRC 15375, assembly GCF_000422905.1. Classification (GTDB taxonomy): domain Bacteria; phylum Bacillota; class Bacilli; order Paenibacillales; family NBRC-103111; genus Paenibacillus_E; species Paenibacillus_E alginolyticus. The sequence goes on from NZ_AUGY01000111.1 coordinate 14,772, forward strand.
TCGTCCGGTTCCAGCAGCTGCAGGGCAGGGCGGAATGGAGCGGTGTCTGGTCTCCAGCCTAGTGAGGCAAGCCATTCTTCTTCCGTGAACGCATCAGCCGAGATAGGCGCTGATTTCTGCGCTCGGAACAGGACTGGATAGTCTCGCCGAAGATCGGATAAGGAAGCTTCATTGGGATAATGCTCAGCTGAAACCACGGCAGAGAAGGCAGCTCGCAAGCCAGACATTCCCTCACCTAAGCCTTCTAAGCTTTGTAGTACATGCCAATCCAATTCATTCAGTGACTCCGTCTCGACATCCCAAGTCCAAGCCAGATTCCCATTCCGGAATGCGCTGTAACTGGGCACGTAATGCCCTGCTTTAGCTTCTCTGTATAGAACCGGCGCCACTTCCAGCAGTCCCTTCGTGGTTTCGTTTCCCCCTTCCCACCGGAGGACATCCATGAAATAGGGTTCTGCGAAGAAGGGGAGCACCATCTCCACGGGCAGGACCGTTAGTGTCAACTCTCCCGCTACCTGTTGATCCAGAATGGTCCCATAGTAAGAAGGCTCGTGCCACGCAAACAGCAGCTTGCGAAATTTATCTCCGGGCACATCGCGTCCGTCCTGCAGCCCCCAGAGTAAGGCATCGCCACTGTCCGTTAAGGTCACGTTCAATGTCATATCATGCAATTTTGTGCTCATCCGAGTAGCTTTCCTTTCCGCAGTTCCTCTTGCAGCGCCCTCAGCCTGCTGTGTCGTTCCACGAAACCAGAAAAGAAATGTTCCCATCTCTCCGTTTGTTTCATTTTTTTGTACACTTTATCGAGCCGCTTGAGTAGCCTTACCGCTAATTTGTAATCATGCCGGTTTTTCAAACTGACATAATGATCTATCGCTTGATGGTAATAAGGGAGTAGGAGCTTCGGTGTTTCTTTCTCAATCGGCTGCAGGACATTGACGCGATGGTAGAGAGGGTCATGTCCTTGAATAATCTGCATCTCCAACCAAGGCTTCCATTTTCTTTGTTCGTACAGCATTTCCTCAATAATCCGAAAAGAATAAGGCAATAGCTCTTCTAGAACGGTCCACATATGTTCTTCCGCTTGAGGGAGCTGCACGATGGCTTTTGTCCACAAATCGGCATAAACATCAAGTTCTTTGGTTCGTTTCCTATTGAAAAAAGAGGCTGATCTTCTCAACCAATTCACTAACTCTTCCCAGTTCTGTGTGTCGTATAGATAGTCAAAGAAAGGAATAAATAGTTTAGCAGGAGCCTCTTTGAAAATACCATTCTCTTCTAAAGCCTCCCAGGCATCTTTGCTCCTGGATTGCTGCAAGTACAAGAAAGCCTTTACGGCTGAAAGGGAAGGTGAAGGACTGTCCATTGTCATCGTCTCAAGAGCTTCTATTTCCTTTGTAACATAGTGACTTGCCTCGGGATCTGGGGCAACCCAATGTTTCCAAAGCGCGGTATAGACGCCATAATCTTGATAATAATGACCCGATTCTTCAGCCATTTGCTGTCTGATATAACTTAAAGTCTGTTCAAGGCGCACTCCGGCGACCGAGAAGTTGAGGAGGGGGGATTTTTGCTTCAGCCAAGTATGAATCTCATCGTAAACCCGGTAAAGGGTGAAAGACGTGTAGGAACTAACGCCACCTTGTACATTCTGCTCTTTTAGTTTTCTAAGGATAAATAATTCCTGATGCATGTCAAAAAAAATCTGATCCTTATCAGAAAAAGGAATAGTGATCTTCGTGATGTTTTGTAATTGCTTCCGCAGCATGTCAACATAATTTCCCAAATCATATGTCGACTTAATGAGAGACGTGTAATGGTTCAGAAACTTCTGCCAGCCGGATACATCCATTTTGGGCAATTGTAAGAGCGTAGACTCCAAGGAGGTAGTTGACGTTGCCCGCTTGAGATGCAGTTTGGCATTCATAATTTGGATAGCGGGATAACCAAGACGATCCCCAAGCTCCATCCAAACTGCTGCAATATGCTTGCAAGCGGCTGGTACTGGACAACTACATTGACTGGCGTGGGGCTTGTCCAAGTTCAGAATGACACGGTTTTCTCCTGATTCTTCTTCTTGCACCCCTGCCCGAACGAATAGAGTCTCAGATACGTTTAGTGAAGTTACACGCTGTTGTTTAAAGTAAGTAAAGCCTCGACTAAGGGTAACGTCATTATAAGTTTCGGCTACGTACTCCAGCAGCTCCAACCACTCTTCATCGTTTATAATGGGAGAACTCATCGAATAACTCCTTTTTTTCCACTTTCAATAATCAAAATCATCTTTTAGTATAAATAGTGGAGCTGATAATGTAAATTGAGTCAATTTAAAAGAAAGGATGATTCTATTTGAATACTCGAATAAAGTATGTTGTAGCTGTAATAACTTCCGTCGTTTTAGGCTTAAGTTCAAGAATGTTTTCCGGTCTAATCCCTCACTTTATTGCTGAACATGCTGGCGACGTGCTTTGGGCAAGTATGGTCTATTTTGGGTTTCGATTTATTTTCAAAAAGAGAAGCTTAATTTGGGCGGCAGGGATCAGTGTGATATTTTGCTTTGCTATTGAATTCAGTCAGCTATATCATGCAGAATGGATAGTTGAAATAAGAAATACGGTCATTGGATCGCTCATACTTGGAAGAGGATATGTAACGGTTGATTTATTTAGATATATCATTGGGATAATCATCGCTTTTTGGATAGACAAGTTTTGGCTGCAACGAGTTAAGCGTATTTAGTTATGCGATTAACTTCGAATGGATGATTTTCGCATCCAACTTATCAGAACAATCAAGAGAGGATAAACAAAACCTATAAGAAGTGCAAGGGGAATAAACGTTAAGTTATCAAATTTATCCTCATAGGCGGTATTTGGATATACAACAAGAGATAAGACTGTATCAATCAGTCCTAATGGAAAACAAAGCATTTTGTAATCACGAAAATGGAACACATGCGCAATACCTCTTATTGCTGTATTAAAAAACATAGATAGTTTGAAAAAAATCGAAACAAGCCATAAAAATGCCACGATCACTTCAATTCGTTGTAGAAAGTTCCCTATATTTATTCTTTGTGCCAAGGCGTAACTAGGATAAACTTGTACAGCCGTATTATCTGCCCCTAATACCAGAACACTTGATAAGATGAGTAGAAGCATCATCATGCCACTTATGATTACGCCTATTAAATAAGCTTTCTTAGCCTTTTGCATACTTGTCACTTGATGAATGATGGGACCAATCGTAATAAACAACGATATATATGTATAACTAGTGATTCTTATTGCAGATCGAACAACCGGAAGGGTGGTTATTTCCCCGACCGGTAAAATATTGTTAAGTTCCATATTAGGAATATTTATGACCATGAATAAGATAAATAAAAGCACGATCCATGGGAAGAAGATCTCTGCCGTTCTTAACAGGACAACCATCCCTAGCTTTGCCCCCATTACGACAAGTAGCATGAATAATATGTGAATAGATTGAATTGGCGTTTCCTGTATGATTTGAGTGGTCATAAACTGACCCACATAAAAAACAACTTGTGAACTAAAAATGAGTGTTAACAGTGCAAGACTTAACGTTATAAACTTCCCCAACCACTTGCCAAAAACTTTATCATTAATTTCATAAATAGAACACTGTGGGAACTTCTTGGAAATAAATACATAAAGCCAAACGAGAACAATACCCATTGCAATACTTACGATTTGTGGCATCCAAGCATCCTGCTTCGCATCTGCCGCAACTGATGCGGGAATAACCAAGATAGCCGTTCCAATGGCATATAGGATAACGATAATCATTAATTGTCGCGGGGAAATTTGGTCTGTAGTCATAAATACACGTCCCTCGTTAACCTTTTTTATCTCTTTTTCCTCGCAAGTAGCTAAGGCCGATCAATAAGACTGGATATATGAATCCAAAACAAACTGTGAGCGGAACCCATGTCAAAATATCCCATTGATGTGTATAAGCCGAATTCGGATATACCACTAACGAAAGCACCGTGACGATTAACCCAACTGGAGTCGAAAGAGATTTGTAATTCTGGATCTGAAATAGTGAAGCTAATCCTTTAATGGCTACGTGAAAATAAAGCGTTAATTTAAAATAAATGGAAATAAACCACAAGAATGCAACGGTGACCTCAATACGCTGCAAAAAATTCCCGACACTTATTTTCTTAGCCAATGCATAGGTGGCATATATTTGTCTTGATGACTGGTCGGGTCCCATGACCATGATGCTAAGAAAAGCTATGGAAATCATCATAATTCCGCTTGATATGCCTCCATAGAGGAATGATTTAGCTAACCGATTAGGGAATTTGGCATCGCTAGAGATCAAGCACAACGTAAAGATAATAGGAAAATAGGAATAAACGATCATAAATATGGATGCACGCGTAATAGACAATATACTTGCTTCGCCGATAGGTAAAAGGTTTTTAAAATGGGCCTGCGGCGTTACAAAGATCACCAATAGAAAAAATAACAGAAGAATCCACGGGAAAAAGATTTCTGCGGTTCTCCCTAGAATAATTATACCTAGCTTGGAACCCATGATTACGAAAGTAATCATAAGAATATTTATGGCATGCATGGGGGTTGTTGGCATGATCTGAGTAGTCATGAAGGTGCCAATGTAGTAGAGTACTTGTGCGCTGATCACAACTGCGGTAAAGATTAATAAGAGGGTGACAGCTTTGCCTAACCATTTCCCTAATAAACGTTCATTCATATCGAATAGCGTATAATCTGGATACATGTGAACTAAGCGTACATACATCATTAAGAAAAGCAAACCAATGCTTACGCCCACTACACCTGAAATCCAGGCATCCTGCTTAGTTTCAGCGGCTAACATCGATGGGACTACAAGAATAGTCGTTCCCACCGAAAATAAAATAATCAGGATCATGAGTTGACGAGCAGATAATATGTTCCCGTTATTCATGACATGCCTCCCCAAGCAGGATAAATGCTTACAATTTTATCAAACCGAGTTGCAGTAAAATTTTGGTTAATGGCACCATTAGAAACGTAATCCAGTCGGCCGGATTAGGTATTTGTTTGGCCATTCCTTTTAGAGTCGCCAGCACATTACCAAGCAACATGAGTATGCAGTAGATCCAAACCTCCTTCCTACATCCTTGTTTCAATAAACGCGGAATTTCATAGCACGCAATGAGAATAGATAACGCAAGTACACATAGGCCGATTAACATAACTATTACTCCTTCATATCGTTAACCACAGAATCACCCAGCGTACCGGTACCTCTAATTTTGGCATCGATATTCAGATGGGGTTCCAATTGCTTGAAATGTTCTTCCCAATTGTTCTTCACTTTGTTCCAATATTTCGGGTTAGCGCGATGAACTGCCTCACCAAAACCGAATATATCCGCACCTAGTTTTTGTGTCTTCTTAATGGTATTCTCCATATTAGCCTTAGCAAATTTAACATATTGTTTATCTAAGTAATCGATCGTTTCGACTTTGAATAGATCGATTTTACATTCCACATCAGAAACATTTCCCTCTGCTCTAGTTTCAATAAAAATCTCTGGTTTATCGTTTTTTACAACTGCGTAAATCTTGCTTTTGATACGTGCTACATCAATACCGATGTTTCCTCCTTCTGGACAATTCAGATGTATGGCAGACCGCTTTGATTGATTTGTAATAACGGAATAAGCACGAGACTCATATTCGTTAAGCCAACCAACAAGTTTATCTTTCTTGATAATCGCATTACCAAAGTATTTTAATCGTACAGGAGGTCCTGTATAATCAATGTTTTTTTTACTAGTGCCAACGTTATGATCTCCAATAATCTGAATTCCTGATATGACCGTACTTTTCCCTGGGGTTACTAGAGCATTCGATAATTGATCTAATTGAATCGTTACTGCAGCTGTCCATTCTTTCTTAGCTGCTTCGAGGGAGTTGAAGATGTAATTCGCTGGAACTTTCTCCAAAGGTGTCATCACACTTAATAATTCCTTAGAGGAGGTATCTCTGGCGATGACCACGTTGAAATCAGATCGAAATTCGCTCCCTCTCATTAAATAATCCATCGAATTGACAATCCCGCTTTTGGCTAATTCCTCGGAAATCACAAGTATGCGGATATGAGCGAAATAGATTTTTCTCGAAATCGACGAAGTTAGTCTTTTTACAGCTTCGTTCAGTGTGTCGCCTTTGGATGAATACACGATAACAGGCATTTCATGCTCACCTTTTGCCCTCGTCACACTGCCTGGATTAACAATTTGAACCGTTAACTCAAACTGATTACCTGCCATATCAATGCCAACTCCCTCGGCAATGGCAATGTCATTAAGCTCCTTGCGGCTCCAACAGCCGCTTAACAGTAAGACTATGGTTAGTAAGCAAGCTGTTAGTCGAATAAATGATTTCACATCTGCCTCTTTCCTCCTTCTAAGGTTTGAAGGGCTTTCTATTCGCTTTCTTAACTACGTTACTGGCATTAACGATACGAACTCGTGAAAATAACGATTGAAATGGAAATCGAAATAAGGCATCCTTCTGTTTGTTCAATTCAAGCGGAGCAAAAGGACTTAAATAGGGCACACCGAACGATTGCAAACTATTCAAATGCAGAATTAGTCCGAGTAATCCTGCGAGTATGCCGAAAAATCCGAATGAAGCAGCCAGTGCCATCAAAGGAAATCGTAGGATGCGAATGGCATTGGATAAGTCGTAAGAAGGGGAAACAAAGCTGGAAATCGCCGTAATGAAAACAACGATAACCATCGCTGCCGAAACAATTCCGGCTTCGACTGCTGCTTGCCCAATAACGAGCGTTCCTACAAACGATAAGGCAGAACCTATGCTTCGCGGCATACGAAGGGCAGCTTCTCGTAAAACTTCAAATGTAATCTCCATCAATAAGGCTTCGATGAACGCCGGAAATGGAATGCCTTCTCTTTGTGCAGCGAGGCTTATGAGTAGCTGTGTCGGCAGCATTTCTTGATGAAACGTTGTGATTGCCACATAAAAAGAGGGGGCTAATAACGCAATGAGAAAGCCGGCATAACGAAGCATCCTTACTAATGTGCTGATATCTACCCGATGATAATAGTCCTCAGATGCTTTGAGGAAAGTTTCAAATAAAGCAGGAGCGATCAGCACGAAGGGGGTTCCATCTACGAGAATGGCAATTTTGCCGTGAATTAGTTCAAGTGCGACGACATCTGGGCGTTCTGAGTTAAATACGGTTGGGAAAGGAGTTATCACTTCATCCTGAATAAGCTCCTCAATGTTACTGCTCTCGAAAATCCCGTCTATGTGAATCTGAGTCAATCGATTGCGGGCCTCGAGAATTAGTGAATCTAGCGCAATCCCTTTCACATACATAAGCACAACGTCAGTTTGGGTAACCTGGCCAACTTGGAAGGTTTCTATCCATAAATTCGGATCTTTGAACTTTCTTCGAATCAAGGCGGTATTCGTTCGAATGGACTCGGAGAAAGCTTCCCGTGGCCCGCGCACGACGGTTTCTACATTCGTCTCTGTAACGCCTCGGTCTTTCCATCCTTTGGTACCTGCTGCCAGCCCTTTGGTATACCCGTTCATCAATATGACGGAATCGCCCGATAGGATATGATGAAGCATTCCTTTCATATCCGATACCTTCTGAATTTCACCAATCGTCAGTGTATGCTTGGTTAATACATCAAATGGGTCTTGCTCGGGATCAATTTCCGTGGAATCTGCCATTAAAGATCTCATCACGAAATCATTGACGACAGTCGCATCGACTAGTCCATCTGTATAATTGCAGATAGTTCCCGCCTCTCACCTTCATTGTTGCATAAAGTACAACAATAACTGCCTAAATCCGGCTTTTCTCCTTTGATGTTGCATTCTGTACAACCATTGGACCCTACAAAGGACCTTTTTGCTACAAATGGGTTCGAATTGTTGTACGAAATGCAACTTCAACGTGAAAAATAGCGTTTTGCCGTGTGAATTGTTGTAAAAAATAATTTGATTATCCAACTAGCTCAGGATAGGTAATCGTCGTAGACGATAGGCAACAATGAACTAACCTATTGAATAACTCGCTTTTGACCTCACGGCGGTTGAATCGATAGCAAAACTCATCGAGATATGCTTGTAGGTGCTTAGGATCTAAGCCGTGGTAGGTACCACCAATAAAAGCTTTCGCATTAGAGATGATCGTATGAAGCCACTTTAGATGATCTGGATTTTCTTTCAGGTCGTACTTTTTGGCTTCATGGTGGAAGCCATTTTTGGCCAAAGCTTGATAAGAACGATATCTATCGCTGGCAATCGTTGATCCAGCTTCAATG
>NZ_AUGY01000112.1 GCF_000422905.1 Paenibacillus alginolyticus DSM 5050 = NBRC 15375
TTTGGTGTTGGCAATTCGTACACTCGTAAAGAGGTAAATTACGAGTCTTAATTTCGTAAGCCTTCTGGTGCTGACATTTTGGACAGTGATATCCCTCAGGCCACTTCATCTTGAACAAATGCTGATGGCAAGCTTCCTCGGTTTGAAACTTCTTTTGAAATTGAATAAGATTCATCGATTCTTGCTTTGCCATAAAAATCACTCCCGAACATATGTTTGATTTCATTATACCAAACATTAGTTCGTATTTAAAGACATTCCTGAGCTAACTGGATAATCAAAAAATAAAATAAATAAATGCCAATAAATCGAAGAGGAGGTTCCCATCATGGTACAGCATGATCTGAATCAAGCGCTGCAGCGGATGCGCGCCAAAAACATACCTTTAACACCACAGAGATGTGCAATACTTACGTTTCTATATGCGCAGGGCAGTTACACAACGGTGAAAGATATTTGTGAAGCGTTGATCGATAAATATCCCCATATGAATGCGATGACGGTTAACAGCAGTTTGCATGTGTTTAAACAGCTTGGTTTAGTTAATGAGTTGCCTGTAGTCGGTGCCTCCTTGCGATATGAAGCGGCAATTTGCTCGTAGATAAGGAAGTATAAGTTTTATTGCACTTCGCGTCATCAGTCTTGACAAACACGCTCGTCCTGAAGGACGACGGAGTCGTTTATCCTTGGTAAATGCTTGATCATAAGTAAGGCGCTGCAGTGTGAGAAGAGATAAAATTGCCTCTTTTCACGCCGCAGCGCCTTTTTAGTCTAATCCCGATTGCTTATTAGTGCTTTCGCGTCTAAGCTCGTATACGGCATCCATGAGCTCTTTGCTTATATAGGATTGAGCTTCCTCATAGACAGGCTCAAGCGCCTGCTGCCATTCATTTCGTTCCTCTTTGGATAGAACGTGAACGTTCATCTGCCCAATCCTCTGCAGCTCGTTCCACTGTTTACGGTTGATCTCGATCGCATTTTGATTCGCCCAAACCGTCGCTTCTTGCATGGCCTCATTAATCGTCTTTTGCTGTTCTGCCGATAATTTGTCCCAAAATACTTTATTCACCAGCACACCATAACCAAGATAGGCATGATTGCTAATGGTCAAATATTTTTGAACCTGATACAGCTTTTTAGAGTAAATGTTCGAAATCGTGTTCTCTCCACCGTCTGCCTGACCGGACTCCATACTGCGGTATACTTGGTTAAAAGGAATAGGGACCGTCTTCGCGTTCAGCTGCCGAAATTGGGATTCGATGATCTTGCTTGGAAGAATCCGAAATTTCAAATCTCGAAAATCTTCGGGATGAGCAAGCGTGCCGTGGTTTGATGTCATTTGCTGAAAACCGTTAGCCCAAAAACCGAGACCAACGATACCCTTCGGCTCTAATTGACGCATCAGAATGTTCCCAATCTTGCCTTGAAATGCTTTGGCTACATCTTCATCATTTTGAAAAATGAAGGGAAGATCCATGACCATCCATTCGGGAACGACTTCGGATATATTAGAGAAGCTTGGCGCGATCATTTGAATGCTGCCCTTCTGTAAAGCGCCGACTTCATCGGGTTCATTGTATAGCGTACCATTGGGAAATAGTTCGACTTTGATGATGTCGTTGGTCTTTTCTTTAACTAATTGGGCGAACTTTTGAGCCGCTAATCCTTTGGGTGTATTCTCCGCCACGACAAAGCTGAATCGAATGATCGTTTGTCGGCCGAGTCCGATCTGCTCATCATCACCCACAATCGGCCCGTTATTCAATTGCCAGGAGAAACCGAATCCCAACGCTGTCAGGAGTCCGATTAAAAGAAACATAGTGATACCGACAAACGTTCTCATAGGGACCCCCATTTGTTCTGTATAATAAATTCAGTGTAACATAATGGAGGATGATGTTTGAAATTCACGGCAAGCTGAAAGTGGGTGAACGGCTTTTGAAAATTAAAGGGCTTCGCATGAATTGGAAAATTACGATTCTGTCGTTCGGTATCGTTTTATTTGCGATTTGTATCGGCGGTATCATATTAATAGGCCGTGTGATTCATCTACAGGAACAGGAGCTTGGACAGAGACTGCTTGTTACTGCGCGCACAGTTACCCAATTGCCTTCTATCATCAGCGGGCTTTCGGAACAAAGCAGAAGGCAGGAAATTAATCCGATCACTGAACGTCTACGTATTATTAATGACGTTGACTATATTGTTGTCATGGATATGAACGGTATTCGCTGGTCTCACCCATCATCCTCTCGGATCGGGGAGCCTTCACAGGGGGAGGACGAGCATGCTGCATTTGCCGAGCATACGTATCTTTCCAAGGCAAAAGGAGAACAAGGGACAGCGCATAGAGCCTTCGTACCTGTCATGAATGAGCAGCACGAACAGGTAGGTGTCGTATTGGTGGGGAAGCTGGTGCCGGGACTTACCGGGATCATCCTCGACATGCGGGGGCAAATTTATGTGACGGTATTTTTGTCTTTGCTATTTGGTATTTGGGGTTCGTGGATGCTTTCGAGGCATATTAAGGAGCAGATGTTTCGCTTGGAACCTGAGGAAATCGCCCAGCTGCTCGTAGAGCGAACCGCCACATTCAATGCGATGCATGAAGGCGTTATTGCCATTGACAGCGATGAATACATCACGGTTTTTAACGACAAGGCCAAAAAAATGCTTCAGATCGAAGGAGAAGTACTCGGACGCCATATTCGAGAAGTGCTGCCGGATACGAGGCTTCCGGAGATTTTGCAGCTTAACCATGCTATTTATAACCAAGAGCAGCATATTGGTCCTGCTCATATTTTGAGTAATCGGGTTCCTATTAAAGTAGGCCATCAAACGGTTGGCGCCGTAGCTATTTTTCAAGACCGCTCGGAGGTGACGAAAATCGCGGAAGAGTTGACCGGAGTAAGGGCATTTGTTGACGCACTTCGGGTGCAGAATCATGAATATATGAATAAGCTGCACACCATCGGCGGTTTGATTCAACTTGATCATAAGCAGAAGGCGCTGGACTATTTATTCGAAACGATGGAAGCGCAATCCGAGCTTAGCAGCTTTGTCTCGAGCAAGATTGCGAATGAGAGCGCTGCCGGTTTACTTTTGGGGAAAATCAGCCGCGGCAGAGAGTTGGGTATCGACGTTCGTTTGGATCGGGCAAGCAGGTTGATGCGATTTCCAGACAATTTGGACCAGCACGATGTTGTGGTCATCTTGGGGAATCTGATTGAAAATGCTTTTGATGCCCTGAGGGAGAAGGATGGGAAGAAAGAGATCTTTATCAGTATCGAGCAGGATGAAGAGGTATTATCGATTTTGGTCGAGGATAACGGAAAAGGCATGACTGAGGAAACCAAACAGCGCAAGTTTGAGCGAGGTTACTCGACAAATGCAGACGAAGGCAGGGGTATTGGTTTGTATTTAATTCATAATATTGTGAATAAATGCGGGGCTCATCTGGAAGTAGAGTCCACGGTTGGCGTGGGGACGAGCTTTATTCTCACTTTCCCGATGCATACAAGAGAGGAAGAAACTCATGTATAGAGTCGTACTGATTGAGGACGATCCGATGGTTCTTGAAGTGAACAGGCAGTTTGTTGAGAGAGTTCCCGGTTTTGAAATTGTAGGGACATCCTCTAACGGTGTAGATGGAATCGAGAAAGTTCGTGATTTGAAGCCAGACCTAGTAATTCTAGATATCTATATGCCGGGGCAAAATGGAACCGAATTGCTCCAGCAAATTCGAAATGAACAGTTGCATACAGATGCCATTGTAATAACGGCTGCTAACGACATTCCAACGATCCAACGGATGCTTCATCATGGGGCTGTGGATTATATCATGAAGCCTTTTAAGTTTGAACGGGTCCGAGAGGCGCTGGAAAATTACCAAATAATGAAGAGGCGATTAGGTACAGAATCGACGTTATCACAAGTTGAACTGGATCAATTGTTACACGGGAACGGGGGAGAACCGCTTCCTGAAATACCTTCTGTCCGTATGCAAACGGACTTGCCCAAAGGATTGCAAGCGCTGACGATGAAGCAAGTTGTGCTATTTCTGATGCAGCAGCACAAATCTTTATCCGCGGAAGAAGTGGCCGAGGGCGTAGGATTGGCAAGAGTTACGGCACGCAGATATCTGGATTTCCTGGAGAAGAATAAGCAGGTGAAGTTAGACCTTGAATATGGCGGGATTGGGCGCCCGATTAATCGATATGTATGGATGGCAGAGGATAAAAGATCATAAGTCAAAGTGGAGACCAAAAAGACCATAAGTACCAATATGGTCAAATTCTTCACGCCTTCTTTTGAAAGCGATATCATGAAAACAGAAATAGATGAAACTAAGTCTGATATCGCTTGAGGTGAAGAACGTGTCAATCCCATCGGGAGTTAATACAAGTATTATTTTGAGACTAGAATTGGATAAGGATACCGCGTCGTTCGGCAGTGTGGCTACGGCCATTAGTGATGCAGGTGGAGATATTATAGCCATTGACGTCGTTAGAACGGACAAAAACATCACGGTTCGGGATATCACGATCAATGTATACGATAACAAGCATACCGAGTTGATTGCCGCGGCCATCCGTAATTTGGCAGGAGTAAAAATCGTTCATGTTTCGGATCAAACGTTCCTGCTTCATTTGGGCGGGAAAATTGAAATGAGTCCCAAGTATCCTATTAAAAACCGAGATGACCTCTCCAGGGTGTATACACCGGGTGTTGCCAAGGTGTGCATGGCGATCCACGAAAAACCGTCGCTCGCTCATACGCTCACCATCAAACGCAATACGGTTGCGGTCATATCCGATGGAACTGCTGTACTTGGTCTGGGTAATATTGGACCGGAAGCAGCAATGCCTGTTATGGAAGGAAAGGCAATGTTGTTTAAGCAGTTAGCTGGTGTCGATGCATTCCCAATATGTCTGGCTACACAGGATACAGATGAAATTGTCAATATCGTGAAAGCGCTATCGCCAACTTTTGGAGGAATCAATCTAGAGGATATATCTGCACCTAGATGCTTCGAAATTGAACAGCGGCTTATCGAGGAACTGGATATTCCCGTATTTCATGATGATCAGCATGGTACTGCGGTGGTGCTTTTGGCAGGATTGCTTAATGCCGTTAAGATTGTGGGCAAGAAGCTTGAAGATTGCAAAGTCGTGCTTTGCGGCGTTGGCGCGGCAGGAACGGCTTGCACCAAAATGCTAATGGCCGCAGGTGTTCGAAATATTATCGGTGTCGATCGACAAGGTGCTATCACACGTGAAGGCGTTTACGACAATCCGTTTTGGCAATGGTACGCGGAACATACGAATCCGAAGCAGATTCAAGGCTCATTGTCGGAAGTTATTGAAGGAGCAGATATTTTCATCGGCGTATCGGGACCTGGTGTACTTAAAAGAGAAGACGTCGCCAAAATGGCGGAAAATCCAATCGTCTTTGCAATGGCAAACCCGACGCCAGAAATACTTCCCGAAGAGGCAGAGCCTTATGTGCGGGTTATGGCAACCGGCCGTTCGGACTACCCGAACCAAATCAATAACGTGCTATGCTTCCCAGGCTTGTTCAGGGGATTGCTGGATTGCAGGGCATCCAGAGTGACTGAGAATATGAAGCTTGCAGCAGCCAAGGCTATCGCATCGGTTGTTCAAGAGGATGAGTTGAATGAGTCTTACATTATTCCAAGTGTGTTTAATCAATCGGTCGCGGAACGAGTGAGAGATGCGGTCATAGAAGCTGCTTATGAAGATGGGGTCGCCAGAAGACGCAAAGAGAAAGTCCAAGCCTAGATTAGGCAGAGATTAAGGAGGAAATAAGATGTTGATGAAACTTAGAAAAAACTTAACCCTGCAGGTACTGCTAGCGATTGTGCTCGGGATTGCGGTCGGTCAGTTTTTCCCTTCTCAGGGAGAAAGCTTAAAAGTACTTTCCGATGTGTTCGTGAAGATGATCAAAATGGTCATTGCTCCAATTGTGTTTTTTACCATTGTAATCGGGATCTCCGGTATGGGGGATATGAAAAAAGTAGGTCGAATCGGCGGCAAGGCGCTGCTGTACTTTGAAATTATTACTACGTTTGCAATGGTTATCGGTGTAGCCGTAATGTACATCATTCGCCCTGGCGCAGGAATGAGCACGGCTGGTGTGAAGGCCGCAGATGTTGCGAAGTATACGAAAGACGCGGCAGCAACCAGTCACGGATTTGTCGATTTCCTTACAAGTATCGTTCCGGATAACGTGATGGCTGCATTCTCCAAAGGTGATATGCTGCCGGTTCTATTCTTCTCTATCTTGTTTGGCTTGGCGATGGCTGGTCTTGGGGACAGCGCGAAACCCGTTACGAATTTCCTAGAGAAATTGAATACAATTTTCTTCCGCATTGTAGGAATCATCATGAAATTCTCTCCAATTGCCGCTTTTGGTGCGATGTCTTATACGATCGGCAAATTCGGCGTTCACTCGTTGTTTTCTCTCGGTAAAATGATGGGGTCCGTCTATATTACCATGGCACTTTTCATCTTTATTGTACTCGGAGCTATTTGTAGAATGTATGGATTTAGCTTAATTAAGCTTTTGCGATTCATTAAAGAAGAGCTGCTGCTTGTACTGGGGACATCTTCATCCGAATCCGCATTGCCGCGCGTGATGGAAAAGCTGGAGAAGTTCGGTGCATCTAAGTCCGTTGTAGGTCTTGTTGTTCCTACTGGTTATTCATTCAACCTTGACGGTACATCGATCTACTTATCTATGGCAGGGTTATTCATTGCACAAGCCTATGGTATAGAACTAAACTTGATGCAGGTACTGACCTTCATGGGCGTACTGATGCTAACTTCAAAAGGTGCTGCGGGCATTACCGGATCAGGATTCGTCACACTGGCAGCTACAATTGCCGCAATTCCGAACAATGTCATTCCAATTGAAGGCATGGCGCTTCTGATTGGGGTAGACCGGTTCATGTCGGAAGCGAGAGCGATTACAAACATCATTGGTAATAGCGTAGCGACCATTGTCATTGCGAAGAGTGAGAAGCAGTTTAATCCAAATCCAGAGGAAACAGATATGTCGCTGCAAACAGGGGCTGTGAAAGAGGTTTCTGCTGTGTAGTTGGAATTGGTTAAAGAGGGGGCTGTTCCACAAGTAGAAAACCGACTTGTGGAAAGCCTCATTTTTCTTGTAAACCTGCGATTATACATCTTTTGTCTTGTTGGAATAACCTCTATAATGAATGCCTGCGATTCTGCATGTTTTTGAGGCCATTGTCCTGATTAAAGGATGGAAAACTCGAAAATTCCTGCACAATCGCAGGTTTTTCTGCTTTTCACACGATCTCGTTGGAAATTCCTGCATTTTCGCAGGTTTTCAGACTCTGAAGAATCAGTGAACCATGCTTATGGGACAGCCCCTCTATTTTTATCACATGAGAATTTATAAGTATCCAAGGATGGTCATGTCGAAAAATATCAGCATTAATCATCAGCTTATCGGAAGTGTTTATTGCAGACTAATAGGGTCTCAGAAGAAGATGAGAATCTCATCTGAGGTCGCAAACCGTTTAAAAGATAGAAAATGCACCAAAAAGCGAACTATCCAAAAGAATTAGACGAAAATTGTTCGTTTTTTGAAATTGACATCGCACGTTAGTTGGTAGTAAACTAGGGAAGCGGGAAATGAAGCCGCACTAATTGAAAATGTCGAATCAACTCGTATAAAATCAGGGATAAGGCCTGAAAGTTTCTACCCAAAAACCATGAATTTTTGGACTACGAGGAAGCGAATGAGGGAAACCATAGGAAGACGATGGTCTTTTTGCATTCGGTTCTTTTGCTGTCCAGCGGATAGAATCATGTATTCTAGCTCTGGGCGTTTTTTGGGTTTGAGGTTATAGATGATGGATTGTAATCATGGTTTAAAACTACCATATAAGATGAGAGTAGGTTTGTAGTGATGACGGTACGTGTTGGTGTCATAATGGGAAGCCAGTCGGATTGGGAAACGATGAAGCACGCATGCGACATGTTGGAAGAGCTGGGAGTGCCTTATGAGAAAAAGGTGGTTTCTGCGCATAGAACGCCGGACCTTATGTTCGAATATGCAGCTTCGGCGGCAGGCCGCGGCATTCAAGTCATTATTGCCGGAGCAGGAGGGGCGGCGCATCTACCAGGGATGGTAGCAGCCAAAACGGAGCTTCCGGTTATTGGTGTTCCAGTCAAAACGTCCACGCTCAACGGACTTGATTCCTTGCTCTCGATCGTGCAAATGCCAGGCGGCATTCCAGTCGCGACGGTGGCAATCGGTCATGCGGGCGCCACGAATGCAGGCCTGTTGGCAGCGCAAATTCTAGGCGCATTCGAGCCCGAGCTGCAAGCGAAGGTCAGAGCGCGTCGCGAGCGAATTGCGCAGACCGTGATTGAAAGCAGTGACCTGCTATGAGCGAAGCCTCAAACTTAAGCGGTAAGGTCATCAAGCCAGGCGGTACCATTGGCATCTTGGGCGGAGGGCAGCTAGGCCGTATGCTGGCCTTGGCCGGACGCAACATGGGGTATCGCTTCGTGACGCTCGACCCTACCGATGACGCGCCTTGCGGTCAAGTCGCGGATGAGCAAATTCAGGCGGACTTTGACGATGTTAAAGCGGCGAGAAAGCTCGCAACCCTATCGGACGTCATCACGTACGAATTCGAGAACGTCGATGCGCATGTGACCAACATTTTAATGAATGAGTCCTATGTTCCACAAGGAAGTGAGCTTTTATACACGACCCAGCATCGTCTGCGTGAAAAGAGAGCAATTGAAGCAGCAGGCGTACCTGTGGCTCCATATGCGGAAATCACCAGCGCAGCAGATTTGCGTGAAGCAGCTGAACGCTTCGGGACACCGTGCGTTCTCAAAACAGCAACCGGCGGCTACGATGGCAAAGGGCAGTGGGTGCTTCGCTCGCTGGACGAGGTGGATGAAGCTTACGAAACTCTCAGCCGCGCCAAAACAGAGCTGGTTCTCGAACAATTCATTCATTTTGACAAAGAATTATCCGTGATTGCGGCAAGAAGTCCACGCGGCGAGGTGAAGGCTTTCCCCGCTGCTGAAAATATACATGTACATAACATCCTGCATCAATCCATCGTTCCGGCGCGAATCCCTGCTCAGGTGCAAAAGGAAGCGGAAGAGCTTGCTGTACGTATCGCAGAATCGCTCGGTGTGATTGGTTTGATCGCAGTGGAGTTATTCCTGACGAAGGATGGACAGCTTTACGTCAATGAGCTTGCGCCACGCCCGCACAATTCAGGTCATTATACGATGGAAGCCTGCCGGACTTCACAGTTCGAGCAGCATGTTCGCGCGATTTGCAACCTGCCGCTTGGTTCTACCGAGCTGCTGTCACCGGTTGTGATGGTCAATTTGCTTGGTGAGCATATCGTACCGCTGCAAGAACTGATCGACCGACCCGATTTCCTCGAACACAGTGAATTAGGCGTTAGCGCGAAGGTTCATCTATATGGCAAGAAAGAAGCGAAAGAAAAACGCAAGATGGGACACATCAATCTCCTGACAAGCGACGTAGCGAAAGCACTGACTTGGATAGAACAGACAGGCATTTGGGAAAGTAAGTAAAAGAACTCATTGGAGGAACGGCTAACATGATTGAACGTTATACACGCCCAGAAATGGCACGCATTTGGACAGAGGAAAATAAATTCCAAGCATGGCTTGAAGTCGAGATTCTTTCTTGCGAAGCATGGTCAGAGCTTGGAGTTATTCCTAAGGAAGATGTGAAGGTGCTGCGCGAGAACGCAAGCTTCAACATTGAACGCATTTATGAGATCGAGCAAGAGACGCGTCATGACGTGATCGCCTTTACTAGAGCGGTTTCCGAAACGCTAGGACCTGAGCGCAAATGGGTTCACTACGGTTTGACATCAACAGACGTTGTCGATACGGCACTGGGCTACTTGCTGAGACAAGCGAACGAGATTTTGGACAAAGACATTCAGAATTTCATCGAAATCCTTCGCAATAAAGCGATCGAACATAAAGATACAGCTATGATGGGCAGAACGCATGGTGTGCATGCCGAGCCGACGACTTTTGGTTTGAAAATGGCGCTTTGGTACGAGGAAATGAAGCGTAACCTGGAGCGTTTCCGTTTTGCCGCTGATGGCGTACAATTCGGTAAAATCTCAGGTGCAGTAGGCACCTACGCGAACATCGATCCTTTTGTTGAAGAGTACGTGTGCGGCAAGCTGGGCACAAAAGCAGCTCCGATCTCAACACAAACTTTGCAACGTGACCGTCATGCGGAATACATGGCGACGCTGGCGCTAGTTGCTACATCCCTTGATAAATTCGCGACTGAAATTCGCGCGCTTCAGAAGAGTGAGTTCCGCGAGGTTGAAGAACCTTTTGCAAAAGGTCAAAAAGGTTCCTCCGCCATGCCGCATAAGCGTAACCCGATTGGTTGCGAGAGCATTTCCGGTCTGTCCCGTGTGATTCGCGGGCACATGGTTTCCGCTTATGAGAATGTGACGCTTTGGCATGAGCGCGACATTTCGCACTCCTCCGTTGAGCGTATTATCCTGCCGGATGCGACGCAGCTGCTGAACTACATGCTGAACCGTCTAGGCAACATCATCAAGAACTTGACTGTGTTCCCTGAAAATATGAAGCGTAACATGCGCAGCACCTATGATGTTCCTTTCTCTGGCCGCGTGATGACGAAGCTGATCGACAAAGGCTTTGCTCGTGAGCAAGCGTACGATACGGTTCAGCCAAGAGCGATGCAAGCATGGGAAGAGCAGCGTTCATTCCGTGAAATCGTTGAGAATGCTTCCGTCATTACCGAAGTGTTAAGCCCAGAAGAAATCGCGGATTGCTTCGATCCAAGCTGGCATTTGAAACACGTAGACACGATCTTTAACCGTTTAGGTTTGAAATAAAGCAGGACATTTTAACAGGAAGGGATGTGTGGTTCGTGGCTAACAATATCTTGGAATCAGCTGTTGAAATGATTAACGCTCCCCTGGTTCATAAGGGTAAAGTACGTGAACTGTATGATCTGGGCGAACATTTCCTTATCGTGGTAACGGATCGGATTTCAGCTTTTGATTACATGTTGAAGCCTGGTATTCCTGATAAGGGGTACGTTCTGAACGCGCTAAGTAAATACTGGTTCGGCGTGACGAGCGGTTACATGAGCAATCACATTGTGCACACGGA
The DNA here is from genome assembly GCF_000422905.1 of Paenibacillus alginolyticus DSM 5050 = NBRC 15375. GTDB lineage: Bacteria > Bacillota > Bacilli > Paenibacillales > NBRC-103111 > Paenibacillus_E > Paenibacillus_E alginolyticus. The sequence goes on from NZ_AUGY01000112.1 coordinate 11,226, forward strand.
CGTGGAAAAGCTCCACGCGATTATTCCGAGTGCGGAAGATAGAGAGTTCCTAAAGGAACGTATTATTGTAGCGAAAAAAGCGGACCGCATCTCCATTGAATGCGTGGTTCGCGGCTACATCACAGGCAACGGCTGGAGACAGTACGAGAAAACCGGCGAGATTAACGGTCGCAAACTGCCTGAAGGCCTGCGTAAGAACGAGCGCTTGCAAGATCCTATTTTCACACCTGCGGCTAAAAATGATGTCGGTCATGACGAAGACATTTCCGTGGAACAAATGATTGATTTAGTCGGCGAAGAGCTGACTTATGCGCTGCAAGAGCGAAGCATCATGCTTTACACGTTGGCCCATTCGATTTGTGAGCAAAAGGGCATTATTTTAGCAGATACGAAGTTTGAATTCGGCTTTTATGCGGGAGAACTTATTATTATTGATGAAATTTTCACGCCGGATTCCTCGCGTTACTGGTCACAAGATAAATACGCCCTGGATATCGAGATTGATTCGATGGACAAAGAGCCTGTGCGCACCTATTTAGCGGGATCGGGCTGGGATAAAAATAGTGAGCCGGATGAGCTTCCAGCTTCCGTTGTGGAAGAGACTTCGAACCGTTATAAAGAAATTTTACACCGTTTGGTGGATTAAATTAACTCTAAGGAGAGATTAGAAATGAAAGCAACGGTCTACGTAACGATCAAGCAGAACGTACTGGATGTTCAAGGAACTGCGGTGCAAGGAGCGCTTCATTCCATGGGTTTTGACGAAGTTGGCAAGGTGCGCATCGGGAAATACTTGGAGTTAGAACTGGATACAACGGATAAAGCAGAAGCGGAAGCACGCGTTAAAGCAATGTGCGAGAAGCTGCTTGCGAACACGGTTATCGAAGACTACCGCTACGAGTTGGCGTAATAAACCAGAAGAAGGAGGAAAACGTCATGAATTTTGCGGTTCTTGTATTTCCGGGATCGAACTGCGACATCGATATGTACAAGGCAATCGAAGATACCATTGGTCAGCCGGTTGATTATGTTTGGCATACAGATGGCGACTTGTCCAAATACGACTGCATCCTCGTGCCGGGTGGATTCTCTTATGGGGATTACCTGCGTTGCGGAGCGATTGCACAATTTACGAACGTGATGAAAGCTGTAGTTAAGGCTGCGGAAGAAGGCAAGTACATTCTAGGTATTTGTAACGGATTCCAAGTGTTAACGGAAGCAAGATTGCTGCCAGGCGCTTTGCTGCGCAACAACGGGATGAAATTCCGCTGCCACCAAACGCTTCTTAGAGTGGAGAACAACAATACGGCTTTCACGCGTGATTACGCGGAGGGTGAGCTGATTGAAATTCCAATCGCTCACGGCGAAGGTAACTACTATTGTGACGAAGCTACGCTAAAAGAATTACAAGAAAACAACCAAATTGTATTCCGTTATGAAGCGGGCAACAACCCGAACGGATCACTTGATGATATCGCAGGAATCAGCAATAAAGCTGGTAATGTCGTTGGTATGATGCCTCATCCGGAGCGTGCCGTTCATGAGATTCTTGGCTCCGCAGATGGTAAAAAAATGTTCACATCAATTCTAAGCGCTTGGAGGGAGAAACATGACGCAGCAGCTATCCGTTAATGAACCAACAGCCGAGCAAATCGCGGAGCAGAAAATTTACAAGCAAATGGGCGTGACGGACGAAGAGTTTGCCAAAATTTGCGGCTTCCTTGGACGCAATCCGAACTACGTTGAGATCGGTGTATTCAGCGTTATGTGGTCCGAGCACTGTTCATACAAAAATTCCAAACCTGTACTCCGTAAGTTCCCAGTTACTGGACCTCGCGTTCTGATGGGACCTGGCGAAGGCGCAGGGATTGTAGATATCGGAGACAACCAAGCGGTTGTTTTCAAAATAGAAAGTCATAACCACCCTTCAGCGATCGAGCCTTATCAAGGCGCGGCGACAGGTGTGGGCGGTATTATTCGTGATATTTTCTCCATGGGCGCGCGCCCGGTAGCGCTTCTGAATTCCTTGCGTTTCGGCAAGCTTGAAAACGACCGCGTGAAGTACTTGTTCGAGCACGTTGTATCCGGAATCGCTGGATACGGGAACTGTATCGGGATTCCGACAGTCGGCGGCGAAGTGATGTTCGACGAGAGCTACGAGGGGAACCCGCTCGTTAATGCGATGTGTGTGGGTCTTATCGACCACAACATGATTCAACGCGGTGTTGCCAAAGGTGTTGGCAACCCAGTGTTCTACGTTGGACCAGCGACTGGCCGCGACGGTATCCACGGTGCGACTTTCGCATCCGAGGAGCTTACGGCGGAGTCCGAAGCGAAGCGCCCAGCGGTACAAGTGGGCGATCCGTTCATGGAGAAGCTCGTGCTGGAAGCGTGTTTAGAGTTAATTAATTCCGGCATCGTGCTCGGAATTCAAGATATGGGCGCTGCAGGACTGACTTGCTCCAGCGCAGAGATGGCTAGTAAAGCGGGCAACGGCATGGAGCTTTACCTCGATGAAGTTCCGCAGCGCGAAGAAGGCATGACAGCGTATGAAATGATGCTGTCTGAGTCTCAGGAGCGTATGCTTTTCGTTGTTGAGCCGAAGCATGAGGCGCAAGCTAAGGGCATTTTTGAGCGCTGGGGTCTCCACTGCGCCAAAGTCGGCAAGGTAACCGATGACGGTTACCTGAAGCTGATTCACCACGGTGAAGTCGTGGGGAACATGCCAGTCGGCGCACTCGTCGACGAGTGCCCGGTTTACAATAAGCCGAGCCAAGTGCCGGCTTATTACGAGGCTAGCGCATCGATCGACACGACTCGTTACCCTGAGGTAACGAAATTGACGGATGCGCTTAAGTCTGTCCTCGCGTCTCCGACGGTAGCGAGCAAAGAGTGGGTGTACAACCAGTATGACCACATGGTTCGTACGGAAACGGCAGTGCGTCCGGGTTCGGACGCAGCGGTTGTGACCATTCGCGGTACCCGTAAGGGCCTCGCGATGACAACCGACTGCAACGGACGCTATGTGTATCTGGATCCGGAAGTTGGCGGACGGATCGCAGTTTCGGAAGCAGCGCGTAACGTTGTTTGCTCCGGCGCTGAGCCGCTCGCGGTTACGGATAACCTGAACTTCGGAAGCCCAGACAAGCCTGAGATTTTCTGGCAGCTGGAGAAATCCACTGACGGTATGGCAGAAGCTTGCCGCTTCTTGGATACACCGGTTATCGGCGGTAACGTCTCGCTTTATAACGAGAACGCTAAAGGTGCGATCTACCCAACTCCGGTTATCGGGATGGTTGGTCTTGTTCATGACATCGACCACATCACGACGCAAAGCTTCAAAAAAGAAGGCGACATCATCATCCTGCTCGGCGAGACGAAAGCAGAGCTCGGCGGCAGCGAATTCCAATATGTGATTCACGGTGTTACGGAAGGCCGTCCTCCTGAATTGGACTTGGCTACTGAGAAACGCCTGCAAAATGCGGTACTAAAAGCCATTCAAGAAGGTCTTGTTGCTTCTGCGCATGACTTATCCGAAGGCGGCTTGGCCGTTGCTTTGGCTGAAAGCTGTATCGGCGGTAAATTAGGCGCAGCTGTGAATGTGGCGTCTGATCTTCGTCCTGACTTCACGCTATTCAGTGAAACACAATCCCGTATTTTGCTGAGTGCTTCCCCTGATAAAGCGGACGCTTTGAAACACTGGATTGCATCACAAGGCGTACCATATCAAGAAATTGGAACAGTTACAGGTTCAGATCTGACCGTTAAAATCAACAACGAACAGCGTCTCCAGTCTCCGGTAAGCGAGCTGGCGAAAGTCTGGAAGGATGCGATTCCATGTCTAATGGCGTGAAACAATCAGAGGCCCTAAAGCTTCCTGCTGCTCCTATTGTCCAAGTGGGCGACGAGCAGCATCAGCTTTGGACAGGAGAGTATTTCAACGAAGGTGTAGGCGGCCATGGCGGATTGTTTGATAAGCTGAATGAGGAGTGCGGGGTGTTCGGGGTGTATGGTCATCCCGACGCTTCCTCTCTGTGCTATTACGGGCTGCATGCCCTGCAGCACCGCGGACAGGAAAGCGCTGGTATCTGTACAGTAGAAGATGGAAAGTTTAACTACTATCGCGGGATGGGACTTGCCAAAGAGGTGTTCACTAACGAGAATTTGTCGCCTCTGACAGGTTCAACAGCGATTGCGCATGTGCGTTATTCCACAGCAGGCGAGAGCAAGCTGGCGAACGCACAGCCTCTAGTTTTCAAATATCGGGAGGGCGACCTTGCGATTGCGACAAACGGTAACCTCGATAATGCCAACATTATCAAGCGCGAGCTTGAGAAGAAGGGTTCGATCTTCCAAACGACGAGCGACACCGAGGTTATGGCGCATTTGATTGCCCGTTCGGAGCACGACGATATTGTGGATGCGGTTAAAGATGCGATGAATCAAGTTATCGGCGGCTTTGCCTTCCTGATCGTCACCAAGGACAAATTGATCGCTGCGCTCGATCCGAACGGACTTCGTCCCTTCATGATCGGCCGTCTGGGAGATGCGTACTTGTTCGCTTCCGAGTCCTGCGCCTTCGATGCGGTGGGAGCTACGTATTTCCGTGATGTGCAGCCGGGGGAAATCATCGTGATTGACCGTGACGGCTTCCGATCGGAGCGGTTCACGGAAAGCGGTCGGCGTGCGATTTGTGCGATGGAGTACATCTACTTCGCTCGTCCCGACAGCGACATCGATACGGTGAATATTCACTCCGCGCGTAAGCGGATGGGTAAGAAATTGGCGATGGAAGCTTTCGTTGACGCTGATATTGTGACTGGCGTGCCGGATTCGAGTATTTCGGCTGCAATTGGTTATGCGGAACAAACGGGTATCCCTTATGAGCTGGGTCTTATCAAGAACCGCTACACAGGCCGGACGTTCATCATTCCAAGCCAAGAGCTTCGTGAGCAAGGTGTTAAAATGAAGCTGAGCGCCGTTCGCAAAGTCGTCGAAGGCAAGCGTGTTGTCATGATTGATGACTCTATCGTGCGCGGGACAACGTCTTTAAGGATTGTGAATTTGCTTAGAGAAGCCGGCGCTACGGAAGTGCACGTACGTATCTCTTCGCCGCCTTTTATGAATCCATGCTACTACGGGATTGATACACCGGATCGGAAAGAGCTGATCGCTGCGATGAATTCTATCGAAGAGATTCGTAAGGCGATCAACGCGGATTCCTTGCATTTTCTGACAAAAGAAGGTCTGCTGGATTCGATTGGTCAAGGTTCTGCAGGGTCGGAGAGCGGCTACTGTACGGCATGTTTCGATAACAGCTATCCAACAGAGATTGTGGATGTTACTAAGGTTGGTTGTGCTTGCGATTAATTGGTTAATAGATAGGGAAATGCAAAAAATGGAATAGACATAACGGGTGGGTCTCGCCTAGGCGGACGACCTCCCGATACATAGACAAACTAAGGAGTGGAAGCGAAGTGTCGGATGCTTACAAAAAGGCTGGAGTCGATATCGCGGCAGGGAACGAAGCAGTAGAACGGATGAAAAAGCACGTCAAACGGACTTTCCGTCCTGAAGTGTTAACTGACCTCGGTGGCTTCGGCGGGCTGTTCAGCTTGAACAAAGACAAGTACGAGGAGCCTGTGCTCGTATCTGGTACGGACGGCGTGGGCACGAAGCTGAAGATCGCTTTTGCAATGGATAAGCATGATACGATTGGGATTGACGCTGTTGCGATGTGCGTGAATGATATTATCGTTCAAGGCGCGGAGCCACTTTTTTTCCTCGACTATCTCGCTTGTGACAAAGTAATTCCAGAGAAAATTGAAGCTATCGTCAAAGGGATCGCTGACGGTTGTGCGCAGTCTGGCTGCTCACTTATCGGTGGCGAAACGGCGGAAATGCCGGGCATGTATGCGTCAGGGGAGTATGACATTGCCGGGTTTACGGTTGGAATCGTCGACAAGAAAAAGATCATCGATGGTACAACGATCCGTCCTGGAGACGTGGTTCTAGGTCTGGCATCGAGCGGTGTGCACAGTAACGGGTTCTCTCTTGTGCGCAAGCTTTTGCTGGAAGATGGCGGTTATACGCTTCAAGGGCATGTGGATGAGCTGGGCGATAAACTTGGTAACGTGCTGCTTGAGCCAACGAAGCTTTATGTGAAGCCGGTTCTGGCGATGCTTGAAGATGTTGCGATCAAAGGGATGGCACACATTACAGGCGGCGGTTTTATCGAAAATATTCCGCGCGTTCTGCCTGATGGCGTGAACGTCGAAATCCAATATGGATCGTGGCCGATTCTTCCGATTTTTGCGCTGATGCAGCGTGAGGGCGGCATTTCGAACAATGATATGTTCCGCACGTTCAACATGGGCATCGGGATGGTTGTTATCGTTGACGCGGATGATGCGGAGAAAGCTATTGCTGCAGCAGAAGCACAAGGCGAGAAAGCTTACCGTTTAGGCATTGTTACTGAAGGCGAGCGTGTAGTGACGTTCCAAGGAGCTGAGGTTTAATGCAGCCTTACCGAATTGCGGTTTTTGCTTCGGGCAGCGGCTCGAATTTCCAGGCCATCGTAGATCAGGTACAGAAGGGGAAGCTTGATGTCAGCATCGAGCTTCTTGTCTGTGACCGCCCGCAAGCGTTTGTGGTGGAGCGTGCTATAGAGGCGAAGGTGCCTGTATTCACGTTCCGTCCACGGGATTATGAAAATCGCGAGGCCTATGAGGCTCTTATACTGAAAGAGCTTCAAGATCGTCAGGTCGATCTGATCGTGATGGCTGGCTACATGCGGATTATTACGAATGTGCTGGTTGAGCCGTATTTCGGGCGCATGATCAACATTCATCCATCGCTGCTGCCGTCGTTTCCCGGCGTGCGCGCGATCGAGCAAGCCGCCCTGTACGGCGTGAAGCAAACCGGTGTGACCGTTCACTTCGTGGACGGCGGGCTGGACTCCGGGCCGATCATCGCGCAGCGCGCTGTGGAGATCCACGAGCACGAGACTACGGACTCGCTGGCTGAGCGCATCCATGCGGCTGAGCATGTGCTGCTGCCGCAGGTGATTCGCTGGCTGCGCGAGGATCGCGTGAGCTTGGATGGCCGCAGGGTTAGCGTGCGGTTGTAGGGATTTGGGTGCTCGCTGAGCTGGCGCTGCGTTTTGAGAGGATGCTAACTCCTCCTGATCAGGTCCCCTGTGGATAACTCATCTGTGTGCACGAGAGTTTTAAACAAATTAGCTCTCTCAGCCGCCGAAAGTGGCTGATCAGCTTTGGGATCGCGTTGAGAAGTCCGAAAAGGCCTTCTCGGCAGCGGTAATGGGCCAACTTCGTCGTGAGACGACCAAAAACGTACTCTCAGCCGCGGGATGAGGTGTATCAGCCCCGTCGATCACGCTGAGAAGTCCGAAAAGGCCTTCTCGGCAGCAGTAAGGGAGTAATTTGGTCGTGAGACGACCAAAAGTGCACTCTCAGCCGCGGGATGAGGTGTATTAGCCCCGTCGATGTCTTCGAGAAGTCCGGAAAGGCCTTCTCGGCAGCGGTAATGGGCCAACTTCGTCGTGAGACGACCAAAAACGTACTTTCAGCCGCGGGATGAGGTGTATCAGCCCCGTCGATCACGCTGAGAAGCCCGAAAAGGCCTTCTCGGCAGCAGTAAAGGAGCAATTTGGTCGTGAGACGACCAAAAGTGCACTCTCAGCCGCCGAAAGCGGTGTATCAGCCCTGTCGATGTCGCTGAGAAGTCCGAAAAGGCCTTCTCGGCAGCAGTAAGGGAGCAATTTGGTCGTGAGACGACCAAAAGTGCACTCTCAGCCGCCGAAAGCGGTGTATCAGCCCTGTCGATGTCGCTGAGAAGTCCGAAAAGGCCTTCTCGGCAGTAGTAATGGGCCAACTTGGTCGTGAGACGACCAAAAACGCTCTCTCAGCCGTCGAGTGGCTGAAGCAGTAAACAACTAACTTTAAAAGCACTAATTTAGCATACAAATCAATTTTCTGGGAGGAAGCATAGTGGCAATCAAAAGAGCACTTATCAGCGTTTTCGATAAGACGGGAATTGTTGAATTCGCGAGCGAGCTGTCGAAGCTGGGCGTTGAGATCATTTCTACGGGCGGTACGCTTAGTTTGTTGAAGGATAAAGGGGTGCCGGTGATCGGTATTTCTGAGGTTACAGGGTTTCCGGAGATCATGGATGGCCGCGTCAAAACGCTGCATCCGAATGTTCACGGCGGACTACTGGCCGTTCGTGACAACGTGGAGCACCAAGAGAGCATGAAGAAGCTCGGTTTGGAGTATATTGATTTGGTTGTCGTGAATTTGTATCCTTTTGCTGAAACGATTGCGAAGCCTGATGTGACTTACGAGGATGCGATTGAGAACATCGATATCGGTGGGCCGACGATGCTTCGTTCCGCAGCTAAGAACCATGCGTTTGTTTCCGTTATCGTGGATACAACCGACTATGCGAAGGTGCTGGAAGAAGTGCAAGAGACTGGCGACACAACGCTGGAAACGCGCAAACGTCTAGCTGCCAAAGTGTTCCGTCACACAGGAGCTTACGATGCGTTGATTGGTGACTACTTGACTGGCCTGCAAGGCGAGCCTTACCCAGAGCGTTATACAGTGACTTATGAGAAAATGCAGGAGCTTCGCTACGGTGAGAACCCGCATCAAAGCGCGGCTTTCTACCGTAAGCCAAATGCAGCTGCTGGCAACATTACAACGGCTGAACAATTACATGGTAAAGAATTATCCTACAACAATATTAATGATGCGAATACAGCTCTGCAAATCGTCAAAGAATTCAGCGAACCTGCGGTCGTAGCCGTTAAGCACATGAATCCTTGTGGCGTAGGTATCGGTACAAATGTGCTTGAAGCTTACACGAAAGCGTACAATGCAGACCCAACATCCATCTTTGGTGGAATCGTGGCTGCGAACCGTGCGGTTGACGAAGCAACAGCTCAATTGCTGCATGAGATTTTCCTGGAAATCGTCATTGCGCCTGATTTTACACCGGAAGCACTCGATATCCTTTCTAAAAAGAAAAACATTCGCCTACTCAAAGTAAGCGGCTTAGATACAGTAGCTGGTCGCAAAGCGGAGCCAGTAATTACAACGGTTGAAGGCGGCATGCTCGTACAAGCAAGCGATGCCTACCAGCTGACAGAAGCTGATCTGAAGGTCGTTTCTGAGCGTCAACCGACGGCTGAAGAGATGAAACAATTACTTTTCGCTTGGAAAGTAGTTAAGCACGTTAAATCTAACGCAATCGTACTCGTTGCAGACGACATGACGGTTGGCGTGGGTGCTGGCCAAATGAATCGAGTTGGCGCAGCCAAAATCGCTATTGAGCAAGCTGGCGACAAGGCGAAAGGCTCCGTCCTTTCTTCCGATGCATTCTTCCCAATGGGCGACACGCTTGAAATGGCAGCAAAAGCAGGCATCACAGCGGTGATTCAGCCAGGCGGCTCCATTAAAGACGAAGAATCCATCCGCGTAGCGAACGAAAATGGCATTGCCATGGTCATGACAGGCGTTCGTCACTTTAAACACTAAAACAATTGAGAATGCTCACGATCATGAACAGGACCGTGGGCATTCCCCATGAGAGGGGTTTCCAAAGCGATGCGTGTATTAGTTATTGGACGAGGCGGGCGCGAGCACGCGATTGTATGGGCACTCAGCAAAAGCCCGAAGATCAGCAAATTGTTCTGTGCACCGGGGAACGGCGGGATTGCCGGCTTAGCGGAATGTGTGCCGATTACGGAACTGCAATTCGAGGAGATCAGTACTTTTGCGAAGGAGCAGGCGATTGACCTCGTGATGGTAGCACCTGATGATCCATTAGCAGCTGGCTTGGTTGACCATTTGGAATCCAAAGGTATCGAGGCTTTCGGACCTCGTGCGAATGCGGCGATCATTGAGGGTAGCAAGGTATTTATGAAGGAGCTGCTCAAAAAGTACAGCATCCCGACAGCAACTTACGAGTCTTTCGACGCGTATGAGCCAGCGCTTGCTTACTTGCGCAGTCAATCGGCGCCAATCGTGATTAAAGCGGATGGCTTGGCCGCAGGTAAAGGTGTTACCGTTGCCCAAACCATGGAAGAAGCGGAAGCAGCACTTAAAGATATTATGGTGGATCAAGTGTTTGGCAAATCCGGCGCCAGCGTGGTTATTGAGGAGTTCCTAACCGGACAAGAAATGTCCTTGCTAGCCTTTGTTGATGGTTCCACGGTTCGTCTCATGGTGCCTTCGCAGGATCATAAGCCTGTTTTTGATAACGATAAAGGGCCAAACACAGGCGGAATGGGTACGTACTCCCCGCTGCCGCATATCCCTGAATCAATCGTACAGGAAGCACTTGTGAACATTGTTCAACCTACAGCTGATGCGATGGTAAAAGAGGGCCGTCCCTTCAAGGGCGTGCTGTATGCCGGTTTGATTTTGACACCTAATGGCGTGAAAACCATTGAGTTTAACGCGCGTTTCGGTGATCCAGAGACGCAGGTTATTTTGCCTCGCCTCAAAACCGATCTGCTCGATATTTTCCTAGCTATCAACAACGGAACGTTGGCTGACCAGCCGATCGAGTGGAGCGAGGAAGCAGCAGTTTGTGTGATTGTAGCTTCACCTGGTTACCCAGGTCCGTACCCGAAAGGGCTGCCGATTACAGGACTTGATCAAGTGCAAGACTCGCTAGTGTTCCACGCGGGGACAGCCATCGAGGATGGCCAAATTGTCACCAACGGCGGACGCGTTCTTGGAATCACAGGCCTTGGCAAAGATATCATTGAAGCTCGCCAGAAAGCTTATGCGGATGCGGATCGGATTCATTTTGACGGGAAGCATTACCGTACGGATATTGCAATGAAAGCTTTGAAATAGCGTAAACCTATAAAGCACAGCCTTTTGTTCATCAAAGGGTTGTGCTTTTTCATTTTTCTCCGTCCATTTGTAAAAAAGATGCAATTAATTGACCGTTGTAAGCGTTTTATATGTTAGGTATACTAGGCAATGTTAGATAAGAAGTAAAGTGAGGCTGAACCATGACCATACTTAAAATTGCGGGGTTACATCAGAAGCCGTATTCGTTGAAATATCGTCTAATCTTGATCCTGTTTATCAGCTCACTCGCACCCTTAATTCTCATTGGGAGTATTTCTTATTTCTCCATGTATGCGATTTTGCAAAATAAAGCAGAGGGCGGGGTCCAGAGCAATTTGCACCAAGTAAGACTATTGCTTGAAGACACGCTCGGTCAGTTAAATCACGCTTCGCAGCAGCTCGCTTTTGATGGAAGGGTTGGCAAAAGCCTAGAGAACTATTTAGGAGCGGATTTATTTGAGAAAAAAGATTGAATGACGAGATCAGAAGTGAGTTAGGCTTGATTCATTTTACGAATCCGACGCTTGGATTAATGTTTTATTTGATTATCCAACTAGCTCAGGATAGGTAATCGTCGTAGACGATAGGCAACAATGAACTAACCTATTGAATAACTCGCTTTTGACCTCACGGCGGTTGAATCGATAGCAAAACTCATCGAGATATGCTTGTAGGTGCTTAGGATCTAAGCCGTGGTAGGTACCACCAATAAAAGCTTTCGCATTAGAGATGATCGTATGAAGCCACTTTAGATGATCTGGATTTTCTTTCAGGTCGTACTTTTTGGCTTCATGGTGGAAGCCATTTTTGGCCAAAG
>NZ_KE383952.1:0-3286 GCF_000422905.1 Paenibacillus alginolyticus DSM 5050 = NBRC 15375
GGAAGGGATGGCAGCGCACGGGATACAGTCAGCGTGTAGGAAAATACGGAAGAGGCCAAGGGAACACTCTAAATTGGAAGAAACCAAATGCTTGGTTCAACAGGAGGGTAAGGAACATTCCCGTCAGTAGCACCTATTGGCATTGTCCCAAAGACATCGCAAGATCGTAAACACCTTTTAAAAATTTTCGTCCCGTTGGGACGGCTCCCGCGCCTTCGCTTGAGCTACGTTCACAACCGGTTCAAATTCATTTTTCAAGGAACAAAAAATAATAAGAGCAATTTCCAATTCATTAAAGAATTAGGAACTGCTCTTAGCATACAAGGAGTGTTATATATGAAAAACAGCAAAAAGACTTTAGCCGCATTAACCATCACAGCAACCGTAGGTTTGTCAGCCATTCTTCCATTCAATGCTCTAGCAGCTAATCCTTTCACGGATTCTGCCAATACATCGCAAGTTCAAACAGCGATTGAACAATTAGCACAGCAGCAAGTTGTATCCGGATATGAGAACAACAGCTTCAAACCGAATCAGGCTGTAACTTGCGCAGAGGTTGCCAAAATCGTCGCATTAGCGCTTCATGTGAGCATGGACCCAGCTGCAGCCAACCATTTTAACGATGTATCAAAAGGTGATTGGTTCTATTCGTATGCAGTTGCCCTTGAGAATCTTGGTGCAATGAAAGATACTGCCGGACAATTCCGGGGAGGTCAATCCATCTCGTCCGATCAACTTGCTGACGTGATTGCGAACGTGTTGAAAGTTGATAAAGCAGCCGTTGAAAAGCTGCCAAGCTTTGCATCTATCACAGGCAGTCAAGTGACGCGCGGCCAAGCCGCTCTGCTTATTTTTGAAGCTCAGCAATTAGCGCCTATTCAAGTGACTAAGCTGCAAGCTTTGAATGCCATAACCCTGCAAGTTACTTTCTCGGCACCGATTCCGGCGGCAGAATTGGAACTGGATCAAGCGTCCAAAAACTTTGTTTTTGACAACGGCCTAGCGATCAATAATGTGCCACGGTTAAAAACGGGCTCCAAATCCACCTACATCGTTCCAGTTCCTACCCAAAAAGCCGGGACAACTTACACGTTGACTTATAAAGGTAAGCCTGCTGGTACTTTCACAGCGAGCACGGAAAAAATCGCACTAAAATCCACAGCGCAGGTGGCTAGTGATTTGTTTGAAGTTGAATCCAACTTGGCTGATGGTGTTGCTGATTACGGTTATGTGATTGCAGCTTACAGCAAAAGCCGCCCAGGCTCATTCATCGTTGACGAGAACAACAGCTACAACGGCAAAACGTATCAAATTCTTTCGTCGATGCGCAGCCGTCAAGTGCAAATTACCCCTGAGGGCGGCGCAACAATGACAGCGAACTACTTGCCATTCACACAAGCAACCGATGGTCGACAAGCACCTAAGTTTATTCTACCTAACGGCGAAACGTTCAAAGCCGGCGTCAAATATACAGTTTCGGCTGACTGGGCTACTCTCGCGAATCCAACTTTTACAGCCAAAGAAATCGCACCGCTAACTATCCAATCCGCTGCCGCGGTTGATACGAAGACGATCGCTGTCACACTTTCGCAAGATCCTAAGGATGAAATTTTTGTCTCTCGCCGAGTTACACTTACCGCAACTGATGGTACAGTATTAACGGCCGAATACACGCTGACTTCACGTAAAGGCGCTGTAGGTACTTTCGCTCTTCTTAATAACGCTCAACTCGTGCCAGGCACTTCTTATACCGTTGCTCCAGTAGGCAAATGGTCTACGGCAACTGGCGTCACTTTGACTTTAGCAAAATAATCTTCACATTAAAAAGATAAAGAGATCCGAGGGTACCTTGAATGAGGTGCTCTCGTTCTATATTTATCCCTATCCCACAAATCCGAGGTGAATTCCCATGTTGCTTAAAAACCATTCATTCCTGACCATATTGACTCCGCTCACGCTGCTTCTTCTCTTAATAGGCTGCGGGTCGCGTCCCGACGCGGCAGTTGGTTCCAACATCGCAGCAACGGCTGCACCTGTCCCTACACCTTTAGCACCTTCAACAACACCTGCCGTTAGTCCAAAACCAACAAATACCATTCCGACTGATGCTTCCGAAACCATTTTGATGGTTACACATTCCAAGAGTGATTATATCTCTTTCTTAAATCCCGTTTCCGGCAGCTTCGACAAACTCATCGTCGGTCAATCTCCTTTCGCTATTGCCGAAGGGCCCAATCATCGCGCCTATGTGTCAACTGCGGAAGGTATCGCTGTAGTGGATACCCAACTGCGCAGACGTGTAGCTCTTATTCCTTACCAAGCCGACATTGGGAAGATTGAGTTTGGTGAATATCGCCCCGGTGGCATGGGTATCGCTGTTTCGCCTGACGGCCGATTTGTCTATGTAGGTGTTTACTTGCCCGGCCGCAGCAAAGCCAACTAGAAATCATGGACACAGAGAATCTCTCCATGACAGGCAGCGTCACCGTCGGAATCCGACCGTTCGATGTCGTTACCAGCCTCGATGGCCGTGAAGTTTACAGCATCGACCACGATTCTTACTCCGTGACGGCTATCGATCTTGCCAGTAACAAAGCTCGTACCCTTGAGGTTGCTCCTTATGGTCGTGGCGGCTTCGAGAAGCCCCATTATGCGGCGGTTCGTTCCGATGGCCGTCTACTCTTGCCTTACCAAGGCCGGGCCTCGTCGTTCTTGACCTTATCAGCGGCAAGTATGAGACGAAGCCGCTAACCGGCAACACACATCAGGAGGGCGTTGCCCTAACACCTGACGGCAAGCAGCTGCTCATCGTCGGCATCGGCTCTGCCGGCAGCGCAACTGGCAAGCCTAACTTAACCGTGCTCGACATAGCTACTTATGCCGAGAAAATCATCCCTCTCGCCCGGATGCACCAAATGGTCGCCAGCAGCGCAGATGGTCGTTACGCCTACCTCACAGGCGGCGTTACTTATGCCGATACCGGTTGGAACGGCATGACCGTTGTTGACTTGGCGTCTGGCGCAGTCCGCGACTTCGAGATCCCTGATTATCCTTTGGATGTGCAGCTGCTGAGCCGGTAAGCTTCGATACGTCCTTTTTGGACTTCTCAGCAGCACTTTGATACTTTTCCGATGGTGAGAAGTCCTTTTCGGCTCTCTCAGCATACATTTGTCGGTTAACAAGCATCCTTCTGGCTCCGAGACGTCCTTTTCGGACTTCTCAGCAACACTTTGCTACTTTTCCGGCGATGAGAAGTCCATTTCGGCTCTCTCAGCATACTTTTGTG
>NZ_KE383952.1:3496-22728 GCF_000422905.1 Paenibacillus alginolyticus DSM 5050 = NBRC 15375
TTAACAAGCATCCTTCTGGCTCCGAGACGTCCTTCTCGGACTTCTCAGCAACACTTTGCTACTTTTCCGGCGATGAGAAGTCCATTCCAGCTCTCTCAGCATTCATTTGTGGTTAACAAGCATCCTTCTGGCTCTGAGACGTCCTTTTCGGACTTCTCAACAACAATTTGCTACTTTTCCGGCGATGAGAAGTCCATTTCGGCTCTTTCGACTTATTTTGCATGTGATGCGAAACCAAAAGCCCCTTACCCGATAAAACGGGCAAGGGGCCTTTTCTATGGGATCTTGATTTCATTCATTCCATCATTCATGCTTCGCCATATAACCCACCCCAGGGTAGGTTACAATAATCTCCACAGTCTCCTGCCCCTCTGCAAGGCTCTTGATCTTCTGACGAATTCTCGCTATCGTGACCCACAAATATTCAACTTCATCGCGGTATTCACTTCCCCAGATTTCGCTCAGCAGCTGCTCATGGGTCATAACTTTACCCGCATGCTGCAAGAGCAGAGCAAACAGGTTATACTCGGTCTCCGTAAGCTTAATCTCTGAATCTCCCAGCCAAATTCGACGCTGAGCTAGATTAGCGGTCACAGGTCCGAGCGTAATCTCGCTCGTTGTGACTGTCGTTGCCATTCGGCCGTCCATCCGGCGAAGCACGGCGTTGACACGGGCGAATAGCTCGTCTAACGAGAACGGCTTCGTCAAATAATCGTCCGCTCCTAGGTTGAGTCCTTGCACTTTATCCGCCCCATTGCTCCGCGCTGTCAGCATGATGACTGGCACACTGGAGTAGGAGCGCAGCCTTTTGAGAACTTCGAATCCGTCCATGCCCGGCATCATCAGATCTAGTAAAATCAAATCCGGATCAAATCCCTCAACCTTCTCAAGCGCCTCAGCGCCGCTTTGGCAGGCTAATGTTTCGAAATCCAACGATTTGAGGTTCGCTGCAACGAATCTCACGATTTTAGGCTCATCATCGACGATCATAATCTTCTTCTTGTTCATTTTCAGCTCTCCTTCCCTTCAAACCTCGGTATGGAGAGGATAAATGTGCTTCCCTCACCAGGCTTGCTCGATACGCGGATCTCTCCTCCGTGCGCTTGCATGATCCCCTTGCAGATCGCAAGACCGAGTCCGGTTCCGCCCGTTTGACGGCTGGATGACACATCCACTCGGTAGAAGCGATCAAATATTTTATCCACATGCTCTGCCGATATCCCGATGCCATTATCTTGAACTTCCAGATGAACATAGCGCTCATCCGCATGAGCCGTAATTCGAATAACAGGATGCTGCTCATTGTATCGAACTGCGTTCGTGAACAAGTTCACGAGGACTTGCTCCATGCGCAGCTTGTCCGCGTAGATCAGAGGAATATCTCCCTCCAAATGCACCTCGAATTGGGTATGCTCATAGTTTGCCTGCTGCGGCAGTCTTCTCTTGGAGCTTTCCACAACTGCCTCCAGCCGGAGTGGCTGCGGATTAATCCGCATGGCTCCCGATTCAATCTTGGAGATATCCAGCCACTCATCAATCAGGTCCTGAATACGCCCGATGTCCTCATGAATGCCCTCCAACAGCTCCTGCTTGAAGCTTTCTTCCCACTGAGCATCCACGCGAAGAAGCGTCTCAACACCGCCGCGAATACTCGTAATTGGTGTTTTAAATTCATGCGATGCCAAAGAGATCAGATCATTCTTTAGCGCATCGATTTCATGCTCCTTGGTCATATCACGCCACACATAGCCGCGGCCAAAAACCCGCCCTTCTCTAGCTACTTGAAACGCCGAAACCATCATAAAGCGCTCTTTGCCTTGCTCGGATTTCACCGTAAAAGCTCCCTGTACCCTAGGTTCAGCGGTAAGCTTCTGAAGCTCTTCCTGACGTTCAGGCAGCAAAAGAGCAATCCTTTCAAACAATGCCGCCTCATTCATAGCCCCCAACTCCGACATCGGAATCGCGAAGTTTTCGGCCATTCGATGATTAGCATAAACAACGTTGTGCTCCACGTCGATCAGGACAACCGCATCGGACATGCTTTCCAGAACGGCGTTCAAGGTCGCATGCTCGTCCTGCAGCCGCTGGGTCCGTTCCTCGACACGATTCTCAAGCTCGCTGTTGAGCTGCAGAAGTGCTCCTTGATTTTCCTTAATTTGCTCAGCCATCCGGAAGAATTGATCAGCCAGCAATTGCAGTTCCAGAGGTGAACCCTGAGGAACGACTTTGCTATCCGGTTTGGCGAAGGTGCCTCCTGCAAGACGCTGCGTGTAACCAACCAAGGCATGAATGGTTCCATTCAGCCGTTTTGCCAGAAAACTACCTAGCAGCACAGTCAAAATGAGAGTGAACACCAGCAGCAATATCGTGATACGGAGAGATTCGATGAAAGCAGCATTAACTGCGGCTTTGGACTTGCTTACCCACACGATCCAATCGATTTCGGGGATGACTTTATAAGTTATCTGTTCTTTATGCGTGGAGGTGCTTAATTGGTAAGTACCTTCCCCTTGTCGCTGGACTCGGGCATCTTCGGCAACAGGCTCCTTCGATAAATCGGCCATGGATGCCGTCAGCGCTGCATTTGGATGATAAATGGGTTTATCCGCATGATCCAGAACAACCGGATACGCTTCTTTGCCGTAATCATATTTGGTAACAAGCTCCTTAATCGGAGCCAGTTCGAGCACTGCGAGTACAAAGCCATCAGCTTGCTTATTTCCCTTATATATCGGTACAGCAATCGCGACTGCCGGCTGATTCAACCCCTCTGGCCCCCGGAATAAGGAAGATATAATGGTCTTTTGCGCGTTTTGCATACGTTTGGTGTAGTCCCGATCCTTAACATCGGCGCCAATGAGTGAATTATTCGCAGCGGTATGTGTCGCTTTAATGATTCCGTTTTGATCTACAACGTAAATACCCGTGAAGCCTGCCAAGTTTTCTTGAAGCGATTGCAGCTTCAGCGTTAAGCTTTCGCGCGTTCGAAAGGCAGCATCAGACGCCGAAATTGTAGCAGCTAACGTTTCAACCGCATTTCGATGATAGTACATGTAATCTTGGATGGCATCCCCCAGCCGATAGGTTGTCTGCCGCTGATTCTGATTGGACTCCTGCGTAATATGGGTAATTTGAGAAACTTGAAAACTGCCTAGAATGAGAATCGGAATCATCGCCATAATAGCGAAAGTTAGGGTCAAATGCGATCGCATCGAATAATGTTTCAAAACATAGTTCCTCCGCTCTAGCAACACTATTCTTAGATGTGTTCATTAGCTCTATTTTACCATTTGCAAAAATGTAATGAAAATGAAATCTGAGATTCATCTAGTTTTAATGAAGTAAGCCTATAATAAAGTTCGACCCCCCTTTAAAATATACTTAGACCCGCGGCCCGTTGCTGTGGGTCACTTTTTTGTTATAATGTATGGAAACTAAACAAAAAAGGGCGGCTTCTTATGGAAAATGACCAAGAATTAATTACGACCAGATTTCGCGAAATTAAAAATGTGATCTCCTCCTATTTGATGCAGGTGCTGCCTCACTTTCACATTACCCCGATTATGATGTATGTCATGGAGTTTCTGCGCAAACACCCTGAATGCATCGCTGTGGATATCTCCAATGAATTCGGGTTAACTAGAGGAGCTATCACTCAGCTGTTAGATAAATTGGAATTGCAGGGTTTGGTCATCCGCAAGCCGCATCCCACTAGTCGCAGAAGTCAGCTCGTTCAAATGACGGATAAAGGAAATGAACTGATAATTAGCATTTTGGCTGCGTATAATAACAAAATCGAACAGCTATTCACCCCCTATTCCAAGGAAGAATTGGCTTCACTCAAACAGCTTTTAGAAAAATTGCCTCTATAATCCCAACGCCCTGTTGGGATTTTTCATTTTCATCTTGACTAATTTGTTTAATCATTATATTGTTTACTGATTAAACAGTTTAAAACATAAACAAATAAGGAGCGTTTTCAATGAATAAAATTATTGCGATTACCGGAGCCTCATCGGGCATAGGATTAGCGACTGCACTGAAATTTTCTGAGATGGGTTGGTCGGTTTACGCTGGTACACGCAACGTGGAGCGTGATCAAGAGAAATACGGCCATCAGGCTAATCTTCATTTTATCGAAATGGAAGTCACCAGCCCTGAATCAATGGAACAGGCATTTGCCGTTATCGAAAAGAACCATGGTCACCTTGACGTTTTGTTCTGCAACGCAGGCTTTGGATTCTTGAGAGCCTTGGGGCAAGCGACTATGGAGGAGATTCATAGCGTTTTTGATACGAATGTATATGGGGTTATGCATACGATTCGTGCAGGGCTTCCGCTTCTTCGCAAGTCAGATGCTGGGCATCTGATCGCAACAACGAGTGTCGGCGGCCTAGTCGGACAACCCTTTAATGAGATTTATTGCGCGGCTAAATTTGCGGTTGAGGGTTTATTAGAAAGTTTGGCTACCTACTATAAGCCTACGTTCAATATCGATGTCACGCTGCTTGAGCCCGGAGCGATCGCAACTAATTTTAACAGCACCGTCCTCGGTCATGTTCAACAAACAGGCGGCATTCTGGAGGATGAATATAAGCCAATTATCACACAGTATTTGGACAATTTCTCCAAGCGGAATACGGTGCCTCAAACGTCTGAATCGGTTGCAGAGGTGATGGTTAAATTAGTCACGGAGCTGGAGCCGAAGCCATTACGTATTCGAACATCTGAGGCCGCGGAAGCTTTCGTCCAATATAAAGTGAGTCAAGATCCCACGGGCCTAGACGGCATGCTCAACACACGTAAGCTGCATTTGAATAAGTGAGAAAACCTCTATCGAGGCCTTTCGAATATGAGCGACCGCGTTTAACGAGGAGAGACTTTGGTCTACGACCAAAGATCCCTATATTAGGTTTTATCGCCAATAAGAAAGTCAAGTTTCTCTGTTAGAAAAACTTATACTTTCTTATGTGGTAACAAAATCAAATACCACTTCGGAACGTAAAAAACGTTCTGCAGTGGTATTTTTTAAATCCAAAAAAAGATTGCATAAACTAATACCATTAGTTAATATATTACTATAGTTAGTTTTTCTGTGGAAGGGAGTGTTGTTATCATGATGATCATGATGAAAGCCGCCAATTTGGGCTTACGTTTTCTGTTAGAACTTTGCATCCTTGCTTCCCTTTGTTATTGGGGATTTCACATCGGCAACGGGTGGCTGCTCAAAGGCATTCTGGGCATTGGCGCTCCACTGCTTGCAGCCATCCTATGGGGCATGTTCGTTTCACCGAAAGCTTCAATAACCGTCTCTCAGCCTCTCCAATTTATCATTGAACTCGTTATTTTCGCTGCTGCCATCATAGCTCTTTATGTAACCGGCAAACATTCTCTCGCTATTTGTTTCGCTCTTTTTTACATCCTTCATCGCATTCTGAAGTTCCTCTGGGAACAATAAGTGGCGGTCACATTTGGGCGACAAGCAGCCCATCTTTTACAATAATGGTATAAGCCGTTAGACTTTTTGAAGGCACGTTCAGACACACGCCAGTATGAGAATCGAATTCCCAACCATGCAAGGGACATACCAGTTCCCCACCTTCCTCTTCTACCAAACCCCCAGCATGCGGACATTTACGCGACACTAAACGGTAGCTATCCGGTTCGTCGTTCTTCAATATCCAGTACTTTTGGTTTTCAACCTCAACTTCTGCGGGTAAATCTGTGAATCGCTCTTCCGGACCTAGTTCAATTTCTTTCATCCTAATCCTCCTAGCAAAATGTTGATAACTCTGTCTTAACAGTTTATCGCAATCCACAAGCTTCTACACATAATTTCCCACAATGTTACGATAGGATGTCCATAATCTTTCGGTACAGTAAGGGTGTAAGGGAAATGACTAACATTCCCTACAAGCTACATATACCGAGAGGAGTTTTCTAAAATGAAAACACAATGGAAAAAACGCGCAGCTCAAACTAGCCTGCTAGCCGTAATCGCAACTATCGCATTCGGAGCCGTCAATGCATCCGCAGCAGACACGAACAAAGAAACGAAATCGCTCCAAGCCACCGTTCAAATCTCACAACCTGAAGGCAGTAAGCCAGTCATGATGTTCCGTGCAACTAGCGCTAGCGCAGGTTTATTAATGCAGCCATCGCATGAGCGAAACTACTGGAAGCTGCTTGCCAGTACCTATGCACCAGAAACCTTATCCGACTGGAAAAAGGTGCTGGAAGATCGTAAACAGGTAGAAAATGAATTTCCAAAGCCTACTTTTGCCAAAAAAGTGATCACTAAGAAAGATGCTGAGACGGGTACAACAGAGGAGAAAGTCTTAACTGATGACGAGGCAGTTCAATTAGAAGGGCTCCCAGCTTCCGTTACAACCGTACCTGCCCTTCCTTCTGTTACCATCAATTCACAAGGTGAAATAACGCCGCCTACAAAAGATATCATGATCAAACAACTGGTTACCCAAGCACTTCCACTTGAGGGTGCTGTAGCTGGTGATATAATGAAAGCGGAGCCGTCCGAATCTTTCAAGCGCCAGCAGAAATTAACAGAAGCGGTGGAAGCAGATGATTCCGCGGCAATTAAAAGCTTATTGCCTGAATTGTTGAAGGATTATGTGAAGCAAACCGAAGATCTACGCGAGTTGACGAAGAAATTGAAAACAGAAATTCCAGCACCCGCTGAGAAATAAAGATTGTTTAGTTATTGAATCTAGTGGAACCGATCGCTTTTTTAAGCGGATCGGCTCCACTTTTTCCCTATGTAATCAGGAGAGTAGGAGATTATGCACATGTATCACATTTATCTGGTAGAAGATGAAGAGGATTTAAGAGGCGTCCTGGCAGCATATTTAGAGAAAGAGGGGTGGCAAGTGCGCTCGTTCCCCGATGGAACCTCAGCCCGAGAAGCAATCTCGGAGCGGCCGGACTTGTGGGTCCTCGATATTATGCTGCCCGGCGTGGATGGTTATCAATTGATGCGGGAAATCAAGGCTGATCAACCGATGCAGCCTGTTATCTTTATCTCCGCACGAGATGCAGATATTGATCGGATTATTGGACTGGAGCTAGGCAGTGATGACTATCTGGCCAAGCCCTTTTTACCGCGGGAACTCGTGATTCGCACACGTAAATTACTTGAACGCGTCTACGGGGACCGACTTGGCGGATCCCTGAAAGCTGCTCAAGAACGCCGAGTGAAGCTGACAGTTGGCCCCTATTTGATCGATGAGCAAGGCCGCATCGTGACTGACGCCGATGGAACGAACCCGGAGCTTACGTCGAAGGAATTCGAGCTGCTGCTTTACCTAGTGAATCACCATGGACAAGTACTTGAACGCCAGCAGGTGCTCACCGCTGTCTGGGGCATCGATTACTTCGGTACGGATCGTGTCGTCGACGATTTGGTGCGAAGATTACGCCGTAAACTGCCGGAATTGCGACTTGAAACCGTATATGGTTACGGATATAGGATGGTGAAAGCATGAGAATGCGTCTGGGAAATTGGCCTCTTGCCGTCAAGCTATGGGGAGCGTTCGCCTCCTTAACACTTTTGATTTTTACGCTGCTCGCCATTCTGCTTCCTTGGACGCTAAAGGGATTTTTCACTGAGCAGCTGTATGATATTTTACTCGATACACAGAGCGGTCTTCGTGTGGAAAGCACCAAAGCGACGACATTGGCAATCCCCGCGGAACCAATCATTCAACTTCCGGTTCCCAGTTTTGTACAGGGCGTACCTATGGATAAACGCATTTTGGTCGTACCTAAAATGGACCTCAATGAAGCAAACAGCATCCTCCCTAATTCAACTATGGCGATACGGGCAACTTCTCCTCTTCAAGCTACATTCAGCGGACCAACGATTCAGCATTTCATGATAAGCGGTACTGCTGCCAGCAATCAAACATTTGCTTCGAGCGCTACCATTAGCGAGCCTTTCATGCAGGCTATGGAGCATGATGCCTTCGCACAACAACTGCCCGTAGAAAAATATACGCGGAGTATTGAGAATAAGAGTATCTTCTATGTGATTCGAAAAGAAGGTGATCTAACGAAGCCCAACTTCATCGTCTCGTATGCTTGGGGAAACTATCGCAACGATCTCGTGATGACGATGTTTGGTCGGCTCATGCTGCTGATGGTAGGTCTTATCGTCATTAGCTGGCTCCCCTGTCTGGGAATAGCTCGCTACTTCACACGTCCACTCGTTCAGATGGAGCGCCATGTCGGGCGAATGGCCGAACGTGACTGGCACGAGCCTATCTCAACAAGCCGCAAGGATGAGATTGGCCGGCTAGCCAAAGCGATTGAATCCATGCGGCAGCGGTTAGTGCGCCAGGATCGGGCGCAGCAATTCTTCCTGCAGCATACGTCTCACGAGCTAAAGACGCCTGTGATGGTGATTCGCAGCTATGCGCAATCTATTCAAGACGGTGTCTATCCGAAGGGAACCCTCAATGAGAGCGTTGGCGTTATTATGAAAGAGGGCGAGCGGCTGGAGAAGCGGATTCGCGACCTGCTGCTGCTGAATAAGCTGAACTATTTGACGGCCAGGGAGAAGCCTTTTCAGCCTTTTGAGATTAATGCTGTCGTTGAGGATGTTGTTGAGCGACTGCGGTACCGTCGTCCTGAAATCAAGTGGGAGATGGATCTCGCTCCTCATACCACACTAATCGGTGATCAGGAACAATGGAAAATAGCCTTGGAAAATATGCTCGACAATCAGCTCCGCTATGCCAAAAATTGCATTCGCATAGTGGTTAAATCCCAGTCACTCGACAATGAGAATGCGGTAAAAGGGCAAACATCATTGTCTAAGCTTTGTATAAGTAATGATGGCCCGCTTCTTGATCAAGCCATCGCGGACACCCTTTTCGAGCCCTTCCGCTCCGGCGGAGATGGTCAATTCGGACTCGGACTCGCCATCGTGAAACAAATCATGGACCATCACGGCATGACTGTTCGCGCGGCGAACCAGCGAGATGGCGTATCCTTTTACATCGAGCCAGGAAAGCAGACGAATAAATCAACCGTCCCAAAAGTTTCATGAGGACAAAAAAGCACAAGCAACAGGGAACCGTTTCCTAGTCGCTTGTGCTTTCTTCTGCTTACCAGTGAGTAAGACGGAAACTAGAACCATAGTGCCCATTCCCCTGAATTCGAGGTTTCTAATTGTAGAGAAGCATTTTGTGCGAATGATTGGCTCATGATATCCTCCTAGTTTATAATTGAAGTGAACGGCCGTGTACTTTAACACTTTGACTCTGAGTGCTATTATATTTGTATACAAACTTTTTGATAAGTACGCGCATTGAAGTAGTATAGATACATTTAAGGTATATAGGTACGATAAAGTACCCTTATTTTCAAAAGGAGGTTAACATACTATGGCCTATAATGTTCCAGTTGAAGCCACGCTTGATGTAATAGGCGGTAAATGGAAGGTCGTCATCTTGTGTCATTTGGACAAAGGGGACAAACGAACAAGCGAGTTAAAAAGGTTAATGCCCGACATTACCCAGAAGATGCTTACCCAACAATTACGCGAGTTGGAACAAGACGGAATGGTAAAAAGAACAAGCTATGATCAAGTGCCGCCGAAAGTGGTCTACTCCTTAACCGATTATGGTTGGTCATTCAAACCCATTCTCGATGCCATGTGTGCCTGGGGGGAGCATCATATGAAAGAAAAGAATATGGATCCCATACTAACTCATTAATTTAATTGTGGAGCTAGGCGATATACAAGTAACTAATCTCAGGAGGTGTTTGCTTTGAAGATCATGATTTCAGCTTCGGAAGCTATGGAAAAAGGGGTCTGGTCAGACATACTTCGTCTCTTCGGGAGAGATAAAGATGAGGAAATATGGCCTCAGGAGGAATTTATTTTGACGGAGGAACAGGCGCTTAAGCTGAATCTTATAAAGAAATAAGCGAAGCTGCAGAAGACCATCCAGGGGATATCCATCCGACAGGGTGGTTTTTTTAGTTGGGGGCAGCCGCTCTACGGATATTTACAATCTACTGCCTAAGGTAGGATCATTAATACGAACGTAGTGCCGCTAATTACGTGGAATTGGCACGCTTTCATACAAATGAGAGGAACGTAGAACACCGCCCTAATGCCCTACCTTAATGGCGGAAGGTCTCCTTAGATACGCGTAAAAACATCACAAAGCAAAAAAATGCCCCCGATAACCGGGAGCATTCCTATCCAATCGCAATTAAGCTTTGGCCTTTGCTTTAATTTCTTCAAGCGGCTTGTGGTTACCGTATTTCGGGTACTCACGTGTAGATGGTGCCGCCCAGTGAACCGCATTGCTGATAACGCGGCGGATTTGCTCATTGTAGTACGTACGGTACGTCTCGTGTCCAGGACGGAAGTAGAAAATTTTCCCGTTGCCGCGGTTGAACGTGCAGCCGCTGCGGAAAACTTCGCCGCCTTCGAACCAAGAAACCATGATCAGCTCGTCCGGCTGAGGGATATCAAAGTGCTCACCGTACATTTCCTCTGCTTCAAGATCGATGTACTCGCCGATACCTTCAACGATGGGATGCCCCGGAGCAACAACCCAAAGACGTTCCTTCTCATCCGCTTCACGCCATTTGAGGTCACAAGATGTGCCCATCAGCTTTTTGAACACTTTGGAGAAGTGTCCGGAATGCAGCACGATAAGCCCCATGCCTTGCCATACGCGCTTTTGAACGCGGTCAACGATTTCATCTTGCACTTCGTTATGTGCCTTATGTCCCCACCAGATGAGAACATCTGTGTTATTCAGAACTTCTTCGGACAAGCCGTGTTCAGCATCATCTAATGTCGCATAAGTGACATCAACTGCTCCGCTTAAGCCTTCACCAATCGCCGTATGGATACCATCTGGATACGCTGCGCGTACGACTTCGTTTTCTTTTTCATGACGGAACTCGTTCCAAACCGTTACTCTAAGCTTCTGACTCATCTTCTTTTTCCCTCCAGGGTAGCGTATTCATTCATACTTTTGAGTATAGTCACTCCCTCGCCGAAAATAAAGGCAAGATCCTGCCTAATTCTTATTCAATAGTGTCCTTCCCTTTTAAACAATGATATACTCAATACTGATAAACCTTACGTTTCGCCACTTTTTACGTATTCAAAAATGTCTTTAACAGTAGTGAGGTATACCTATCCATGGACCCTATTCATAGCACTAGCACCTTTACCGAGATCGTTAATGAAGAAGTCATTTATCAGAACCCCTTACTCTTTTTGAAAATTTGGGAAATGAGTTCGGACACCCCGCAGTTTGGGCCTCCTACTCCTTGGCGTTGGCATTCACATATGCAAGTTGAATTTCTTGTGGTGATAGAAGGTCAACTCGGCATCCAAACGAAGCACGATTATACCGTGATGGCGCCTGGAGATGTCATGGTCTTGGGCTCTTCCCAGCCCCATCGGACATATAAGCATTCAGCGGATGCCTTGAGACAGATCGTTTTCCAGATTGATTTAAAGCAGCATTTCGACCTTAGTACCATGCCCTACCTGCACTGTTTCTCGGAGTTGACTCATCCACTTGAGCAATTTAATGAGCTGTTTCAGAGTAATGATGCTGTCAAGCAAGCTGCTTACAACCTCATCATGCAGATTTACGAAGAGTCGCAATCCCGCAAGATTGGATACGAGTTGGCGATCAGTGCCGCTGTCAAAAATCTCTTACTTTTAATGCTCCGTAATGACAACCGAGATTTCTCGGCTCTTGTCGAGGACTCCGGTATTTCCCGCGTGCGCCCGGCACTCGACTTTATCGACGAGCATCTGAGCGAACGGATTTCAGTCGAAGATATGTGCAGTGTGCTCAATTTGAGCTATCATTACTTTATTAAGTATTTCAAAAAGGTGATGGGGATATCCTTCGTCGATTACGTTAATTACAAGCGGATCAAAAAAGCCGAGCGTCTCCTTTTAACAGGCGACCTCAGCATTATGGAAGTAAGCTTTGAAGTAGGCATACTGAATATGGCGCAGTTCTACAAGCTGTTTAAGCGGCATAACCAATGCTCGCCCAAAGAATTCAAACAACGTATGCGCAGTCAATCAGGGCTGACGCCTCTGCTTGCGCAAGCGGACTAGCGCACTTATAGCCACCATGGGAGATCCCGCAGGAGGCTTTGTTAATATTCATCAAGGCAGGAAGCCTTGTTGGCTAACAAACACACGCTCCTGCGGGAAATGCCGCAGGAGCTGTTCGCGCACGAACTCGTACGCATCCCGACTGTACCAGTCTGGCAGCTCCAGCGCGTCATAGATTGCGCGCACGCCGATGCGTTCCGTACGCTTGCCCCCACTGCCATCGCCCATGAAGTAATCGTCGATGCACACCCGATCCACGATGCCCGCAAGCAGCTCGGCGAAATGCTCCGAGCTCGGCAGCGCTGGCGCTATCGTGGCCTGCACTGGAATGCCGCGAGCTGCGAGCTCGCGGAGGGCAGTGAGACGCGCCGGAATCGGCGGCGCGGACGGCGTGAACGCTCGGCGTATATCCTCGCGGTCGGTCTCGACCGTCATGCTGACTCTTACGCGTTCGCCGAGCAGCTTTAATAGGTCCGCATCCCGTGTCACGAGCGGGCTGCGGGTCTGAACGAACAAGAAGTCCGGCGGATTCGCGGACATCACCTCAAGGAGCGAACGGGTGATTCGCTCCTTATGCTCGATCGGCTGGTAAGGATCCGTTGACGATGACATGAAGATCGTTACCGGCCCTTTGCTCTTCGCTTTGGCGAGCTCCTTGGCTAGAAGCGCGGCCGCATTTTCTTTCACATCGACCCAGTCGCCCCATGCATCGCTGCGGAACAACGCGACCGGCATCTGCCTCACGTAACAGTAGGAACAGGCGAAGGAGCACCCGGTGTATGGGTTCAGCGTGTGAGTGTACCCCTTAAGAAAGCCGCTCGCTTTCGTGAGCAGCTGCTTCGCCGTCTTCCGGTTTACGTCAATCTTCATAGACTCACCTCCACTCTTCCCTCTGGAAAAGATATTTGGATATTACAAATATCTTATCATCTAATTTCATCTATTACATTGGAGGAAAGAGACCATCGATTCATTTCATCCAATCTAGTACTGCACCCACATCCAATCACAATCACATTCCCGCTCGCTCCAGCAACAACAGCTTCTCCTTGTTCCGAAGTCCGCCCCGATAGCCAGTTAATGACCCATCCTTCCCCACTACACGATGACACGGCACCACAATGAGCACGGGGTTAGCCCCAATAGCAGTGCCTACGGCCCTAACTGCACTTGATTTATCCAGCTCTTGAGCTACCTGTGAATAACTAAACGTTTCCCCATGTGGGATCTCATGAAGCACACGCCAAACCGACTGCTGAAAAGTAGTACCACGCAGATCCAACGGTAATGTAAATGTCGTACGTAGTCCTTTCAAGTACTCCTCTAATTGAAGGATATAGGGCTGCAGCTTCTCTGCATCCTCGACCCAGTTAGGCTCAGGCAGCTGCGCGCGAGCCCATTTCGCTAATTCCGACCATGCACCCTCATCTACACCAGCTGCAGGATCCGCATCATGAAATTGTAAATAGCAAAGCCCCTCATCCGTTGCCGCCATCAAAAAGTTATTCCCCAACAAACGAACGACTCCCCAGTAGATCGACTTGGTCGGTTTTGTTTGCATCTTCGAACCCTCCTCGGTTATGTTTAAATTGATTTTATTTGACGGAATTCTGTTGGTGAGAAACCGGTCTTTTTTTGAAACATCGTGGCAAAATGTGCCGCATTGGGAATCCCCACTTGAACACCAATCGCATTCACAGGAGCATTCGTTTCTAAAAGTAGCCGTTTGGCCGCCTCGATGCGCACTTGTTGAAGATAGGTTAGAGGCGTGACGCCCTGTACGCGTTTGAAAGTCCGTTGCAGATGATAAACGCTCGCATAAAAGTGATCTGCCAAGGTTGTCAATGTTAGCGGCTCGGCATAATGATCTTCGATGTGAGACGCCATAAGCGACACCCATTCCTCATCAGGCAGTCTCACGCCGTCTGGCCTGCACCTTTTGCAGGGACGATAATTTTCCGAGAAAGCTGCTTGGCGGTTCACAAAAATCCGGACATTCTCCTTCTTAGGCAGCCTTGATTTGCAGGAAGGTCTGCAGAAGATCCCTGTTGTCGTCACTGCATAATAAAACGTACCATCATAAGCCGCATCATTCGCAACAATCGCTTTCCAAAACCGTTCTTGCATGACTACCGCTCCTCTCAGCTCCATTTCCCTACTAGCTCAGTATACCCAAACTATGCTGCTGTTGTAAGGGAAGAGAGATGAGAAAGCAAGATTACGAAAGCCGCCTTCAGCGATAATAGAGGAAGCAACTTTATCAGATTAGAGGAGAACTTAACATGCCACGTCTTCAACCCTTTGACCCTTCTATCCTAAAATGGAGCGAGCAGACGAGCTCCCTTACGCTGCCGCTTCCAGGTCTTTTTCGATATGAGCACAATCTCGGTTACCTATCCCGATCCACCAATGAATGCCTATTCCATCTGGATAACTTGGCTATTTACAAGCTGATTCCCGCCCAGGATAACTATGTCCTAATCGCTGTCAACAGTGAGGATAATTCGCGGCTGCGCATTCAACTTATCCATAGTCCGGGCGGTTCCCTCACCCCATCCCTCCGTGAAAATGTGGCTCGTTATGTGTGGGAGTGGTTTGACCTCGGCACCGACCTTACACCGTTCTACGAGTTGGCCAAGGGTGATCCTCTGCTGAAGCAAGTCACACAAGACTTTTATGGGCTGCGCGTGATGGGGATTCCGGATCTATTCGAAGCGATGAGCTGGGGCATTATCGGACAGCAAATCAACCTGACTTTTGCCTATACGCTCAAAAGACGGCTTGTTGAAGCCTTCGGCACCCGACTAGATTGGGAAGGACGAACGTATTGGGCATTTCCTACACCAGAGCGAATCGCCGAGCTCACACCAGATGCTCTGACTGCTTTACAGTTCACGGGTAAAAAGGCTGAATACTTAATCGGCGTCGCCAAGTTGATGGCGGAGGGGCTGCTTGTGAAAGAGGAGCTGCTGAAGCGGAACGATTTTACCGAAATGGAGAAGGAACTGTTAAGTATTCGCGGTATCGGTCCGTGGACGGCCAATTATGTCCTGATGCGCTGCTTGCGGAACCCCGCTGCTTTCCCTCTTGCCGACGTTGGCTTGCACAATGCTCTGAAGCATGTGCTTGGTTTAGAGCAGAAACCGACTATTCCCCATATTCGACAGCTTGCTGAAGGATGGAGTGGATGGGAAGCTTATGCGACTTTTTATTTATGGCGTGTATTGTACTAGCCGAAATGATGCGTTTACGTGAGCAAACCCTACGGATAACTAGACTAAGGTCCTGACCAGAACTTGACTTTATGACGGTTCATAGCTTTACTTAAAACAGGTATAATTTTATGTATGATGGTTCGTTTCTGAGCAATTTAGAGATATTCATGCCAATTTTCTACAAAAATATGCTGTTTTTTGTTACAAGGAGAGCATCAGTCATGAAGTTTATGGGACTAATTGAACAATTATTTGCACAATATGGCTATTGGGTATTGTTGATCGGTCTGCCATTGGACGCTATTGCGCTTCCGATTCCTCCGGGAAATACAACGATGACGTATACAGGTTTTTTAGCTTATAAAGGGGTGCTTAATTGGTTCTTAGCCATGGGTGCGGCCTGGGTCGGATCTATAATCGGCATGACGATTACCTATTGGATCGGATATAGACTGGGCACGCCTCTGATCGAACGTTATGGAAAATTTCTGTTTTTGAAACCAGCACATCTGGATAAATCTAGAGAATATTACGCGAAGTACGGAAACAAATTGCTTCTTTTCAGTTATTTCATACCGGGAATTAGACAGTTTATCTTTTATTTTGTAGGCATCATCCGCGTCCCATACCGAATTTTTGCTTTATTCTCCTTCACAGGCTCAGCTTTATGGGTGGTTGTATTTTTCGGAATTGGTTACCTTTTCGGTGATCAGTGGCTTATCATTTTTATGTGGGTTGAAAAGTTTTTGATTTACACTTTGATTGGGTTGTGTATTGTGGTGGCTATTTTACTACTTGTAAAATGGCGTAATCGTTTGAAAACGGGGCTGCAAAAGCCTCAATAAAGCGATTATCTAAATCCCTTTTTATACAAGGATAAACGACTCCGTCGTCCTTCAGGGACGAGCGCGTTTGTCAAGACTGATGACGCGAAGTGTAATAAAACTTATACTTTCTTATCTACTGAAAAAGGTTGCCCCTTCGGTCTTAAAAGATCGAAGGAGGCAACCTTTATTTGATTTTGTTATTATGCCTTTTTTCGGGTGAGTAAAATAAAACAAAGGATTGCTCCTATTTCCATCACAGCTATGATGATGCCTAACGGAACTGCGGTTTGGCTGCCGCCAATACCGACCAACGGAGCAACTAGACCTCCTATGATAAAAGAAAGCAAACCTAACAACGCTGCCGCGCTGCCTGCTGTTTTCCCTTGATTTTGAAGAGCTAGCGAGGAGGTTGCTACAGAGACAGGTCCTACACTAGAAACGATGAAGAAAAAAGCCACCAAAATCGCATATAACCCTGCCCCGATAAGGGTAGAAATGAGCAGTAACAAGCCGCCGAAAGCGGCAATGGCAAGCCCACCAGCTAGCAATCGAGGGTTGCTTACTTTGCCTGCAAGTTTACCCGTGATTTGACCGGCAATGATAACACCCAGACCGTTAATCGCGAAGCAAAGACTGAACATTTGTGGGGAAACGCCGAAAATATCCTGCAGCACGAAAGGAGAACCCGATATGTAGGCGAACATACCGGCAAAAACGAGTCCTTGCGTTAGCGCATAGCCCATGAACATACGGTCTGTGAGCAGGCCACCGAACGTTTGAAGCGTATTGGCGAGACCACCTTTGGAACGGTGCTCTGGCGGGTGCGTTTCCTTCAAGCTGAGCACAGTAGCAAAGAGCATAACCACACCGATCAGGCTCAAAACAAGGAAAACGCCGCGCCACGAGGTGAATTGCAAAATTTGTCCACCTACGATGGGAGCAAGTATTGGCGCAGACCCATTGACCAACATTAGAAGGGCAAAAAATTTCGTCAACTCCACACCTTCATACATATCACGAACAATCGCACGGGAGATAACGATACCAGCTGCGCCAGCCATGCCTTGAACGAAACGCAGGCCCAGAAATACCCAGATCGTTGGCGAGAACATGCACAGGACAGAGGAAATTGCATAAATAACGAGTCCGATCAGCAGTGGCATTCGCCTTCCGCGCACATCGCTCACCGAACCGGCGATGAGCTGACCGATCGATAGGCCGAGCATGCAGGCGGTTAAACTCATTTGCGCCAGCGAGGTAGTCGTATGAAGATCATTCGCGAGCACAGGCAGCGCGGGTAAGTACATATCGAGTGAGAGCGGGCCGAACGAGGCCAGTGAACCGAGCACGAGCACGATCCATAATCGGCTTGAACGACTTGAAGATAATCTCACTTGGGAAGCAATAGGATTGGACATCACGCATCACAAACTTTCTTTCGTAGTAAATTTACGCTACCATCGAGATGTGTTTTTGTCTAGTAGGTAACTTTTACAATGCCGAGCGAAGGGGAAATTGCTCAAAGATGAAATGCCAGGCAAGTCTAAGCAAAACACAATAACAAACCAGAGTGCAGAGTGGTTATTGCCACCTTTTCGCCTTTCGACTATAATGAGTGCTAACGCGATGAAGAACGTCCCTATTCATTTTTGATGAATGAGGGGCGTTTTTTATTTATACAAAAAAGGAGTTATACATATGAGTAGTTCACATTTTCATGAGAAGCACCATGCCTTTCTCAACGCCCATATCTCCCAGAGATCAGGTGAACGCAAGGGAAGACTTGAACGCGGGCACCAGCATGCGGAGGCCCTTTTTTTGGAACAAGTCTGGTTCCCGCTAATCGGGCATTTTGAGCATTTGCATCCTGAGTACGAAGTTATAGATTGGAGAGGACGCTCGTACTTTGGGGATTTCGCCTATTTACTCGGTGACGTGAAATTCATATGGGAAATCAAAGGCTTCGGCCCCCATGTTCAGGACATGGATCGCAAACGATATTGCGAAGAATTAAACCGAGAAATTTTCCTCCAAGCCCTTGGCTTTCGAGTTGTCTCATTCGCTTACGACGATGTTGCTCATCGCCCTGAGTTATGTATCACCTTACTTCGCATGCTCTTGAGCCGCTATCAATCTGCCCTCTCCCCTACGAACCGAGCCATACTAGCCGAAAAAGAAGTCATCCGACTGCTCCACCAGCTAGCTAGACCCATACGCCCCGTAGATGTTAAAGAACATTTCGCAATAAATCATCGAACAGCCGTGCGACTTCTTCAATCCTTACGCACCAAAGGATGGCTAACTCCAATAAGCCGAACCGCAGGAGGCCGAGTCGTCCAATACGAGCTCGCGCATGGGGTCATGGATTTTGTAGACTAGCTGGCTCAAAGTATTTGGTTGATCGCTCGATGAATACTCGTTTGTGGAAGAAACTGCTGGGAATTACACTAAAGTCGCATACGGAGAAACTACAGGGAACCTCGCCAAATATGAGCTCGTGAGTAGATTTATTAGATTACTTGGAGTAGCTTTTTTTGTACTTATTGTCGGGATGGAAGTGAGCTGCGGGTACGGGGGAAGATGAAAAATGTAGCTGGGGATGAGGATCTTAATAGGGAATCCAGATTCGAGTCAGTAACTCTTTTGATGCAAAAAGTGCAGCTAATTTCATTCCTACTGATGTTTTCATGAGAAGACATGCAAAAAGTGCAGCTAATTTAGCGAATACGGTTCGGCCCCTTAATTATGGAGTCTAGCTGCTAAATGCTCTCGCTCTCGCAGCTTCTCATTTCTCTAGCACACTAAAGCGCAATTTCTACGGCTTCTAATTTTTTAGCTTCCCAAGCTGCATGGTACTGGCTTGGACTCATTTTGTGCAGACTTCCGTGGAAACGCCGTTGGTTGTAGAATTCAATGTATGTGTGTACTCTTTGGTAAGCTTCTTCAAACGTTTCAAAGTACTCTTTTGTGTACACATCTCTTTCAATAATGCTATGAAATGACTCAATGTATGCGTTCATATTGGGGGTCTTGGGCGGTATGCGCTCGTGCTCGATCGGA
>NZ_KE383953.1:0-19787 GCF_000422905.1 Paenibacillus alginolyticus DSM 5050 = NBRC 15375
ATTCGGATCAAGGCTTCCAATATACGTCTCAGGCGTACAACACGCGATTAGAAGCATTCGGCGTTAAAGGCAGCCACTCTCGCAAAGCAACCTGCCTGGATAACGCATGCATCGAATCCTTTTTTTCGCATCTCAAGTCAGAGAAGTTGTATCTCAAACAGTGTAAATCAGGAACTGAAATTCATCAAGCGGTGGAAGATTATATTTATTTTTATAACTACCAACGGTTTCAAACCAAACTTAAAAAGCGCGCCCCGATTGAATATCGGTGCGCGCTAGCAGCATAGCTTTTTTCATCTGTCTACTTGACAGGGGTAAGACCAAAAAGCGGAATGGCTTTTTTCATTTAATGGAGCAAATGCTTATGCGCACTATAGTCAATTTGCTGCTTTTCGAGGAAGCTAGTCAAGCTCTTATAGTCGCGCCGCGGTGTTGCGAGAATGTAACCTTGAATACAGTGGTCACGCGTTACTTCACTTGCATGAGCCTCTAAGGCAACCTGTCCAATGCGAGCTGCAATGGAATGCTTGGCAATATCTCTAAAGGCAGTCGGCACAGGGGATACCAATTGATCAAGAAATGCTTTAGAATCCTCTGTCCATAAGTGCCGCGAACTATCCACGTAGTGATTTTGCCAATCCAGCTTCGATTTGCCATCTTCTTTGGGCAGCACCTTTAGGAACTTCCGAAACATGAAATAACCGCCAATGGACATGAACAAAAGCAGGACACATACCCAGAAAATGATGAACCACATGAAAAAATCATTAGCCATTTATTTGTCACCTCACTAGCCTACATCCATATATCTTAAGAATTATACCTTATTTCTAGATTTCTTGCGACAATCCTAGTAAAATAGAAAGGTAGTAGACGTAACTACTTTGGTCTTCCATACCTATGTAGTTGCGTAGTAGACACACAAAAAGGAGTTAACCACTATGCCCAAAATTGGCTCACACGTTTCGTTCTCAGATAAAGGCTTGTTAAATGCAGCAGAAGAGGCAGTCACATACGGTTCTTCCACATTTATGATATACACAGGTGCCCCACAAAATACGCGTCGTAAACCGATTGAAGAGCAATTTATCGAAGAAGGCAAAGCTGTGATGGAGAAGCATGCGATGAACGAAATCGTCGTACATGCTCCCTACATTATTAATCTAGGTTCTTATAAAGAAGATACCTTTGAGTTAGCCGTGCGTTTTCTTCAGGAAGAAATTCGTCGGACAGACTATATTGGCGTTCGCAATATCGTTCTTCATCCGGGGGCTTACACGGACAAGGATGCGGAGTATGGCATTGCCAGAATCGCGGAAGGTCTGAATGAAGTGCTTGCAGGCGTTAAAGATACGAATGTGAACATCGCGCTGGAAACAATGGCTGGCAAAGGGACGGAGATTGGCCGAAGCTTTGAGGAATTAGCTGAAATTATGGAACAAGTTGAGTTTAACAACAAATTATCCGTTTGTCTGGACACTTGCCATATTCATGACGCCGGGTATGATATTGTGAACGACCTTGATGGCGTTCTGCATCATTTTGATAAAGTAATCGGATTAGAGAAGCTGGGTGTTATTCACTTGAATGACAGCAAAAATCCTCGCGGAGCCAGCAAGGACCGTCATGCGCCGCTTGGTTCAGGATGGATTGGCTTTGAGGCAATGAATAACGTTGCCAACCATGAGAAGCTGCAGCATTTGCCTATGATTCTTGAGACTCCTTGGATCGGTAAAGCAGATAAAACGCAGCGTCCGATGTACGAAGCCGAAATAGCATTGCTGTCAGGTAATCTTAATGGACGTTTTGGCGGCGAATTCTTGGATCATGTAGAGCGAATTGACTTTTTGTTAGGCAAAAAAGAGATTCATTACCGTGATTTCGTTCTGAATACATGGGAATTGTTGAAAAATGATGCCAAGGCAAAGAAAGCGGACGGACGTGAGCCGCTGGAGCGTTTGTATGATATTTTACACGAAGAAAATCTCTTCTCTGATCTTAGTGAGGAGCAGATTAATCAACGATTAATCGTTTGGCTCGCTGGTAAAGATATACTCAAGAAAGCTTAATATAGATGACAGCAAACTAAAAAGAAAGCTTTCTTACAGAAAGTTAAAGCTATTAGGGGGATTAACATGGAACAGGGAAGTACAATTAACTCATTGCGCAGGGAGAGCGTAATGGTGAATAGGGCTAGAATGTTGATCTCTTGTCCGGATCAGCCGGGAATCGTCGCGGCGGTCTCGCAATTTTTGTTTGAATATGGTGCGAATATCGTGCAATCCGATCAATACACAATGGATCCTGAAGGCGGCATGTTTTTCATCCGCATTGAGTTCGATTTAACGGAGCTTGGGCGCCGGGTTGATCAATTAAGAAAGGATTTCTCTGTCGTTGCGGACAAGTTCTCCATGGATTGGAGTCTTTCACTTGCCAGCCAGAAGAAACGCATCGCTATCTTCGTGTCGAAGGAAGATCATGCTTTGCTTGAGCTGCTTTGGCACTGGCGCGCGGGAGACCTCAACGCAGATATCGCGATGGTAATTAGTAACCATCCGGACATGCAATCTCTGGTCGAGCCTTTTGGAATTCCCTATTACCATATTCCAGTTACCGCGGATACGAAGGCGGAAGCCGAGCGTCGTCAGCTTGAAGTCGTTGGAGACAATGTTGATGCGATCGTGCTGGCTCGCTATATGCAGATCGTTTCTCCTTCTTTTATTAAACACTACGCTAACCGCATTATTAATATCCATCACTCCTTCTTGCCTGCCTTTGTTGGCGGGAAGCCTTATGCGCAAGCCCATAACCGTGGGGTGAAAATCATCGGCGCTACCGCACATTATGTGACCGATGAATTAGATGGCGGCCCGATTATTGAACAGGATGTTCAAAGGGTAAGCCACCGTGATAACGTCGAAGATTTGAAAAGAATCGGTCGACATATTGAACGGATCGTCCTTGCTAGAGCGGTAGCTTGGCATGTAGAAGATCGAATTATTGTGCATAATAACAAGACAGTAGTATTTAATTAGGTTAGATTAGGCTGTGTCCATTACTGGATGCAGCCTATTTGCTTGTGACCGCTTAGGCTGATGATGTTTTAGCGGGTTATTGTGGCAAAGCCTTAAAGCAAATGGTACAATAATGCAAGCGAGAATAGTCACTTGTATGTACAAGTCATTGATTGACGAAAATACAGAAATATAGGAGGGAATTTTCGAATGACAGTAACAAACAAAACAATTGAACAATTAGCGGTCGACACGATCCGTACTTTGGGTATCGACGCCGTTGAGAAAGCCAAATCAGGTCACCCAGGTATGGTCATGGGGGCTGCGCCAATGGCTTACGTGCTGTGGAAACAGCATATGAAGCACAATCCATCTAATCCTAAATGGGTCAATCGTGACCGCTTCGTGCTTTCAGCCGGCCACGGATCCATGCTGCTATACAGCCTGCTTCACCTTTGCGGATATGATCTGCCAATGGAAGAGATCAAGAACTTCCGCCAATGGGGAAGCAAGACCCCAGGACATCCGGAATACGGTCATACAGCAGGTGTTGACGCAACTACGGGTCCACTTGGACAAGGTATTGGTATGGCTGTTGGTATGGCCATGGCTGAAGCTCACCTGAGAGAGACTTATAATAAAGAGAATTTCCCTGTAATCGACCACTATACATACGCAATCTGTGGTGATGGCGATATGATGGAAGGCGTTTCATCAGAAGCCGTTTCCTTGGCAGCTCATCTTAAATTGGGCAAATTAATCATGCTGTACGATTCCAATGATATCTCGCTGGATGGCGAGCTTAATATGGCATTTTCCGAGAACGTTCAGAAGCGTTTCGAAGCTTACGGCTGGCAAGTGCTGCGCGTAGAAGAGCAAAATGATCTTGCGGCGATTTCCAAAGCCATTGCTGAAGCGAAAGCTGATGGGGCGCGCCCAACATTGATTGAAGTGAAAACGACAATCGGTTTCGGCAGCCCGAACAAAGGCGGCAAAGGCGGCCACGTTGGACCTCACGGATCTCCGCTTGGCGGCGAAGAAGTGAAGCTGACGAAGCAAGCTTACGGCTGGCCTGAGGAGCCGGACTTCTTAGTTCCGGACGAAGTTAGAGCGCACTATGCAGAAATTCAAAAAGAAGGCGCTGCAGCTGAACAAGCTTGGAGCAACCTGTTGAATGACTACATCAAAGCATACCCGGAATTGGGTAAACAGTTCAGCGCGGCTGTGAGCAATGAATTGCCAGCTGGCTGGGATTCAGATCTTCCGGTTTACAGCACGTCAGACAAGCCTATGGCGACTCGTGTTGCTTCCGGTAATGCAATCAACGCGATTGCACCTAAATTGCCGCAATTGATCGGCGGTTCTGCGGATCTAGCAAGCTCGAACAACACCATGATCAAAGGCGAATCCAATTACAGTGCCAGCAACTACGCAGGTCGCAACGTATGGTTTGGTGTTCGTGAATTCGGTATGGGTACAGCGATGAACGGTATGGCTCTGCATGGCGGAGTTAAAATATACGGGGCTACCTTCTTCGTATTCTCCGATTACCTGCGCGCATCGATTCGTCTTGCAGCTCTTATGCAGCTTCCGGTGATCTACGTTCTAACACATGACAGCATCGCTGTTGGTGAAGATGGACCGACACATGAACCGGTTGAACAATTGCCTGCGCTTCGCGTCATTCCGGGCATCACCGTTATTCGCCCTGCTGATGGGAACGAAACATCGGAAGCATGGCGTTATGCGATTTCTGGGGCTAAAGGGCCAGTTGCGCTCGTATTGACTCGTCAAAACCTGCCGATCCTTGAAGGAACTGTCCAAGGCGCAAAAGAAAACCTAAGCAAAGGCGGATACGTTGTATCCGACGCTACAAATGGCAAGCCAGTTGCACAAATTCTGGCAACAGGCTCCGAAGTACAATTGGCTGTCGCGGCGCAAAAGCTTCTTGAAGCCGATGGCATTAACGTTCGTGTCGTAAGCTTGCCAAGCTTGGAGCTGTTCGAGAAACAGTCCCAAGAATACAAAGACTCCGTCATTCTGCCGGAAGTGAAGAAGCGTCTAGCTGTAGAGATGGCTTACCCGCTTGGTTGGGAACGTTATGTTGGCGACCAAGGCTCCATCCTCGGCATCACTACATTTGGAGCATCCGCACCAGGGGATTTGGTTCTCAAAGAGTACGGATTCTACCCAGAGAACGTAGCAGCTAGAGTGAAAGCTCTATTGTCTTAATGAATTGAAAGCAGCCACAGCCCACCTCTCGTGGGCTTGGCATTTATTTTAGAGGGGGAACCAATGACCATGTCTAGCTTTGAAAATGTAACCGTATTAACGAAAGCCAACGTTTATTTCGACGGTAAAGTGACTAGCCGCACCGTTCAATTCGCCGATGGCACCAAAAAAACACTCGGCATTTTGCTGCCGGGCGAGTACGAATTCGGAACCGATGTAAAAGAAATCATGGAAATCCAAGCTGGTGAGCTGAACGTATTGCTTCCAGGCAGCAGCGAATGGATTACCATCAGTGGGCAAGGTGAATTCACAGTTCCCGCCAATGCAAAATTCAAGCTTGAAGTGAAAACAGTTAGCGATTATATTTGCTCTTATATTCATGAGTAAAATATGGGGGGGCTAACCTCCCGACAAAGAATCCCATACATCTATTGGACAAAATGTTCAATGGATGTATGGGATTTTTTTGTAAAATAGCAAGGCGGATAAAGGTTAAGATGTGCTGCTTCTAATAATACCTTCGCTATCTCCAACGTCATTGTCATGAGCCTCGTCACGCCTACTCGGGCTACTACGTCAGTTTCAAAATTTCGGAAAGCCTTTGAATAAAGGTCGAATTTTCTTCTTCTGTTCCCACTGAAACGCGAATATGGTGAGGAAGCTTCCATAGTCCTCCGTAACGAACAATGATTCCTTTCGTCAACAATTGCTCGTAAATAGATTTGGCATCCGGACCAAGTTCAACTAGTACAAAGTTACTCATGCTTTCAATAAAGGGGAGACGAAGTTCTCGGAATGAAAGGTATAGCTGATTCTTGCCTTGTCTATTTATTTGTAATGACAAGTGTACGTGTTCAACATCATGAAGAGCAGCTGCCGCGGCGGCCTGAGCCAATGTATTAACATTAAAAGGTTCCTTGACCTTGAGAATTTGCTGGATGATGGACTCTGGAGCTGCTCCAAACCCAACTCTCAGTCCTGCCAAACCGTATATTTTGGAGAAAGTCTGAAGGACAACAATCGGATATCCGGCACGAACAAATTCTAATCCATCTGTGTAGTCGTCAGCATCAGCATATTGACTGTATGCTGCATCAAACAGCACAAGAATATGTTTGGGCAGCACGTCTAGCAGATGATGCAAGACGGATTTTGATAAATAGGTGCCGGTTGGGTTGTTAGGCGAACAGATGCAAATCATCTTGGTTTGTTCAGTAACCGCGTTTACTATGGCATCAATATCAAACGAATATATCTCCCCAAGTGGTACGGTAACGATATTCGCGCCCATAAGATGCGCTCCGAATTCATATTCGCTAAATGACGGTGAGGGTACGATGATTTCATCGCCAGGCTCCAGAAAGGCCTCCGATACAAGTGTGATCAATTCATCCCCGCCATTACTGATGATGAAATTATCCGCTCCCATGCCGAGTTTCACGGCAATTAGCTGTCGCAGGTTCGAGGTACTTGAATCGGGATAGCGGTGAATGTCCGATAAAGAACACACAATGGCTTCCAATGCTTTGGGGGAAGGTCCCAATGGATTCTCATTTGAGGCCAACTTGACGACTTTGGATAAACCCTGCTCGCTTTGAAGCTCCCAAATGGGCTTTCCCGGGGGATAGGGGGTAATGTTTTGAAGTGTCTTTCGTGCTTGGACTTCAATGATTTCAGACATAACAAATCTCCTCCTTTATAAATTCCTTTGACAACGCCTGCTTATTTGTAATGTAAGTCCTCCTAGCTGCAAAGTAACCATCCAATCCGTGTTCTTTCTACCAATCCAGTTAATATGAGCTTTGTTGATATTTAATGGTTGGCGACAAAAGAAACGAAATGGATGGTTACGCATGAACATTAATCTATTACGATCAATTTGAAACAAGACATTTGTGCAATCCGTCATTTATCAAGATTTTGGTTACTAGAGTCGATAGGGAGTTGAACAAGATGAATGTAGTAAACCTTCGCGAGATTATAGCTGCAGGTGCTTTCGCAGTAGGCATGGGCGGTAATCTGGTGAATAAGCAGTGGATTGAAGCAGGAAATTATATAGCAATAACCAAACTGGCACGTGAATGTGTCGAAGCGGTTACGGAATAGCTTTATTTATGAAGATATTTAAGGGTTAAGCACCAACTATGACCAACCCGTTCGTTGAAAGGAAAGAACACTATGGATCATCAGAAGACACCGTTGTTTACGGCATTAGTGCAGCACGCAGCAAGCGACCCGCTGCCTTTTCATATTCCAGGTCATAAAAAAGGGAAAGGAATGGACCCCGAATTTCGGGCCTTTGTAGGAGATAACGCTTTATCGATTGATCTTATCAATATAGTTCCGCTTGATGATTTGCATCAGCCGTCAGGCGTGATTCGCGAAGCTGAACAGCTCGCGGCAGATGCATTTGGCGCAGACTATACGTTGTTTTCCATACAAGGCACAACAGGGGCTATCATGACCATGATCATGTCGGTCTGTTCACCTGGAGACAAAATCATAATACCTCGAAATGCTCATAAATCCATTTTGTCGGCCGTTATTTTTGCAGGAGCCATCCCTGTATGGGTTTCGCCGGAAAAGGATGACAGACTTGGTATCGAGCATGGAGTGACAACAAAATCGGTGTTGCAAGCGTTGGAGCAGAATTCGGATGTGAAAGCCGTTCTTATTATCAATCCGACCTATTATGGAACAAGCATCGATTTGCTTGAAATGGTCGAACTTGTTCACAGCTATGGAATCCCTGTTCTTGTGGACGAAGCACACGGCACGCTTATCCACTTTCATGAGGATCTTCCCCTATCGGCGATGCAGGCGGGTGCAGATATGGCGGCAACTAGCGTTCATAAGCTTGGCGGTTCGCTGACTCAGAGCTCGATTTTAAATGTGAAGGGCAATCGGGTAAGTATAGAGAGGATTCGTACTCTAATGAGTATGCTGACGACAACCTCGACATCATATTTGCTGCTTGCTTCCTTGGATACGGCCCGAAGGCAATTGGCTGTGAATGGGCAAACGCTTGCCGAGAAAACGATAAGCTTAGCCCAGTATGCCCGTCGCCAGATCAATGAGATTCCAGGGTTCTACTGCTATGGAGATGAGATACTCAAAGCAAGAGGTGTTTTCCATTATGATCCTACGAAGCTCTGTATTCATCTTGGGCAGCTGGGCATCTCCGGATATGAGGCTGAACAATGGCTGCGGGCCAATGACAGGATTGAGGTCGAGCTTAGCGATCTTACCAATATTTTGTGTCTAATCACGTTGGGAGACTCAGAGCAGGAAGTGAACCTGCTGCTTCACGCGTTGTGGCGAATGTCCGCCGCCTTCAACCCAAAAGAGGAGGACCAAGACCTCGTTCCACCGATGGTTCCTGAGGCAACGCGATTTGTATTGTCACCCAGAGATGCTTTCTATGCGGATACAGAAAAAGCTTTCTTTCAGCAATCTTGTGGACGAGTGATCGCAGAATTCATTTATGTGTATCCCCCGGGTATTCCCATATTAATGCCGGGACAGATGATATCCCAGGAAATCATTGACTATATCAAGCTGCATCTGGAAGCAGGTCTCCCCGTTAAAGGACCGGAGGACCCAAGTATTCAAAAAATTAGGGTCGTGGTCACTACACAGCAGGAGATACTTTCGCAAACAAGCAGATATGTAATCCCCGATTAAGAAGTGTTATTGTATGAACTTTTGGGAAGCACCACGAAACATAAAAAACTTTTCCTTACTACTCTTCATTTCTAATTGAAGAGTTTTTATATGTCTAAACCTTGTCGTATTTGTAGCATTTCATTGAACATGGTCGGTTGGATATCTTGGCCAACGGTTGGTGACACATCCAGCTCTCTCTTATAAAGTGAAACATGATTCAAGTCAGAATGTAAGTTGATAGGAGCTGAGAAATATGAATGTACACAAAATGCTTCGATGGATGGGACTATTTTACATGCTGGTAATTCTGGTATTAATAACCACAGGGTGCGCAGAAAACATCGTTGTGCTGAATCCCAAAGGACCCATTGCTGAACAACAACGGGATTTAATGCTTATTTCAACCTTATTGTGCTGCATCGTTATTGTGCCTGTTTTAATTCTTACGGCATTCATTATTTGGCGTTACCGCGATAAGAAAGGAAGGAATGCCAAATACACGCCAACTTGGGAGCACAGTACCAAACTGGAGACTATCTGGTGGGGAATTCCGATCATCGTTATTTTAACGCTGGCGGTGATTACGGTACAGGCTACCTATGCCCTTGAGCCGTCCAAGCCTTTGGAGTCAGAACAAAAAGCCATGACTATTCAGGTGACTTCATTGGATTGGAAATGGTTGTTCCAATACCCGGAG
This sequence comes from Paenibacillus alginolyticus DSM 5050 = NBRC 15375, assembly GCF_000422905.1. GTDB lineage: Bacteria > Bacillota > Bacilli > Paenibacillales > NBRC-103111 > Paenibacillus_E > Paenibacillus_E alginolyticus. Next base: position 9,610 of record NZ_KE383953.1, read on the forward strand.
CAGGGGATTGCAACAGTGAATGAACTGAAAATCCCGGAGGGGGTTCCCATCCGATTTGAGATCACAGCGGATTCTCCAATGAACTCCTTCTGGATTCCACAGCTTGGCGGTCAGATGTACGCGATGTCCGGAATGGCCATGACGCTATATTTACAAGCCAATGAGCCGGGGAAGTACTGGGGATCAGGCGCAAATTTTACGGGAAAAGATTTTGCCAAGATGTATTTTAACGTAGAGTCTACCACGCAGGAGGATTTTGACCAATGGGTAAAAAAAGTGAAAGCTGCTTCACCTGAGCTAACGCTGGATGGCTATAAAAAGTTGGCAGAGCCGGCAGCGTCAGAAGTGAAGTCATTTTCCGCTTTTCCAGAAGGGTTGTTTGAGATGACGGTCACCAAGTATGCTTCATCGCATAATCATGGCTTGTCGTGGAAAGACATTCAAAAGATTCAGATTGAAAAATAACAGGCTTGGAATTGAGTAGTAAGGAGAGAGTTGCCATGTGGGAGAAAGTAAAAAGCTTCGCAGCGGATTTTTTTGTTACAGGAGATCCGTTAATTTATGGGGCGGATGTCAGTATTGCTCTGACCATCGTTCTGGTGGTATTCGTGTTAACTTATTTCAAGAAATGGACATGGCTGTGGCGTGAATGGCTAACCAGTCTCGATCATAAAAAGATCGGTATTATGTATATCATCTCTGCCTTTCTGATGCTGTTTCGAGGTGGAGTGGATGCACTCCTCATGAGGGCTCAACTAGTTGTGCCTGAGTTCGACTTCTTGGCTCCGGATCATTACAATCAGATTTTTACGACGCATGGTGTCATTATGATTTTATTTATGGCCATGCCGTTTATGTTCGGTTTGTTTAACGTCATGGTACCTTTGCAGATCGGGGCGAGAGATGTGGCGTTTCCGTTTCTCAATTCGCTAAGCTTCTGGCTATTCTTCTCAGGGGCGATGTTGTTCAACATGTCCTTTGTGATCGGCGGTTCTCCGGATGCAGGCTGGTTGGCGTATCCGCCTTATTCGGGGCTTATGCATAATCCGGGTCCCGGGCAGGACTTTTATATTTGGGGGATTCAGATTTCGGGGATCGGCAGCTTGATGACCGGGATCAACTTCATCGTCACGATTCTGAAAATGCGTGCGCCTGGTATGAAGCTGATGAAAATGCCCATGTTCCCATGGTCTGTGTTATCGAGTTGTATCGCCATTATCTTTTCATTTCCGATTTTGACGGGAACACTGGCGCTCCTCTTTTTGGATCGTTACGCAGGCGCACATTTCTTCACCTTGGATGGCGGCGGTAATCCGATGATGTATATAAATCTGATTTGGATGTGGGGGCATCCCGAGGTCTATATTATCGTGCTGCCCGCTTTTGGTATTTTTTCAGAAATTGTAGCTACCTTTTCGAAGAAAAAGCTATTCGGTTATAAATCAATGGTATATGCCATGATGATTATCAGTATTTTGTCATTCCTCGTGTGGGCGCATCATTTCTTTACAATGGGTTCCGGTGCAGACGTGAATGCTTTCTTTGCTCTGACCACCATGTTGATTGCGATCCCTACAGGCGCGAAGGTTTTCAATTGGTTGTTTACGATGTTCCGGGGGAAAATCACGTTCGAAACACCAATGCTTTGGACAATTGGGTTTATTCCTTGCTTTGTCACGGGCGGGTTGACGGGAGTGCTGCTGTCGGTAGCTCCTGCTGATTTTCAGTTTCATAACAGCTATTTCCTAGTTGCTCATTTTCATCATGTCATTATTGGCGGTGTCGTATTTGGTTATTTCGCCGGCCTGTATTATTGGTGGCCTAAACTCTTTGGCTTCAAGCTGAATGAGCGCATTGGCAAATGGGCGTTCTGGTTCTGGAATATTGGTTTCTATTTGTGCTTCATGCCGCAATATGTGCTTGGTCTCATGGGTATGACACGGCGGGTAGCGACCTATGGATGGGATAAGGGTTGGTGGGAAATGAATCTGGTCTCCACCATCGGTGCAAGCTTAATGGGTGTGGCTTTTCTGTTCCAGGTTTGGCAAATTGCACATAGCGTTAAACACCATCGAAGCAATAGGGACATAACGGGTGATCCGTGGAATGGCCGCACGCTGGAATGGTCGATCCCATCTCCTGCACCGCACTATAATTTTGCAACGTTACCTCAAGTTTCTGAGCAGGATGAATGGTGGGAGGAAAAGCTGCGAAGAGAAAACGGACAGCAGTCTCCGACTTCTGTAAAGCTGGAGCCGATCCATATGCCCAAAGATTCCGCCATACCCATTATTATGTCAGCTTTTTGGTTTATGACCGGTTTTGGGTTCGTGTTTCATTGGCTTTGGTTAACGATACCGGGATTGGTCGGCGTAGCGGTGTGTATGATTGTCCACTCCTTCAATTATGATACCGATTATTACATCCCAGTGGATGAAATTGAACGAACAGAAGCTGTGATAAGAAAGGTGACAAGCTAATGGCGCAATCAAATGTCTCGGGGCAGGCGTATCCACCCGAATCGCATTCGGAGCATCATGCTCATCCGGATATGGAGGAAATGCGAACGTTCGGATTCTGGATCTATCTGATGACCGATGTTATTTTATTCGGAACTTTTTTTGCAACTTATATTGTGCTTCGGGGGAATACCAACGGCGGTCCGGGGCCAGCCGAGCTGTTCGAGATTGGCGGAGTGATCGCGAGTACGTTCATTTTGCTCACAAGCAGCTATACATGCGGGTTGGCGCTATTGGCCATGAATAGAGGGAAACGACAAGCCCTGATCGGCTGGCTGGGTATTACCGTATTGCTCGGCGCAATCTTCATCGGGCTAGAAATCAACGAGTTTATTCATCTGGTGCATGAAGGCGCTACAATGGGTTCAAGTGCCTTTTTATCGGCATTTTATACGCTGGTGGGTACTCATGGCCTGCATGTACTGGTTGGATTGGTCTGGATGGTTGGTGTGATGATTCAGCTATCTAGGAAGGGCATCACGCCTGTAACTAAGCGTAAAGTCAATGTGATCAGCTTGTTCTGGCATTTCCTTGATGTGGTCTGGATTTTCGTGTTCACGGTTGTTTATTTAATGGGGGTGAGCTAGATGGCGCAGGTTGAATCGGTCCATACGACAGCGGAAGTGCACGGTTCGTTCAAAACGTATACGATTGGCTTTCTATGCTCCATCGTTCTAACGATGATTCCAATCGCCATTGTGATGAATGGCTGGCTAGAGGGAGTAAGCAATGCGGTTGTGCTGATGACGGCAGCCGTTCTGCAATTGGCTGTACAGCTGATCTTTTTCATGCATCTGCGTGAGGAGAAGAAACCTCGTTATAACCTGTTCTCCTTGCTTCTCGGTTTGGTTATTCTGTTGGTTATCGTCGCCGGCTCGATGTGGATCATGCTGTACAATATGGTGGCTTTATGAGCCGTACAGGTTTATTCGCTGACTGGATTCAGTTAACGAAGCCGAGAATCCTTCAACTGAATCTCTTTGCCGCATTTGGAGGCTATTGGCTTGCCTCCAAATGGATGGTGGAGTGGAGCTTATTGGTATGGACGCTGCTTGGAACGGCCTTAACGATGGCGGCTTCATGTGTGTTTAATAATATTTGGGATTACAAGCTTGACCAGAAGATGAATCGAACCAAAGAGCGGCCTCTTGCAACCGGCAGACTGAAGACAAGAGACGTAGTCATCTATGCTCTGACACTTGGGATAGCTGGAGAAGCCATCTTGTTTTGGAAAGTAAATGTGTTGTGCGGCTGGTTAGGACTGATCGGGATGTTCGTCTACATCGTTATTTATACGATGTGGCTGAAGCGAACTTCGACTTGGAGCACATCCATTGGAGGGATGTCTGGCGCCATACCACCAGTGATCGGTTATTGTGCCTATACAAATGAGGTTGATACGGGCGCTCTGCTCTTGTTTTCATTATTGTTTCTATGGCAGCCTGCTCACTTCTGGTCACTTGCCATTCGGCGCGTTGAGGAGTATAGAGCAGCAGGCTTTCCGCTTCTGCCGGTCCTTAAAGGGATAGGACGCACCAAGCTGCAAATGATCCCCTATGTTGCGCTGTTATTTCCGACTGTTATCCTTTTATATATGTATGATTATACCGGGGCAGTTTTCCTAATTGTGTCTTTGTTGGCAAGCATCGTTTGGTTATGGCATACGCTGCGGGGAAGAACAACGATGGATACTGAACGCTGGGCCAAAACGAATTTTTTGATTTCGGTGAATTACTTGATGGTGGTGTTTTTCCTTATGATCCTAGATACGCCGGGCCGACCATTCTAACTGAAAGCAGGAGGATATTTAAAAATGAAGAGATCGTTGCTTCTGTTGGGGTTAGCAGTTGCTAGCCTCTTGCTGATCGCAGGTTGTTCAAGCCCTCCATCTGAGTCTAATGAAGTTGCCGATTTGGTACATGTTGTGATCATATCATCTCCTGAAACGATTCAACTAGGTCAGCCTGTTCAAATAGAAGCACATGTTACACAAGGCTCCAAGCCAGTAGAAGATGCCCAAGAAGTGGAAATTGAAATTTGGAAAGAAGGCAATAACAAGCATGAGAAAATCAAAGTGGCTCATGACCGAGGGGGAATTTATCCCATCAGCCGAACATTTTCTGAAGAAGGGGTTTATTATGTCATTGCCCATGTAACTGCCAGAGATATGCATGTCATGCCCAAAAAGGAACTGGTCGTTGGAGCTGTTAAGTCGAAATGACAAATGAGTCTGATTAAGGATTCCAAACTGTTGGAGAGGCAGGGGAATGCTTTGAGTGGAAAAGGTTGTTTACTTTTTATGATGATTATTTTTCTTTTATCCGCATGCAGTCAAGGAAATAATGATCGATTAATGGTTTCGAGCTCAGCCACACCTGAAGATGCCGAAGCAGTTGCACTGTATAAAAAGCGATGTATTTCCTGTCACGGTGTTGATTTAAGCGGTAAAGTAGGTCCAAGCTTGCAGAAGATTGGCATCAGGCTATCAGACCAGCAGTTGATGGATATCGTGCATGATGGAGGAAGGGGCATGCCTTCGTTCAAAAAGATATTAAGTGCCGAGGAAATTGGGGTTTTGGCGCAATGGCTTGCGAAAAACTGATATAGACAAAAGAAGGTGTTGCAGGTGAAGAAAGCAGTTATGTGCTCCTTAATAAATTTGGCGATATTGTTTCTTGTAACAGCATGCGGCAGCGGCAAGCCTAATCAGCTTCATATTCCGGTCCAGCCCTTTGAGTATACCAATCAGGATGAGAAACCGGTCGGACTATCAGATTTAAAAGAAAAGGTGTGGATTGCAAATTTTGTTTTTACCCATTGTGCTACCGTATGTCCAACCATGACGGCCAATATGGCTAATCTTCAAGAACGATTAAAAGAGGCCGGAGCGAAGGTGGAATTGGTTTCCTTCTCTGTTGATCCGGAGCAGGACGACCCGGCGGCTTTAAAAAGCTATCTGCAAAAATTTGATGCCGACTTTACGAACTGGCATGCGTTAACCGGCTACGATTTTGATGTAATCAAAACATTTGTTTTACGTTCATTTAAATCGCCTATTGCTAAGGATACCAGCTCCGATCAAGTCATTCACGGCACTTCTTTTTATCTGGTGGATCAATCAGGAATAGTCGTAGCCAAGTATGACGGAATGCTGGATGTTCCATACGACAAAATCATAAAAGATGTAAAGGTTTTGCAGCAATAGGGAATTCTATCGTTATCGAAACAAAGGGTTGTCCCATCTATCGTAAACTACACGATTCATGGGACAACCCTAATTTTAATTAAGCAGCCAATTAGAAGATTACAATACGCTTCGAAGAGCGGCTGCAAATTTGGCGATTCCCGGACCAATTTCTTCTGCACTTGGTCTTGCAAAAGTAAATCGCACATAACCGGAGTCTGAACCGTAGACGCTGCCGGGTACCATAATAACGCCCCTTCGGATGGCTTCTTCCAACAGCTTGTTATCATTCACCTCAGGGATAATTTTGCACCATAGGTGCAAGCCTCCTTGAGGAATCGCAAAGCTGACCAGGTCCGGCAATTCTTTATGGAGTGCCTCAATCAACAAATCCCGTTTATAGAGCAGATGCATCCTCAAACGCTCCAAATGAGGCTGGAAATAGGGAGACTTTAAGAACTGCGAAGCAACCTTCTGGGGAACGACACTAAGTCCGAAATCCATCTGTTGTCGGGCATCGGCCAGCCTCTCTACTACGGCATGGGGAGCGACCATCCACCCAACACGCAGCCCTGACGCCGCGATTTTGGATAAAGAGCCGATATAAAGGACCGAGCCAATAGGATCAATGGATTTGAGCGGCATCGGTGGAGTCCCGTCATAAGCTGTCAGGCTAAAGGGATCATCCTCTACAATGGGAAGGCCTAGTTCACTTGCAACATCAAGCAATTCAATACGACGTTCATCATCCAGTACATGGCCAGTTGGGTTTTGATAATTTGGGTTAATAAATACCATCTTAATCCGGTGTTTCTTGTAAAGTGATCGAATATCCTCGGGTCGGACCCCTTTATCATCGACTGGAAGACGGAACAATCGAAGACCGGCTGATTGAAACATTGGCAATGAGTAGTAATAAGAAGGATCTTCAATGGCAACTGCATCACCGGGAGACAGCAAACATTGTGTAATTAAATACAGAGATTGCTGGGAACCCGATGTAATGAGAATTGAAGCATCGGTTGTTTGAATCCCCCGATATTGTTTTAAATACGAAACCAGCGATTCTCTGAGCGGGTTGTACCCTTGTGGATTGTCGTAACCCAAATAGGAGGTGTAATGTTTTTCGCTCATGAGATGATTGATTTCTTCAACAGGAGCCAGATCCCCCGCCAGTTCTCCACTGGCATAATCAATCAATGCTGGATTTTGCCTAAGAGCCTCCCGAATACGCCTCAAAAATGGCAAATTAGGCAAGAAGCTCCCGCCTTCTGTGTACCGATGCCAGTTAGGGGTATGCCTTGGCGTAGCTCCCCATTTATATTTACTAACTCGCGTTCCGCTTCCGGACCGGCTCTCTATAATTCCAAGTGAACGAAGCTCCGCATAAGCTAGGATTACAGTGCTGCGGTTCACTCCCAATTGCTCGGCTAATTTTCTTTCAGACGGAAGCAGGCTTCCCGGTGGAAACTCGCCGTAAGAGATCCTTTGTTCGATATCGTCAGCAATTTGTTGATATAAAGTTCGACCGCTTAAACGATCGGGTTTCCACATGATCTACACCTCTACCTGTTTATATATAGTATGAAATACTATTGTAATTTTTATCATAACATTTGATAAGGCCATAACCAGCTTCAACTTTCAACATAAAAATGACAAATGTCTATCGATCTGTTGACTTGAATGGGATACATGACCTTAAATTGATGGATATAATTGATTGCGTTTTGGATTATGAAATGAAAAAAGCGAATTAGGAATAAATGGATATGATTACCGGGTTTCAGAGCGGTTGGAACCCCACATTCATCCCTCCCCACGATCAAAAGTATGGGTTTACACCAAGGACGCCGCGAGGCGTTTTTCTTAATTCGTCTCTATTCGGAAGACCAACTGTATAATGATCGGATATCCATCTGCAGCACCTCTTCGATGTCGCTCATGCGGATCCATAATTGCTGGATGTTAGGAAGGTCATGTAGTAGCGCAAGATGTCGCTGTTTAATTCTAGATAGACTGATGCCAATGCAATCAGGATGCGCTGGATTGACGATGAGGTCCTCGAGTAACACAGTTATTCCTACCTCTAAATCGGGGATTTCTTCCATTCTGAGCTGCTGAAAAGGAGCTCTTATCGGCACGTATAGGGAAGTTTTGCTAAAGTCTAGTTCAATAGGCCGAAAGCGCAGCGCCATGAGGAATGGCTGGATGCGCTCTTCATGGAAGTCATAAAAAACAGTAAGCTTAGCCATCAGGGGGCGCCCCTTTTTGCTTCAGATGTTCCAGCTTGTCCATGATAAGGCGAGTTTCATCGGACCAATTGGCTGGATTGTATTTGGTGGCTTGGGTTTGTGTAAATAACTGGTATTCATGATCCAAAATGCCTTGCAGGACGCGCCGTTGAATTTGTTCTATACGCGCTGCTGCAAGCCGATGGGTTACTTGAAATTCATCGGAAAGCAGGGCTATCATTTCGTTTTTTTGCTCGGGCAGAGGCAGTTTCTTAAGCATAGAAATGGGCAGTGCCGCGTAGAGCTGGAAAGCCGATGCGTCCTGCTCCTGCCAATCGACATAGCGACCTGGCATGATCATTTGGTTGCCGGAATGGCGAAGCACATGACAAAGCTCATGGAGGAAGTCTTCCCACTGCTCTTTGGCAGATAATCGACGGTCTACGTTGATGCTGAATTGTCCGTTATTCTCCACAGCCATGCTGTTCATATCCATCGCATAAACCCAAATATGCAATTTAGCAGCCAAATTGGTCATGCTAAGCTGGACTGGCTCTGTGATTTCATGTTGGAGATATAAAGCCTCGACCCATTGTTCCAGAGGGGTGGTTTGGTAGTGAGTGAACAGGACAAACACCTCGCTATAGGAATGTATGTTCGTTTATTTAAGGTAAAGAAAAGCCCATTAGGGCTTGGCTTTATGTAAAAGGATAAGTTTTCAAGTTGGCACTTAAGCCACTGTTATTGTTGACTGTCTGGATTGCGACCCTGCTGCTGCTCTTTGATGAAGTTCCAGAAGCGGAGCATTTCGTTTCGCTTTTCTTTAGGCGCGTTTTGGAAATCTTTAAAAAATAAACTGACCTCAGGATCATCGATTTCTGCAGCTTGGATCGGGTCAGAGGGTCCTTCGAGGGCCTCTTCGTCTGTCGGAGCAAACCCGGCAAGCAGTAGAAGATCATCCTTCTCCGAGCTGGAAAGTGCATCGGCTAAGGCGATAACCGTTTCTCTGGATGGATTGAAGCGGTTATTTTCTATGGAGTGTATAAATGAATAACTGACACCGGATCGTTCACCGAGCTCTCTAAGTGAGAAATGGTTCATCTTACGCAGATCCCGAATTCGAATGCCAAATTGCACCATATCTTTCATCGCTTCATCACCTCTCTCTATTGTAAATGGTTGTGGATATAAAAAACAAGAGGAACAAATAAAAATGTTTAGAATTTCAAAACATTTGTGTTGAATTTTAAAACGAGAAGAGCTATGATTTGTTTAGAATTTCAAAACATTAACTTTTAGGAGATGATTGACAGATGGTGGGACGAATTTTACATATAGAGCAAGAGCAAATTGATCGGCGGGCAACGCGCAAGCGGGTGGAAGATGTGCTTGAAACGGTTAGGATGTACAGGTTGATGGGGGCTTTGCGGAGAGAGAGCGGAGCGATTTTGGAAATGGAAAATCCTACTGAGCACAAGACTGAGACTGAGGATCTGATGGTAAAGTTGAATTCAGAGTGTGAACATGCCCTATCCATCTTAGAAGTAGACGAACAGGAAATTATTCGCAAACGTTATTTGCAAAAAGATAAGCAATTCGATTTCATGCTGTTTCATGAATTGAATATGAGTGAGCGCACGTATCGCAGGGTAAAGGCAAAGGCAATCGCAAAACTGGCGTATATGCTGCGGTTGGAAGTATCTCAGTGACGTGCCTGTTGGAGTATTTCGATAGCTAATAACAGATGGAAATAAAGAAGCTGTTCAAGATGAGAATTAGTTGGCCGATTGTTGGCGTTTTACCCAAATATTGGTGTGGTAAGATCGTAGTGTAGAGTAAAGAGGGAGGTGATTATGCTGAACAGGATGCAAGGGATAATGTCCGGATCGAGCAGATCTGTGAGGACTGCTTAGGGGACGAATGGAAGGAGTGAAACGAGTGGTAGTTAGTTCTATTAGGCAGTGTATGTTTTAAAAAGAAAAAAATGTTTTGAATTTCAAAACATTTATGGACTCAGACTTCACTTACCGACTCACCCATCACCGAAATCACCCAATCACTTACTCACTCACCCTTAAGGATTTTTAGTAAATGGGAATGCTGGAGTGAAATGCTGTAACGATGTTTTACATTGTTACTTAAGGCTCCGGCGGTAAGATCGGCGCTGAGACGATGTAAAACATGCTTACCGATGAGACAAAGAGGCGGAAACGACTGGATGGTGAGCTGTAACGATGTTTT
>NZ_KE383953.1:20142-22392 GCF_000422905.1 Paenibacillus alginolyticus DSM 5050 = NBRC 15375
TTTTACGTCGTTACAGAGGGCTTCGGTGCAGAGATCGACGCTGAGACGATGTAAAACATGCTTACAGATGAGTTAAAGAGGCAGAAACGACTGGATGGTGTGCTGTAACGATGTTTTACACAGGAAGGAGGTGAAAGAAGTGAATGATTAACATGGCAAATCAACTTGCACTTTATCTACAGTCTGAAGGTGCGGGGACACTCGGGAACGACTTGTTCGTGGACGACGTTCCACAGACCCCTGATGAGGCCATCTGGCTCACCCACGTTGGCGGTAACGCGGAATTCAAGCTTGACGCGCCGAGTTGCTGGCGCAAGCTGAGCTTACATGTCAGAAGCGCGACATCGGCAGGGGCGCAGGATCGCATCTGGAGTGCTATTAACAAGCTGCTCGATCCAGATAACGGTGTCATCGAGGTGGACAGGCATAACTACACGGTGCAAATTACTACGCTGCCTGCTGTGATGGGCAAGGATGCAGAAGGCAGATACATCATAAAATCTGTTCTGATCCTTCGGCAAGTAAAACCTGTGCTAGAAACTTGGCTGAAAGCTATAACCGTATTTACGGAAGCGGCTTTAGGCTCTCAGTGGCACGTATACCGTGGATTCAATGGTACGTGTCGACCTAGCGTCTCATGGCAGTGTTTGAGCGTACAGAGTGCGTCGGAGTCAAGAGGTGCTTGCCAGCTTACGAAAGAATTCGTTGGGCAGATTGCTGCGAGGTCGGCAAATGAGTATCAGTTGGCTGCTCAAATATTACTGCTGGGACTGGCTGAACAAGCTAAATTGCCAATGGGAGGCGCTGGTAGCAGGTGGTTAACGGTGATTAATTCCAGTACAACGATTCGCTCAGGGGATTTGTCCACGGGGATTCTGACCGTTACTATAACGGGCGCAGCTTCAGCTCCGCAAGGCACGTTACCTCTCATCCCTGGTGTTCAGACAGCAGCCTCCCCCAAGCAATCTCAACAGAAAGGAGCAAAAACGAATGAACCAAATCGGTTTTAACCTGATTACTGCCACGCTTGGCGGGTTTGCAACCTATGCCTTCGGCGAGTGGAACGAGCTGCTTAGCCTATTTCTCATGGCGATACTAGTCGACTATATAACGGGTATTGCCGCCTCGATGAAGGAACAGCGTGGCCTTAATAGCCAAGTCGGCTATTGGGGCCTTGCCCGCAAAGGACTGATGCTGCTTGTGATTATGCTGGCGCATCGCATGGATATTCTGATGGATACGGACCTGATGATGACGGGAGCGATATATTTTTACTTGACGAATGAGTTTATTTCTATTACTGAGAATTACGGAAGATTAGGACTGCCGCTTCCCAGCTTTCTGAAGCAGATGATTCAAGTGCTGCGAGGCAAGGAGGAAGGGTTATGAGCAAAGAAAGCTTTATTTATAAATTAGTTCCAGCCGCACAAGCGGATATGCGGGAGTTTGGTATTTTAACTAGAATTGTGTTACATGAAAGAGATTACAGGTGTGCTAGTCGAGAGCTGCAGCGCGCAGGTTATGCAACGGATCCGCAGTATGCGGACAAGCTGATTCGGATTATTGAAGGGAGCGAGCTGACTCGTTTTGATCAGATAGAGGAGGAAAGGGGGTATATGATGAGTTCTGATGATGCGAATAAGATTATTAATTTCTTGTCCGCTGCTTGGATGAGTACAGAGGATGCAGAAGCTAGAGTGGAGTTTCACCGTTTGGCTGATGAGCTTCGGGAAGCGTCCGGGCAGCAGTAGGTGGCTGAATACTCATCAAAAATCCGAGAATCATCAGGCTGTCGGCGTAACGCTTTTTAACGCTAGTAACCATTCATCTCGAACCTAAATAAGAGCCCCTAAGGACTCTTATTTAGGCATTTTCTCTTCACTGGAGGTAAATAGAAGCCTCCAAGAGTAAGTTTCACAATTCAAAACCCACGCCAGATAAGGGTTTCTGGCGGATGCAAAAAGGAGAACCTCCCCATCTAATCGAAAGTGTAAGTACCACCAAACACTAGAAGAGAAGGGAGTTCTCCTAATGTATTTGATTCGGCAGCAAAGCCTGTTTTCCCTGCAAGACCTATTCAATTTACAACCTGAGCAGAAATATGCCACCATTTTCGACACAATCGACATGCCCAAAATTTACTCAGCATTAGCAAAAAAGAGTTCGTTAGGCGCACCCGATCGACAAAATTACCCGGCTATATTTCGCTCCGTCATTATTGGAATGACGGAAGGATTTACAACATATGAG
>NZ_AUGY01000117.1 GCF_000422905.1 Paenibacillus alginolyticus DSM 5050 = NBRC 15375
CAACGAATTGACTTGCAATGCAAGCTTCCGCATTATGATCGGGCACAGGTTGGGGATTATATAAAGCGTCATTTGACGTATGCTGGGGCTGAGAATGAGATCTTCTCGGATGGAGCGATTGAGGATATTTATCGGTTTTCTAGCGGCTCAGCTAGACTCGTCAATAAAGTTTGTACACACAGTTTAATCTACGGCGCCCAGAATGGGCATCGCATCATCGACGATCATATGGTCAAACGCGTCATCCAGGGAGAATGTTCTTGATTCTCCCTTTTTTTAAACCATCGACTGGACAGCTTGTCCGTCAGGTTTAGGACAGCATACGCCGTCAATTGGCGGACAGTATGGTTTAGCAGTAACAGAATTATGTCAAAAATAGATTGTAATCTAGTACCTCCTCTATAACGGATACATATACTTATATTACAAATGAGCAGCAATGATATTGGTACAGGAGGTGAACACACAAACTAGTAACCGCTGCTTATATTCATACTAAACCACATTCCTGAGAGGGGAAATGACAAAATGAGTTTAAACTTTTTAGGTTCATTAATTGGCACTGAGGTCAAAATCAATCGCGGAGGTCCTGACTCTATCGTTGGTAGATTACTTTCCGTCCATCATGATTTCTTATCAGTCCGTTTGATTGATAGAACAATTGTGTTCATTCAATTACAGCATATCAAAAGCATTAGTGGTGCGAACAGCAATGCTAGCAGAGGTAACAAAAGTAACAGTAACAAGAGTGACAGTAACAACAGAAGCAACAGAAGCAATAGAAGTAACAGAAGCAGCAGAAGCAGAACTTTTCAACGTTTTCAAACTGCGCATACCTTTGAAGGACTTTTGAATCAATTGAGATTCTCAAATGTTCAAATCAACCGCGGTGGCCCTGAGAAAATTGAAGGTATTCTTGTACAAACCTTGGATGGCTTCTTGCTGCTTGTTGTAAAAAATGAAATCATCCGTATTCCAATCTTCCATATCAAAAGTATTACTGTTGCTAACAAAAATAAAAGCAATGGCAATAATTCGAACAGCTCTTCCAATAAAAACAATAACAACAAAAGCAACAGTAACAACAAAGACAACAAAGAAAACAAAGGCAACAATAACAAAAACAGTAAAGCAACTGCATCACAAATCGTTGCGATTAAACTTATGTTAAAAAAATACCACTCTCGTTAAATTTAGTAGAGCTGCTAAATGATACCCATATTCCATACCCCCAATCTCGTCGCAGGCGCGCTGATTGCTACGGCACTCAGCGCGCCATTTGGGGTTATTTATGCACTAATTCAACGAGGATAAAGCATTTCTACTAGATTGAAAGGAGGTGCAAACTGTGGAAACTATGATTATGCTAATTGATAAACAAGTGGAGCTATCATTTTCGGGGATCCAACAACCCTTAAAAGGAGTGCTGCTTGAGGTAGGCAGTGATCTTATCGTGATTTACAATGAATTTCATTTTTACTATATTCCAATCATTCATTTACAATATCTAAAACTAGATACCTATGCCAGCTCTACCATAGATCCGCCTACGGAATATCCGTTTGATCTTCAATCTCCGTCTATCTCTTATCGAAAGATGTTAATGAGCGCTAAAGGGATGTTCGTTGAAATCTATATCACTGGCAATCAAAGTATACATGGCTACTTAACTCACATCATGAATGATTATTTTGCTTTTCATTCCCCTGTGTTTCATACGATTTTCATTTCGATGAAGCACGTCAAATATGTGATCCCTTACCATCCGAATACGACACCTTACTCGATGCAAATGGAGAATTTTCTCGTCCAACCTTCTCAAGTTACGTTTTCCCGTACGTTTGATCAACAGTTAAAAAAGCTGGAAAGCCAGTTTGTTGTCCTGGATCTTGGAGAAAATCCGAGCAAAATCGGCGTCCTTCATTCAGCGGACCACCCTTTTCTCGAGCTTCATACAGCTACCGGGAAATCGATACTGCATAGTGAGCATGTGAAAACGATTCATTTACCTTCTGCACGCAGAGGGGACAGCTATGGAAGCCGAACTTTCTAAGATTGACGTCCAGAACGGACGTCATTTTGCTTTATTGTAGCAAATGGGCTTTCTGGGCATACAGTAATGCATAAACTTTGAGAGGAAGACCATTATGACTTATACGTATGAAAACCTGCCGCAACCACTTCAAGCCTGGCCGTTCCAGCATCCGAACCACCCCCCGGTTCCGCATCCCGCATGGCCTTACATGACTCAGGCTCCTTGGGCTCAGGATTTTGAACATGAGTACCGTGAAAGAGATCAGCCTCTCACTTTTGTACTGATTCACGGCTTCTGGGCAGATACAAGCTTTTGGTCTGGGGTTGCTTCTGAATTACGTAAAAAAGGCCATACCGTCTATGTTCCTGAGTACCCAAGACATGGCGCTGACCCTAACAAGAATGTTACACATGCAATGATGACCAAATCCATCACTGATTACGTAACATCTCGCAATTTAAAAAACATTATATTGGTTGGCCATAGCTTCGGTGGCAGTTTAGTCCAAAAAGTAGCAGAGCTTATCCCCGATCGTTTGAAAAGACTCGTATTCATGAACGCATTTGTAATTAAAGATGGTGGATCGCTGGCCGACGAGTTTCCACCCTCTATGCTAGCCATGTTTAAGCAGCTCATAGAAAGCTCAAAGGACAATACAGTATTGCTTCCGTTTCCTCTTTTCAGAGAATCCTTTGCAAATCTAGCAAGTTATGCGCAAGCTCAACAGCTCTATAAAAAAGTCACACCTGAACCTGCCGGGCCCTTATTTGAAAAGCTTGATTTGAAGAAATTTTACAGCCTGCAAGTACCCAAAAGCTATGTTCATCTGATGGAAGACTCTGCCATAACACTTGGAAATCCAAATTATGGCTGGCATCCGCATATGTCAAGCCGACTGGGTTTATATCGATTTATTCAAGCACACGGCGATCATATGTCAACAGCGCAATTCGAGCTTAAACTTATCGCACGAAAGATTTATGAAGCGTCTAGAGACTAACAAGCTATCAATATTTGATAAGTATTTAATAATTCATCCAACTCACCAGATAATCGCAATATGAACTCGGAGCGCAGCTCGTACATGTTTCCCGCATGGTTAAGCTCATCTCTTTTAGCTTCTATTTTCTTCTCTAGTTCAAATAACGAGTCCATTATGCATGACCTCCCATGAGTAGTCTATTAATTATATATTTTATACAAATATTGTTAAGAAAATATAAGTTTTGTGAATAGTAGATTATGAAAAAAGCGCCGCTGTCGATGCGACAACATGCGCTTTTTTTGACTACGAGCATGTTGACTGACTTTTTTGCTTAGGATTATTGCGCAACCAATTTAACATATCATCAATCGTATTCACAGGTACAATAAGCAGCCCAGGTGCTCCTCGTCTTGCTTCCGATTCATTTTGGGATGGAACAAAAAATACATCGGCATCCGTTCTGCTGACGCTATAGGCTTTCTGCTCTAAGCCTCCAACAGGACCGATCGAGCCATCGGGCTCCATGGTTCCCGTGCCTGCAACACGGTTGCCATACGTAACTCCGCAAGGTGTAAGCTGATCAATCAATGTTAGAGCAAGCACTGCACCGTGCGAGGGTCCTCCCTCATGCAATAAATAGTTATGATATCTCACCGGCTCTGGAATATCATATTGCACCTCATTCGCAACTTGAATGCCGAAGGCAGCACGGCTCGGATCATCCGGATTTGCCCGTGTCTTAACCGAGAGACTAACTTGCTGTCCGCCGCGCAGCACCAACACCTTCACTTGATCTCCGGGCTTTGTCATTTTCATGCGGGCTGTCAGCTCTTGTACCGTAGAAACACTATCATCATTTACTTTCTCGATCACATCACTTAGCTGCAAGACACCAGCGCCGGGGCTATCTTTTAGAATCGCCGTAATGCGAACCCCATGCGAGGTGATTCCCTTGCCCTTGCCTACTTTCTGATAAGCAATCGCACTTCCCGCGGCGTTCGCATCCTCCTTCATCGTACGAACTTCTTGGTTGTACTCCCCTAGAGACATACCGAGATTATTGGGTTCAAACGTATACTTAGCAAAAAGCTTCGCATATAGCCAATCGATCGGGAAGGCTGGCCGCTCAAAGACGAGCACACCCGAAATTTCTCCATGAGCACTTCCCCCATTTGCCTGAGCGTAACGATTCATATTTAAGGTCAAACCTGGGTAAGTAACCAAGACATTCGTCGGCCAGAACATCACAAGCAATAAACACAAAGTGGAAACAAGCACAGTTACACTCTGAACAGGCATTTTGCGACGTTTTCGTTCATGGAAAAATAAATCTATAAATACTAGTAACCATGTTATAAGAAAAATACTCACCGAAATTTCAATCTTTTTCGGAATCGTTAACAAGATTATTGCACTCGCCAAGGAAGCTGCGATTACCGCGATACTTCGAACGCGACCCCAGATATTTCCCTGCGATAACATATGCCTAAGTGCGCCAACCACCCAAATGATAGGAATCAAAGCAAGAACATAGATCAGTAGATCAATCGCATCTATCCAATAAATCCTTGTACCCAACCGCAGGGGATCTGGCAGCCATATCAATTCCCCTGTTACAGCTAATATCAGGACTAAAACCATACCCAAGTAGTAAAGTCTTTGCCAGCGCGCCATCCATCAAACATCTCCTGTTTCACCGAATCTTAAAAGAGCAGACACCTTCATCATAAGGTATCTGCTTCTTTTAACTAAGTTAACTCGTTCATATATTTCACGACTTCATCATAGAAGAGCTTGCCACCGAAAATATCTAAGGCACTCCCAATGGTGATATCGAGCTTTCCTCGGGACAACTCTTTGAATAGCTCAAGATCCGCGAATGATCTTGCCCCTCCTGCGTAGGTAGTCGGAATTATAACCCAATCTGCCAACGTACTGACCAAGCTTTGCTGAATCCCGCTTTGTTTGCCCTCAACATCAACAGCATGAATTAGAAACTCATCACAATATTGTTCCAAAAACCGAATGTTTTCATGATTCAATTCAAAGTCACTTATTTGCTTCCATTGGTTAGTGGCGACGAACCATTTGCCATCTTTCTCCTTACAGCTGAGATCTATGACCAAATTATTTTTTCCTACCTCAGCTACGATTCGTTTCAGATTGTCCATGTTCAGTTGCCCGTCGCGGAAAATATAAGACGTTACAACGACGTGCGAAGCACCTTGCTCAAGATAGTAGCTGGCATTCTCCGCATGAATACCACCGCCGATTTGCAAACCGCCAGGATATTCGCGCAGCGCGCTCACGGCTTCATCCTTATTCCCGTCACCGAGCATGATGACATGTCCGCCAAGTAGATGATCCCTTTTGAACATCGCGGCATAATAGGTTGAGTCATAAGAGGAAACAAAATTTTCAATGATTTCCTTCCCCTCCGTACTTAATGTCTCACCTACGATTTGTTTAACTTTACCGTTGTGTAAATCGATACAAGGTCTAAATTTCACGAAAATACCCCCACTAGAATCAATTGCTGCTAGATCAATTTTCCATCAATTATAGCACAAATAGCCCTCTAATAAGGGCTACGTACAATAAACATCCTACTTTTTAATGAATCCTTCTTCTGCTAGATACTCCTGAACCTCTTCATAGGTTTCAAAGGCGCAGTCTAGATTGCTTCCAGCATAGATATACCATAAATCTTCAACGAAGGTAACGACCAAGAGATGGCCGTCTTCATCGATCCAATGCTCTTCTTGTTCTTGTTGTTTGGTATCATTCTTCGGAAGCTTCTTGGATGTCTTACCCGTTAAAGATTGAATCGACTTCTCGATAATGTCTCGCAGCTCATCCGCGCTGAAATCACGGATATTGATTAACCCTTTGCTGTCCGTAGCATATCCTTTGATATATTCCGCGTATACAAAACCATTACCGTTTGGGTGCAGGTGATAAACAACCGCCTTCTTATCATATGCACTATCTTCGTAATGAAAATTGATTCTGCCTAGTGATACATTTTTCCGTTCTAACTCGGGAAAAGATTCCACGATAGCTAATTTTTCTTCTAAACTAAGCATACTTGCCTCCGTAATTTACTCAATAACCTGGATTTTAAACACGTTCTCCAATTTTCCATCAGATCTTTTCTTCAAAGGCACTTTAATGTCTCTTCCGAGTTCTTTGAAAAAAGTTTCAACATCACACTGTACATTGGAAAGGATAACTTTAAATGAACCGTCTTCAACAATGTTCTGATTAGCTTCTGCAAGGACCTTAACATCTACCGCATATTTCTTCGTTAACGTGTTGATGTATCGGCTGAAAATTTCAATTAATTCCTCATTGTTAAAATTTTCAATAACCAGTTTTCCCTTGTTCGTAAAATTTAAATGAACGTTCACTTTTAAATGTCCCCTTTTCCTTTAAACCGTTTATTTTCTTGTGGGTAAAAACATGCTGACCGTCTGGTTCTTCCTCATTGAAAAGGATCCAATCCCTTGTTGGCATCGTTGGCTTTACATCGATCAAATAATGCTTCTCTTCTATTTTACTTGTTTTTATGGGTATGAAGCAATACAAAAGCCAAATTCATTTTTAAAAATAAAAAGAAGCAGGTCATTCCCTGCCTCATCTTGTCTTATATTGTATAATTATAACACACTTTTACGAATTCTAAGCAAAAAGGATGGAATCCCAATGGCCTTTGGCATTAAAAGAGAAGAACTTCAACAATGGAAGGCTGCCGTAAGCCGCGGCGAGATTGCCTTTTTGACTCACTACTGGCTGGATAAACGCTTTGTTGGCATTCGAACTGTTACGAAAGTGGGCTGTTCTGATTTGGATCGGCTATCCAAATGGTGCGTATCACATGGACTCAACCCGCAATATATTCACCATAGCCCATCTTATCCCCACTTTGACCTCTTTGGCTCCATGCAGAAGCGAATATTAGAGCTCGAGAATAAATGGGATCAGATCGAGAGATTCAAACTCTAAAAGCAAAGCAGGCTTGTATACATAAATAAACCTTATGATATACTAAATATTTGTAAATACTAAATTGTGAATTTGGAGAACCTACCATGATCCCAAAACTTAAGATTACTTTTGTCTTTATTCTTTGCATCTTATCACTTCTATGCTTTTCCCTTATTGCTTCCCACATTCAAGGCCAGCAGATCGCGCAATTCGATCATAATGTAATTACCTTCATTCAAGGAATGGAATCGCCTGGACTCACTCTACTCATGAAAGTATTCACTTTCATTGGTTCAACTCCTATTGTAATCGTAATTGCCCTCTCTGCCATACTTTTTCTTTATTTTGTTTTACAACATCGCTTTGAGCTCGTTTTCTTTGTCTCCATAGTTGCAGGTACAGGCATCATTAATCTTCTGCTCAAATTGTATTTTGCTCGCCAAAGGCCCGACCTGCATAGACTTATCCAAGAAACTGGCTACAGCTTTCCTAGTGGACATTCCATGGAAGCCTTCGCGCTTTACGCGTCTCTAGCTTTTCTTCTCTGGCGGCATATTTCTACGAGAATCGGAAGAACGATCACTATCCTAATCTGTATCGTTATGATTGGACTTATTGGGATAAGTCGGATATATCTAGGGGTTCATTACCCTAGTGATGTCATTGGCGGATATTTGGCAAGCGGGGTCTATTTCACCTTAGGAGTGTGGCTATTTCAATGGTACAAAGAGTATCGAGCCTACAATAAGAAAGTAAAGCAAAAAGCCTCCTAACTGTACATGATCAGCTGCAGAAGTAAATATTACTTAGAAGTAATTTGATTAATTTGCCTCAATCTTGTTTCAAATCGACTAATGAAGTCAATCGAATACTCGCCAATTGCTGCTATTTGATCTCGGACAAGCCCTGGAAAGTCTGAATGATGGATTTCTAGAAAATCATCAAGTTCATTATACCAGGGCAATAAATTCATTTTGATAATTAACACACGATTTTTCACCTTCGAATTCCACCTTTACAACGCCATACTAAAGTTTATTCGTATAACGCTGTTTGTGTCCTAGTTAAATAAGCCAATTATAGTAGTGTTAATCCCCATTTCTTCTATTTCCTATGTAATAGCCCCACAAAAGATAGGGCTGGATTCTTTGAAACTTCATCGGTTTAATAGAAACTTAGCATATCGTAACGGTGTTTCATAGGTATTATTAAAAGTCTGAACCATTTTTAATTGCTTAAATTCATACCTTTGATCTCTCCCATTTACTTCGATAAGCTTAATTCTACCAAATTGGTCTACGCCAACATCCAATCCGACATCTGCCATAGCCGGGATGCGCTCACTTAGGCTTTCAGCTATAATCAATGATGCCTGCTCAACATCCGCTTTCATTCGGTAAGGATCAAAGCCGCTAGCCCGAAACAATTCTTCACATCGCCTAGCTTCTCCGCCTTTTGCCAGATTCGTGACATGTCTACCGGATGCAGCAACTTTACCTGCAATGCCCGTAATCTGCCACTTCCCTTTATCCCCGCGCTGGGCAGAAACCCTTAGATCATACGGGCGACCTTGATACGTTGCCAAAGAAATCGCTTGTTGGATAAGATAGCTTTGTGTTCCTACTTTTTCATGGATATACGCTTGGGCTTTCTTATCACTAAGCATTTTCGGTTCGATATTACTCCAGCAAAGCTGCCATTCCTCGTTTTCTTTCTTAGTGACTTTAATCACCCCCTTACCTATGCTGCTATTCGTAGGTTTAATGTAAAGAGATGATAATCTTTCCATAGCATCTATTAGTTGTTCTGAAGAGTAAGCCATAGATTCAGGTAGATAATCTCGAACCGATTTGTTTGTCGATAATAACTTGTGAATACGAAGTTTATCATGGCGATTTTGTCCATTGAATACAATACTTGAATTGGAAAGAACCCCTAATTGCTTCTGTAAATAAGACGTAAGCGTCATCGCACGATTATGAGTGACTTTAGGGATAGGCAATCTAATCAGCCGATACTTTTTATTTTCATAGCATAATCCTAGAACAGATTTCTCACTAATATGCTGTAGACACATGTAGAAAGGCGTTATTCCAAGATTTTCAGCGGCTTTATTGTATAGATCGATTCGCTCGTATCCGGTCTTCTGCCTAAGAATGCCTAAATACGTTTTTCGATCCAGAAGAATTCCAACCACAATGCGCACGTCATCACCTTCGTCAAATAGGATCATCTTTAACACTGTATGCAGTCAGAGTCTACCTGACCCAGATCACTGCAAAAAGAGCCGCACATTGGCAGCTCTCTTAGTTGTATGAGTGATTTTCGTTTATAAACTATTGCTCCTTATACATGTAAACCATCATTTCCTCATCATAGCCCTGTCCCTCATATTCCAACGCATTTTGTTCCACGCCATAAGTCTCATAACCTAATTTGCGATAAAGCTCAACAGCTGCTTTGTTCGTAGTTACCACGCTAAGGGTGACTTGCTTCAAACCTTCTAATTGTTTCCCTCTACGAATCACTTCGGCCATTAATTGCTTGGCAATCCCTTGCCCGCGGAATTTCTCTGATACATACACGCCCCAAATGAAGGCTTTATGCTTCAGCTTTAGACTTTGCTCTCGCTTAAAACCTACGGTTCCGATAAGCTGACCTTCTGTTGTAAAAGCACCCAAAATATAATTGCTGCTACCTTGACCAATTCGTTTCTCCACTTCTTCTATAGGCAGCAAAACAGATTCCTCATAGGCAGCGCCAAATGCGACCGGATTTCTTTGCAGTGCCTCAAGCCGCAGCGCCCAATAATCCTTAGCTTCTTCTACTCGAATACTTCTGATATCTATCTTGGCATTACGCATATGCTCACCATCCTATACTTTCAAACCAGAGTCCCTGTTGTTTCTTCTCTAAGGCATACCGAATATAACTAACCATATTATCAGGCAGCTCTTTCAAATGAAACCATTTCAATTCCTCGCACTTCTCTGGCTCCTTATTCATGATCTCACCCTGCCAGCTATGTACGTTCAGAAAGAAATCTACCCATTCGGACGTCGTATTTTTGCGATGCATGACACCGATAACTTCAATATCTGTAGGTTTGATGACAACTCCTGCTTCTTCTTCCGCTTCTCTTATTGCAGCTGCGATCACCTCTTCATCGCCATCCATTCTGCCTGCAACAACGCTCCAATTGCCGTCTTGAAACCCTGTATTTTGTCTCTTCAATAATAAAACCTCTTCGTTTCGATAAAACAACACATGCACAGAGCCATATAAAATTGGTGTTCTCAAAATGATCCTCCTTGATTCGCATAGCCTTATTCTATTTCCTTCAAATCTCACTGATATATTACTTATATTATCAAATTGCAAAAAAAGGAGCCACATGGCCCCTTATTTGCTTTTTATTCATTAACATTCAGACTCTGATAAGACAAAGCAACGTCTAATAGACCATCATCGTTTGGTAACATCGCAATATCCGTTTTACCGTTTCCATCGAAATCAGCAACGGTTAAACGCCCATTCGTTCGGCCCCAAGGACCAAATACCGAGAGCAATTTGTATTCACCCTCCGATGTTTGTAGATACACACGGTTCGTTAAATTGTTGGTGTCAGAGCGTAAAATATCTTCCTTGCCATCCCCGTTAAAATCACCGAACCGGACGCCGCCAAGCTCATCAGGAATGTTCAGATTAACTTTATTCAGCTTCCATTGCATGTTCGCTGTATCCAATTCAAATTCCACGCCTTGGGAGGTATTCTCTTTAAACAAAAACAAGCGTTGGCTGTCCTCATTTCGTAAATTTCTCACAAGTAAATCTCTTGAAGAATTGGACCTGAACGTGTAGGGCTTAATTTCTTTAACTTTCCCTCCATGCAAGTATAAACCCAGAAGTTGACTTCGATCTTGCGATTGACCGGCAAGGATACAATCCCCATTGGACTGATGCAATTCATACAAATCATACCAGCGTTTAGCCGGAATCGTCCAAATTTGTTGTCGCTCGAACGAAATCCCATTGGATGCGTAGCTCTCTAGCTTGCCGGAAGGTCGAACGACCCAAAGACCTTTTTTATGGCGGTCATTCATACCATTAAGTGTAAATGATGAGCCATCTTCATAATGCAAGGACGCCCAAACCAGCGGTGCAGGTTGGTTTTCATTGCGTAAACCTGTGTACTGAGCTTGTATGACCGACAGGTTGGAGGTCTTCTTATCCCATGTCACAATGTCATTTTGATTTCTGCCTGTTACGTTACCGATTTGTACGAGGGTAGATTTCGTGCTTCCAACCTTCAAACTTAACGATGGAGTAAAGGGCACATAATCATGTATGGAATAGAACGGATAACCCTTTAAATGAATCTGTGTGATCAGCCTTTGTAACACACTTTTATTTTCACCGGCGTATTGAAATTGCGGTATACCATCCTTAAGTAGCTGTTCACCCATCTCATCCACGACTGGTACCAGATGGCTGAATTCCAAAAAAGGATGATAGAAAAAAGAGTTAATTCGCTCTGTTTTCCCCATTTGATTAAGTATAAACTTCTCATCTTTACCACTTGGTATATACGAAAGTGTTGTCGGTACGAATACATTGCCAAACGACGTATTTCCAAATCCCTTATTAAGAACATTTTTATACTGAGCTGCAGGCGGGTTGGAATCGATCGTAACATCTGGTTGATAAAAAAGTCCAAAATAAGAACGAAACACCTTATCCTGATCCGGCGTTGTATGATAATGCGGCGCTTCCCAGAAATGGGGCGATAAATTAGCAAGGCGAAACCGGCGATAACCCTCTTGCACACGCTGTTCCGCAAAAGCAGTAGTCGCAGTTTCAGGCTTATCTACGACATTAAATTCGTTGCCTATACCCGAGGCTTGATGACCATCCTCACGATAAACATCTCCTACCTGGTGGGTATAACCATGCATGCCAATTGATCCGCCATGCTCCACAGCTTCGCGCAGCACACGATCAAATGCTTGAATATAGTCATTATCCAATTGATCGATAGCGCGATCATATCGTTTACCGTCTTGACTTATATTAATCCAACGCGGGATGACCGCCATACTGTAGTGTACATGCTGCTGATGCAAATAATCAAAGACAGCTCTCAGCTTTCCGAGCCCTTCAGGTGTACTATAATAGCCACCAGGACCAATGTCCTCTAACCGAAGCATCATGAATCGCGGATTATTGTCGGCGCCTTCAACGGTGATGATGTGATTTAATCCGATGTATAGACTTAAAGTAACAAAGCCTGCTATCACATACCGCATCCAATTGTTTTTCTGTAATAAGATCCTCAACATGCAAACTCCCCCCAAGGATGCTGGATCATTCCTGTTTACCAAGCGATTCACAAACACTATAGGTCAATTGGACTATATCCTTGGAAAATTGTCTATTATAAATTATTACGATAATTTTTGGTGCTATGAATTGGTGCTATTAATTGAAATATTTATACCAAATGCCTGCATATTCTGGTACCACATGCCAATTATTTGCCCTTACTTGCTTTCCGAAATCTTCTCCAAAGAAATACGAGGTTAATTGTACAGCTTCATTCACATCTTTGAATATATAATCGGTGGCTATCGAGGTGTGTTCAAATCCATATTCAGTTTCTAACAACTGATAATAGGGTGCCAAATAATCATACCTGATCGGTTTCGCAAAACCCGTTCCCAAAGTCTCTAGAATAATCACTGTTCCGCCTGGTCTAAGAATGCGCCTAATTTCAGACATCATCTGTTTCAAATTATTCGCCCAATCCACATTATTCGAGCTAGCTAGATAACATAAGCTCCACCCTGCTACGACAAGATCCTTGCTAGCATCCTCAATTGGCAGATCTCTATGGTCGGAAACAATCGTTCGCCAGTTCGTATAAGAAGTTGTTGTAGTTAACTTATTTTCTAACACATTCAGCATGGCCTTGGAGCTATCCAGACACCAAAGTGAGTTGGCTTCTACGGCAAGAAACATAGAAAGTCTTCCAGTTCCTGCCCCTAAGTCTACCACATCCAAATGCGCATAAGGTCTTATCTCATGAATCACCTTTGCTAAATTTGGCTGCTTACTAATGAGTAAGTCGTAAGTTTCTGTGTTGTCTTGATAAATGTTATGATCTCGAGACATGTTCATTCCTCCTTCAAGTTTTTCTTAGAATAAACCTTAACCTTAGGTCAAGGTCAAGCGTTAGAAGGAGTTTTGAAAAGGGATCCATTATGTGTGCGCTTACAATATTGTTGTCATAATTACACTTCATCTTATCACGCTGTTCATGATTTGAAAATATAAAATGATACCGCTTTCAAGTTTGACTCAGTGGGACTGAAGTGCTACAATTCAAGCAAATTTGGTTGCAAATTAGGATTGGAGGAAATGTTCCTGCATCATTTTAAACATAAATGGCAATGGACGATTTTGGTCTGGATCATTCTTGGGTTGTTCGTATTTCCTTTGACACCGCCAATTTCACACCACTATTCTTTCGATACCGATATCATCGTTCTAGCCAATACGACTCCTGCTTTAACCGTTCAAGATCATCCGCCATCCAAAGAAACAATACGAGCTCAGGAAGATATGATTCAGAGACACGAAGATTATGACAAACAATATGAGATGACCGTATTCGTTGTCTTTATTATTTTTATACTATCCAAAATATGGGAGCGATTGAAGAGTATCTTATTAGCTTTTCTCAAATTCATCTCGGGTTACACGGGCCTCATTCCTTCATTATTCACTAGAACCCAACTGAATGAAATGTGGAAAAGAGGAACCCTTCATGTCAAACCTATCGGCTGGAGCTGAACAAGCACGCTCCCAACATCAAAAATTAACCCGCCTCAAATTTATTCGCAGAATTTTTTTCATGATCGTCGGATCAGCCTTATTTTCTGTTGGTTTGGAAATTTTCTTAGTCCCCAACAATATTATTGATGGCGGAGTTGTAGGGATTTCCATCATCGTCTCTCATTTGACGAAAATTCCGCTAGGCGTATTTCTCGTTATTTTGAATCTCCCTTTCTTACTTTTAGGATACAAACAAATCGGCAAAACATTTGCCATTTCTACCTTATTTTCCGTTGTCCTTATGTCCATTGGAACCTCCCTGCTGCATCCTGTACAAGCGATTACCATAGATCCTTTGCTAGCCGCAGTTTTCGGTGGAATTATACTTGGTATTGGTGTAGGATTAGTCATTCGCTCAGGCGGTTCGCTCGATGGAACTGAAATTGTAGCTATTGTATTTAGCAAAAAGTCACCATTCTCCGTTGGCGAAATCGTAATGTTTTTCAACTTTTTCATTCTCGCCAGCGCAGGCTTTGTCTTCGGCTGGGATCATGCAATGTACTCGCTCATTGCGTATTACATTGCCTTCAAAATGATTGATATCACCATCGAAGGCCTCGATCAATCCAAAGCCGTATGGATTATCAGCGATGAATCCGACAAAATCGGGGACACCATAACGTCCCGGCTTGGCCGCGGCGTTACCTACCTTAAAGGCGAAGGCGCCTTTACAGGAGATGACAAAAAAGTGATCTTCAGCGTCATCACCCGATTAGAAGAAGCCAAGCTAAAGTCCATCTTGGACGAATTGGATCCTAAAGCTTTCCTCGCCATTGGCAATATCCATGATGTAAAAGGCGGACGATTTAAAAAGAAAGATATTCATTAAAGGGAAATAGCAAGAAGAGGTTAAACAGGACGTTCTGTTTAACCTCTTCTTTGATTTTGCATGATAGGGTTAGGGAATTCGCCTAATACAGCGGTTCCGTTACCTTGGTTCTTTGTTTGATGCAAAAAGTACAGCTAATTTTGTTAATAACGGCGATTTCATGTAAGATGCTGCAAATTGTGCAGCTAATTCGAAGCATTTGGCCCATTCCGGCTTCATATGAGGAAATTTGATGTACCAAATACATGTAAACTTATCCATACATAAAATAATTTGAAATTTGCTGCACTTTCTGCATCTTGTTGGTTATCCGCTCGCCGCTTTGTTACAAATCCAATATGAACTCGAAATGCAGCATGAATTAATTGGAGTAGCTAGTTCTGTACATCTTTGTCCCAAGCGTTGAGTGAATTGGTGCATATACTGTAAGTGCCGGAGTAACATCTGCGGTAGAAAGTTGCTGACGTAGCCAGAATTCAACATGTATCCCTGGTATCACAAGGCTACGTTACGTAAGCGTCCTAGTTCCAGTAGTTCCTCAGATCAACCTTCTGGCCAAGTTTCGCGCTGTCGATGGCGCCAAGCACCATCGCCATGCTCTTGATGTTATCGCGGCAGTCCGTCTCCGCGAGGCGGCCTTCTTCCAGCGCCGCGAACATCTCATCCAGACAGCCGGCGTGGCCGCTGCGGCCTGGCCAGTTCACCTCCGATTCCACTCTCGCGTAATCGCGGATGAACTTGCCGGCTTGGTCGCCGGCGGCGATGATCTCGGCGTATGGAGCGCCGATTCCGTCCCACAGTGCGGTGCCCTGCTCGCCGGTCACACGCCAAGCCGCCTCCCATGAGGTCGGCGCCCCTTCCGCGCACCAGGAGCCGCGGTAACAGAACACAGAGCCGTCTGACAGCTCATAGATGCAGATCGCAGAGGCATTCCCGGCGTACCACGAACCGGGAGGATTGAATTCCTGGCAGTACACCGAAACGGGGTCTGCCCCAGTAATAAACCGAGCCTGATCGAAAGTATGGATCGCCATGTCAAGAATGAGCGGGCTTTCCATCGCTTCGCGAAAGCCGCCAAAATGCGGCCCCAAGAAGAAATCGGCGCCGACATAACCAACGCGGCCAATCGTGCCCGCGTGAATGATCTCCCGCAATGCGCGGATGTTCGCGTCGTAGCGACGGTTCTGCATGACGGAAAAGGATCTTCCCGTCCGCTCCGCCAGCTGCACCAGCTCCCGCGCTTCCGCCATCGTGGCTGCCATCGGCTTCTCACCGAAGACGTCACATCCCTGCTGGAGTGCTGTTCCGCACACCTGGAAATGGCTGGACGGAATCGTGATGTCCAGCACCAGATTCGCACCGCTTTCCTGAATAGCTTGCTCCAGGTTCGTATAGACGCCGCAAGTAAGACCATGGCGCTCAGCCATGGCTTGTGCGAATTCCGTTTTAATATCAACAAGCGCGACTATGTCACTATCCTCGCGTTTTAACATATACTCAACCCATACATTCGCCATACTGCCGCAACCAACAACCACGATGTGATACTTACTCATCTCGCACATTCCTCCCCTATCATCCCTAAAATATAGTGCCCAGTCATTCTTCCCTTCGGTATGGCGCAAACAAATCAAACATAAAGTGCATAGCCTCTTCCTCATCTTTGCCTTTTGTAAGCAAACGAAGTGTTGTTCCAGCTTTGATCGGGACTAGTAGCATGCCCAGCAGACTTTTCACATCCACAATATGGTGCTTATGATCATGCTCAAAGTCTATTGTAATGTCCGAAATAAAATGAGAAGACTTTGCAGAGATGGCCGATAAGTCGGCTCGTTGTAAATCTGAATGGATCTCAAATTCATGTACTCTCATAAACAAAACTCCCTTTTATATTAAATTTCGGTTCACTAGCTCTTTCTACGATATTTCTTCCATTTGCGATAACTTCTCCGAACAACATTCAATGCAAAGCCGGGGATGGGCATTTTACGAACCCACGGATAATAGAAACGATCATAGGCATTTTTGAGATCGTCCCACATGGGACAATATTCGCTTTTCATAAAGTCCGACACGTCGACTACTAATCCTCTGCCATCTTTCATCATCACATTTTTCCCATGTACGTCATGTGGATTTAGGCCCCTGCTAACTGCATAAGCGAGTGCTTCATCTATGTCTGTAATGACTTGTCGTGGAATCGGTATCCCTCGATGTAAGCATTTGTATAAAGTAACGCCAGTCAAACGGCGCAGTACCAAAAAATTTTCCCCTGCATGCAAGCATTCTGAAAATGCGGGATGTTTCCCAAGACGTCTATATACTTCCTTTTCCTCTCCAATTCCCGGTCTGCCTGGCGCATATACTTTAACAACAACTTCAGAATAATCCGGATGTGAAAGTACCGCTGCATAATTGCCAGAACCAACAAGCTTCCATGGCTTAGGTATATAGTGTACAACAATTGGATCGTAAGGTTGTTTACTGTAAAGCTCCAAATTAGGGAGCAATTGGTGTTCAATTTCAATCAGCCAAGGCTTTAACATAGAACTATTTCTGCTCCCCTTCCATCTTGTTTTTACCTTCGTGAAAGTGACGGAATCATGATTTGTTAATTGTTGCTATGTGTGGTATTATACAAAGATATTTGTGTAAAGTGAAGTGTTGAACATGCCCTATTATAATTTGCTAGATTCCCATATAAAAATGAAGCTAATCCCTTGACCCTTGGTCAAGGGATTTTTTTTCCTTGGGGAAACACTTCTGTAGGAGGTCATCATTAATGAACAACGACAACAAATCATCTGTTTGGGCGATATGGCTATCCCTAATCAGCAACATCATTCTCACCATCATGAAAATCGTAATTGGCTTACTGTTTCATAGTGAGGTTTTATTAGCGGATGGGGTTCATAACGCAGGTGATATTATCGCCACGATCGCAGCACTTAGTGCCATGCAAATTTCCAAGCTTCCAGCCGATGAAGACCATCCCTATGGCCATGGCAAAGCAGAGGTGTTAGGTTCTGGATTTGTAGCTTTTATCCTTGCGCTGGCTGCCATTTATATTGCCTATCATTCGACAGTTGCATTTTTCCACGAGCCTCTAACACCTAGCTTAATTGCCTTTATTGCGGCAGCTATGTCTATGGTTTGGAAATACGTCCTCTATGTATATACAATTCGGATTGGCAGCAGAACGAACAGTAAGGGGCTAATTGCAACAGCCAAAGATCACTTGGCCGATGTCTACGCTTCTTTGGCAGCAGTTATTGGAATTGGATTGGCCTTTGTTGGTAAAACTTATAACATTCAATGGTTATCTTACGGGGATGCAGCAGCGGGAATTATCGTTTCCTTATTGGTTTTGAAATTAGCTGTGGAAATGGGCAAGGAAGCCTTTGATGTCCTGATGGAGAAAACAGTCGATCAACAAAAGTTGCATCAATATTCGTTGTTAATCCAAGCGGTTCCACAGGTGAAACGAATTGACCGTATACGAGCACGAGAGCATGGTCATTACATTCTAGTAGATGCACGAGTTGCCATTCCAGGAGAACTCACGATCCAACAAGGTCATGATATCTCCCGAGCTATCAAGAAATCCATCATGGAACAGCACGGTGATGTAGATGAAGTCCTTATCCATTTGAACCCTTGGTACAAAGAATGACGGTCCAATTTTCAATTTGTAAAAAAAAGGTTATAATGAGCTAAACAACATGAAATTAACAGAAAGCGGTGCTGTGATGTCAAGCAATGCTTATTATTTAATCTTTACTGTCATCTTACTAGCAGCAGTCTTATTTACAGTGATGATTGGTCACTCACGAACAAATAAGGAAGGCAATCCCGAATACGACAACAAAACCAAAGGCAATTGGTCACGTCTTACGTATTTCTATGTGATTGCTATTGCTCTTGGAGTGCTTGCACTGATTATCTATGTAGTCAATCGCACATCCATGTAAATGAAAAAGACGCTAGCCAGGATCTTCCTCCTGATTAGCGTCTTTTTTGTGAATTGTAGCTGAAAAGTCTTATTTCTCCCAAGGATAAACGACTCCGTCGTCCTTCAGGGACGAGCGAGTTTGTCAAGGTAGATGCGAAGCAAAAGTATAAAACTTATACTTTCTTATCTACTCAAAGAAACGAAGATAAGCGCCGTACCCTTCCTTCTCCATATCGGCTAATGGAATAAACCGGAGAGCGGCTGAATTAATGCAATATCTAAGACCATTAGGCCCTGGACCATCATTAAACACGTGGCCTAGATGAGAATCCGCTTCATGGCTTCGCACCTCTGTACGTATCATGAAATGACTATGATCTGATTTCTCTTTCACACTGCCTTCGAATACCGGTTTTGTAAAACTTGGCCAGCCGCAGCCAGAATCAAATTTGTCAAAGGAGCTGAATAGTGGCTCGCCCGAAACGATGTCCACATACAGACCCTTCTCGTGAGAGTCCCAGAACTCATTCTCAAAAGGACGCTCCGTCGCATTATTTTGCGTTACCTCAAATTGAATCGGTGTTAATTTTTGCTTAAGCTCCGCTTTATCCTTGGCAGTATTCCAATGCTTTGCAATATAGGCATCACGTCCTGAACCTTTGCGGTAGGCCTTGTAATGCTGCGGATTTTTGTGATGATAATCCTGATGATATTCTTCCCCAGGGTAAAAGGCTTCCGCATCAATCCGAACGATTTCCGTTACGATAGGACGATCGAATCGGCCGCTATCCTGGAGGGCTTGCTTGGAAGCTTCAGCCTTCTCTTTCTGCTCGTCACTATGCGCAAAAATTCCAGTCCGATAAGACGATCCGCGGTCATGGAACTGACCTCCTGCATCGGTAGGATCAATTTGACGCCAAAATGTATCAAGTAATTTATCATAAGGATATAATTCAGGGTCAAATGTAATTTGAACGGCTTCAGCATGACCTGTTGTCTCCGAACACACTTCTTTATAAGTCGGATTGCTTGTGTGACCGCCAATATAACCTGAAACAACGGATATAATACCTGGCAGTTCCTCAAATGGTGTCACCATGCACCAGAAACATCCACCAGCGAAAGTTGCCTTTTCATAATTGCCTTGCTGTACGTTATCAACCATCTCATCTTCACCTCTTCCTTTCATATCCCTTCTATCATACCAAAAAATGAGCAAACAACCAAAAGACACCGTTCATCCAGAACGGTGTCTTCGTAATCAAGCTGATTCCTACAGGTTGTTGAAGATATCCGTAAGAACAGGAACGATTTGCGATTTGCGTGAAACTACGCCTTTGAGCAGCGCTTTGTTGTCTACGAGCGTTACGTTGTAAGCTTTCTCCACCGCATCAGCTTTACGTCCAAGAGCAAGTCCAACGGAATCATTGTTAAGAATGTCTGTCACAACAAACAAGAACAAGTCCAGGTTTTTCTCAGCGATAATGGCATTAAGCGCGGATTCAATCTCAGCTTGCTGGGAAAGAACATCGTTAACATCAACCGCATTTACTTGTGCGATTTCGGCTTTGTAGCTGCCCATTTGAAATTCTTTAGCATCCAAAGAAATCAATTGTGCAACTGTTTTGTCGCTCAGATCTGCGCCGGCTTTCAACATTTCCAGACCATATGTCTCAGCGTCAACGCCTGCAATTGCAGCGAGTTCACGTGCAGCGGCAACATCTTGCTCCGTGCAAGTCGGGGATTTGAACAACAAGGAATCCGAAATGATAGCTGAAAGCATCAAGCCTGCAATATCTTTGTCGATAGAAACTCCGTTTTCTTTGTACAATTTATTTAGGATGGTTGCTGTGCAACCAACTGGCTCTGCGCGATAGTAAAGCGGGTGGCTAGTCTCGAAGTTAGCAATACGATGGTGGTCAATGACTTCCACAACACGTACTTGATCGATGTCTGTAGCACTTTGTTGACGCTCAACATGGTCAACCAAGATGACATTAGCTGCTTCATTCGCTACAGTCTCAACTTGACGAGGCGCTGCAACTTTAAAAGTATCCAAAGCATATTGAGTTTCACCATTCACACTGCCTAGACGAACAGCCTCAACCTCTTGGCCTAATTTCGTTTTCAGTGCAGCATAAGCAATTGCTGATGTGATTGAATCAGTGTCCGGATTTTTATGTCCGAAAATTAGTGTTTTTGACATTGTACGACTCCTTAACCGAAATAGTGTAGTTAGAGCTTATCGTCTCTATTTACGATTATACTAAAAAATCCGGGTAAATCCACTACTAAACCAAAAGCTTTCTCTGAAGCCCCCTAATTAGATTGGAGTCATCAATATGCAATAAGGTACAATATTGGTGAGGGGGAATGAGACGTATGAAAAGCAATATCCTATATGATGAGCAACGAATCAAGGTAGCTCAAGAGGCACTTAGTGGAACGAAGTTATCTTATCTTGCACGTAAATATTCAGTGTCTCCTAGCACGATCACGAACTGGGTTAAGTTCTACAAAGAAAGATTTGGTGAGGAATCCCTTCCTTCTGTGAGTGAGCGTATAGAAGATTCTAAACGCCTTCAGGAGTTGGAAACCAAGATGGATACAGCCATTAAGCTGCTTGGAG
>NZ_AUGY01000118.1 GCF_000422905.1 Paenibacillus alginolyticus DSM 5050 = NBRC 15375
AAGGTTGCGGCCAGCATGGTACCCGGAAATGGGACGGATATTCAGCTGCAATACTGGTTAAAGAAACACGGATTAGAGCCAAATAAAGATATAAGAATCATCAATGCCGGGGATAATGCCGAGCGATTGCAGACGCTTCAGCAAGGTCAGTCTGCGGTGACCATTTTAAGCCCGCCTACTGATTTAAAGGCCGATGAATTGGGATATAAACGCTTTCTCATGCGCGATGAGTTGAAAACGTATAACCACAATATGATTGCAGCGAGCGGTGATCAGATCAAAAACAAACCTGAGGTTATCTATGCATTTATGGCCGCAGAGGCAGAAGCTGTGACGTTTATCAAAGATAAAGCCAACCGGGATGAAGTCATAAAAATTGTTATGGAACAAATGGAAATGAAGAACGCGGATGCTGAAAAGTCCTTGGACTTTGTATTACCGGCTCTGGCGGATCATGGAAAGATCAATATAGAAGGCATTAAGTGGGCAATCGATATGGTGAAGGAAGCTGGGGTTCTAAAGAAAGAAATAAATTTGGATAAATTGTTGGATGAAAGATTTTATGCCAAATAGAATATGGGGAAAGCGGTGACTTTAATGGCAATTTGGGATGATGTGCTAAATGAACAGGACAGAAAGATGTTTTCAAAAGCGAAAATGGGCGGGACACGAGGAGGACTGGGGAAAAACCCAGCCATTGTGGTTGTTGACATGACTTATGGCTTTGTGGATAGTCGATTTCGACTGGGGTGCTCTGAAAGCGGATACCCGGCGGTAAAAGCGACTGCATTGCTCTTGGAGAAAGCTAGAATTAAAAAATTGCCTATCTTTTACTCAAGAGGCATTACTGAGCTTCACAATTCCGGAAACGGTCTATGGAAAGGGGGAGAAGGTGAAGAGAAAAGTGAACTGGAAAACACGATTGTTGAGGAAATTAAGCCATTGGATCACGAAGTGGTACTGCAAAAAAGAAGACCCAGCGCTTTCTTCGGTACCAACTTAGTTGACATGCTCATCTATCATGGTGTCGACAGTTTAATTATTACTGGTATATCCACCAGCGGTTGTGTTAGGGCTAGTGTAGTTGACGCATTTTCATATAATTTCAAAATTGTGGTTCCGGAAGAATGTGTGGCAGACAGAAGTCAAATTTCCCATAAGGTCAGCTTAATGGACATTCATATGAAATATGCAGATGTTTTAAAATTAGATGAAGTGATGCAGTGGTTGGATAAGTAGTGGGGGGTTAAAGGATGGGATTTTTAAAAAGTCGTCTTTTATTGAAGGGATTTGCAGCTATTTTATCTGTTGTTCTCGTGATTAGTCTCATGGGCTGTGCCGATAAATCGGATGTGAAGACAACGCAAACAAAGGAAAGCAGTGAAAACGCCAAGAGAATGCCGGAAAGCATGACTAAAGTTAACCTAGGGTTAACTACGAGTAGGAACATTTCCTATTTGCCCTATTATGTTGCAATAAAGAAGGGTTATTTTCAAAAACATAATTTGAATGTCAATCAGAGCGTTGTCCAAGGCGGAGTTTTGGTGCTTAGGGGGTTGCAATCCGGCGACTTCCAGATCATTTCCTCTTTGCCTGAGTCTGTAATCACCGGGGCGTCTGAAGGAGCTAACGTGAAATTAATCGGAACATTGGATATCCAATCGATGTTTTCGATTTATGTCACTAAAAATATTAATGACACGAAAGATTTGAAAGGAAAGACTGCTGCCAGCATGGTACCTGGAAATGGGATGGATCTTCAACTTCAATACTGGCTAAAGAAACAGGGCTTAGAGCCAAATAAAGATATAAGAATCATTTATTCGGGGGATAACGCCGAACGATTGCAGGTGCTTCAGCAAGGCCGAGCGGAGGTAACTATTTTAAGTTCTCCCACAGATTTAAAAGCCGATGAATTGGGATTAAACCGTTTCGCACTCATGCGGGACGAGTTGAAAACGTACAACCACAATATGATTGCCGCGAGTGGTGACCTAATTAAAAACAAACCTGAGGCCATAAATGCATTTATGGCTGTACTAGCGGATGCGATGACGTTTACAAAAGATAAGGCCAACCGGGATGAAGTAATAAAAATCGCCATGGATGAATTACAAATGACGAAAGCAGATGCGGAAAAGTCTTTTGAATTTGTATTGCCGGCCTTAGCGGATAAAGGAAAGATGAATATCGAAGGCGTGAAGTGGGCGATTGATACGGTGAAAGAAACCGGGGCGCTAAAAACAGATATAAGCTTGGATAAAGTGGTGGACGAAAGATTTTATGCCAAATAGAAAACGCTTTTAATTCATACTATTTGTTCTATAACGAAAGGAGACAGTTTAATGAACAGTCCACAAAAAGTTTCAGACTCCACTGGAATCGATATACCGCATATCCCCAAAAGCCAATTGCGCAAATTTTATTATAGCAACGAACGTACCCTTTTGGGCCTGACCGGGGTCCTGCTGCTGTTAGTCTTATGGGAAATTATCGCGCGGTTTAAGCTGGTCGATCCCATGTTTACCAGTTCTCCATTAAGGATTTGGCAAGCTGGAATCCAATATGTGTCCTCGGAAACGTTTGCAAATGATTTTGTTGCCAGCGGCGTTGAACTGCTTTTGGGATTCGGGCTTGCCCTCGTCATCGGAATTCCTCTAGGGATTTTGATGGGTTGGTACCCAAAACTCAACTATTTAACGGATCCGGTCTTCAATTTCTTATACGCTTCTCCGCGTATCGCCCTAGTTCCCCTTTTCATTATTTGGTTTGGCATTGATATGGGCTCGAAGGTAGCTATCATTTTTCTCAGCTCGATATTCCCCATTGTGCTTAATACGATGATGGGTGTCAAGACCATCGACCCGATCTTGTTGAATGTACCGCGCTCCTACAATGCGAAAGACTATCAAATCTTCAAAACCGTCATTCTGCCAAGCTCGGTGCCGGCCATTATCTCAGGTATTCGTCTGGGCCTTGGGCATGCTTTGATCGGTGTCGTAGTTGGCGAAATGACTGCGGCAACGGAAGGAGTCGGCCATATGATGTTTACAGCGGGACAGACGTTCCAAACAGACTTGGTATTTGTCGGGCTCTTCATTATTGCCGGGATTGGCGTACTATTAACCGGGTTGCTTCAACGTTTGGAAAAACATTTCGATAAGTGGCGTGTGGATATCCATAAATAATTGAAGGAGTGAATGGCGATGTCAACTGATTTGTCATGCGATTTCAAACTGGTTGCCGAGCGTGTGGGTATTGAATATCGAGTGAAGCGGACAGGGGTCTATCTCCAAGCGGTTCGGGATGTTTCCCTGCAAATCAAACCTCAGGAGTTTGTCTGTATAGTCGGTCCGAGCGGATGTGGAAAATCCACCTTCTTAAATGCGGTAGCCGGTCTTCTTCCCCATAATAAAGGTCAATTGCTGCTGGACGGCACAAAAATTGCGGGACCGGGTCAGGATCGGGCCGTCGTGTTTCAGTCGCCCGCGCTACTTCCGTGGAGAACGGTTGTGGGCAATGTAAAGTACGGGCTGGAGCTGCGAGGTACGAAAGCGTCAGTCATGGAGGAAAGAGCGATGTCCATGATCAAGCTGGTCGGGCTTAGCGGACATGAGCATAAGTATCCGAATGAGCTTTCCGGAGGTATGCAGCAGCGGGTAAATTTGGCACGCGCGCTTGCTTCCGATCCAGAGCTGCTGCTTCTGGACGAACCGTTTTCCGCGCTTGACGCTCAGACGCGTGAAGTCATGCAAAAAGAGCTGCTGCGTATTTGGCAGGAGACGAAAAAAACAGCTTTATTTATCACCCACCAAATTGATGAAGCGGTGTTTCTAGCGGATCGGGTTATTGTATTATCCAAAGGACCGGGAAGCATGGTTAGCGCCGACATCGAGATCCGTCTTCCTAGACCTAGAACCGAAGCAACAAAAACCGAGTCGGAATTTTTATCAAAGGTTGCGGAAATTCGTGATATTATCCTGGGCTAAAAAAATAACGGAAGGGCTGGAGGGTCAGTGAATATAAGAATAAAAGGTACTTTTCTATTCTTGTTTATTACAGCTATCGCTTTAACCGGTTGCGGTCTTAACAATAAGAGCGTCGATTCCGGTGCCGGCACCAATACATCAGGCACGCAGCCTAAGGATCAGCCGCTTAAAGAAGTGACGGTTGGCATCACCGCCTCTGGAATCGTGTACGGTCCGATGTATGTAGCCATGGAAAAAAATATTTTTAAAAAATATGGCCTGAAGGTAAATCTTGTTTCCCTCGATTCTGCGGCTACTACGGCTGGTGTCATATCAGGTGATGTTCCAATTGCTTTTTCCGGAGGGAATATCGTCGATGCGGCGCTGAAGTCGGATAAGGTTAAAGTAATCGGCACGATCGGGACTATCCCGTATACGTTATATACCAAAAACATCACTAAAGTGGAAGAATTAAAAGGTAAAGTAATTGGCGTTTCATCCGCAGGCGGAAATAACGAAAATGCAGCTCTGTCCTTGATTCGAGCGATCGGGTTGCAGCCGGGTAAAGACGTGAAAATTTTATACGTCGGTACCAACATATTGCCAACCATCAGCGAAGGAAAAGTTGAAGCCGGTATTCTCGTGCCGCCAATGACGGTTCAGGCCGATCAAATGGGATTTAAAAAAGTTGCTACTTTGACGGATATTAAAGGAATTCAAGGAACTTATATGGTTGGGGGTGTCAATCAGCCTTTTGCGGAGAAAAATCCACAAGTGGTTGAAAGCTTTTTCAAGGCATATGCTGAGGCCAGCAAGCTCACTCAAACGGAGAAGGAAGCTACAAAAGCTGCCTTAGGGAAATATACAAAGGTGACAGACGACAGCGCGCTGGATGCCTCATACGAGTATTTTAAATCTTTCTGGCCGACGGATTTCCATATTCCCGAAAACGAAATTAAATTCCTTTTGGAGCAGTTGGCGGCAACGACGAATCCTGCAGCAAAGACAAAAAAACCTGCTGACATCATGGATCAGCATTATGTGGATGCCATTAAGTAACTTGAGTTACGATTGCAGGTTGAGCGAAAAAAATGATGAATCGAAGGTTTGGTGATGTCCTGTGAAGAAAAGCTTTGGAAAAGCTGCGTTTGTGTTTTTGTTTGTTATGCTTATCGCTTTAACCGGCTGTGGGAAAGACAATAATAGTTCAGCTTCAGGTGCTGGCGTTAATACGTCCAAACCAACGGGCGCACAGCAGGCCGATGCGAAGCCTAAGGATCAACCGCTGCAGGAGTTGACAGTTGCTACTGTCGGTGACACGGCGGTATTCGGCCCGATTTATTATGCGCTGGAAAAAGATATTTGGGCCAAATATGGTCTGAAGGTAAAACGGGTTTCCCTCGATGCCGGCGCTTCTGTGGCCGCTCTCATATCAGGAGATGCGCATATTGTATTGGCCGGACCGAATATCGTTGATTCGGCGCTTAAAACGGATAAAGTCAGAGTAATTGGCACCTATGGGCAAATCGCGCTTTCGTTGTACGCCAAGAACATCAATAAATTGGAAGAAGTAAAAGGTAAAACGATCGGCGCTACATCCCCAGGGGGAGCTATTGATTATGTGGCCCGCACCATGATTCGTGCAATTGGCATGCAGCAAGGAAAAGACGTGAAGGTTTTATATACCGGCAGCAACCAGGCCAATTTAGCAGCCATTAGTGAAGGGAAGATTGAAGCCGGTGTTATCTCTCCGCCGACTACGATTCAAGCTGAACAAATGGGATTGAAAAATGTCGCCAATCTGAACGAAGTCAAAGGTGTTCTAGGACTGTATGGGGTAATGGGAGTCAATCAACCGTATGCGGAGAAAAATCCGCAAGCGATTGAAAATTTTATGAAGGCGTATGCAGAGGCCAGTAAGCTAATGAGAACGGACAAGGAAGCGTCAAAAGCTGCCATTGAAAAGTACACGAAATCGACAGACGAAAAGACACTTGATGTTTCTTACGAGGCTTACAAAAATTTATGGCCAACCGACCTTCACATTCCAGATAATGAGGTTCAATTCATATTGGATGAATTGAGTGAGAAGAATCCGGCAGCAAAAACGAAAAAACCTGCGGACGTTGTGAATAAGCGTTTCGCCGATGCTGTCAAGTGACAATGCTCGGAGGATAATTTATTGAATAATTAATGAGGAGCTGAGTAGATGAACGGAATCCATGATGTTGGCGGTATGGACGGTTTTGGTCCAATACAAAGGGAAGAGAATGAACCCGTCTTCCATGAACCGTGGGAAGGGCGGTTGAGAGCGATCCACACGCTTGCCAGCAAAAAACACAAATTCTATCATATTGATGAATCCAGGCATGGCGTTGAACGAATTAATCCTGTCTATTATTTGGGATCCAGCTATTATCAATTGTGGTTATTAAGAACGGAATCGTTGTTGATGGACAGAGGGGTATTTACCGAGGTGGACATACAGCAAAAAATGGCCGAACTCTCGCCCGGCTCCTCCCCTCAATCTCATTTGCAGCCCTTTCGTAAAGTTAGACCTCTTATGCCATCAACCGAACGAGAGGTCGTCATTCAAACCACAACGGGTGCAGAGCAGCCAAATGAGCCGATTCAACCTAAGTTTACACCGGGTACCGTTGTGAGAGCGAAGATGATTTCTCCATTGGGGCATACGCGTATTCCCCGGTACGTCCGAGGGAAGCAGGGAGTCATCGAAAGCATACACGGCAACTTTATTTTGCCCGATACCAGAGTTCATAAAGGAATCGATCTTTATCAGCCAGTCTATCGGGTTTGTTTTAAAGCCCAAGATTTATGGGGGGAGCATGCCTCTCCCAAAGACAAATTGTTTATCGAGCTATGGGAAGACTATTTGGAACTAGGAGGCGTACAAGATGAAAAACATTGAAGAACATCACCATCACACTCACGATCACGATCATCATGATCACCACCATGCACATAAGCTGTCTGAGTCATTTGAAGAGCTGCGGACGATGGCCATAGAGTCCCTCCTCATCGAAAAAGGGCTGATTTCAGTAGAGGAAGTTGACGAGTTAATTCATCATTATGTTTCCGATATCGGTCCAATGAACGGGGCAAAGGTTGTCGCAAGAGCTTGGGTGGATTCCGAGTTCAAACAAAGACTCTTGCAAAACGGGAAGAAAGCGATTTCTGAGCTGGGACTCGAGAATATGCATAACGAATTGATCGTACTGGAAAACACACCTGAGATTCATAATGTGGTCGTTTGTACGCTTTGTTCCTGTTATCCATGGGCACTTTTAGGCCTGCCTCCTGCCTGGTATAAAAGCACCGCTTATCGTTCAAGAGTCGTCATTGATCCTAGAAGCGTAATTCGGGAATTCGGGCTGGAATTGGATGAATCTGTGGAAATCCGGGTCTGGGACAGCAATGCGGAAATCCGGTATCTGATTTTACCTGAGCGTCCTGAAGGTACTGACCACATGAATGAGGAAGAGCTCGCAGGTATTGTTTCCCGGGATGCGATGATCGGAGTATCAAAGGTAAAAATTGCTAATTAATGAAAGGAGTGAGTCTGCGAATGAGCCAAGATTCCCAAGCTTTAATTAACCATATTGAAGACTCCATGAAATTGCCTCGTGAAAATGGAGAGATCGTATTCCACACCCCTTGGGAAGGGAGAATTTTTGCCATGGCGGTGCTTTTGTTAGAAAAGGGAATGTATCCGTGGACAGCCTTTAACGGTAAATTTGTCCAAGAGATCGGGGAAGCCGAGCGTCTACATCCCGAGAAGGATGTGGTCTCCACTTACTATCAACATTGGGTGCAGGCTTTTGAAAAGGTATTGCTTGAGAAAAATGTGTTGACACTGGAGCAGTTAAAGACAAGGACTCACGAATTCTCGTCCGGTCAAAGACATCACGTCTGCTGATCTATTAAAGGTGCATCAGAATGTGGAGAAGTTCCATCTACGGACCTTCTCTATTTTTTTGAAAAAAGCTAAAAAAGGGCGGTGTCATATGAATTTACTCGAGCGAATTCAACCGGATCGCTGCGCATTACTGGTTATTGATGTTCAGAATGATTATTGTCATCAAGAAGGCTCTTGCAGTAAAAGGGGGAACGATGTCCAAGGTATCACGGCTATGATGCCAAGATTGAGATTGCTGCTTGATCAGGCAAGAAATAAAGGGATCACGGTAATTTTTATTCGAACGGAGCACGATGAATTAACAGACTCTTTAGCTTGGAATTCCAGATATGGAATGATGAGAAGAAGACCAGCTTCAGAATTAAGCTGTCGTACCAGGAGCTGGGGGGCGGAGTTTTATGAGGTTGAACCCCAAAACGGTGAGATCATCCTTACAAAACATCGGTACAGCGGATTTGTGGGAACGAATTTAGATTTATTATTAAAATCATTGAATAAAAATTCTCTGCTTTTTACCGGTGTTGCGACCAACATTTGTGTAGAAAGTACCTTGAGAGATGGTCTCTCTCATGATTATTACGTTACCCTAGTGGAGGACTGCAGTGCAACATATGATCCTCAAGACCATAACTCATCGGTGCGTAATGTCCAAAAGCAATTTGGAATCGTAACTGACAGCAATGAACTGATAGGATCATGGAATTCATAAGTTTCAATTCGCATACGTTCTGCATAAAGGAACAACTGGTTTCTTCGTCGACTTCGATGTATTACTGTTAAAGAAGAAGTTATCTTAGCATTCACAAAGGAAAGGAGAGATTCAGCATGACGAAACATGCGTACTCTATCGGAAAAACAGTGGCCATATTGGGATACAACGATGATGGAGTCATTTACGCTAAAGAACTCCATTCGGAAGGAATCGACGTTGTCATCGGCTTGCGGTTAATCGATCCGCATTGGGCTCAAGCCGAAAGAGACGGGTTCCGGGTTATGAACCTGTGGGATGCTGTTTCGGTTTCAGATATCATCCAGGTTTGGTGAAACTTGCAGCTCGGGTGGGGTCATTGAATCCGTAGGGGGTTGGTAGATGGATGCAGCTGAAACAAAACGATCCCGTTCGTTAAAGGAAATGTGGTTGATTACGATCGGACATGGCTTGACGCACTGGTACCCGGCAACATTTTATTTACTGCTTCCGATTATCGGCCGAGAGCTGGGATTAAGCTACACAGAAACGGGATTCATCATAACGTTCCAATATATAGCCAGTACAATTTCAAACGTGCCGGGTGGGATGCTGGTCGATATGGTTGGAAAAAAAGGATTATTAATGGCTTTGTCCTTGTTCTGGGTGGGAATTCCGTACATGTTCATGAATTTCACAACGACCTACTGGATGCTATTGCTTTGCGTCAGCTTGGTCGGGATTGGCAACAACCTGTGGCACCCGACTGCAATCCCTACGCTGGCACAACGGTTTCCCGAAAGAAAAGGGTTTGTGCTTTCTGTTCACGGTATGGGTGCTAACGTAGGGGATGCCTTGGCGCCGCTCGTCATTGGTGCGCTATTGGTAACATTCAGCTGGCGTGAAGTGGTTATCATTAATATTATCCCAGGCTTGACCATGGCGCTGTTGATTTCTATCTTTCTTAGGAACTTGCACATGTCTACCGGGAAAAAGACTTCAGAGGAAGGGGCTAAGAAGGAGGGGCAGGGCATTCGAGAATATATGAACGGACTGAAAACGCTGTTCAGCAATCGAAGCCTGGTTCTAATTTCAATTAGCTCTGGCTTTCGTGCCATGACGCAAAATGCGCTGCTGATGTTTTTACCGCTTTATTTGGCGAATGAGATGGGCTTCTCTCCGCTATGGGTTGGTATCGGCATGTTTTTATTGCAGGCAGGGGGATTTATTGCCGCTCCGATTTCCGGCCATTTGTCCGACAAGATGGGCCGCAAAAAAATATTAATTACTACGATGGCTATGACTGCTGTGATTTTGGTGCTTATGGCCACAGCCGGCAAATCGATGACCTTCATTTATTTTATAGCCGTTCTTGGATTTTTCCTATTCGCCGTTAGACCGGTCATGCAGGCTTGGTTGCTCGAGACAACTCCGAAAAAAATGGCGGGAACCAGCATTGGCGTCCTGTTCGGTGTACAATCCCTCGGCTCTTCGTTTGCCCCGTTGATCGGAGGGATGATAGCCGACAAGTTCGGGTTATTCTCGGCGTTTTATTTTGTAGCGTTCACGATCATTATCGCGAACCTCCTCATCTTCTTGATGCCGAATGATACGAATCATTCGCAGGATAACTCGGTTACTGCTTCCTAGTGAAAACAATATAATGGAGGGACTAAAAATGAATAAACTTTCGTTAAGCTTTGCATGTTGGGATTATGACAGGGTACAGGCCCTCATTGACGGTTCTGTTCGGCCGAACGGGATCGATCTTACCTTTTTGAAAATGCCTGTCGAAGAGACATTTTTCCGGATGATGCGGCATCAGGAATTCGACGTTTCAGAGCTTTCTGCTTCTTCCTATTTGCTCGCCAAAGACCGCGGATATCCCAATTTTACGGCGATCCCGGTTTTTCCCTCCCGGTTTTTCCGGCATTCCGGAATTTACGTGAATGCGCATTCCGGGATTCAAAAACCAGCAGACCTGAGAGGCAAGCGTGTGGGGGTTCCCGAATATCAATTAACCGCTTGTGTGTGGATCCGCGGATTTTTGCAGAACGAATATGGCGTTCCCGCCTCAGACATCCACTGGTTCAGCGGAGGTCAGGAAACCCCGGGCCGGATCGAGAAGGTTAAGCTGGATCTGCCTCCGGACATTCGGATTACGCCAATTGCGCCTCACCAAACGTTAAACCAGATGCTGGAGGAAGGCGAGCTGGATGCTTTCATCGCTCCGCGCGCGCCGTCCTGTTTCTTAAACGGTTCGCCTAATGTTAAGCGTCTGTTCGAGGACTACGCGTCGGTTGAAAAAGACTACTTCCGGAAAACAGGTATTTTCCCTATCATGCATGTAGTCGCCATTCGTGACGAGGTTTTGGAGAAGCACCCATGGATAGCTGCCAACCTTTATCAGGCGTTCGTGGAAGCGAAAAACAAAGTATATGAAGGATTCAACCAAACTGCAGCGTTGAAAGCAACCCTTCCTTGGCTCGTTCCGGAGATCGAGAACACGAAAAAGCTGATGGGCGACGATTTCTGGCCATACGGTCTGGAGAAAAACCGCACAACACTGGAAGCGCTTGTCCAATATTCTTACGAG
Organism: Paenibacillus alginolyticus DSM 5050 = NBRC 15375; assembly: GCF_000422905.1. GTDB lineage: Bacteria > Bacillota > Bacilli > Paenibacillales > NBRC-103111 > Paenibacillus_E > Paenibacillus_E alginolyticus. The sequence continues at coordinate 11,190 of NZ_AUGY01000118.1, forward strand.
CAAGGGTTAATTAAAAATAAGCTCAACGTGGAAGATTTATTCGTCAAGTCGTCGCTGGAGCAATATACGATTTAATCATAAGAAAGGCGGGATTAAGATGTCCGTAGAACTAAGTATGCTGGTGGCCCATGTGCCGCGAATCTGCCATGAAGATCAGGTAGCTGATTTCCAGAAACCGATGGTCAGCGCTATGCATAAGGTGTCCGAAGAATTATTCGAAACCAAACCTGACGTAGTCATTATGATTTCCTGCCATTTTACCGCAACTTTCCATCATTACGTGAACTGTTCATCTGTACATAAAGGTGAATTAACGGCGGTCGAGTGCCCCGACTTAATAGCTGATGTGCCATACAACTTTCAAGGAGACCCTTCACTTGCAGAGCAGCTGGTGCAAGCAGGAAAAGGAGCCGGACTGCCGATTCTTGCGTTTAACGATACTTCCTACGTTTGGGATTACGGTACGCTGGTACCCATGCGGTATCTTGTACCTAAGGAAAATGTACCGGTGATCGACCTGTCTGTTTGTTGGGCGGCGAGCTTGGATGAAACGTTCGAGTGGGGACGTAACGTTGGGAAGACGCTGAAAGAGAGCTCGAAGCGTGCCGTGTTTGTCAGCAGCGGAGCCTTATCGCACAATTTGGTCAGGGGACCGGAGAAAATGCCAACCAGCTCGGAACAAGCCCTGGACAAACAATTCACGGACTATTTGCTTTCGGGGAGGCTGGATGCGGCTCGTGAGATGCTTCCTCAGTATGCCAAAATAGCCGGGGTTGAGTCGGGGGGGCGTCACCTCGCCATGCTTCTAGGTGTCATGGAGGGCAGCGGAAATTATAAAGCTAAATTCCACGGGTACGTTCAATCGTCGGGCAGCGGAAATGCGATTATCACGTTCGAGCCATTGGCCGGATAACAGGAGGGAGATGGTAGAATGAGCGGAAAAGCGCTAGCCGCTGTGGCCGTGGACGTTAAGAAAACGGAAATCCGAGAGTTTGATCTCCCTGTGATTCCGGCTGATGCCGGAATCCTTAAAGTGGAAATTGTCGGCGTATGCGGAACGGATGTTTCCTATTATCAAAAACTGCAGGACCCACGTATTCTTGGTCACCATGTGGTAGGTTATATCGAACAGATCGGCGAAGCCGCATCTGAGCGTTGGGGGCTGAAGGCAGGGGATCGAGTGGCCATGGAGGAGTACATTCCGTGCGGACAATGTTCATTCTGTCGGACGGGGATGTACCGTTCATGTAAAACTACCGATCCGCGATCAGAGGGCATTCGTTACGGTGCGACTCCGATTAGCTTGTCTCCTTCACTCTGGGGTGGATTCTCTCAATATTTATACCTCCATCCAAATGCGGTCCTGCATAAGATGCCCCGCCACGTCAAAGACGTCGAGGCGGCATTAACACTGCCTCTCGCGAACGGATTTGAATGGATGTGTATGCAAGGGAATGTAGGACCGGGTAAAACGGTCGTTATTCAAGGTCCTGGTCAGCAGGGGTTAGCCTGTGCTTTGGCAGCCAAGGCGGCGGGGGCGGAATGTGTGATCGTTACCGGTCGCACGACGAGTGAGCGGCGTCTGGAACTGGCGAGGAAGCTGGGGGCTGACCATACCATAAACATTCAGGCTGAGGACTTAGTGGCCAGAGTCCGGGAATTGACCGCAGGAAAGATGGCCGATGTCGTCATTGACTTGACCTCCGGGGGAAGCGAACCGATCCTTTCCTCGATGGCCGTTGCCGGACGTGGGGCGATCGTCATGTTTGGCGCTTATAAATATATGAAAATTCCCGATTTTGACATTGACATGGTTGTTACCAAAACGCTTAATTTGAGAGGCGTTCGAGGCCACAGCTTCGAGTCGGTCAAAATGGCGGTTGATTTTATCTCTTCCGGCAGGTTTCCGCTGGAGATGATGAACTCCCACAATTATAGCCTGAAGGATACGGACTTGGCACTGCGAACGGCAGGAGGGGAAGGCGAGCCTTCTCCGCTTTTAGTCACTGTTTCCCCTTGGAAATAATTTCCAGAAAAAGAAAAGAGTGCCCGATGGGGCACTCTTTTGCGCTTAGGAGGTAATTCATCAGTATCATCTTTTCGCATAAAATCTTTCATCGATCACCTTTTCTAGTTGTAAATCATTTTTAATCGATCCGGATTCCTTTACAGCATTGATCGCCCATTTGATTCCTTCAACATTGATCTTGGCATCAACGGGAAACGATTTTATAATGAAATCCAACGATTTTGTTGTAATTTCTTCATCATTTCCTAAATCATCGATACCGATTTGTATGGCTTCTTTACGATTGGCCGGATCTTTGATAAAGGCGATAGCTTCAGCTGTAGCTGCCATAAAAGCACGGGCGACTTCAGGCTGGTTCTGGATCACGGGTCCACTGGTGGTAATCACAGTGTGATTATAGCTGTTCAGTTCATCACTTAAATTGACCAATCGTTTCATTCCGGCTTGTTCACCGTTGATATCATTGGGAGGCTGCAGAATAGTCACTTGGACCTGCCCGTTTCGCAGTGCGGCAAGACGGGCCGGCGTTGCTCCTGCTGAGATCATTCGGATATCCTTATCCGGTTCAAGTCCATGTTTCTTTAACCACCAACGCATAACAATATCCACACCGTTACCCGGTTGTAAGACGGCTGCAGCTTTTCCCTTAAGGTCTTCTATTGATTTAATTTCGGGTGATACAAAAACCGAATATAAGGTTTGATTGCTGAGGGAACCGATAATTTTCATATTCGCGCCTTCAGCTACAGATGTCATGGTAGACTCAGCTAAACTGGCGATAAATTGAAAATCGCCTGCTTGCAGGCCGCGTAGAGCAAGAACGCCTCCTTCAATCTTACTTAAGTTAACTTTGAGGTTATACTTTTCAAATATTCCTTTCTTATCTGCCACATACAAAGGTAAGAAGCTTGTCGTATTCGAAACAATAGCAACCTTTATCGGAGTAAGCTTGTCGGGTTTAGATTTTTGCTCTTGCCCGCTGGCGGTCGGCTGGCTATTTAAATTTGCGGCTTTCGTACTACAACCAGATAAAATTGGTACCAATACCATGAGGATGAATAAAAAAATGGTTACAACCTTTTTCTTTGTCACGATCAACCACTCTCCTTTTCAATCGAATTAGAAAACGCTTTCAGTATAAACTAAAAACTTTTATCCTGTAAAATCGATTCCTTCTATTCAAATGAAATAGCGCATTAGATAAAAACTATCCCGGATAATCTTTATGTATATTAGGATAGAAAATTCAAATACAAAGGATTGATAAAATATTAGTTGGTCCAACTAAGCATTAGAAATAATCTATTTCACAATTCGTTTTTACTAAATTAGAATGAGGTTGTAAGCGCTTATATGATTATAAAGGGGATGGACGATCATTTGGATTTAAAAAATGTTCAAACTTTTGTCCTTATCGCTAGGGAATTAAGCTTTGCTAAGGCTGCCCAAATCCTTCATCTAAGCCAACCTTCCGTGACAGCAAGAATGCAGGCGCTGGAAACCGAGTTAGGCAAGTCTTTGTTTATCAGACAGCACCGAGGAATCCAACTGAGTAAAGAAGGCGAAGCTTTTATGCCTTTCGCATTACAGATGTTGGAGGTAGAAAAAGCGGCGGAAGAGAGGCTGAAAAGTCTCAACGATGAATTGCAAGGAAAAATCGTCATAGGCGCGACGGCTTCCTGTTCGGTATACATCCTTCCGGAAATTCTTAGTAAGCTGTTGCAATATCCTAAAGTCGAATTTCAAGTCGTCACCGGAAACACTTTATACATTACGGAAATGCTTCTGCAAAATCAGGTCGATTTTGGCATGGTTTCATCTGAAGTGAAAAAGAAACAAATTAAACAGGTTAACTTATGCGTTCACGATTTCGATTTAGTGTGCAGTCCTTTGAATCCTCTTGCTGCAAAAGGAATCGTATCCATGGAAGATCTAATTCATTTGCCTCTAATCACATATGAACAAAATTCGGATGCATGGAAGAAAATAAAGAAACTGTACGCTGAGCACGACTCTGCCCCCAAAGTAGTTATGGAGTTAAATCAGATTGAAGCAGCCAAAGAGATGGTCAATATCTCCTCATGCGTTTGTATTTTTCCGAACATCAGTGTCAGGCGTGAATTATCCGAAGGCCGGCTAGTTAAACTCAAGGTGAACGAGCTCGAAGTCATCAAACAATATTCGTCCATGATCTACATGGAGAAGAAAGAATATTATCCTCTAATGGAACTGATGATTAACACTTTTTTAGACTATTTCATTAGTGAACCATTAGAATTTGTGACTACAGGATAATGAATAAAAATAACTCTAAATAGGAGGAATGCTAACATGTTATCACGTGAAGACAACGAATTATTAACCAGAACCGGTCCGGATGCTCCGATGGGACAATTATTGAGACGCTATTGGATCCCTGCCCTTATTTCTGATGAGCTCCCTCGCCCCGATTGTACACCTGTTAAGGTTAAGCTGTTGGGGGAGGAATTGTTAGCTTTCAGGAATACTAACGGAGATGTCGGTCTTGTGGATGAATTTTGCCCGCATCGTAAAGTATCTTTATACTTTGGAAGAAATGAAGAGTGCGGAATACGCTGCGTCTACCATGGTTGGAAATTTGATGTCAGCGGACAGTGTGTAGATATGCCTTCGGAGCCACCGGAAAGCAGTTTTAAGGAGAAAGTAAAAATCAAATCATACCCCTGCCGAGAACGAGGCGGAGTCGTTTGGACCTATATGGGACCTCCGGAACTAATGCCGGAACTGCCGGAGCTGGAATGGGCTTTGGTGCCAGACAGCCACCGCTATACGTCCAGAAGGATTCAGGAGTGCAATTACTTCCAAGCCATTGAAGGCGGGCTGGATTCAAGTCATATTTCTTTTCTTCACAGAAACGCTGGCGGACAAGGATTCATGGGAACCAAAGCATTTGATAAAAGCCAAGCTCCATCCTATTTGACGCAAGATACCGCACCGAAATTTGAAATCGAAAAGGTAGACTACGGGATGATGGTCGGTGCCAAACGTAATGCCGACCCGGGTAACCTTTATTGGAGAATCACTCAATTTGTGATGCCGTTCTATACGATGATTCCGCCTTTTGAGCATTCTCCTAGAGGTGCACATGCATGGGTACCGATGGATGATGAGCATGTTTATACCTGGAATATAAACTGGAACCCACTTCGTGCACTTACGGACGAAGAACGAGATATTTTAAAGCAGGGTCGGGGAATTCATATGGAGCTAATACCTGGCACTCTAAGGACGGTACAGAATAAGGATAACGATTATTTAATTGATCGCGAGGCACAGGCTTCTGGAAAATCTTTTACGGGAATAAAAGGAATCGGCGCACAAGACAGCGCAGTCCAGGAAACGCAAGGAGCAATTGCCGACCGCAGCGTTGAAAGATTGGGCACCAGCGATGCAGCCATTATTGCGGCACGAAGAATTATGTTGAATGCGGTGAAAAATCTACAGCAGGGCATTGCGCCACCCGCTATTGACGCTAAATCCCATAATGTCCGATCCGCATCGCTCATACTACCAGAGGGAGTAGCTTTCCAAATCGGTGCAAAAGAAAAACTTGTTACTCAACCAGGGGATTTCATTGATGTAGAATCAACAGAACAATCAGACGTTGTCTAATAAGTATCCAATAGGAGGATGAAAATGTTGAATACAGTGGCTGCAGCTGTTCAAGTCGGTGCGTTAACAACGGAAATACGTGAATTTAAGCTGCCGGAAATACCAGCTGATGCCGGACTGCTTAAAGTGGAATTATCCGGGATATGCGGAAGCGATTGGCCTGATTATAAAAAGGATGGGGGTCCCCGGATCCTTGGGCATGAGGTGGTAGGACGTATTGCGAAAATCGGCAAAATTGCAGAGAAGCGGTGGGGGTTAAAGGAAGGCGATCGAGTCGCCCTCGAGGAATACTTACCCTGCGGTTATTGCGATCGATGCCGGACAGGGGAATTCCGCTTGTGTGATTTTACGGATAAATGGATGGGCGGTATACGGTACGGCGCTACCAATACAATCGTTGAGCCGTCTTTATGGGGAGGGTACAGCCAGTACCTTTATCTCCATCCTAATTCCGTTTTCCATCGGATCCCTGATCATGTCTCCTCAGAAGAGGCTGCACTAGCTCTCCCGTTAGGCAACGGAATTGAATGGGCGGTTCATGAAGGCGGCGTTGGCATCGGCAAAACCGTGTTAATTCAGGGGCCCGGCCAACAAGGTTTAGCTTGTGTTTTGGCTGCAAAGCAAGCCGGTGCAGATTTGATCATCCTAAGTGGACTCACAGCGGACATGGAACGTTTTAAAATTGCCAAGAGTCTCGGTGCCCATTATACGATTGATGTCTCTAGCGAAGATTTAAAGGAAAAAATTAAAGAGGTAACCGCAGGGAAGATGGTTGATGTCGTGATTGATGTTGCCTCCGGAGGGCCTTCAACCATTACAACAGGAATCGATGTTGTGAAGAAACGGGGTACTGTTATCGTAGCAGGCAAGAAAAATAGAGACATTCCTAATTTCTACAGTGATGTCTTGGTTTCTAAATATGTGGCATTAAAAGGAGTTCGAGGACACAGTTACGGTGCTGTTGAACAGGCGGTACAATTTATTTCCTCCGGCAAATTTCCCCTTAAAGAAATTTGCACGCATAAATTTGGTTTAAACCAGGTTGATTTAGCGCTCAAAACGGTTGGGGGCGAAGGATTGCCGGGAGCGATCCATTGCTCTGTCGATCCGTGGAACTAGAGGGGGGAGACTCCATTGGGAGATAAACGCGAACAACAAATTGATCTTTCATATTTCAAAGGAAAAACCATAGCCATACTGGGGTATGCCAATCATGGTAGGGATCATGCTCTTAAGCTAAGAAACAGCGGAATCAACGTTGTAGTTGCATTAAGGCATGATGTCCCCTCGACGGGTTGGGTAGAAGATGGCTTTAGGATCGTATCTGTTTATGAGGCTGTTGATGAGGCAGATGTCATACAGGTTTGGTAACGCACATTCTACGGGGCAGCGGAATTAGTAACATTCGTTTGCCCCTTTTTCATTATTAACTTGAAGGGAGATCCATTATGAAACAAAACGGATTTAAAGTACTGTTGATTGGTATCTTTTTTGGTGTTTTGCTTTTTTTAGGCGGCTGCGCAGGAGGACATCCTGCCGCCAAAGCCGGCTCTGGCAGTGCGGCATCTAATGGGTCCAATGCTGCCGCATCTCCAATCAATCCAGGATCACAAGCCGCTTCGGTTGAATCGATCAATTTGAGTATTTTCAGCGTATCTGTGAGCGGATTAGAAATTCCAACGTGGGTTGCGTTAGATAATAATCTTTTTCAGCAATATGGAATTAAACCTAAATGGAATACCCTTCCTCCTCCTACCGGAGTTCAAGCACTTTTATCGAAGGACGCACAGATCGGAGCGGTACCGGGAAGCGCGATTAGCGCATATGCTTCAGGAAGCAAGGATCTGATCTTCGTTGCCGGAAATAATGACAAACCGGTATACAAAATCATGACCAACAAACTCACTAAACCTGAAGATTTACGGGGGAAAAAAATAGGAGTTTCCGGCAAATTTGCGCCGCCCGCAGTTGCGTTGATGAACTACTTGGAAAAACAGTATATGATGAAACCCGACGTCGACTATAAACTTGTGCCATTCCAAACGATTAGTGATGTTCTGCCTGCTCTTGACAAGGGTCTGATTGATGCTGGCGTCCTCTCCTCCCCCCTTGACCTGAAAGCGGAGAAACAAGGTGCCAAAGTATTAGTTGACCTCGCCAAAACCTTTGACGAGGCACACGCTTATATGATGACTACACGGACGTTTGCGAAAGAAAATCCCGAGGCCGTGTTACGCTTTTTGAAAGCTTATGCAGCAGGCTTGGAGATGGCAAAGAAGAATCCGGACATTGCTGTTGCCAGCATTCTTAAACATCAAACGGGAATTACCGCTGAAGAGGCAAAGATCACGTATGAAGATTACATCCATCTCCAAGACATTAACATGACCCCGGAAGCACTTAAGCCCTACCAAATCTATACCGATAATCCGAAGACGAACAGTGCAAATATTGAAGATATGTTCGATTACAGTTACCTTCAACAACTGGATAAATCAGGTTTCTTGAAAGAACACGGCTTTACATTAAAAATTCCGAATGCAAAATGAACCGGTAGGAGGAATTCCGCATGAGTTCAACTAAAAAGATGACGTTAACCATCGATGAACCCTTGAAAATTACCTCATGGAAACAGGGATATTACAAGAATGAACGGGGGATATTGGGGGCACTTGGCATTTTGATCGTCTTGGCTGCATGGGAGATTATAGGCAGAAGCGGGGTCGTAGATCCGATATTCACTAGTTCGCCTTTACAAATTTGGTATGCAGGGATTGATTACTTTAGTTCGGGAAGCGGTTGGATAGATTTGAAAGTCAGCGGTTTGGAATTCCTTTCGGGTTTTATTCTCGCCATCCTAGTCGGCATTCCTGTGGGGATTGTCATGGGGTGGTATCGTAAAATTGAAGCCTTATTCGATCCGATCGTTAATTTTCTTTACTCTGCACCAAGAATCGCACTAATGCCGCTTTTTATCATCTGGTTTGGTATCGACATGAGCTCTAAAGTCGCCATCATATTTCTTGGTGCTGTTTTCCCTATTATTATTAATATGATCGTTGGAATCAGGACGATTGATCCGATTTTATTGAATGTAGCCCGTTCTTACAAGGCTAAAGACTATCAAATCTTCCGTACGATTGTACTCCCTAGTGCCTTGCCTGCCGTAATTTCCGGAATACGCCTTGGACTTGGACACGCGCTTATCGGGATTGTAGTAGGGGAAATGGTTGCATCGACCAGCGGTATCGGTTATATGATGAATCAGGCTGGAGCGAGTTATCAAACGGACCTTGTGTTTTTAGGATTGATCCTGATCGCAGGGTGCGGTGTTGTTTTTACTGAGCTCATCCGGCGGTTAGAACGCAGATTTGATAATTGGCGCCCTGATGTTCATAAGTAGTAAAAGATAGGCGGTGGAGGCTGAGAGATGAATCATGTATTTTTAGATCCGCAGCATACGGCATTTATGATCATTGATGTCCAGAATGATTTTTGTCATGAGAACGGGGTCAAAGCAGTAAAGGGTACGGATGTAACCAAGGCTCAGACCGTTGTTCCCGTCATTGAAGGTTTAATTGTTGAGGCAAGATCCCGTAACATTCCTATCATTTTTGTCCGTACTACGCATAGTGCCTCCTCCTCTTCAAAAGCATGGTTAAGCAGACCTAATGCTTCTTCAAAGGTTAATCTCGTTAGGGAAGGGACTTGGGGAGCGGAGTTTTACCTCCTTTCCCCACAGGCAGGAGATCTCGTTATAGAAAAACATCGTTACTGCGCCTTTACGAAAACCAATTTGGAAGAAATTTTAAATCGTTTGGAGATTAAATCGCTGATTCTCACCGGGGTGGCCACAAACGTATGTGTGGAATCGACTGCCCGTAATGGGTTCATGCTGGATTATAATATTACTCTCGTTCGCGATGGATGTGCTGGATATAATCGTGATTTGGAGGAAGCTGCTTTTATAAATATTCAAACCAATTTTGGAATGGTGTTGGATGCTAAAGAGATTATGGATTATTGGACTGGGCTCCATTCATCATTGCAGGCTTAAAAGTATCGAACGCTGAACAGATGCATATCTTTTTATCATAGCAAGCCTACACAGAGAAATGGTGTAGGCTTTTAATTGTATAGACTCTCGGAATTCAGAGGGGGGAATGGGCGGAATTACGGTAAAATAACTGGAAATTTGGATTGGAAAATAACCAGGAGGGTATTTTCATCCTGTTTCCAAAAATGTGAATGACAAAGAGACCTTTTAAGAGGTCGTCAAAAAAACTAAGCGTTTTGAGGCAAAATATCATCCCTCATGGCTTCGAGGGTTTGGCGATTCTCCGAGTACCAAGCATCAATGTGCTGGCACATCGTAATGCCGTAAATGCG
>NZ_AUGY01000119.1 GCF_000422905.1 Paenibacillus alginolyticus DSM 5050 = NBRC 15375
ACGATCGGTAGCACGCCAAAAGAATTCGTACTTGGCAGCACAGTACCATCGCATTGCAGCACGTCGTGGAAAGAATAGAGCAGCGGTAGCCGTAGGGCATACCATTTTAACGATTGTTCATATCTTGTTAACGCGAAGACAAGAATATGTGGAACTCGGTTTTGGCTATTTCGATCAACGAAAACGTGAGATCTTGATCAGTAGTTCGATTAAGAGGTTAGAATCCTTGGGGCTTACTGTAAGATCCAAGAACAATCCGCATAAAACAGGAACGTACATTCGTTTTAAAAGCACTTATCCGGGGGCTTAGTTTCCTATTGCCTAAAAACCGCTTAAAGCTACTTTTTAAAAAACGAAACTCAAGGGTACGATGTTCTAGCGTGATAAAGTGCTCAGAGTTACTTTTTAATTTTCAGGGCAGAATTTATATGCTTTGGGGTAAGCGAAGCTTACCCCTTATTTATTGAAATTGGGAGAAAGGTCGAAATACATGAACTTGAAGGATATTTGATTGGATTATATCCAATGATGTCTCATGACATCGGCGGTTGGGGTTAGTTTCATTGGATTTATACAGTAGAATATGAGGAAACAGCTCAGAAGAGCTGGTTTTGGAGCATTCTGTTGGATTAACTCCAATGAAAGCGGGCAAATAAGGTGAATGAGCCTGAGTTGATTGTATTTTATCCAATGGAGCAAATGAGGGGAGATTGTCGGATATGTGTATACAAGATATTAACCGTAGGGAAATTGAAGGAGTGCTATCTCGTGGACCGGATCGCGGAGTATGTGAAGCGCATTGGGCCGTATGCCAAGGTGCAGATGATAGAGGTGCCGGACGATAAGGCACCGGAGAGCATGAGGCCTGGTGAGGAGCAGCAGATGCGTATGAAGGAGAGCAATCAGCTGGCCTTCGTGATCTGCGGCTTACTGGAGTTGTCGAGCGAGCTGCCGCAAAGCTGAATACTAATGCCTATCTGCCGAATCCAGACCGATAAACATTAGAATGCCGGTAAGCATTAAGCTAGCGAGAGGATAATGTTCGACAAATGTTTTATGCGGATCTAGGATCCAAAGATTTTAAATGGAAAGGTGAGCATGATAGGCTGATCAACCAGGTAACCCTTGTGGATTGCTGTAGTTCACGAACACTCATGCCCACAGAGGGTCATGCGCATACCTCATTTCCACCACATCCCATTTTGGTTATTTTTCTGGAAAATTGTAAACCCTAACGATGCTAACAGTTTTCGTTAACGTTTATTTGTTGGGGGGCACTTTGCAAAATGAGCGTATTTCAGAAATGGATGAAACATAAGCTATCCCATTCCCCCGAGCAGGAATCCCGGAAAAATGAGGATATGGCTAGCAAGGTTACGGTAGACACTTGTTTAACGGCCAATATTGATTGGATCATACAGCGGCTGGGAAACAGCACGGATCTGATCATGAGACGATTTAAAATGGGTGAAAACGGTACGCAAAATGCAGCCATCTTTTATATCGAAGGCATTTCCGACATGAAATCGATCCTGGAGCCTTTATCCATGATTCTACATGAACAAGCGAAGCAAGAGGTCCATTGGCCGGTATTAAATGCTGAAGATTTTATTCAACGTCTGTTGATTCCCGTAGGATCGGTCAAGAAGGTAGTTGACATGAGCGCGCTTTTGCAAGCGATGCTCTCCGGAGATACCGTTATTCTTTTTGATGGAATAGAATACGGCGTTGTTGCCAGTTCGCGGCAATGGAAGGGTCGCAGTATTGAGGAGCCCAGTACCGAGCCTGTGGTGAGAGGACCGCGAGAGGGCTTTACGGAAGTGCTGCGTACCAACACAGCGCTTCTACGCCGAAAGATCAAGGATCCCAATTTATGGATGGAAACCCTTCAGATCGGGAGAGTCACGCAAACGGATGTCGCATTTATGTACATCAAGGGCATCGCCAGCTCGGTAGTGGTCGATGAAGTGCGCAATCGGTTGAAGTCGATTGACATTGACAGTATTTTAGAGAGCGGATATATCGAGGAATTGATCCAGGACAAGACCTTCACCTTCTTTCCGACGGTTTATAACTCGGAGAGGCCCGATGTGATCGGGGCCGAATTGTTGGAAGGCCGGGTCGCCATTTTGGTGGATGGAACCCCGGTTGTGCTCGTTGTGCCGGCGATATTCGCTGAATTTTTACAGGCTTCGGAAGACTATTACCAGCGGGCCGATTTCGCCACGTTCATTCGGATCATCCGATATTGCAGCCTTGGCATCACGCTTCTGGCACCCGCGCTTTATGTGGCGATTATCACGTTCCATCAAGAGATCCTTCCTCCCCAATTATTGATAAGTTTGGCCGATGCCCGGGAGGGAGTCCCGTTTCCGGCCTTCGTGGAGGCCGTCTTGATGGAGCTCGTCTTTGAAATCTTGCGGGAAGCGGGGGTTAGGATGCCCAAAACGATGGGTCAGGCCGTATCCATCGTGGGTACGCTCGTGATCGGACAGGCGGCTGTGGAAGCCGGACTTGTTTCTCCGGCGATGGTCATTATCGTCTCATTGACGGCGATAGCCAATTTCGTTATCCCATCGTACAGTGTTGCGATTTCCCTCCGCCTTCTCCGTTTCTGTATGATGATGTTGGCCGCTTCCCTTGGCATATACGGGATTTTGTTAGGTTTGTTTGTGACCGTATTTCACATGTGCAGTCTTCGTTCCTTTGGCATTCCCTATATGAGCACATTCGCGCCGTTCCATTTGGCCGATCAAAAGGATGCTATCCTCCGGGTACCCCGGTGGGCTATGGTCTCAAGACCCAGTTATACAAAAAATCGGAATTACATCCGGATCGGATCTGACACCGGTCGCACAAAGCAAGATCCATCCGGGGAAAGTTAGTTCCCATTCCTAAGGAGGGAGGAGCGTCCGTGTGCAAAACAGTTTGGAAATGGCTGCTGCTTAGCCAATTGATTCTGCTTCTGACTGGTTGCTGGAACCGCAGGGAACTTAACGAGTTGTCCATAGCGGTGGCGATGGGACTTGATGTGTCGAAGGATAATCAATATACGGTTTCCGTCCAACTGGTCAATCCCGGAGAGATCGCTTCCAAGAAATCGGGGGGAGGAACCGGCACCCCGGTATCTACGTTTCAGTCTCAAGGGCATTCCGTTTTCGAAGCCCTTCGAAGAATGACGACTAAGCTGAACAGAAAAGTTTATTTGTCCCACCTGCGCATGGTAGTAATCGGAGAAGAACTGGCCCGGAGAGGCATTGCCGATTCGATTGATATACTTTCCAGGGATCATGAAATGAGGACCGATTTCTTTATTGTCGTGGCAAAGAAAGCAAGGGCCGAACAAGTTTTGGAGATCCTGACCCCACAAGAAAAAATACCGGCAAATAAATTGTATTCCTCTTTGGAGATGGCGGAAAAGTCGTGGGCGGCAACGGGCAAAATTACGCTGGATAGGGTGATCGACGACCTGCAAAGCGAGGGAAAAAATCCCGTTTTAACCGGTCTTCTTATGATAGGCTCCCCAAATGAGGGGAAGACAGCGGATAATCTCAAATCTTCCGCCGTGCCCGCTCTTTTGCAGTATAACGGTTTGGCGGTATTTAAAAGCGACAAGTTAATCGGATGGTTGAACGAAAACGAAAGCAAGGGCTATAACTATATACAAGGAAAGGTCAAAAGCACCGTGATCGTCAACAAATGCCCGGGAGGCGTAATGGAGGTGGAGCTCATTCGAACAAAGACCAAAGTCAGAGGAGCATTGACAAGCGAAGGAAGGCCGCAAATCGATATCGATTTGCATGCCGAGGGCAATGTCGGGAACGTCGCATGCGATATCGACATGTTGGATCCCTCCTCCATTCAGCAAATCGAACAGATGACCGAACGGAATATAAAGGAACGTATCATGGAAGCTGTACGAACGACGCAAACCCATTTTAAGACCGATGTCCTCGGTTTCGGCGAAGCCGTTCACCGATCTTCCCCCGACTATTGGAAGAAGTCGAAACAAAATTGGGATTCCATCTTTACCGATCTGACGGTTCATGCAACCGTTGCCGTTGATATTCGCCGAGTCGGAACGACCAACCAATCGGTCAAATCGAAGGTAAGGAAGTAGCCATGTGGACAGTAATAGCATCCATCGTCGCTATCGTCTTTCTGATTCTTTTGGAGCTGCCCGCGCTGCGGAAAGGAAAGCAGTATAAAGAAATGACGGTATTTGGCTTTTTGCTAACCGTTTCATTGACCATTTTTATCATGCAGACGCTGCACATCCGTGTTCCGAATCCTCTTGAGCTTATTTCGGCAATTTATGAACGACTCGGTTTGGTGACGGGGTAATACGGGATAGCAGTCATAAGCGGAAGGGGTTCATTGATCGTGAAGGAAAAGGAAAATCGTATCATTGACGTTCATCAGTTTACGATCCTGGCCATTTTTTTCGGCGTCGGCACATCCATCCTGATCGCTCCTTCTCCCTTGGCCGCCGATGCCAAGCAGGATGCCTGGATCTCGTCTGTCATTGGGATCGTCGCGGGTCTATTGCCGATTGCCATATATATAAGACTATCCAATCGCTTTCCCCAAAAAACGGTGCTCGAGATGAACGAATTGATTTTTGGAAAGTGGTTGGGGAAGGCCGTATCCTTGTTGTATACTTTATTTTTCTTTCTGCTCAGCGTCCTGATGCTTGGAGATATCGGGTATTTCTTAACGACGGAAGTCATGCCGGAAACCCCTATTGTTTTTATTATGGCTTGTTTGATGGTTGTAGTGATTATGGCGACTCGTAAAGGGCCGGAAGTGATGGCAAGGGGAGCGGAAATCTTTTTCCCTTGGGTGGTAATATTGTATGTTATGCTCGTTTTGATGCTGGCTCCCAAAATAGAAACAGTAAGAATACAGCCCGTGCTGGAGAACGGATTCCTTCCGGTCTTGAAAGCGGCCCTGCCCTTTTTAAGCCTGCAGGAATACGTTATTCTTATGATGATTTATCCCTTCGTGAAGGTTTCGAAAAAGACCGCTTCCGCCTTTTACGTCGGAACTCTAATAGCCGGGGTCATGCTTGTCATCATGGTATTGCTGTGTATTCTGGTATTGGGACCAAACTTAACGGCATCCAACCTCTATCCCAGCTTTACGCTCGCCAAAAAAATCAGTGTCGGAAGAATTTTTGAACGGGTAGAGGTGATTATTGGAGCCTTATGGCTCATTACCATTACGTTTAAATTAATTTTGACCTTCTTTGCAACGGCGCTCGGGACAAGTCAGGTTTTTCAATTCAAATCGTATAATTTTCTAACGGTACCGCTTGGCATGCTGACTATTGCCATGGTCTTGCCGGCTTATACAAATATTGTTTATGCGATGGATTTCATTCGCCGGGTTTGGTCGGCTTATGCTTTAACCTTTATGTTTGTACTTCCTCTTATAACCTGGATCGTGGCCTCCGTTAGAAAGCCACTTAAAGAAGAAGAGGGTTGATGCCCGTTGTTGATTTCGAATCTTTTCGAACGCTGTGTGCCAGCTATCCAATCAATTCCATCGAATCCGAAGAGGATCTGCACGTGCACGATTTTTTGCTGCGCCGGGAAGTGAAATAACTCCTCCAGTGAAGACGGTGGACTTCATTAAAAGACGACGATGCATCGGTTAAAAAGCATGTATAAAGGATCATGGTTAGTGCTGTTCTATTTTAATAGAAAGGATTAGTTCACTTACCAAACTGTATTTAATGGCAAGCGCTTTGTTTTGTCTGAAAATTTAGCCGTTATAGCGTGTAAGGAGAACCGTATCACAAATAGTGGTAAAGCGGAAAGTTGAATTGAAAGTAGATGCTGGAATGCTCACTCTGCGGGAGGGGGCCTAAGTTACAAAATCCACACATGTGGAGTGCTGTGTGTTGCCCGTGAGGATGTAGCATTTTTGAGAGCCGCATTTACCATAAAACAAATATTACGAAACTCAAGAGAATCTTGCTTGAGTTTTTATTTTATTAGAGCATGAAAAGGAAGTTGAACATTTTTGTAGAAAAATGTAGTAATGAACAGTGGACATATCTCTTAATTTAATAGAGCACAAGACCAGCATCTGGACTTCCCACAAACCTCATTACACAAGATTAAGCCCAAGCCATACTCTTGTGTAAAGGGGTTGTTTGTTTTGAAACGAAGAAAGTGTGGCGAAATCGCTGGGAATCATCCCTACCATGCTGAGTCGATGGGTATACGAATATGAGCAGCATGGTGACAAAGCCTTTATAGGCAATGGTGTTTCTGTTCCTAACACGGAGTTGGAGATTCAGCGCCTGCAAAAGCGTCTGGAAGAGCTGGAATTGGAAAATGAAATCCTGAAAAAAATTCAGGAATACTCGAAGCGGTGGGAGAAGTCAAATACACCTTCATCCGGAAACACACCAAGAAGTACACCGTAAAGCTGCTCTGCAGTCTCCTTAAGGTAATCCGGCAGGGCTACTACGACTGGCTAAAGCGTCGTAAAAGCAACCGCGCCATCGATAGCGAAATGCTTATCGACGATATCCGCAAGATTTACACCGAGTTCAAAGGGCGTTATGGCAGTCCGCGGATCGCGTTGGAACTTTGCCGCCGAGGTAAGTTCACGAGTAAAAACCGAGTGGCACGGCACATGCAACAAATTGGAGTAGCGGCTCTTCCCTGGCGAAAAAAGAAAGTGACCTCCCGCAAGCCTTCCTCCGAAGGAGTTGCTGAAAACTTGGTCAAACGGGTTTTTGACACCAAGGTCAAACACGTCTTAGGGGTCGTCGACATTACCTACATCCCTTTGCAGACCGGTGGTTTTCTGTATTTGGCGACATGGATCGATGTATTTTCAAGAAAAGTTGTAGGCTGGGCCATGCAAGCCCGGATGACCGATCAGTTAGTAATCGACGCGTTCAAACAGGCCATAGACAAGGAGCACCCCCGGTCGGTCTTATGATTCATACCGATCGAGGTTCCCAATATACAATCAGGCGGTTTCAAGCCATTGTCAGAAGCTATGGAGCGATCATCAGCATGTCCAGACGGGGAAATCCTTATGACAATGCAGTCATGGAATCTTTTTATAAAACATTAAAACGCGAACTAATGAATCAAGGAGGGTTTTCGACCGCAGGGGAAGCGAAACGTGCTATTCTTGAATATATCGAAATGTTTTATAACACCAAACGCATGCACTCCGCTCTCGGTTATAAAACGCCTCTGGAGTACGAACTACAATCTAGGTGATTCTTTGGTCTTAACTATGTGTCAAGGAGATCGGGGGGAGTCCACTCCGCGGCTGTCGAAAATACCTTACATCGAAAGTATGATCCTCACTCTCCAATCCCATAATAGAAGCATGCATGCAAATTCAAGGCATGTCATAACAGGAGGCGATTATGAAGGCTGTAACTTTCAATGGCATGAAGAACATGCAAGTGACGCAGGTAGCGGATCCGACGATTCAGAAAAAAGACGGGATTATCGTCAGGATTACCTCGACCGCCATATGCGGTTCCGATCTCCATATATACCAGGGGGCGATTCAAGCCCAAACCGGATACGTGGTCGGACATGAACCGATGGGCATCGTCGAAGAAGTGGGCCCTGAGGTGACAAAGGTCAAAAAAGGGGACCGGGTCGTGCTCCCGTTCAATATCTCGTGCGGCAGCTGTCATTACTGCCAGCATGAAATGGAGAGCCAATGCGACAACTCCAACCCCAATCCCCAAGTAGATACGGGAGCTTACTTTGGGTTTACCGAACGTTACGGGAATTATTGGGGCGGACAAGCCGAAATGCTTTACGTGCCGTACGGCAATTTCATGCCGTTCGTTATTCCGGAGTCATGCGAATTGGAGGATGAGAAGCTCCTGTTCTTGTCCGACGTGCTGCCGACGGCCTATTGGAGCGTGGACAACGGCGGCGTGAAGCAGGGGGATACGGTGGTGGTGCTCGGCTGCGGCCCCGTTGGCTTGATGGCGCAAAAATTCGCCTGGATGAAGGGGGCCAAACGGGTCATCGCGATCGACAATCTCCCGTACCGGCTGAACCATGCCAAAAAAATGAATAACGTCGAAATCTTCAACTTTGAAGATTTCAAAGACATGGGGCTGCATATAAAAGAAATAACAAGCGGGGGTGCGGATGTCGTCATCGATTGCGTCGGAATGGACGGCAAGAAGACGCCATTGGAGGAGGAAGAGCAGAAAGCCAAGCTGGTTGGCGGAACGCTCAGCCCGATCAACATCGCGATGAATGCGGTGCGGAAATTCGGCACGATTCAGATTACAGGGGTATACGGTTCTAAATACAACCAGTTCATGTTCGGAAACATTTGGGAACGAAACGTGAAGCTGACCATGGGACAGGCGCCCGTGATTCATTACATGCCGATGCTGTATCAAAAAATTATGGCAGGCGAGTTCGATCCGACGGAGATCATCACGCATAAAGTGCCGCTCGATCAGGCGCATAACGCGTACAACACCTTTTACAACCATGCGGACGAATGCATTAAATTCGTCCTGAAGCCTTAAATGATGGCATGAGAAGAGGGGCTGTGCCACGGGGTGTTGTACCCTGAGGGACAGCCCCATGTGTTTAGCCGATTTTTCGTCAATATTGGCGGGACCCAGTTTCGTTATAGGGCTAAAACCGCCAGGTTTACAGCAAGCTCCCGGAAGACCCGATCCGCGCCTTCGGATAGGTTTCGAAAGCCCGCACCGCCGCTTTCGCAACCTCAATGTCGTTTGCGACCGTACTGCCGCTTGCGCCGACCGCCCCGACGATTCTCCCTTCGAACGACAACGGAATCCCCCCTCCGAACACGACCACGCGTCCGTGGTTGGTCGTATTGATCCCGTACAGCTCCCCGCTCGGGACCGCCAACGGAGCAAGGCTCGCCGTGGGCATTTTTAGCGCGACCGCCGTCCATGCCTTATTATGGGCGATGTCGACACTGGCCAGCCAGGCATGGTCCATCCGATGAGAAGCAACGAAATTCCCGCCATCGTCTACGATGGCGATCACTTCCGCGATCCCGAGATCCCTTGCCCGGAGTTCCGCTGCGTGAATCAACACTTTGGCGACTTCCAGAGTAATTTTCAACATCTGCGTCCTCTCCCTCTCGACTGATTCGATACATGATATGTATGAATCATACGCTTTAGGTATGCATTCGATCCCGTCATCATAGGCATTTGTACATCCATGAATGGAGCGGGTAAAATTCCGCTTCTTTTCTTGCTCTCAATTGTGTTATGACGGAAAGGAACGGTTTGTGGAGACAATACAGGAGAACGCCGACCCCCATAACATTCGGATTGTGAACAGCGGCGGTTCTTTGATCTCTATGGAAACCGCTAAGCTGCTGGCCGACACCGACCATAGAAGTCCGACTCTTCGAAGTTCTACGAAGGAAGAACGGCGGGAGGGCAGCAGTCCGCTTTATGGCCTCAACGTGAAAGAAATGGAAATTGTCCGATATCTCTCGGATGGGTTGAAGTATAAAGAAATTGCTCAGCGGATGCACTTCTCAGAGAGTACCATTAAAAATTATGTGTCCATCATTTCTTCCAAACTAAACGTGGATATTCGCACCCAAGCTGTAAATAAAGTGCAAGGCTTGCTGTAACTCCTGTTTAAAGCAACAAAATCTCAGAAGCGCTACATGCCCTGCAGGCATGTAGCGCTTCTTTTATGCGAAGATAGTTTGCCCCACGCCCAATCGAGGCATATCAGAAAGTATACCCGAAGGTTATGTACTTTCCACCCTAGATACGCGGGATCATCTTTTTTATGCTTAAGTCGTGAAATCATGAGACTCACGTTCGAAGAATGGGGAGGATACGGTTATGCATACTGTTGTAAAAATTCTAGGTAAAGCACTAATGATCTTTTTGGTTTCAGCAATCATTCTCGGCTACATTTGTGTACAGTACGGAATTGTTGGCGCCAAGCAAGCGGGACTTGTAGTAGAGAAACTATCCAACCCGGATTTTCACTACTCGCCATGGATTTATGTACTGTATGCCCATATTATAACCGGGGGTATAGCTCTTGGTGTGGGACTGTTTCAAATGCTTCGCAAACCCAAGAACGGAAGGTCACCACTGCACCGATGGCTAGGCAAAATATATGTAAGCTGCATTCTTGTGAGTGGTATTGTTAATATTTATCTGTCTCTTTTTGCATCAGGAGGATGGATTACGCAAACCGGATTTTTCTTGCTGGACGGTATATGGATGGCAACGACTTTGACCGCTGTTAACCGGATCCGCAGCAAGCAGATCCTGGCCCATCAGCAATGGATGCTGCGCAGCTATGCGCTAACATTTTCCGGTGTGACTTTGCGAATTTGGCTGCCGCTGCTCATGATTCCGTATGAATTCGAATCTGCCTATCCCATCGCGGCGTGGTTGGCATGGGTGCCTAATTTGCTTCTTATCGAATGGGTGATACGTAGGAAAGCCAGCCGTACTACTGCGCTCATGGGACAAAAGGCCATCGGAAATT
This sequence comes from Paenibacillus alginolyticus DSM 5050 = NBRC 15375, assembly GCF_000422905.1. Lineage (GTDB taxonomy): Bacteria > Bacillota > Bacilli > Paenibacillales > NBRC-103111 > Paenibacillus_E > Paenibacillus_E alginolyticus. The sequence continues at coordinate 10,521 of NZ_AUGY01000119.1, forward strand.
GAAGGGTTCGAAGGGCTTCGGCTTCGAAAGACTAGGCCTGATCGCAGCGCTTCTCCTGCTCGGATCCTGCACTTATATGGTTTATGTGGTCGTGGCGTCCTTCACGGAGATCAAGCAGCCTTATTTCATCGTATACATCGCAGTAATAATTGCCGTCGTGATAATCGCAAGAAAGTAAACCTTCGAATGAAAGGACTCCTATACATGTCGAAACGTCAATATATCATCTTCACGCTGCTTCTTAACGGAATCGTCCCTTGGGTGCTTTACGTCTGGATATCCGACTAAAAATGGATGATCAAGTTGTAGCCGTTGTGGTCCTCGATACGAAGCAAAGCTCGAAATATACAGCATTAGAATGGAAAGATAGGGAAGGGAGGCCCGCGTGTATTCATAGGTTGGCTGTATACCCCGAATATCAAGGCAGAGGATTAGGCAAGCAATTACACAAAAAAACAAATGACGAGGTGTTCAATGATTATGCGAAAAGCAAAGATATCTATTATTTTCTTATTGCATTCTAAATCGTTGCTTATGCAGTTATTCAATATGGATTCTATGATCCGAAGCTAGCAGGATTAGTTCAATATAAGCTTAAAAGTCCAGACTTCCATGTAACGCCATGGGTATATTTCTTATATGCCCACATTGCTACAGGATCCGTGGCTTTGTTAATCGGCCCCTGTCAAATTTTTCGTAAGCAAAGGAATAAACCTCTAAGAATATTCATAGAAGCTTCGGAAAGATATATGTCGCATGCATTTTTATAAGTGGTTTAATCAACATTTATCTATCAATGTTTGCTAGTGGTGGATGGGTGGCTCGGACAGGATTCTTTACGATGGATTTGATCTGGATGTATGCTACGTATATGACTGTTGCTAAGGTTATGAAAAAGGACATTCAAGCACATCGAAATTGGATGCTGCGTAGTTATGCGATTACTTTTGCAGCAGTAACCTTAAGATTATATCAAGTGCCACTAATGATACTATAGGAATTCGAGCCTGCCTATAAAATCTCGGCTTGGTTATGCTGGGTGATTAATCTTCTTAGAATTGAACTTGTTATACGTAAGAGAATAACAAAGTCAAAATTACAAGCTGTGGAGGTTTAGAATGAATAGTGTACAAGATGCGAAAAAGAATTTGGCTTTATCAACAAAAAGAGGGATCCCATTAATCATAAGCGGAATCTTATTTTGGATATTAGCGGGTGTGTGCGGCAGTCTTTTTCCGCAATCAATGGTTCTATGGGTGTATATTTTTGGTGTAGGACTCGTGTTTCCAATCGGGATCTTGATTGCAAAGATCATGAAGATCGATATTATTGCAAAAGGTAATCCGCTAGGCAACCTAGCCGCCACGATCGGCAGCATGCAAATTTTATTTGCTCCAATAATCATTACATTGTATTTTCACGAACCTGCCTGGATCCCATTTGTGTTAGGGGTACTCAATGGAGCACACTTTCTTCCTTATGTCTGGGTGTACAATAGCAAAACGTATTTATTGCTCAGCCTAGCTACCGTAGTGGTTGCAACAGTTATCGGACTTGGTTTTCTGAAAGAAACCTTTTTATCGACTCCGTTCTGCATAGCTGCAATTTATTTGGTTTCTGCATTTGGCCTTAGAAAAGAATGTAGCAACGATTTATCAATTCTAAAGGGTTTAAACCAATGAAGGAAATAAGAACAATGAGTTTATTGTGGTTCCGCTTCTTGTTTGGCTTGGTTTTTGGGCTGCGGGCTATGAAATGGAATGGAGGGCCTTCGGGTTAGGGGCACTCGGTTAGTTTATTGCGCTATTTTTGCGGTGGCCAATTAGTGCGATTGTCATGAAAATGCCCCAGTAGAAGGCTAAAAATATTATCGTCGCGAGCTCTGGGGTATTGGAGGAAAGCACACGTCTTATTCTAATTGCAATTACATCCGCTGCATCATCTTGGGCGATATCGGTTGGTCAAGGTTGGGCGGCCATTGAAATTCTATTCACAATGGTAAGTATCGTCGCAATCGCATCGAATGTCGCCGAAAGAAGCTGTAAGCCGAGCAGATGAACTGCTGGTGCGCGTAGGTCTGAAGGCTGCGGTGAAACGCAAAATCGGAGGGTATTCCGGGGGGATGAAGTAGCGACTCGGATTGGCACAAGCAATCATTCATCGTCCTAAGCTACTAATCTTGATGAGCCGGTGTCTGCGCTTGATCCGCAGGGGCGCCGGGAAGTCATGGAGCTTCTAAGAGAAATGAAGCAGGAAACAACGGTTCTCTTCTCCACGCATGTTCTGCATGATGCGGAGGAAATAAGCGACGATATCATGATTATGGATCAAGGGCATATTGTCGTGGAGGGAGATCTGTCCTTCGAATGCAAGTGCACGCCTCCGATTTCGATCGCTTGACGGCATTGTCTTTCATCATCCGAAGCCGCAGGGGCTGGTTTATCCACGACGGCTTGAGAAAGGCGATGCTTCAAGATTTCAGACTTCGGAAGCCTCAGGAATACCAGCGTTTTCTAGAACGCAGCATGTCTTATTTGTACCGTCATTTCGAGGGAAGCGGCTCCACGGAGGAGAGAGCGCTTTACCTTTCCGATTTGCTTTATTTGCTGTGAGACAGCACGATAAGAGCCACTTTTTTGGATGAAAATGATTCGCAAAAGTATTACTTTAAAACAATTCGGGAGGATTCCATCGGGGAATTGGAACAATACATCCGTAAATGATTAACTCTAGCCTGTTCTTAGAGCTTGGGCAGGATGTCATCCGTCTCCTGATCAACGACAAAGGGGAAGCGGGGGCGCTTTTGATCTTCATCCCGATTCATCAAGAATCGCTTCAGATCTTGCAGAAATATCCGGTATCCAGGAGCTTTTTCCGTTCCTTGTCTCCCGCACAGCTGCAACGGAATCTCCCGCAGGCTTGTTTTTTTATCACATTGACTTGTGGGGAGACCCGAGCGCTGCATCGCGGCAGAACTTTTTCCGATTGATCATAAGTCTTTTGCTTCAGGGAGGGATCTTCGTCATCTCTTCGCCGATCGAATTTTATCTTGAGGTGAATCGAGGTCTAGGGTTTACTGAAGTGCCGGAAGCGCTTCATTGGGATTATGGACCGGATCTGCCAAGCAAAACCCTCATGCTGGATGTTCGAGGCGACAAGCTTCATTCCTATATTAAAAATATGATCACAGCGTCCGCCATTTTACTTGACCCCAAGTTGTCGGAGGGGATGTTCGAATTGACCGAATGGTAACGGGAAGTGGCGAATATGCTCCTGGTCTGCTCCACCAATGCCGAAATTGCCTCGCGCCTCCGTATCACGGAGATCACCGTGAAGAAACATTTGAGCAGAGTATACGAAAAAGCTCATGTTAAAAACAGGGCGGAGTTTTTAAGGAAGTTGATGAGGAAGGAATGAGCAGAAAACCCTCTCTGACAGTGCGCTAAATTTCACCGTATTGATGATACGGTAAACCTACCATAAGTAAGCACAAAGTCATCGTTAATTGAAGCGTCAAAGTACAGTTCAATGTCCTTGACGCTTCTCTGGTCGGGATTGTCACCAACGTTTATGGTGATCTTGTTTATTATGGAGTGAAGCAAGTCCTTCTGTTTCACTGGCTCAACTTTCGTTATGACGGTTGAGAAACCTGTTAGGACTTGGTGAACCTGCTCAAAAGAAACCTCTTTTATGGTTGATTTATTGAGTTCATACTCTGTATCGACCGACTGATGTTATTTTTTACGATACGATAAAGATATGTAGCTGAAAACCGAGCAATATTAAGGTGTTTATCGTCAAAGGGATAGCTTGGAAATGAAAATGAAAATGAACATTTGGAAGATAGTATTGGCAATCATGAGTATAAACGAGTAAAGACAACATTTTCTCGATAGATTGCGATAGATGGACGTAGTTTTACTTTTCATACTCTTTGACACGACGATAGAAAGTATTAGGCTTCATATCAAGCCGTTGTATGGCTTCTGTTGCTGTAATCCGTTCTGCCTTCCATTCTTTATAAGTCTTCTCAAACTCAGGTGTGATTGCTTGTTTTGGCGCTGATTTGTCGGAGGAATACGGAAGGAGCCTAGCCCGGAAGGCCGGGCTTTTCGTGCATCTCATCCGCAACAAGTAACCTACATTTTTCACCAATCTTGCAGAGCCGTCGGGGACGTTCCCTGACTTTTTTTTTTCGCAGGCGGTGACGGCACGGTCAATGGACATACTACAGTGAAGGAACCCTAACGAAAAAGGAAATGAGGATATACGAATGACTGCTGATCAAACAACCAAACAACTGACCGATATCCCTTTTTCGGTGCTTGACCTGTCTCCGATCGTCGCCGGCGGCAGTCCCGCCGAATCGTTCCGGAACACGCTGGATCTTGCCCGGCATGCCGAGATGTGGGGATACCACCGGTATTGGCTTGCGGAGCACCACAATATGCCTTTTATCGCGAGCTCAGCCACTTCCGTCGTGATCTCGCACGTCGCCGCAGGTACGTCAACGATTCGAGTGGGTTCAGGCGGGATCATGCTTCCGAATCATTCGCCGCTCGTGATCGCGGAGCAATTCGGAACGCTTGAATCCCTGTATCCGGGACGCATCGATCTCGGACTTGGACGGGCGCCGGGTACCGATCAGCGTACCGCCCGGGCGCTGCGCCGCGGCGGCCGGAATGACACCGAGGATTTCCCGGAGCAGCTGGATGAGCTGCGGGCGTATTTCGATCCTTCGCTGGCATCAGGACCCATGCCCGTCAAGGCGATTCCCGGCGAAGGGTTATCGATTCCTGTCTGGCTGCTCGGCTCCAGCGGGTTCAGCGCCCAATTGGCCGGTAAGCTCGGTCTTCCGTTTGCCTACGCTAGTCATTTTTCGCCTGCCAATACCGTGCCGGCGCTGGAGTTGTACCGCCGTTCCTTCAAGCCTTCGAAGGCGCTGGAGAAGCCTTACGCGATGGTCGGCGTGAATGTTGTCGCCGCCGACACGGATGAGGAGGCAAACCGGCTGGGAACGACGCTTCAGCAGCAATTCCTGAATCTAATACGGGGCGAAGAAGTTCCGCTGCAGCCGCCGGTCAGAAGTATGGATGGTCTATGGACCGAGTACGAGCAGCGGGCGGTCCATCAGCAGCTCGGGTCTTCCATCTTCGGCAGTCCGGGAACGGTGAAAGATAAGCTCCAATCGTTCCTGGACGACACCCAGGCGGACGAACTGATGGTCATTGCCCAGGTGTTCGACCATAAGGCTCGCCTGCATTCGTATGAGATTGTTACGAATCTGTTCAAATCGTAAGCCGCGTACGATAAATGAATGTGCCACGGCCGGATCAAGCTGAGCCGCGAGAAATCGATTGGCTGGATCTATCCTCGGATCATCGGCAATCCTGAGCCCATCGCGCAAAAAACCACTCTATACCATACCCGGAGTGGTTTTTTGCGCAGCTTTGCGTCAAGATCTCTTCTTCATGCGGGCGCCGATGTCAGGCGGAAGGCGGTCCGCCGCCGAGTAGGTTCACGGCGAACCGTCGGCGGCAGGAATCGGAGCAACGACAGACGGTGTTACCTCAAGGTCACGGGCAGGCAATACTCAATGACATAGTGTTCGCAATGCAGGGCGATCTCCGTCACGGACAGGTCCGTCCGGTACAAGAGCATGTACGCGGCCTTTTCGACACGTATCCGCTGAATGAAATCATAAAGATTCTCGCCCATGATGCCTTTAAAGATCCGATGAAAATGATAGGGAGAAAAGCCCGCCACCGCTGCAAGAACCTGCAGGCGCAATTCGGTGTCCAAGTGTGAATGGATGTGATCGATCACTTTATTGATGCTGCAAACATATTCGCTGCAGCTCATGCGCGCTCACTTTCCGTACCCGATTGGTCACGGCGTACCGTATTCTGATCTCATTTTAATCGTGTTTCTCCATCTTCGCATACTTTTCCCGTTGTTGAACAAACTAGTTGAGGTCTAATTATCCAAAGGGAGGACATGCGCATGAACCCTAAATATAAGCCATTATTTGAAGACTTTACGCTGCGAAGCGGCATCCGGCTGGACAATCGAATCGTCATGGCCCCGATGACGAACTGGTCGTCGAATGAGGACGGCACGGTGTCGGCCACCGAGGTCGACTATTACATCCGTCGCGCCGGCGGCGCCGGCATGGTCGTGACCGCATGCACCTATGTCACCCGCAACGGCAAAGGGTTCGCCGGCGAGTTCGGCGCCGACACCGACGACATGATCCCAAGCCTGCGGCGTCTTGCGTCCGCGATCAAGGAAAAAGGCGCCGTGGCGCTGCTGCAGATTTTCCACGGCGGGCGCCTATGCCCGCCGGAGTTGGTGCCGGACGGGGATATCGTGAGCGCGAGCGACGTGCCGTCGGAACAGAACGGGAATGTCAGGCCAAGGCCGCTCCAGGATGACGAGATCGAAGCCATCGTGCGCGACTTCGGGGAGACGGCGCGGCGGGCGATTGAGGCGGGCTTCGACGGGGTAGAGATTCACGGCGCGAACGGATACCTGCTGCAGCAGTTTTTCTCGCCGCATACGAACCGCCGCGACGACCGCTGGGGCGGGGATTTGGCGAAACGGCTGACGTTTCCGCTCGCGGTGGTGGAGGAGGTGAAACGGGTCGTCGCCGAGCATGCCAAACGGCCGTTTGCCGTCGGATACCGCTTCTCGCCGGAAGAACCGGAGGAGAACGGCATCACGATGGACGACACGTTGAAGCTGGTCGACGTGCTCGCGGGCCAGGAGCTGGACTACCTCCATGTGTCGCTCATGGACTTCCGGTCCAAACCGCGGGTCGGGGCGGACGACAGCAAGTCGCGGCTGCAATGGATTGTGGATACGGCCGGCGGACGAACGCCCGTCATCGGCGTCGGCTCTGTACATACACCCGAGGAAGCGCTGGAGGCGCTGCTGACGGGCGCGGCGCTGGTTGCCCTCGGCCGCGAGCTGATCATGGAGCCCGATTGGGTCGCTAAGGTCGCGGAAGGCCGGGAGGCCGAGATCGCGACGACGCTCAGCAAGCAGGACCAGCGCCGGCTGGTCATCCCGGATCCGCTCTGGCAGGGCATCATGGGCGCGCCGGGCTGGTTCCCGGTGGTGGACTGAAACCCGGGGAAGACGTCGAGACGGAAGAGCAGGTCGCCTTCCTGAAGCGGAACAAGTGCGATGAAGTGCTGGGGCATTTCTTCGGCAGACCCGTGCCTGCCGGCGAATTCGAGGCGGCCTGCCTCGCGCCCCGGCATACAGGTACGATTTCACGCCGGGGCCCACATACGCCTTCCAGATGATCAGGTTGTAGGGATTTGTCCAGTCGCTTTTACCCCCGAACATCTCGTGCAGCCGTTTGTTGTTGAAGATAATGGTGCGAAGCGCGCGAACGTCGGCTTCATCGCCTATACCAGCATCGGCCGCGCGGACGACAGCACCATCTTCCTCGCCGAAGTTCACCGGGCGACGGAAGCGGCAATCCGCGACAGCGGCATTCCGTACTCGTTCCTGCGCAATAACTGGTACACCGAGAACGAGATCGGCACCGTTCAGGCGGTGCTCGGCGGAGCGTCCTGGCTGACGTCGGCCGGATCCGGCCAAGTAGGATGGGCGGCGCGCTGCGATTATGCGCACGCGGCCGCAGCTGTGCTGGCCGGAAGCGGTCATGAGAACACCGTTTACGAGCTCTCGGGCAAGCCGCTCACGCAGGAGCAGTTCGCCGCGGAACTTGCCGGCGTGCTGGGCCGCGATGTTCCGGTGCAGCAGGTGGATGACGAGACGTACGCCTCCATCATGGCGGGCGCCGGCGTGCCCGAGCCTGTGGTGCCGATTGTGGTGGCGATTCAGCGCGCGATCCGCGAAGGCAATCTGGACATCGAGAGCGGCGACTTCGAGAAGCTGCTCGGCCGCCCGGCCGAGCCAGTGAGCGGCGTGCTTCGCGGTATGGTGAGCGAACGGAAAAAGCAGCTCATCCCTCATCCAACGATGGAATTATTGGATGGCATTACTCCTCATTACATGAAATTGGATATTCAGTATGTGCAAGGAGTAGCTTACGATACTAAGAAACAACGAATTGCCCTAGAATTTTTACATAAAGCACAAGAAATCGGATCGATTCCATTGGCAGAGGGAGTCGAAACAAGAGTAGACTTTGAATGGTTGAAGCATAACGGATATCAACTTTTTCAAGGATATTTATTTGGCAGACCTTCTCCTAACATCTAAGAGCACAGAGTTACTTACAAATCTTCAATGCAAGCAACTAGGAAGAGCTAAGTATTAACTTAAAAAATGAGCAAACACCGAAATAATTCTACGGTCTGCCCATCTTTTTGAGGATAGCGTATGGAAACGCCGTTCCAGAAGAGCGTTACGATTGCCTGCGGCAAATCGGCGATATCCGCTATGCCCCCGGCGACCGGATCCTTGCTACCCAGCATCAGCAGCGCGGAAAATGCATGAGACATCAGCATGGCACTGCCCTCCGCCAATTTTCCCTCGTCTATCGCACACTGAAAAGCATCTGCCAGAACGACATGAATCTTTTGCTCCTCCAGCCGAACATCCTGCAGTTGCTCCGCATTCAGAATGGAAGCGCGATCCGCATCATCGATTCGAAATCGACGTGGATTTGGGCAAATTTAATCACCGCAATGTGCTCGAGCTTAGACCGCAATTCACCCGGCTGCGCGAGAATCCTTCGAACATTCTATAATTTTTGTCTGCCTTTCCGTTCGTGGGATAAGAAAAAACTAACTCCTGCCCAACGTTTGGGTTTAACGGATAAGCAATTCACCTTGCAAGACATCATATACTTCATGTAAAAGTAAATTTGGAAAAATTATCAATTTGCTCTATATTAGATTTAGATATGTATTGAAAGGAGTGTTAAACCATATTCAAGTTTTATAAAAATAACGTGAGTTATTTCATTGGTGTAAGCTTATTAATAATCCTATTCGACCTTGTTATTGTTAACTCTGTACTGTTTAAAGAGAATGATCAACTCCTGACCATTGGTGTTTCGTTAGATTTTGTTGTTGTGATACCCTTATTACTATACTTCCTTATTTATCGAAACTTAAACAAAAAAATCATATCGATTCTTCCTTTTGCTCTTTTAGGGTATATAGCTTTATCGTTGATCATACCCAATACAGGTCAAGGAAGACTTGAAGTTGTAAAATATATTCTCATCCCAATGGAACTTATGTTCCTTTGTTATGAGATTTATAAAATCTATCAAATCCTAATTAGTTTTAGACACAATATTACAGTTGGTTCACACCCGATAGAAACGCTTCGGAAAAGTCTTGAAGCAACATTCAGTAATTCTAAAATAACATCTTTACTTGTTCATGATGCATCTGTCTTTTACTACGCGTTATTCTCTTGGAGAAAAAAGCCGTATTTACGAACTGGTTCTACTTTGTTTAGTTATCATACAAATTCAAGCTGGCTTATAACAATATTGATATTATCTAAGATACTTTTAATTGAAGGTGCGTGTATTCATATTCTCCTTATGCAATGGTCACATACCGTTGCATGGGTACTTTCATTAGGGAATATATATGTCATTATCTTATTAATTGCTGATTACCGAGCTATGAGTTTAAATCCAATCTTAGTTTCAAAACAAGAGATAAGAATTCAGTATGGCATTCAGATGTTATCGTATATTGAAATAGATAATATTGAGTCTGTCTCTATGATTAAGTTTGAGAAATTAACCAAAAAAGATTTGAAAACATCAATTACGCCCCTTGTTATAGAACCCAATGTACTTATTCGTTTGAAAAGTAAGATTACTGTTATCCGTCTGTTTGGAAAGCGACAAATGGTCGATCAGGTTTATCTATTCTTAGATAAACCTCATGAATTCCAAGTTGAATGTCATAAGTTAATGGATAAACAAAATAATATTTGATTGTAAAACCAAAAGGACAGCTGTTGCCGCTGAATCATAATGCCCAAAAGCTGACGGAATTGCCTGTCCAGGGATTGACGAATATAATGACCGTATCACAGTAAAGGAAAAGGACGCCTCCATAAAACGTGTACCTGTTAGCGCAGGTACACCGGAGACATCCTCTCACAAAAAATAACATGGTCATTGTATCAAATTATGAGCTGGTTGAGAAGGTCACCGGCGTTTTTTGTTAGGTGTGTGGAAATCGTGCCTTGCCCCTGTTGTGGCGAAGGACTTAAGGTTATTGGTAGTCGAAGGCGAATCTGTAGGAATGCGACTGGAGAAGTTAAGGTATTCA
>NZ_AUGY01000120.1 GCF_000422905.1 Paenibacillus alginolyticus DSM 5050 = NBRC 15375
AAACGGGCAGCATTCCTATTATGTAGAAATACGAGGTTTGAAAAATAAAAAGACTCCTTGGTATGATGTTTATGGATCCCAGTTGCTGGCCAGCGACAGATCCAAAAACTTAACCAAGGAGACTACACCATGCATTCTACTCAAAATGAACGAATTAATCAAATCACTTCTTTTACCTTAATTGTCGGAAGTCGACATCGCAAAATTCAAACATGTGGCGAGGGCCCAAGACAACCGCGGAGTCGAGTTCGGAAAGTCCATTACGTTTGAAAACAATCGAGAGGGCTTTGAATTGTTTGTGAGCTGGTTCCAGAAGATTTCAACAGAGCATGGCTTTCAGGAGGTCATCGTTGGCATGGAGCCGACCGGTCACTACTGGCTGAACCTAGCTCATTTTCTACGAGATAAACAAGTTACGTACGGTGTAGTTAATCCACTTCACGTGAAGAAAAGCAAAGAACTAGATGACAATTCTCCAACGAAGAATGACATCAAGGACGCCAAAGTCATTGCACAGCTGGTCAAAGACGGGAGATACGCCATACCAAGCCTTCCGCAGGGCATTTATGCAGAATTGCGGGAAGCGATGAAAATTCGCGAACACCTGACGACTGACCAATGTGTTGTGAAAGCACGTGTCCATAACTGGCTAGATCGCTATTTTCCAGAGTTTCTGACGGTGTTTAAGGATTGGGAGTGCAAGTCTGCCATCCAGATGCTGAGCCTTTATTTATTGCCTCACGAGTTGTTCACGTCTCGGATGAAACCTTACTTCAGCACCTGAGAGAAGCTGCAAAGCGGGGGCTTGGTCTAGGTCGGATTAAGAATCTAAAGGAGGCAGCGAGCCGCTCTGTAGGTATACGAAGTGGTTCGGAGTTAGCTAAGTTGGAGCTGAAGTTACTGCTAACACAGTACGAATGGTTTCAGAGCAAGCTTGAAGAATTGGAGTCTAATTTGGATAAACTGCTTGTACAGATTCCACATGTACAGCAATTGTTAGCCATAAAAGGGATTGGTAGGGACACCATCGCAGGATTTCTTGCAGAGGTAGGCGACATAAGTCAGTACCGTCATCCAAAGCAGATTATGAAACTTGCAGGATTGAATTTGAAAACAAATTCCTCAGGAAAACACATCGGACAAACCAAGATAACCAAGAGAGGCAGGAAACGCCTTCGTGCCTTGCTTTTTAGAGTAATGATGCCGTTGGTTGCTAAAAATGCAGCCTTCCGAGCCTTACACGAGTATTACACGAAACGTCTTGTAAATCCATTGAAGAAGATGCAGTCTCTCATTGCGTTATGTAACAAGCTTATACGTATCTTTTTTGGCATATTGAAAAAGGGACATGAGTTCAGTGAAGAAAAGATGATCCAGGATATTCCTCGATTTACAGAGTTACCGCAAGCAGCTTAATGAACGATTTTAGTGATAAATGACCGAAGTAAAGCAAGATAACAAGAAGCATGGATGAGTCAGAACGACGTTAACATACGGACGAAGATCCTGTCGGGCAGCATATCTGACCTCCACCTCATGGACAAGTTGAATGAAGGAATGTGGGAGCATAGACTCTGTGAGATATGGGAGGGTTCACCACCATGAGCTGGTGTGGAGATCCAAAGGTGCAACCATACTTTACCGAATTTAACACTTTTTAAAATGAGTGGTTTTAGGTGGAGACTTTTTGCGCCTTCAATAGCCCCATAAATTTCTTAATCTACAAATTCCAATGGAATGTTATCTATTTAACAGAACAACCGGTCAAAATCCTAAGAAAACGTGAGCATTTAAGAGAAAAGCGATTCTCCATAGAGGGAGGATAGTGAGAAAGAAGTTACGAAGGAAAATAAAATTCAAATTGAGAACAAGCAGGAGGCAAACAGAGAAATATTATCCTTTAGAATTCAAATTTCACACCGGTCATTTCTTCGCTCAATTTCCATAAACGTTTCGCCTGTTTTGCCGCCGCAAAGAAGTTACTGTCCATTTTTTTGTGAAAAAAAGATGGAGGTGAAGGAGGTAGTGGCCTCGTATTTTCATGTATTCTGTCCTAAGGGAGTGAACAGTAAATACCGTCTTATCGTATTTGATGATACTAAGGAGGCGTTTATTCCACTAACAGAGTATTACCATGACCAAGTCAACAGAATTAGTGAGAGCTCAGCCTATCAGGACAAAGATATCACAATGTATATTAATAGCCCAGGTGGTTCCATTACAGCTGTAAGGATTAGTAATCCACTATCAATCTGGAATTAAAGTGTGAAATAAAAAGTGTTGAATTTTTGTGAATTATATTTTATACTGTTTCCAAGACGAGCTAAACGTTTCGTTGGATAAGAACAGAACGAACAAATTTTGAGTTTGGGATAATTTAATTGGGAAAATGAGACTAGATATACCTTAACTTATTCGAAATAATGGTATTTTCACGATTAACGCAAGCGTTTTCATGACCTAATGAATCAAAATTGCATTCGCAAATAGACTTTATTATTAACATGCGGTAATTATTTAGCTGTTAGCGAAACGTTTAGCTAAACGTTTCGCGTTAAAAATGGAGGAGCAGAAATGGTAACAATGAAAGATATCTCCAAAGTTGCAAGGGTTTCCATTGCAACAGTATCAGCGGTCATTAACAAATCTGCTTACGTCAGTCCAGAGCTTGCAGAAAGGGTAAATACAGCGATTGAGGAATTGAATTATAGGCCGAATGCAATAGCAAGGAGTTTGAAAATGAACAGTACCCTTACTGTTGGGGTAATCATTACTGATATTTCAAACCCTTATTACGCGGCAATGATCAAAGGTATGGATGATGCAGCGATGAAAAAGAACTTTAGTCTAATTCTTTGTATTACTTCCAATGACCATGATCGCTTTAACAATTATTTAAAAGTTTTAATGGAAAAACGGGTGGATGGTCTTCTACTGACAAGTATTTCGCATCAAGATGATTTACAACGAGTAGAGAGAACGGGGATTAAGTATGTACTTGTTAATCGAAAACCTCCTGCTTATGACCGAAATTTTGTGGGTGTTAATAACCCGCTTACATCGGAACTCTCCGTAAAGCATTTGGTTTCACAGGGTAAAAAAAGAATTGCCTATTTTGCCGGTGATCTGCAAATTTCCACGGCAAGGGAAAGATGGGAAGGATTTATTAGTGGCATGCGGCAAAATGGACTCCAGATTGATGACTCCCTTATGTTTCAAGGAAGCTATTCCCAGGAATCTGGCTATACCAATGTAAAGAAAATGCTTAGTGAAGTGAAGGTGCTTCCGGATGCCATTTGCGCTGCGAGTGACCTAGTTGCCTTTGGTGCCATTAAGGCTTTAAGGGAATCCGGGATTCGTGTACCTGACGATATAGCTGTAATTGGAAATGATAACAATTCATTTTCGGAAAATTTTATTGTACCCTTGTCCACGATCGATCATCCTACTTATGAAATGGGGAAAATCTCCATGGAGTTTATGTTACAAATGATCGAGGGAAAGGATGAAGGCCAAAACAGGCAAATTATATTAACCCCATCATTGGTTGTTCGTGAAAGCAGTGGCAGTTCAATATGATATTTGCTGTTCTGCAGAAAACATAAATAAATATTTTTGGAGGAGAAAAGGATGAGAGTTGTAGAGGTTGTTATTGTAGGCGCGGCTCGAACAGCGATAGGAACTTTTGGGGGCGCATTAAAAGATATTCATGCTGCTGATTTAGGGGCAGTTGCTATTAGAGAGGCATTAAAGCGCGCTAAGGTTGCTCCTGAAAGTGTTGAAGATGTCATCGTTGGTTGTGTTGGTCAAGTTGCTGAAAGCGCATTTATTGCGAGAATGTGCGCGCTTCGTGCCGGACTTCCTACCCATAGTAACGCATACAGCGTAAATCGTTTATGTGGATCAGGATTACAAGCGATTAATAATGCTGCACAGGCAATCCGTTCTGGAGAAGCGGAAATTATTGTAGCCGCCGGAACAGAAAATATGGATCTCCTTCCTTACTATGTGCGAAAAGCAAGGTATGGATACAAGTTTGGTCACTCTCAGTTAGAAGACGGATTAGTAACCGCGCTTACGGATCCATTTGGAAATTATGCGATGGGTATTACTGCAGAGATCGTAAGTAAGCGCTTTAATGTTTCCCGTGAGGAACAAGACCAGTTCGCGTTTGAAAGTCAGATCAAAGCCATAGCCGCTATAGATTCCGGTAAGTTCAAAGGTGAAATCGTTCCCGTAGAAATTCCGCAGCTCCGTAGCGAAGCCATTATATTTGATACAGATGAGCATCCGCGAAAAACCACGCTGGAGAAGCTAGCAGCGCTCAAGCCTGCTTTCCAAGATGGCGGTACGGTTACTGCGGGAAATTCCTCTGGAATAAACGATGCAGCTGCAGCTGTTGTAATGATGAGTGCCAGAAAAGCTAAGGAATTGGGATTAATACCGCTAGCTTATGTGCGTGAACAAGCAGTAGCCGGTGTTGAGCCAGAGATAATGGGTTTTGCACCATCACCAGCAGTTAAAAAAGTATTGCAAAAATCGGGTTTGACGTTAAATGATATCGATTTGTTAGAGTTAAATGAAGCCTTCGCCTCACAATCTGTTGCCGTTATTAAGGATCTGGGTATCGATCCGCTTAAAGTAAATGTAAACGGAGGCGCTATTGCACTTGGACACCCGATTGGGGCTACAGGTTGTATCCTTACGGTTAAGATACTGGCGGAAATGGAAAGACGTACTTCCAAATATGGAATTGTATCGATGTGTATTGGCGGTGGGCAAGGAATCGCCACCCTATTTGAAAGAGCTTAATCTTGTTAAAAAAACCATGAGGAGTGAATGAACATGATCAGTTTAAACGGAAAGTCAGCAATTGTAACAGGTTCTGGCAGAGGAATAGGAAAAGCAATCGCAATCAAACTTGCTGAACTTGGAGCCGCTGTAACCATATGTGACATTAGTGAAGAAATCGCTTCGGCTACCGTGAATGAATTGCGTGAAAGAGGATTGGATGTAGACTATTTTGTAATCAATGTCGCTGATACGGAGGCGGCACGCAACTTAATTGAAACAACCGTTGAAAAGCGCGGTAAGCTTGATATTCTGGTCAATAACGCCGGAATTAATCGGGATGGGATGCTTCACAAAATGGAGCGTAATCAGTGGGATGATGTCATATCCGTAAATCTCACGGGTACATACAACACCATGCAACCTGCCAGTATTAAGATGAGAGAGCAAACATTCGGTCGCATTATTAATATCTCCTCCGCAAGCTGGTTGGGGAATGTAGGGCAGGCGAACTATGCTGCATCCAAAGCAGGTGTAGTCGGTTTGACAAAGACTGCAGCCCGTGAACTAGCCAGATATAATGTAACAGTTAATGCAATCTGTCCTGGTTTTATCGATACCGATATGACTCGCGGCGTACCCGAAAAAGTATGGGATCTGATGATTTCCAAAATCCCGATGGGACGTGCTGGGGATCCTGAGGATGTTGCTAATTTGATCGCCTTCTTAGCATCGGATACGGCTTCCTATATTACCGGTGAAGTTATCAATATCGGAGGTGGCATGGTGCTTTGATACGCAAGGTGAAAATCACAACCGCAGCAGAAGTGGCGGCTAGCATCCCAAATAACAGTACAATTCTCTCCACAGGGTTTAGCATGGTTGGTGTGGCCGAGGAAATTTACCAAAAAATTGAAGAGTGCTTTTTGGAAACAGGGACGCCAAGAGATTTGACCTTCATCCATTCAGCCGGACAAAGTGATACTCGACGCGGTATGGAACATTTTGCACATGTACCTTTGTTAAAGCGAATCATCGGAACCCATTGGGGATTATCTCCTAAAATTGAGGAATTAATTAAACAAAATAAAGTGGAGGCGTTCTGCCTTCCAATGGGTCAGATCCTCTCAATGTACAAAGCGGCAGCCTCCGGGAAGCCAGGGGTTCTCTCGGAAATTGGACTTTCAACCTTTATCGATCCCCGGTTAGAAGGGGGGAAGATGAACCAAAAGGCCATCGATAGCGGCTTTGAAGTGGTTCAATATCATCCATTCAACGACAAAGATTATCTCTTTTATCCAAGCCTAACTTTTGATCTGTATCTAGGCCGGGGAACCACCGCAGATGAATACGGGAATATCACCATGGAAGATGAATGTGCCAAATTAGAGGTGATGTCCGCAGTTCAAGCGGTTAAAGCAAGCGGAGGCAGAGTGATTTTTCAAGTCAAGAAGATCGTGCAAGGCAATACGTTGAAGCCTAAGGAGGTCGTGATTCCGCGGATCTTTGTGGATGAAGTCGTACTTTGTGAAAATCCAACAGAGAATCATCGCATGACCTCGTTGGCCTATTATGATCCCCATCTTTTAGGGGAAATAGAGGAGCCCCTAAGCATTAACCGGGAAATTAAGGGCCTTGATATGAAAAAGCTAATTGGCAGAAGGGCAGTAATGGAAGTGAAATTAGGGGACACTGTTAACCTGGGCGTGGGTATTCCTGGAGATTCCGTTGGTTCCATTATTGGTGAGGAAAGAATGGATGGTCAGGTTTCGCTATCAGTTGAGGTAGGCACCATTGGCGGAATTGCCATCGGAGGCGGAGATTTTGGCGTCACTAAAAATCCCGAAGCAATCATTGATAATTCATACAAATTTGACTATTATAACGGCTGTGGCGTGGATGTCACCTTTATGGGGGCCGCTGAGATCGATAGTGAAGGGAATGTCAATGTAAGTAAGTTTGGGCACCGTTCCCCGGGCTGCGGCGGGTTTATCGATATCACCCAATCTGCGAAAAAAGTAGTATTCTGCTCTACCTTTACATCTGGAGGACTAGCCATAGAAATTGAAAATGGGAAAATTTTGATCAAAAAAGAGGGTAAGTTTAAAAAATTCGTCAACAAGGTTCAACAGATTACTTTTAACGGAAAGTTTGCGGCAGCTAGTCAACAACCGGTGCTTATTATAACGGAAAGAGCTGTGTTGCAATTAACTCCTAGGGGAATGGAATTAATAGAAATCGCTCCGGGTATCGATTTAACAAAAGACGTCCTCGAGCAGATGGATTTTGTTCCGCTCATTTCTCCAAACCTCAAGCTGATGGATGAACGTGTTTATTATTTGGGTCTTATGCATCTTGCAACCCAATTTAATAGAAATGAATAACAACAAGATTCAATGGGAGGGTTTTAAATGAAAAGATGGTTAAAGAGTTTCACGACAGTTGCGCTTTCTGGTGTGCTAGCAGTGAGCTTAGCAGCATGCGGCGGCGGGGATAACGGTTCAGCAAAACAAGGGGCTTCTTCTGGTGCGGAAAAGGCGAAAGTTGATGATGTGGTTGTAGGTGTGCTTTATCCTACGTCAGCAAGCTTGGCCCGTCTAGGTGGCGCTGCATTGAAAGCGGTTGAATTGGCAGCTGAAGACATTAATGCTGCGGGAGGGATTAAGTCTCTTGGTGGCGCTAAGATCAAATTGGAGACGGTAGATCCAAGTGACAAACCGGAAACAGCTAAATCGGCAACAGAGCGCCTGATCCAGAATAAGAAGGTATCCGTGATTACCGGTGACTACTCCAGTTCATTGTCTATTGTTACTTCTGAGGTGGCGGAGCGCGCTAAAATTCCGTTTGTAACCGCTTCAATTTCCGACAGCTTGACCTCTCGTGGAATGAAATACTTGTTCCAGGTATCTCCAAAAGGATCCATGTTTGGAAATACACAAGTAGCGTTTTCAAAGAAATATCTTGTGGATCAGCTTGGTAAGAAACCTAAAGTGGCCATTGTATTCGAGGAAACCAGTTATGGAACCTCGACTTCCCAAGGATTATCCAAAACAGCCAAAGAGTTAGGGCTCGACATTGTACTTTCCGAGCCGTATCAAGCAAACTTTGCGGATGCTTCTCCGCTTGTAAACAAAATCAAGGCTTCTGGAGCAGAAATATTGTTCCCCGTGTCTTACTTGCAGGATGCCATTCTAATTCAAAAAACAATTAAACAATATGGCGTAAATATTACAACCGTGGGTGGTGGAGCCGGATACTTGATGCCTGAATTCTACAAAGAATTAGGTAAAGATGCTGAAGGAGTTTTGTCCGTAGCTTCTTGGAACCTTGACGTGAACAAAAAAGGTATTGAAGATGTGGCGAAACGCTACAAGGAAAAGAACGGTGAGTTTATCACGGAACACTCCGGCGAAGCTTACTCGGCTATGTGGGTCATAGCTCATGCAATTGAAAAAGCAGCCTCTGCTGACCCGCAAAAAATTCGTGACGCATTAGCTTCTTTACAACTAAAAGAAGGTGATAAAGGCAACATTATGCCAGGCGGCAATATGGAATTTGATCAAACAGGATGGAACAAGAACGTACATCCGGTTATGATTCAATGGCAAGATGGCATCCCGAAAACAGTTTTTCCTAATGAAGATGCAAAAGCATCATTTAAATAAATAATCAGGATGGGAGTGGGTAACACACTCCCGATTTACATAGAAGAACTTATAGGTGGTGAAATGATGGATTTATTAATGCAAGTGCTAATTAACGGACTTTTAATCGGTGGAATTTATGCTTTGATTAGTATTGGTTTAACCTTATTATTTGGGGTTGTTGATATTGTAAACTTCGCCCATGGTGAATTTGTCATGATGGGAATGTACGCTTCTTATTGGACCTGGGTGTTAAGTGGTATGGATCCGCTTTTAACCTTATTTATATCCGTTCCCACGATGTTTCTAGTGGGGATGATCATTCAGAAATATTTGTTTAGCCATATTATGAAGGCGCCTCCGCTTACGCAAATATTTTTGACCGTAGGGTTGCAGTTGGTTTTGCAAAATGGAGCTTTAATGGTGTTCGGTTCCACGACTCGCTCCATTAATTTTATCTGGAGAGAAAAAATTATTAAGCTTGGAGAGTTAGTGGTCCCGTTAAATATGCTGGTTGGTTTTGTGCTTTCGATTCTCTTGGCCGCTTTATTATTCCTTTTCCTTTCCAAAACGGATTTAGGTAAAGCGATGAAGGCAGCGAAATTGGACCGTGAAACAGCTATGCTTATGGGGATCAATACCAACCGGATTTTTCTAATTGCTGCTGGTATTACTGCAGCTCTCACGGGAGCAGCCGGTACCGCTATCGGTACATTCCAATATGTACAGCCACTCGCTGGGGCACACTTTGGGCTAATGGCTTACATTGTTGTCATTCTGGGCGGACTTGGGAATTTAAAAGGTGCTCTTATTGGCGGTCTCATCCTGGGTGTCGCAGAATCTTTTGGTATTCAATATATTAGCGCGAACTCCGGACTTCTTGCGGCATTTATCCTTTTCTTGATCGTTTTGATGATCAAGCCTAGTGGACTATTTTCTTCAAAGGGAGCGACATAATATGAGCGTTCAAACCAAACATATAAATGATGTGATGACAGACAAACCGAGCAGTCCAGTAAAATTGGCTGACGCAACTGGTTCTAAAACTTTTTCTTATACACAGCCTAAGGTGTATGTACCTATCATCGGGTTGATTTTATTCGCTTTGGCTCCACTGACCGTTAACGAGTACTATCAAAATATTCTCAACATGATTTTATTGTTTTCAATTGCAGGGGTTTCGTGGAATATATTCGGCGGATATGCAAGACAAGTTTCCCTCGGGCATGCGCTTTTCTTCGGGATTGGTGCCTATACCTCAACGCTTTTACTGGTCAAGCTGAATGTAAGTCCCTGGATCGGTATGATTGTCGGCGGGATCTTTTCCGTCATTGTTGGATATGTGATGGGGATGAGCTTGATGCGATTAAGAGGGCATTACTTTGCGATTGCAACGATTGTGTTCTCCCAGGTCGCTCTATTATTAGTCACCAAATTTCGTGGATTTACCGGCGGGGCAGAAGGTATCTCTGTTCCTTACATGGAATCATTCCTGATGCTTCAGTTCTCTAACAAATTGCCTTATTTCTATATTTTTCTGGCCTTCTTGGTAGCTATGCTTTTCCTTGTGAAAAAAATTGAACATTCTCGTCTCGGATATTACATGATTGCCATGGGACAGGATGATCAAGCAGCTACGGCCGTAGGTGTAAATATTCCGCGTGTGAAGCATATTGCATTGGCGATTAGCGCGTTTACGATGTCGCTTGTCGGCACATTGTATGCACAATATATGTATTTTATTGAACCTAAATCAGTATTTGATATTCCGATGTCGGTCGAATTTGCCATGGTCTCGATCATTGGCGGACTGGGCACAGTGTTTGGCCCGGTGATCGGTGCCATCGTCATGAAGCCGTTCATTGAGATTGCGATAACGATAACCGACTGGCTTGGTTTTGGCTCCATTCAAGGGATCAATTATTTTCTGTATGGCATTATTTTGATTGTCGTGGTTATTGTGTTACCCAATGGCTTAATTAGACCGCTCACTAGACTATACAACAAGCTTCTTGCTATCCTCCCTAGTGGAAAATCAACGAAAGGAGACAATTAAAGATGAGTCAACCCATTTTAGAGGTGAAAAATATATCCAAGCGATTCCGCGGCCTCCTTGCCGTTAATGATTTGAGCTTTCATGTGAACAAAGGTGAGATTTTAGGTGTCATCGGACCTAACGGTGCCGGTAAATCGACCACATTCAACCTGATCACCGGGGTATATACTTCAGATACTGGTGAAGTGAAACTTAATGGCCAGAATATTACCGGATTATCTCCAAACGTAATTTGTAAAAAAGGGCTCAGTCGTACTTTTCAAGTAACACGTCCCTTTGGAGATATGAGCGTGCTGCAGAATGTGATGGTAGGTGCGTTTTTGAACACGTCCAATATGCTTCGTGCAGAGCAGGAAGCTATGGAGATGGTTGAATTTGTAGGCTTAGGCGATAAAGTGCACTCTGTGGCGAGAACCCTCTCTATCATTGATCAACGGAGGCTGGAATTCGCTAGAAGCCTAGCCACAAAGCCAACTTTATTGCTGCTGGACGAAGCTTTGGCCGGACTAAATTCCATTGAGGTGGAAGAAGCGATTAAATTGATCTGGAAAGTAAAAGAGGCAGGGGTCACGCTCGTGGTTATAGAGCACGTCATGAAAGTAATCAACACCATCTCCGACAGAGTAGTAGTCTTAAACTTTGGCTCTATGCTGGCACAAGGGGTTCCGAAAGAGGTTATGAACAATCCTGCCGTGATCGAGGCGTATTTGGGGAAGGGGTTCACACAACATGCTTAAAGTGGAAAATCTACATGTTTCTTACGGAGCGATAAAAGCTCTTCAAGGAATTTCATTGGAGGTTAAACTTGGTGAATGTGTAGCCATTGTTGGCAGCAACGGTGCAGGGAAGACAACACTGCTCAAAACGATTAGCGGCTTGTTAGCCCCACTTCAGGGCAGCGTTGAACTTGATGGGGCCAATTTGATTGGCCAAAATGCGTATGATATCGCTAAGATGGCCGTAGCCCATGTACCCGAAGGACGCAGAGTATTTACCGAAATGTCGGTTTTGGATAATTTAATCTTGGGTTCCTATGTGAAAGTAGCTAAAGACCATCGCAAAGAAAGCTTGGATTATGTGTTAAGCTTATTCCCGCGCTTAGCAGAGCGAAAAAACCAGTTGGCAGGTACGATGTCTGGCGGGGAACAGCAAATGTTGGCCGTTGCTCGCGGATTAATGTTACGACCCAAATTGCTTATATTAGACGAGCCCTCATCCGGTCTAGCGCCTATTATCGTGGAACAAATGTATGAAAAGCTTGGTGAAATTCATAAAACTTCCGATATGGCCATGTTGATCGTTGAACAAAACGTACCTATCGCATTATCTATAGCCGATAGAGGGTATGTATTAGAAAACGGAGTTATTAATATATTCGGTACAAGCAAAGAGTTAATGGTAGATCCAGAAGTGAAAGCGGCATACCTTGGGTTTCATTAATGGCATGAAGGGTGAGAATTATCTTATGGTAGGAATTTATTTTGACGAATACGAAGAAGGGCAAACCTTTCGTACTCCCACACGCACCATTACGGAAACGGATGTTGTTTATTTTTCCGCCATGTCGGGCGATATGAATGAACTGCATACAAGTGAAGAGTTTGCGAAGAATAGTCTGTTTGGTAAACGGTTAGCCCAAGGATTGTTAGGCTTGTCTATCTCACATGGCCTAATTTTTCGCTTAGGATTGTTCGAAGGCACAGGAATTGCCTTGCTGAATGTTGATAAATGGAAATTTACGACTCCGATATTTTTTGGAGATACCGTTCATGGGGTTGTTACTGTACAGGAAAAGATCGAAAGCAAGAGCAAGCCGGATCGGGGAATCATTCATTTTTATGTGCAATTGGTTAATCAAGAGGGTACCGTCACACAAGAAGGTATTCAAACGGTTATGGTAAGAAGAAAATCGTAAACATTAGGGGTGAGACGATGAGTAAAGTGGTAAAAGCAAAGGAAGTTCTGCCTTATTTAAAAGAAGGCGCAACGTTGGCTACAGTTGGCTTTACTTTGATGGGGGCCTGCGGAACAATTTTAAATGAGATTGAGCGTAGTTTTCTGGAAACAGGGTACCCCAATAATTTAACACTGCTCCACGGTGCGGGTCAAAGCGACAGGGTAAATGGTATACAACGTTTGGCACATCCGGGGCTGATCAAGCGAATTATTGGAGCCCACTGGGGACTTGCTCCCAAATGGGGAGAACTCATTCACAACAACAAAGTGGAAGCTTATTGCCTTCCTCAAGGGCAGCTTGTGCATCTTTTTCGCGCCATGGCGTCAGGGAAACCGGGTAACTTTTCCAAGGTGGGCCTAGGCACGTTTATTGATCCGCGTGTAGAGGGTGGAAAGATTAATGAGCGTTCTAGACAAAGTGAGGATATTGTAGAAGTTCTTCAGCTTCAATGCGAGGAATATCTTTTTTATAAAAGTCATCCGATCGATGTGGCGATCATCCGGGGGACAACGGCAGATGAAAAGGGAAACGTAACGATGGAGGAAGAGGCTATTAAATATGAGGCCATCTCTATTGCTCAAGCCGCAAAGGCAAATGGCGGGAAAGTGTTTGTTCAAGTAAAATATTTAACAAAAAATGATAATTTACATCCGAAACAAATTGTAATTCCAGGTATATATGTGGATGGGATCATCGTAGCAGAAAATGCAATTGAAGAGCATCGTCAGTCTTCTTCTTTTTTCTTCGAACCCGTTTTTGCGGGGGATGTAAGGGTACCTGAATCTACGAGTAAGCCTTTGCCGCTTAGTGTTCGCAAGATCATTGGCCGCCGTGCGATAATGGAACTATTTCCAGATGCTGTCGTGAATCTGGGAACAGGCATCCCAGGAGATATGGTTGGACCAATCACCAATGAAGAGGGAATCAATAAAGCGATCACGCTGACCGTAGAGTCCGGAGTCATTGGCGGTATTCCTGAGGGAGGCATCGATTTTGGGATTACCAAAAATGCCGAAGCAATTATTGAACATGGCTATCAGTTCGATTACTATAACGGCAGCGGCGTCGATGTGACATTTATGGGGCTTGCCGAGGCAGATGGTGAAGGCAATGTCAACGTGAGTAAATTCGGCACGAAAACGGTAGGCTGCGGTGGGTTTATCGATATCACTCAGCCAGCGAAAAAAGTAGTTTACTGCGCAACCTTCACGGCCGGAGGGCTTGAAGTGGCGATCGAAAACGGCAAACTGCGGATTGTTACGGAAGGAAAAGCAAAAAAGTTTTTAAATCAGGTGAACCAGATTACATTCAGCGGCCGCTATGCGCGGCAAAAGGGACAGCCCGTGATCTTTGTCACCGAAAGGGCCGTTTTTGAACTGAAGAAGGAAGGTCTGGTCTTAACCGAAATTGCACCGGGAATTGACTTGGAAAAAGAAATTTTGAGCTTGATGGAATTCAAACCGATTATATCTAGTGAATTGAAAATGATGGATTTACGGATATTTAAGGATAGTCCGATGGGTTTTTCCAATGAATTTTTTGCAAGCACATCGATTTTAAGCAATTAAAGGGGACCATTACTGTGAAGATAAGTAAAGTAGGAGTTGTTGGTGCAGGACTAATGGGTTCGGGAATAGCACAAGTGATTGCAGAAGCGGACTATGACGTCATCTGGGTGGACATTTCCAATGAACAGCTGCAAAAAGGTTTAACCAATATCAAGCGGCTGCTACAGCGTAAGGTAGAAAAAGGAAAAAGCACAACTGTAAAGGCAGAAGCTGCCCTTAATAGGTTGACGACTGCCACCGACATGAGTGTTTTGGTTGGAGTTGACCTTGTAATTGAGGCCGTCCCGGAAAATTTAGAGCTAAAGAAAAAGATTTTTAAGCAACTGGATGAAGTCGTACGTCCTGGTACGATATTGGCATCTAACACCTCAGGGCTCTCTGTATCTGCACTAGGCTCAGTCACACGCTGTCCCGAGCATGTGATAGGCGCCCACTTCTTCTACCCTGCGCCGATGATGGAGTTGCTCGAAGTGACCCCGGGATTGCTTACTTCTAATGAGGTATTTCACACAATGATGGCATTTGCTAAAAGCATAGGAAAGATATCGGTAGAGTGTAAGGATTACCCTGGGTTTATCGTCAACCGCATCCTCGTACCCATGATGAATGAAGCGATTTATTTGGTTATGGAAGGGGTTAAGCCTGACGATATCGATACCGCCATGAAAATGGGTGCGAATCATCCGATGGGCCCAATTACTTTAGCTGATTTTGTTGGTCTTGATACACTTTTAGCCACCATGCAAGGACTTTATGAGGGCTTTAACGACTCTAAGTATCGACCATGTCCACTGCTGGTGAAGATGGTCGAGGCGGGTACTGTAGGACGTAAAACAGGGCGGGGTTTTTACTGCTACAACGAAAAGGGCGAAAGAGTCTGATTTACAGGAACCTTTCACCCTCAAGGAGATAATAATTGAAATATTTAATAGCACCGGATTCATACAAAGGTAGTCTTTCCGCTTTGCAAGTGACCAAAGCCATGGAACGAGGGATTAAGCGTGTCGATCAGTCAGCCGAGGTCAGGCTTTTGCCTATGGCCGATGGGGGAGAAGGCACGGTAGAAGCTCTAATTGAGGTAATGAAGGGTCAAATCATACCAGAAAGCGTCATCGGGCCGCTTGGAAAGCCGGTGCCGTCGTTTTATGGTTTCATTCCCGAGCACAAAACGGCAATCATCGAAATGGCTGCGGCTTCGGGTCTAACATTGGTTCCCAAAGAGGAACTAAATCCGCTTATTACGACTTCATATGGTACGGGCCAACTTATCAAATCTGCGCTCGATCGGGGCTGCAATCGTATTATTATTGGAATTGGAGGTAGTGCGACTAATGACGGCGGAGTTGGAATGGCTCAGGCATTGGGCTATTGTTTTCTGGATCAACAAGGTAAAGAACTTCCTTTCGGAGGCGACGCTTTAACTCAATTAATGAAAATCGATATTTCCGGCCGGGATCCACGAATAGATGAGGCCGAAATTATTGTCGCTTGTGACGTAGTCACCCTATTATGTGGTGAAAAAGGAGCCTCGGCCGTTTTTGGTCCCCAAAAAGGGGCATCACCGGAAATGATCGCGCATTTGGATCAAGGATTGGAACATATGGCACATCAAGTGAAAGAAACGTTAGGGATCTCGCTTTTAGATGTTGCAGGAGGCGGGGCTGCTGGTGGATTAGGGGCAGGTCTTGTGGCTTTCGCTGGAGCCAAGCTGTTAAGCGGTATCGAGATGATTATGGAGCTCTGTTCATTTGATCGTCTAGCTGAAGATGTGGATCTCGTCATTACGGGCGAAGGAAATACTGATTTCCAAACGGCCATGGGTAAGACACCGGTAGGAGTAGCTAAGCGTGCCAAGCAATTTCAACTTCCTGTAATTTGTTTATCTGGAGGTTTAGGGCAAGGCTACAAAGAAGTTTATAAGCACGGTATAGATGCTGTGTTTAGTATCATGCCTCGCCCTGCAAAGCTGGAAGAGGCATTTGAACATGGAGAACAGTGGATCGAGGATTCACTAGAAGCGATTATCCGTCTTTGGGTAGGTCAAATCCCTCTTCAGGCTCCTAATAAATAACAAATCCGCAGTCTGCGACTTTATTGAGCATCTATTGATCATTTGAACGAATGAAAAACGTATTTTTATCTCGTTCTACTGACCGTGTCCGTAATGCCGTCCCCGGGAATTCGGGCTTTATTTTCGAATCATCGTAAGGTGTGTTATTCATGTTTCTGCCAATCTTGGACTTGTTCGAGTAGTCATAACGGAGCTGTCTTGAACAGGACCCCTACTGAACTAAAGGGATATCATTAACAATCATATTGATTAAAAATCGGGATGACAGATTCTCTTACTAGATTAATTAATGCGTGTACGGTGAACGATTTTCGCTTTGCCATGCAAGAGCCGTTACAGTACTAAATTTGTTATTCCTAATGTAACGGTATTCAAATAAATGGATCATTGGCTAAATCAATAAGATCGATCAAGGATGTTTCGGAAGCTAAAGGATGTTCTTTCGGTAAGGCTATAACCATTGGTTCTCGTCTAATTACTTCAAAATTAATCGCGTCACTTTCAGAGGGTTCAGAAAGTATCCCTATTTGTATTGTCCCCTCTTGTAAGGCTTTGATTTGTTCTGCAGACGTTAACTGCTTTAAAACCACATGAATCGCAGGGTGTTGTTTTCTGTAATGCTTAATGATGGTTGGAAGAATATCATAAACTGCTGAAGCAATGAAACCAATAATGATTTCCCCAACCTCTCCACGGTTCACCTTTCTTACCGTTTCAATTGCTTCATCTAGACTCTTGAAAAGTTGATGAACTTTTTCTAAAAACACTTTTCCTTCTTCGGTTAGCTCTACATTCCTTTTCGTTCGATGAAAAAGTGGTACCCCTATTTCTTCTTCTAATTGGCGAATTTGAAGACTTAATGGTGGCTGTGCCATATTTAAACGAGCTGCAGCTTTGCTAAAATGTAATTCTTCAGCTACTGTTTTGAAATATTTCAAATGACGTAATTCCATCGTAATGATGATTTACGAGGTAAACAAACGAGGAGGATGTTAGCTATGAATTTATATGAATTTACTTTAAAAACGGCATTACCGGATCAAGCGATTGAACTGGATAAAATCCCTTGGGTCCCAACTTTCGATGGGGTATGGTTTAAACCGATTCGCTTTGACTTGGCTACGGGCACTTTTGCCCATCTTACGAAAATAACACCCAATAGCGCCGGTATAAAACGTCACAGACATACCGGTGGACAGGTGTTTGCCTATACATTGCAGGGACAGTGGAGGTATTTGGAACGAACGTGGGTTGCCAAGCCGGGTATGGTTGTGTACGAACCGCCAGGCGACATCCATACACTCGTGGTAGATGGGGAAGAGGAGATGATCACACTGTTCATCATCGGGGGGGTCATTGAATATATCGACGATGATGACAAATTGATTTTGCAAGATGACGTTTTTTACCGAATGAAAAAATATGCGGATTTCTGCTCGCAGAATAATATACCGATGGCAGATTTATGTTATTAACCGATTTTTTTTATAGAGAAAGCGGTACATTTGTAAACGGATGAAGCCAGTTAAACGTCCTTTTGTACAGCGTCATCTATCATCGGATTAAGGTGATACATGAAGCAGAGGTTACAATACTATAGAAGATTGGTGGAGTTGGAATGGATCGAGTAGCTCTCGTGACGGGATCAGGTCGTGGTATCGGTAGATGTATTGCGCTCAAGTTCGCTGCCCATGGTTATATCGTCATCTTAAATGATATAACGGCTGATAGTGTGGCACAGGTACATGAGGAAATCTTGAAAACTGGCGGGAGCTCGATTATTGCTGCCGCCAACGTAGCGGATCCCGGAGAGGTAGAGAACATGGTCGAACACATTGTTTCTCAACAGGGAAGGATCGACGTATTGGTCAATAATGCAGGCATTTCCCCCAAGCAAGATGGTATGAAGGTACCGATAGACCGCATGAGTGTCACTGAATGGCAACAAGTCGTGAATGTCAATCTGAACGGTGCCTTCTATTGTGCCCGATTTGTGCTGCCGCACATGAAAAAGCAACGATACGGAAGAATCATTAATATGTCATCCATCGCTGGACAAAAGTATATTGATGTATCGGGTGCTCATTACATCACGACGAAGACCGGAATAAATGGACTGACCCGGTCACTGGCCGGAGAGATGGGACAATTCGGGATAACCACAAATTCGTTGGCGCCCGGAAGAATTATTTCCGATATGATGCTGGCGGTTCCGGAAGAGATCAACTGGCAAATCTTGAACAGCATTCCTGTGCGCGAGTACGGAAAACCGGAAGATATAGCGGAAGCTGCGCTGTTCCTGGCTTCGGAGGACGCCGGTCACATTAATGGCGCCATACTGCCGATTGACGGCGGATGGACGGTGACTTAATTGTGAAGAGACAGACATGTTAATGAACCCGCCGAGAGAATTACTCCCCGCAAAGGGATTAATTCTCTTATTTTTCCTAAGAAACCTCCGAAGAAGCAGTATTATCCCATTCCCAATCTTCCCAATACATTTTATAAGTGCTAGATTTGAAATACTCGATAAGACCTCTTGTCATAAAAGAGGTAATGCAATAGTAATAGTTCCTGTAAGTAATGAATGCTATTTAGTTAACTTGGCTGACGAAATTATTCATTTGAAAGTGCAATAAAAGATAGTTTTATAAAGAAAAATGAATCTGCACAAAATCTGCAAAACGGAAAGCTGCAAATGCCAAAAGGAAAACTGGCTCTCTGCAGAAGAAGTGAGCAAGCTGATTCAAAATCGGGTTCATACGTATCTGAATGAATAATGACGTGCAATAGCGTGTGTAGCGCAATTTCACAAAAGGCTAGTGAGAGGAATGGTGATTCCTTCTCTTACTAGCTTTTTTACAATTAAAGCTTCTTCAATACCTCAAAAATGCGTAAATCGTTAATGGTTTGAATGACCCCTGCTGCATCAGGCATTTGAAATTTTTTCAAGATCGAATTGATCTGCTTCTTAGGCACGTTCAAGAAATACACGGAACAATTCGGATCAATAATAAAATTGAATGAATAGGTCAGGTAAATAGAAAAATCCTTCGTGTTGTGTTTTGATAGAGTTACCAAGTCAAACCAAAACAAACAGAAGGAAGTATGAAAATGATACCTGAATTCATCGACAGATGTAAAGAGATTTTAATAGAGAATACTGTTAAACTAACAGGCACCGATAAGCGAGTCACATTAGCGAAGATGGCCAAAGAAGTTGGACGTGGGGGTCGCACAATTGTTTCTAAGATTTTTAAAACTAGCAGAAACACAATCAATAAAGGATTTTTGGAACTAGAGAGCGGCATACCGATCAATGATAATTTTTCAGCAAGAGGGCGTCATTTAGCGGAGGAAAAACTTCCTAATCTACTCGAAGATTTGAAGTCAATTATTGATCCACAGAGTCAAACTGACCCTAGTTTTAAATCCGTTCGATTATTTACAAGACTTACGGTGAAGGAAATCAGAAAAAAACTAATTCAGGAAAAAAACTATACAGAGAAAGAATTACCGACCAATCAAACGTTAAACACCAAGGTTAATCAGCTTGGATATACGCTCAAAAAGGTACGTAAAGTGAAGCCAATGAAGAAAATCGAACAAACGGATGTCATATTCGAGAATCTAAATAGGGTACACGAAGCCTACGGAGATAAGGATAACGCTGTGCGAATATCCGTTGATACGAAGGATCGTGTGAAAATTGGCGATTTTTCAAGAGGCGGTTATAATCGAGCTTTAGTAAAGGCTGCAGATCATGATTTTTCTAACGAGTTCGTAACCCCTTTTGGAATATATGATGTAACGAAAGATGCAATCGACTTGTCTTTTACCAAATCGAAGGTAACCGCAGATTTTATGGTGGATGCAATTGAGAAATATTGGATGGAAAGTGATTATCATCTCACCAAAGACACTTTGATCCTAAACGCCGATAATGGCCCAGAAAACAGTAGTCGAAGAATACAGTTTTTGAAAAGAATTGTGGAATTTTCGGCGCGCTACAATGTAAAGATCATCCTGGCGTACTACCCGCCTTATCATAGCAAATACAACCCAATTGAACGAATATGGGGAAGACTAGAGCAACACTGGAATGGTGATTTACTCAGCAATCTGGACAGTGAAAAGTTCTTGTCGAAAAAACGTTGCATAGAAAAATAACCCAGTCAGGCGATCGTATGGTATCCTTAGGTTCCAACACGAAAGGATAAAATCGCTGAATGGGTTATAACAAGCAGTTTACCCCATTTCAAAGCAATCGACCATACCTATATGCTCAAATACTTGAATGAACTCCTACTTCCATTCCGTTCCTGTTTCTCCAGACAAGCCACATTCGAGTGGTTCGTCGTGCTCGTTGTCGGCTTCATGCTGCGCTCCGACCATCTAGGCGTGACTTCTGTGATTCGGGA
>NZ_AUGY01000121.1 GCF_000422905.1 Paenibacillus alginolyticus DSM 5050 = NBRC 15375
AATGGCTGTATCCATCTTGGTTTCCAACTCCTGAAGGCGTTTAGAATCTTCTATACGCTCACTCACAGAAGGAAGGGATTCCTCACCAAATCTTTCTTTGTAGAACTTAACCCAGTTCGTGATCGTGCTAGGAGACACTGAATATTTACGTGCAAGATAAGATAACTTCGTTCCACTAAGTGCCTCTTGAGCTACCTTGATTCGTTGCTCATCATATAGGATATTGCTTTTCATACGTCTCATTCCCCCTCACCAATATTGTACCTTATTGCATATTGATGACTCCAATCTAATTAGGGGGCTTCAGAGTTTTGAGCAAATGACACCCAGATCATGGAATTTAGCTGCACTTTTTGCAGTTAAATCATGCATAGAAGCATGTTAGCTCCAGATTTGCTGCACAAAATACATCAAACTGATTCGAGGAGATCCCTCGTAAATAGCAGCTAGCTACCTCACTACCGAACCCTCGTCTGTTCTACTTTAAGTTCTCAGGATTCAGCTGCAGAAGCTCAGGCAGTACGAAAATACCGTCCTTACGAATGAGCACATCGTCAAACCAAATTTCGCCCCCGCCGTATTCCGGACGTTGGATATTCACAATATCCCAGTGCAAAGAGGATTTGTTGCCGTTATAAGCATCATCGTAGCAATTACCTGGCGTGAAGTGGAAGCTGCCGTCGATTTTCTCATCGAAAAGCGTGTCTTTCATCGGCTCTTGAATGTAAGGATTCACGCCAATCGCGAATTCCCCTACATAACGTGCGCCTTCATCCATATCGAAAATTTCATTAATTCGGTCCGTATCGTTAGCTGTCGCTTTGATGATTTTACCATTTTCAAATTCAAGTACGATATTCTCAAAAATGAAACCATCATGAGGCGTTGGCGTATTGTAGGAAATGATCCCATTCACCGACTCACGAACAGGAGCAGAGTAAACCTCGCCATCCGGGATGTTGAGTTCACCATCGCATTTAACGCCGCCGATTCCTTTAATCGAGAACGTCAAATCCGTGCCTGGACCAACTAGTCGCACTTTATCTGTGCGATCCATTAGCTCTTTCAAAGCATCCATGGCTTTGGACATTTTGCCATAATCCATCGTACATACGTTGAAGTAGAACTCCTCGAACTCATCCGTACTCATGCTGGCAAGCTGCGCCATGGAAGACGTTGGGTAACGCAGAACGACCCATCTCGTATCTTTAATCCGGACATCGAAATGAACTTGTTGATAATAAATCGAATTGTACAGCTTCATCCGGTCTGCCGGAATATCCGACAGTTCATAAATATTGGCTCCGCCGCGTACACCTATGTAGCCTTGCATTTGTTTCATTTGGAAAGCATCGACATCTGCCCATGTTTGCATTTGAGCTTCTGTTCCGTTCATGATGAGTTGACGCATAATTACGTGATCTCTAACATTGACGAAAGGGTGCGCACCAGCTGCGTGAACCTTTTTTACGATCTCTTTCACAAGAGCTGAATCAATACCGTAAGCCTCTATCAAAATATTTTCGCCAGGCTTCGCCTTAACCGAATAATTCACAAGCACATCTGCGAGCTTCGTTAGTCTTGGATCTAGCATACTTTATCTCTCCTCTTCTTCTACAACAGGGTCAAAAGACGGCTCATTCGTTTGAAAGCCGACCGTAGTCAAATAAAACCACTCCCCATTTTCTTCCTGCGACGCATCGAGCTCAAAGATAAGAGCACGAAACTTTCTCAGCCATTCTGCATATTTCTCTTTGCTCATTTTCACTTCGACCTGAGTCATGATAATCGGCCATTGGGTACGATCAGAAGAAGGAATTTGAAACGCCTCTTCAGGAGCATTAATCGCTCTGCGTCTGGCACGTCCAAGTACGCTAAGCGTCCTCTCGCGATAGTAATTCTCTACCTCTGAGACGTAAGGCAGCAGTTTTTCACTAGGGACGAAGCCGCGGGCTATTGCACGATAAAACTTTTGCAAAATACCATTCTTGAGTTCCGTACGAACGACCGAAATTAAACCATGCTTCTCAAGTTCATTCAAATGATAATGCACTTTTGCACGCGCCATTCCCAGCATTTTAGCTATTTGCTGACCGGTGTAAGCTTTCTCTATTAAATAAAGTAACACCTTAGCGCGTAGTGGATCGCTTATCGTTTTTAATTGCTCAAGTTCTTCAATAATATAAACTGGTTGCAGCTTCATCTGGACTCGACCTCCCTCTATTGTACCAATCTGGCCCTTAAACATGCGCTCATGGTCAACTCTTAATCTCTTAATGAGATTAATTAAACGACGGTCAAATCTTTTTAACCGTATCATAATGCGAAAAGGATTTCATGTCAATTGCAGTCTCAGCAAGCATGAATGCCCTCTTTATTGACCGTTTCAACGCTTTAAAGGATTAACGAAGCTAAGCTTTTCTCTATGGTAGCAAAAAGGGACGTTTCTGTCACCAATTAATGGTGAAAACGCCCCTCAATTTTATCGATAAATTTGGCTTCCTGCTTCACGGAATTCTTTGGACTTCTCTTCCATGCCGCTGTTTCGCGCAGATTCTTCGTCCAGCCCTTGTGCGTGTGCGTACTGCCGTATATCCTGCGTAATGCGCATACTGCAAAATTTCGGTCCACACATGGAGCAGAAGTGCGCCGTTTTCGCGCCTTCTGCCGGCAGCGTCTCATCGTGATACTCAATCGCGCGTTCAGGATCCAGCGAGAGATTGAACTGATCGCGCCAGCGGAACTCGAATCGAGCCTTCGACAGTGCGTTGTCGCGAATTTGCGCTCCAGGATGGCCTTTAGCCAGATCGGCAGCGTGCGCAGCGATTTTGTACGTGATGACCCCGACGCGTACATCCTC
Organism: Paenibacillus alginolyticus DSM 5050 = NBRC 15375; assembly: GCF_000422905.1. Lineage (GTDB taxonomy): Bacteria > Bacillota > Bacilli > Paenibacillales > NBRC-103111 > Paenibacillus_E > Paenibacillus_E alginolyticus. Next base: position 2,861 of record NZ_AUGY01000121.1, read on the forward strand.
TTTATTCGGCAGGCCAAGATGCTCCTTCGGCGTCACATAGCACAGCATCGCTGTGCCGAACCAGCCGATCATCGCTGCTCCAATAGCAGAAGTGATATGGTCGTAGCCTGGCGCAATGTCGGTCGTCAGCGGTCCAAGCGTGTAGAATGGCGCTTCTTGGCAAACTTCCAGCTGACGGTCCATATTTTCTTTGACCAGGTGCATTGGCACGTGGCCTGGTCCTTCAACCATCACTTGGACGTCGTGCTTCCAAGCAATTTGCGTCAGCTCGCCGAGTGTTTCCAATTCAGCGAATTGGGCTTCATCGTTCGCATCCGCGATCGAACCAGGGCGCAGTCCGTCACCAAGGGAGAAGGCGACGTCGTAAGCTTTCATAATTTCGCAAATATCTTCGAAATGCGTATAGAGAAAGTTCTCTTGGTGATGAGCTAAGCACCATGCAGCCATGATGGATCCACCACGGGAGACGATACCCGTTACGCGCTGAGCTGTCATAGGGATGTAACGAAGCAGTACGCCCGCATGGATCGTAAAGTAGCTAACCCCCTGTTCTGCTTGCTCAATCAGCGTGTCACGGTACACTTCCCAAGTGAGGTCCTCTGCTTTGCCGTTCACTTTTTCTAGTGCTTGATATAGCGGCACCGTTCCAACAGGAACCGGCGAGTTGCGGATGATCCATTCGCGTGTTGTATGTATGTTTTTGCCCGTCGATAAATCCATAATCGTGTCAGCGCCCCAACGGGTCGCCCACGTCATCTTCTCGACCTCTTCCTCAATGGAAGAAGCGACAGCGGAATTTCCGATATTGGCATTAATTTTCACAAGGAAGTTGCGTCCAATGATCATCGGCTCGCTTTCGGGATGATTAATATTGGAAGGAATGATGGCACGACCGATAGCGACCTCTTTACGAACAAATTCAGCATCGAGATTCTCTCGAATCGCAATGTATTCCATTTCCGGTGTCACGATGCCCCGGCGTGCATAATGCATTTGAGTCACGTTACAACCTTGCTTAGCTCGGAGCGGTCTGCGGTGTAAGCCTGGGAAAATTTCTGCGGCCCCTCTCGCATCAGGAGATGCAAGCCCATTATCTTCTGGCTTCACTTCACGTCCAACATAGGATTCAACGTCACCACGTTCTTCAATCCATGTTAAGCGATTAGCGGGGAGACCTTGACGGATATCCGTTTTCAGTTCTGTATCCGTATAAACACCACTTGTATCATAGACCTGCACAGGCTCATTAGCTACTTCCTCTCCGTGAATATTCGTGGAGGTTCCCAAAGAAATTTCCCTCATTGGCACTTGAATATCTGGTCTTGAGCCTTGTACATATACCTTTTTACTACCTGGAAATGTGGAAATTTGGACATCTTTCACGGAACTACTATTTGTCGTTGTCATACGAATTCCTCCTCTATTTGATGTTTCTTAGCAGCTCAGCTGCTGCTTCACGTGGTGAGTGCGCGCTTGCAATCGCGCTGACTACAGCCACGCCATCCGCTCCTGCGCGGATGACGTGGGAGGCATTCGTGGCATCGATGCCTCCGATGCCAACGAGCGGCAGCCGGATGCCGCCTGCGCGAATCCGCTGGATGGCGGCTGGCCCCTGAACCTCACGCGCATCGGGCTTGGTGCGCGTGGCATATTGGGGGCCTACGCCCAGATAGTCGGCGCCTTCGGCGAGCGCCGCCTGGGCTTCTGCGAGATCGTGGGCCGAGACGCCCACGATCATGTTCTTCAGCCGCTGCCGTATGTCGGCGGCTGGGGCGTCTTCTTGGCCGATGTGAATACCATCGGCCGCAAGCTCTAGAGCGAGCCCTTCATCATCGTTGACGATGAAGGGGATCGCGTGCTGCGCGCAGAGGCGGCGCAGCCGCGCGCCTAGCTCGAGCTTCGCCGCCCCCTGCAGGGCTCCGGCGCCCTTCTCGCGGAACTGAAACATCGTGATGCCGCCGGCAATCGCGGCCTCCAGCACCGCAGCCGGGTCAGCACCGCCACAGTTCGGGCTGCCCATGACCAAATACAGACGCAGCGCTTTGCGCAGCTGCTCGATTTTCATCGTACACCTCGTATGAAAACATCCTCGTTAACGAAAATGCCATCCAAACCTGCGGCATTAGCTTCAACTTCCAAAGCACTATCACTCTTTAGCTGCCCGCCAGCTGAAGTCCCATCAAGCTCATTCGCTACCCTGCGTGCATAATTCGCTCTAACTCCACGTTGATATGCCCAATGGTTCGTAGGACCATAACCGCTTCCTATGTTTAACGGCTCTGCAATTGCAGCTTGGATGAATCTTTTTGCCAGTTGGATTGCTTCTTTCGTCGTTAAGCCCTGCGCAAGTCCCGAAGTGACCGCCGCAGCAAACGTACAACCTGTACCGTGCGTATGCTTGGTAACCAAGCGTCTGGACGAGAACTCCGTGAATGTCTTCCCGTCATACAACAAATCAATCGCATGCTCCGTATTCGCTTCATGGCCGCCTTTTATCATCACGTTCTTGCAGCCATAGAGATGAATCCGTTTCGCAGCCTCTTGACGCGACTCGCTGTCCGTTATTTGCAAGCCGCTAAGCGCCTCTGCCTCAGGTATGTTCGGTGTAACCACATCGGCCAGCGGCAATAAAGAGTGAATCATCGCCTCAATAGCCTCTTGCTGAAGCAAGGAGGCTCCTCCTTTGGCTATCATCACAGGGTCGACCACGACTCGCTCCCACTTGTAGGTTTGTATCGCAGCCGCTACGATTCGTATAATCTCACCACTGAATAACATCCCTGTTTTGAGCGCATCTGGAGGTAAATCATCCCCAATAGAGGCCAACTGCTGCTCAATCGCCTCAGCACTCATCGGATAAACCCCTTGAACACCCAGCGTATTCTGCGCAGTCACCGCGGTAATGACCGACATCCCATAAACGCCCAGCTCCTGAAACGTCTTCAAGTCTGCTTGAATCCCCGCACCACCTCCGCAATCCGAGCCCGCGATCGTTAATGCTTTGTAAACAGACATCTTACTCCCCCTTTCAGACACAAACTCTTGTTTTCCCGGTAACATTAGCTGAGAAGGCCATATTCGACCGCTCACCAAGGACTATCCACTTTCTCTCTCCCGAGACGTCCATTTCAATCCTCTCAGCCTCACATTCATGCTCTCAACCCACTTACACCAGCTGAGAAGACCTTTATCGACCGCTCACCTTGGATTATCCACTTTCCCTCTCCCGAGACGTCCATTTCGATCCTCTCAGCCACACTTTCGTGCTCCAAACCCACTTACACCAGCCGAGAAGGCCACATTCGACTGCTCACTAAGGATTATCCACTTTCCCTCTCCCGAGACGTCCATTTCGATCCTCTCAGCCTTACTTTCGTGCTCCAAACCCACTTACAGCAGCCGAGAAGGCCACATTCGACTGCTCACTAAGGATTATCCACTTTCCCTCTCCCGAGACGTCCATTTCTATCCTCTCAGCCTTACTTTCATGCTCTCAACCCACTTACAGCAGCTGAGAAGGCCTTTCTCGACCGTTCGCCAAGGATTATCCACTTTCCCACTACCGAGACGTCATTTTCAGCTTTCTCAGATTCACACTTCTGCTCTTCCCCAACTAAACGCGACTAAAACCCTCCATCGGACTGCTAGCCGATGCATACCGCTTCTTCGGAATGCGGCCCGCTTCGAATCCGGCACGTCCGGCTTCAATTGCCAATTTCATGGCGTAAGCCATTTTGATCGGATCCTTGGCACCCGACACAGCGGTGTTGAGCAGCACACCATCGGCTCCCATCTCCATAGCAAGTGCAGCGTCCGAAGGAGCGCCAATGCCGGCGTCAACGATTACAGGTACGGTCGCTTGCTCAATAATGAAGCTCAGGTTCAGCGGATTAATGATGCCTTGACCTGTTCCAATTGGCGATGCGCCAGGCATAATGGCATGAACTCCGAGGGCTTGCAAACGTTTGGCTAAAAGCACATCATCTGATGTGTATGGAAGCACGATGAAGCCCTCCTCAAGCAGCATTTCCGAGGCTTTCAACGTTTCAACCGGGTCAGGCAGCAGCGTCATCTCGTCTCCGATAACTTCAACTTTGATCATGTCGCATAGTCCGGAAGCCTTCGCTAGTTTCGCGATGCGTACAGCTTCTTCGGCTGTTTTGGCGCCTGCCGTATTCGGCAGCAAGGTGAAATTCGACACATCCAGCATCGACAAGAAATTAGGCTGACTCGCTTCAAAAATATTCATACGTCGCACAGCAAACGTCAATATCTGAGATTCACTAGCCTCAACCGCCTGCTTCTGAATATCAAAATCCGGAAATTTCCCCGTTCCTAGCAATAGGCGTGAACGAAACTCGTAAGGACCGATTTTTAACATAAGAATTATCCCCCTCCAACAAAATGAACGATTTCGATTTTATGTCCTTCGGAAAGCTCAACTTTCGCGTGATCTTCTTTTTGTAAAATGTTTTCATTATGTTCCACGACGAGCATTTTCTCACTTAATTCAAAATGCGCTAGCAGCTCTTCTATGGTTCGGATCGAATCTGGAATATCTACACTTTGCCCATTAATGTGCAGCTTCAATGCTGTGCAGCTCCTTTCCTGTGGCTGAAAATAGCTTCCCTTCACGCCGTCCAATCCGCTTCGATTGCCCGGATAGATCAGGACTAAAAACATCGAGCAGGGATTCCAAACCCGAACAGGTCTGTGTTTCCAGCTCAAGCTCTGGCTGAAAGTTCTCCTCTCCCCCGCCTAAAATGAAATCCGCAATCACCTTACCGGTGACCGGACTGAGCAAAATCCCATTGCGGTAATGCCCACAAGCAGCATATAAACCCTCGTACGCCGGCACTTTGCCGATGTACGGCAGCCCGTCTGTCGTCTGCGGACGCAGACCTGACCAAGCTTTCTCCCACTCGGCTTCGCCAATCGTGGGCATGAGCAGCCTCGCACGCTCCATCAGCTCAGCCAAACCAACCAGCGAAACCTTGCGGTCGTAGCTATTCGGCACTACCGTCGCGCCGACCAGCAGTCGTCCTCCGGCTTTCGGGACGATATAACACCCTGTCGTGAACAGGGTCTTCCTGAGCAGCGGCTTCGCCGTAAGGACGGAGAAGCACTCGCCCTTCACGGGATACACCGGCAGGTCGACGCCGATGCCGGCCATTAGCTGTCCGCTCCACGTGCCAGCCGCCACAACGACGTGGTCGCTATACAGCGGACCATCGCTCGTCATAACACCGACGGCTCGGCCTCGCTCCGTCAGCAGCCCTTGTACCTGGGCGAATTCTTGCACCTTCGCCCCCAGTACCCGGGCTGCCTGCGCGAACGCTGCCGCCAGCAGCGGCGCCTCTACCTGCCCATCGCCGGGCAGGTATAAGGCTCCGCGCGTCGCTCCGCTCAAAGCTGGCTCGAGCTTGGCAGCTGCAGCTGCGCTCAGCCACTCCGCCTGCTCGCCCGCTGTGCGTTGGAGCTTCTCCCTCGCGCGCAGCTCTTGCTCTTGAACGTCGCTGAGCGCCACGTTCAGCAATCCTTCACGGACGAGACCGATGTCGATGCCCGTGAGAGCTTTCAGTTCCTCGCTCAGCTGCGGGAACATCGCTCGGCTTTGTCGGGCCCACTGGAAAAGCGGCCCCGTATCCTCCATCTCGGATTGTGCTCCGAGCATGCCCCCTGCCGCCGCCGAGGCTTCCATGCCAAGCCTCCCGCGCTCGAGGAGCAGGACGGACTGGCCTCGTTTTGCCAAGTTATAGGCGATTGAGGAGCCAATAACTCCACCGCCGATAATGATCACATCGTTTATATGTTTCATTTATCCCACCTCCTTTCGCTCTAACACTTTAGCGTAAGCTTTCACTGCTTCTAACGGGTCTTCCGCTTCCCAGATCCCACTCATCACTGCTACACCAGAAGCTCCCGCCTCCAAAACTGAACTTACCCGTTCAGGCCTCATGCCTCCGATCGCAATAATCGGAATTGTTACTTGGGCTGCCACACCTCTGAGTGCCCCCAACCCCCTTGGCGGGATACCCTCCTTAGAACTCGAAGCAAAAACATGACCAAACATCACATAATGCGCCCCCTCCTGCTCTCGCTGCTTAGCTTCCTCTGCACTATGTATCGATACGCCAGTCCTCTGCACTCCTTGACAGAATTCTCTTAGGGTTGAAAGCGGCGGGGTGCTGCCCTGGAGCTGTAATCCACCTAATCCCGCAGCCGTGACAATGGACGGGAAACCATTGATATATAGGCTTTTCGCCGGAATACCTGTTTTGAGCAGAAACTGCACGCCTAGGAAGATCTCGTCTAATGATTTCGTCTTCTCACGTATATGAATGGCTGTGACATGAGGGTAAATCTGAGCTGCAGTCGCCGCCAACTCTGTCCAAGATAATTTGCCATTAGAAATGACATGCAGTTCATATCCTGACATATTGAGGCTCAACTCCCTTCCAGAGCTTTGCTTAAAATAACTATAAAATGAGAATTTTCCTTATCCAGCTTCATCTTCAGGTTTTAAGCATGTTTTTCATCACTACGGAGACACTTTTCCGCTTCGCATACACTTTAGCTGTATAAAACATCCCTAAAATCACTAAATACTCACTCACAACCAGCAAGCAGCTACTCTAACGATGAAAAACATCACTAACCCACCAGCTAGCTCACCTATTCCGACTTTAGCGATGAAAAACATCACTACAGTGCAGGAATCCAAATAAAATTGACATTTAGGGCCCAGCCACTACTTTCTGCACCACACACGGTATGGAATGGGTTTAATTAATTTCAGGCATGAAAAAAACCACTTTTCCAAAGAAAAGTGGTTTTAGGTTGCCGCCTAATAAACGTACAAAGATGGCAATGATCGTTCCACTTTCCTCCGCTGGTATGACCCAGTTCAGGTTCAAAGGGTTCAGATTGCTCTGTCTCAGCCTTGCGGCGCCCCTAGGGATTCATTCGTATTCAATTGTTAAATATCATAGCACGTCATCAAACGCTTGGAAATAGAAATTTTCGTGGATCAAAATTCAATCGTCTTCCCTGTTTTTGCCGATTCATAAATGGCCTCCAAAATCTGGGTAACAACATATGCTTGCTCCGGTTTGACAAGAGGCTCCGTGTCATTGAGAATGCTTTCCAGCCATTGTCTGGCTTCTTTCACGCCTGGTTCTTCGGCACCTGCGTCGAAATAAGCGATGCCGCCACCTGTAGTTGCCTTGGTTTCGACCAGCTTTCCATACTTGGCGCTGTTAAACACCAGCTCACTTTTGCCCATAGCAGGGCTGCCTTTCATTTCCGCTCCGCCTTCTGTTCCGCACAGGGTAGTCATGGCTTCTCTCGTATCGGTAATATTCAGCGCCCATGCGCATTCCAGGAATATCGTTGCACCATTCTCCATTTTGATAAATCCGAAAGCCGAATCTTCAACCTCGTAGCTCTTCGGATCCCATGGACCGAACAGGTTGCCCTCGAATTTATCCCCTAATTTGTGGAATACCGATCCTGTCACCGATTTCGGCTTGTAGTTGTCCATGAACCAGAGAGATAAATCCAGCGCATGCGTGCCAATGTCGATCAATGGTCCACCACCCTGCTGCTCTTTGTCTGTAAAAACGCCCCAGGTTGGAACTCCGCGTCTGCGAAGGGCGTGTGCTTTGGCCATATAAATATCGCCGAACTCCCCATGGCGGCACGCTTTGTACAATACTTGCGAATCGTCTCTGAATCTATTTTGATAACCAATGGTCAATTTTCTTCCTGTCTTCTTGCTTGCCTCTAACATCTTTTTAGCTTCAATTGAATTGATAGCCATTGGCTTTTCGCACATGACATGCTTACCTGCCTCCAGCGCTGCTTTCGTTATGAAGGAATGCTGAAGATTGGGAGTCAACACATGAATAACGTCAATAGACTCATCTTGCAATAATTCCCTATAGTCCAAATAAACTTTGGCCTGTTCCGTTCCAAATTCCTTTGCAGCTTTCACAGCTCGTTCTTCAACTACGTCACAGAAAGCAACCATTTCGCCTAAATGAGTGAGTTTCCCTAAAGAAGGCATATGCTTTTGATTGGCAATACCGCCGCAGCCTATAATTCCGATTTTCAATTTAGCTGTTGACATGATCGAACACTCCCTATGATCAAATTTTTCGCCATTAAACGGCTTTATACATACTTTTGCAAAACCTTTAAATCATTCTCTATGCTCGTAAATTTATCGTCGCTTATCCCTTCATTCTCAATAAAGGCATATTGGATGTTACCCATTTCTTTTATTTTGTCATAGGTGGCTTTGAAGTCTATTGCACCGGTTCCAAGATCCACAAAGTCACATGCTTGTATGTATCCCTTCCCGCGATATAGCTGCATCATATCCAAATCTTCATCACCTGGCTGAAGGGCGTCAAATACGTTTAGAATGACGATATCTTTATTTAAATCTTTCTGATGGACGATATCGCATCGGCTGCCTAATTTCTCAAGAACGGCCAGGGGATCAAGACCTGCGCGCATAACCCAGACCAAATCCAACTCAAATTTGACATAGGACGGGTCGGTATTTTCAACTAAAATATCGTATAAGGTCGTATCCCCCCATCTTTTGAATTCATGAAAGTGATTATGAAAGTAAAATTGCAAACCGTTTTCTTTGCATTTTTTTCCGATGGCATTCAATTGTTCTGCGGTTTGCAGTGTATCTTCACGATTTTTGATCCAGGCAGACGGCAATACAATCGCTTTACAGCCAAGTTCAGCATTTTCTTGAATTAACTTATCCCAATTCTGGGCATCTTGATCCAATCGTTCATGGGCAGCTATGGGCTTAAGCCCCAATTCTTCCAGCTTATTTTTGATGGTTTGCAAAGGGAATGAATCACTGTATCGGACGCCTGTCATAAAATTGGTGGTGATTAATTCCACATTGGTATAGCCTGCTGCAGCTACCTTCTCAAGGGTGCCAAAATAGTCGTTATTTAGTGCTTGAAAGACTGAAAATAAATTTACGCCAATTGAAATGCTCATTTTAATTGCTCCTTTTGTGTTAAATTTTTAACATGCCGAAGCTTATGCTTTTCTAGCCTTTCATTCCGAGGTTTGCCTCTAAACAGCATCCATACGAGAGGAAGACCAACTAACACAATCATCGTCGCCAAGATGTACACATCATTGGAGCTCATCGTGAAGGCTTCCGCCTTCAGCAACTTTCGCTCGGCTTCTGCAGCCCCATCTAGACCAAGCGCTTGGTTGTGAACGGTCAACCGTGATGCAATAAGTGAAGTAAACAACGCGATAGAGAAGGAACCGAAAACTTGGCGGATCCAGTTATTTACCGATGAAGCGTGACCGGACAGCTCACGTGGGATAGCCTCCATACCAACGTTGGTAAGCGGCATGATCGTTAACGAAAGTCCAATGTAGCGAATAGTTAGCCACATAACAATGTACCCGTGCGATACGTTCACATCCAGTCGTCCTATCGCTAGTGTCCCGACCGCGATCAAGAAAACCCCGGAAACGATCAGCCACTGCGGTGCTATTCTCATATACAGCTTGCCAACGAGCGGCATCACGCCTGCCATCGCAAGTGTGGCCGGAAGCAAGATCAAACCGACCTCCAGCGCGGACGCCCCTTGAATGTTCTGCAGGAACACCGGTATCAAGTAGGCACCGGAATACAGGTTGAGCGTAATAATGGCCAGCACGGCAAGGCTAACCGTATATTTCACATTGACAAATACCTTCAAATTCAAGAGCGGTTCGAGGATCATTAATTCTCTCCGAATAAAGCACCCGAGCATTAGGATACCGAAAGCGAGCAGCGACAGTGTTCTCCACGAGCTCCATCCCCATGCATGCGCTTCGCTGAAGGCAATCAGGAGGGAGGCGCTGCTCAGAATTACGGTAACCAAGCCGGGCAAATCGAACGTTTTCGGCGTATTCAGTTTGTAATAGGGAATCAGTCGCCAAGCGACTGCAATTGCCGCAATGCCGAATGGAATGTCCATGAGGAACAGCCATTTCCATTCGAATTTCCCAATCAGCCAGCCCGCCAATAGAGGCCCGAACGCGGGCGAAAGCATCGTCGACAAGGTCCACATGCTGAGCGCAAACGCCTGCTTGGCTCGGGGAATCACCTGATAAAGGATCGTCATCGTGGCTGGCAAGATCATCCCGCCAAAAATACCTTGTACAATTCGAAATGCAATTAAAGATTCAATATTCCATGCGAAAGCGCTAAGCCCTGAAATCAACGTGTAGCCAATAAGCGCAGCTACATATAGGTACTTGGTACTGAACTTTTCCCCAAGATAACCGGTGAGGGGAGCCACAACTCCGGTTGCCAGCAGGTAACCCGTCATCGTCCACTGCATGGTGGTCAAATCGGTATGAAATTGTGCCATCAAAACGGGAAATGCTATACTTATCGAACTCATGCCAAGTGTTGCCAGTACGGACCCGAAAAAAATCGCGATCATGACAGGCGCAAACGGTCTGTTTCTCTCCTGTATCTCTGTAGGGGGCATGCAGCTTCTCCTCGCAAAAACTACTTATTGGTTTTCGCCCATTCATCAAGCTGCTTTTGCTTCTCAGCTATAATTTTGTCCATGCCAGAAGCCTTCATTTTGCTAATAAATTCAGGCAAGTTTTTATCCGGATCCAGCGTACCGGTTTCCAAACCTAATTTAAATTGATCCTTCACGCTTTGAACAGCAGCCACTTCCGTTTTAACCGGATCGACTGTGAAGCTGAAGCCGAGCGCTTTTGATTTTTTGGACGATTTGTTGAAATCAGCCTGATCTTTCCAAAGACTAACAGGATCCGTTTCCCAAATGTAGGAAAGGAATTGATTGCCCCACTCCCATCCATGATTCGGGCTATAGGTGGCATTCTGCGTATCTACGCCATTCGGGAAGGCGATCAAGTCACCCTTCTTGACATAGTGCTTTCCTTCAATGCCATAGTCGATCAAGTTGATCAACTCTTTGTCGGAGTAAAGCAAGTTGAGGAACATCATGGCTCTCTCCGGATCCTTCGAGTTTTTGGCGATACTGAACATGACGTTTGCAATCGACGACGTAGAAGTGACAGGCGGGATAATGCGAGCTGCAACCATCGGTGTGCCTGTCAAGATGGCTTCCTTCGTTTCATAGCCAGGCTTCATATGCACTGTAAAGGAGAAAGCTTTGCCGGCCTTCACAAGGTCTTCAGGGCGGATTTTGTTTGTAGCGATATCCTTAGGGATATAGCCGTCCAAATACCATCTTCTGACCATTTTCAATAGATCAGAATATGGCTTCGATTCAAACCAATTGACTACCTTTAGGTTATTATCATGGTCCGGCAGCACGCCGTTATCATCATTCAATGGGTCCATAAAGCCAGGTGCAATGGACGCGATATAGGACGTACCCCCGCCTTCCGGAACAATAGCCGCCATATTCGGCTCGTTGTCTTTGACGACCTTGAATACGGCATCCAAATCATCAAAGGTCTTGATCTTGCTTAGATCAATCTTGTATTTATCAACAATATCTTTGCGCATCAGGATGCCGTAGTCGGCTGCCCAGTCGCGTACGCTAGGTATGCCATAAAGCTTACCGCTGGCCATCGTCGCTTTTTGAATCTCCGGTGTGACGACCTTGGCTATGTCCTGTCCATATTTCTTAAGCAGATCCTCTAAAGGAACAAGCTGTCCTTTTGCCGCTTGCGTACCGTAGCCGAGTGCTGTCAAAGTGACTAGCAAGTCCAAATTTTCATTGCTCGCAAGCATCAGATTGACTTGTTGCTGATATGCAGCAGGGTCAATAGGCACAAATTTAACCGTTGCATTAATTTTCTCTTTGGTCAGTTTGTTAACGGCCTCCTGGACCTCCTGCAGATCTTTGTTGTTGCCGATCTTATAGTAGGCCACGGTTAATTCATAAGGCTTTAAATCCGACTTCGCCTTTCCAGATTCTCCTGACGCGCTTGGCGCCTTAGTAGCCGTAGAGTCACCGCTACCGCTGCTGCATGCCGTCAATAGAAGAGAAACGGCTATCATTCCCGCTAACGCTGTTTGGACGCTCTTTCTATTCCCTCTCATTTCGTAGCCTCCCTGTTTTATATTCCATTTATGCTAACCGGCTGATGCTGCCGAGTATAGCCTAGCCTTTGACTGCTCCAATGACGAGACCTTTGACGAAATATTTTTGGAAAAAAGGGTATGCGATCAGCAATGGTATAGTCCCAATAACCGCCATAGCCATCCGGACCGATTCCATCGGAATGTTACTGCTTGCAGCAAGTTCCGTTGTGCTGCTGCTCGTGTTGCTTGACAAAAATTGCGCGTTTAACAAAATCCGGTTTAACAAATTTTGCAAACTGAACAGCTTGCTGTCGGTCACATAGATTAATCCGTTGAACCAATCGTTCCAATAGCCGATCGTTTGCATCAATCCGACCGTAGCCAGAATGGGAAGAGAGAGCGGAAGCACGATTTGGAAAAAGATTTTAAATTCCCCCGCCCCGTCAATGGATGCCGATTCAATAACCGGGGTTGGGATTGAAGTCATAAAGAAGGTTCGCATAATCAGCACGTAAAATCCGTTGGATAGCAAACCGGGAATGATTAAGGCCAGCAATGTGTTTTTCATATCGAACACTTGTGTATATACCAGGTAGGTGGGGACCAGGCCTCCGTTAAACAGCAGTGTGAAAAACACGATAAACGAGAGCGGCTTGCGAATCAGCATATCCTTTCTAGATAATGGATAGGCGCATAGGGCAGTAATTGACAGCCCCACAAACGTACCAACTAAAGTTACCAGAATGGTTATACCGTACGCCCGAAATATGTTGGAGGAATCATTCCATAGGAATTCGTACGCCGCCAAGCTGAATTTACTCGGTAGGAAAGAATACCCTTCTGACACAATGGTCATCTCGTCGGTGAAAGAAGTGATTACGAGCAGAAAAAACGGAAGAAGACAGAGACAAACAATGCCAATAAAGAATACATGAATGATCGCTTGATACAGTTGGCTTTTTACTTTCAATTGGATTCCCTCCTTATTAAAACAAAGCGTTATCGCTGTTTCGCTTGCTCACCACATAATTTGAGATGAGTACGAGAATGAATCCCACAACGGATTGATATAGGCCCGCTGCCGAAGACATGCCGATGTCGCCTAATCTTAGTAAAGCCCGATAGACATATGTATCGATGACGTTAGTAGTCGGAAAGAGTGCGCCTGTATCTAGCGGAACTTGATAGAACAATCCGAACTCCGAGTAGAATATACGGCCGATTTGCAGCAGCGTCATTATCACGATAACCGGAGTGATTAAAGGTATGGTAATGTTCGTAATCTGCTGCCATTTACTCGCTCCGTCAATCCTGGCGGCCTCGTAATATTCAGGGTCGATTCCGATAATCGCCGCTAAATAGATAACACATAGGTATCCAACATGCTTCCAAATGTTCACAAAGGTCAAAATATACGGCCAGTATTTGGCTTCGCTATACCATGAGATTGGATCCATTCCAAGCATAGGCAAGATTTGTTTATTAATATAACCGGTTTCTCCGCTTAGCATGGCAAGCACCAAATAACCGACAATAACCATAGATATCAAATAGGGGATGAGAATGACGCTTTGGTAAAACCGGGCAAATAATTTCTTCTTCACTTCATTCAGCAAAATAGCTACGCCAACGGCGATGATCAAATTAATGATAATAAAAGCCGAATTATATAGAATCGTATTTCGAGTAATCAGCATGGCGTCGGAGGTTTTGAACAGGTACTCGAAATTTTTAAATCCAACCCAATCGCTGGCCCAAATTCCTTTCGTGAAGTTGACGTCTTTGAACGCAATGATCAAGCCAAACATCGGCAAATAGTTGTTGATGATTAGATAAATGATTTCGGGTATGACCATCACGAACAGTGGAGCATACCTCCATAATTTTCTCAGTTTTTTTCTGGTTAATGATTTCGTTGCCGTTATCCCAGCAGCTGTCGTAGTCGCTGAATTTGTCCTAGTTGTCGTTGTCTCCATATCGTTCCTCCCTCATCCTTTATACTCTCATCATATATAACCGCTGCATCGCACTCTACCTGTTTCCCGACTTCCTGTTATCGCATTTCCGACTTCTTTTTGAGCAAAAAAGACCGAACCCGAGAAGGGAACGATCTCATGTATCTAGACAAATTTATAGCTTACGCCTCATATAATTTGCGATAATCCTGTGGATTGATGGCCGTCGCTTTCTTGAACATTTTTGAGAAATGGGAAAAATTATTGTAGCCCACCGAAGCGGCGATGCTGCCAATCGGAAGATCTGTCTTCACCAGCATCTCTTTTGCCAATTCTACCCGCTCCTGAAGCACATAATCAGAAATCGTCAAGCCGGTTTCTTTCTTGAAAATTCTTGTCAGGTAGTCTGGATTCATATTCACATAGTTGGCGATATCCTCCCGCGAAACATCTTCGTTAATGCGCTGAGCGATATATTGCTTCGCTTTTTCCACAACCGTTTGGCTTACATCCACTGTGTTAATTCGACCAGCAGCTTCTTCGATCATCGTGATTATCCATTGCCTAAGATCAGCTATGGAACGGGATACGGATGATGCCTGCATAGACAGAAGCTCTTCCGAAAAAACCTGATGTGCCCTCAGGCCCTTATAATGCAATACGTGATGAATCATCTGGAGAAAGTCCTCGTGAAATCCGCGCAGCAATTTGGCATCGAGACTCTCCATTTGCTTCATCGCATCCAAACTTTGATCGATTTCTTTGAGCAGTTTCCCTTTGCATCCACATTTGAGCAATTCCGCCCATCCGTTCATTTTAGGGACTGGAAATGTATCGTAGCAGCTGCATCGTTGTTCACTTAAGAAGAAAATTTTATTCGTTTGTGTAACATTGCGGGATTCCATCGTGACTAAGGATTCGAACATCTCTAACATTCCCTCCGTATATACGGGAGAACCGATATAACAGCAAAGATCACAGAAAAAGTAATGGTTACACGCATCGATATAACCCTGTAATTCGTTCGTTAATTTCTTCTTATCGATCTTGCTACCCGGTTCGACCGAGAGGATGGCCAGTAACCCTCCGCTTTTGACCTGAACAATTTGACCGTTGGACTCTTTCCATACAGCCAATTCCTCCAAAGAATTGCGCAAGGCGTATTCCATTATTTTTTCTTCACGAAGCGTCAGTTTTTTATGCCAACGCTGAACACTGATCCATATCGGCACAAATAAGGCAGTATCGCTATAAGGTATATTTTGCTTCGCCATAATTTCTTTGATTTGAACCTTATTCGAAGGGATCGACCTATGTATTAAATCCTGCCAAAAGCGCTCAACAACCATGGGTTGGTACGATTCCCATAACTGATAGTAATGTTTATAGGTCTCATTAAATTGGATTAATCCTCTTTTCTTTTCCAATTGTTCGATGGCTTTTCGAACGGCTTTCTCCAATTCCGGAAAACGGACAGGTTTGAGCATATAATCCAGACTTCCCAGTTGAATTGCTTTTTGCGCGAATTCGAAATCAGCATGACAGGTTAAGAAGAGAGACTCGGTATCCGGAGAGTGTTCTTTGACCCAAGATAACAATTGAAATCCGTCACCTTCCGGCATTTCAATGTCACAAAGCAGAATATCAATTTTTTGGGTCAAAAAGATTTCCTTCGCCTGCCGTATGTTAAAAGCTTCATGAACCCTTGAAAATCCAAGTTGGTCCCACTCTACCCCCGCTTTTATCCCTCGTACGGCATGAATTTCATCGTCCACGACCAGCAATTGAAGCATAGCCTTCTCCACCTTTCTTCTCATGAAATGGGATGAGAATTTCAATCACTGCGCCATGGCCTGCACCATTTGAAAACGCGATCTGGGCGTGATCTTGATATAGGAGGCGCAATCGGCGCTGCACATTCCATATCCCGATATGATG
This sequence comes from Paenibacillus alginolyticus DSM 5050 = NBRC 15375, assembly GCF_000422905.1. Classification (GTDB taxonomy): domain Bacteria; phylum Bacillota; class Bacilli; order Paenibacillales; family NBRC-103111; genus Paenibacillus_E; species Paenibacillus_E alginolyticus. The sequence continues at coordinate 18,830 of NZ_AUGY01000121.1, forward strand.
ACCTTCTCCGTTACCGATATCCATTTCCATCTGCAGCCGAGTTAAAACGTCTTCGGGAAATCCTTTGCCTGTATCCTCAACTCGTATTTTAATTTTCTTATTTGATGTGGCTCCAATGGTGATACCAATATGAATCTGTTTATCCATGCTAACTGCGTGTTTAATCGTATTTTCCACAAAGGTCTGAATAACAAGCGGAGGAACCACTACGTCCATCAGGTTGTCCGGGACAGATAGATCATAAGTCAAATTTTTGGGAAACCGCATCTCCTGGATACGAAAGTAATTAAGAGTATGCTGGACCTCATCGCTCAAAGCGACGAATGCCATGTTGCTCCGAAACATAAAACGGAAATATTCTACGAGACATAGAACCATTTCCTGAATCAGTGTAAAGTCTTTCACCTGCGCCAAATTATAAATAATGTTCAACGAATTCATAAAAAAGTGCGGATTAATTTGAAGCTGTAAATGCTTGAGCTCGGCCTTCTGATGATTTAACTGCTCTTCCAAAACATTAATTTTCAATTCCTGTATTTGCGATATCATGCGATTGAAGGATTGGTTCATCTTGTCGAATTCAATGACAGAAGGGCTGTATGTGATGCGGACATCCAAATTCCCATCTTCGATTCTCCTCATGGCCATCATGATCCGATTTATCGGAATCAAGATGATTTTCCTTAAAAGAAATAAAACGAAAGGAAGCAGAATAAGTGATCCCATCAAAATGAACGATACCATTCGGCGAAGGAGTGGAAGATTCTCTAGAATGATGCTGTCTGGTATGACAGCGATTAAGCTGAAACGGCCTTTCGCGGATTTTTCGCCAACGACTAGGAATTTCTCATTTTTTCCAGTGAGTTTGTAATCCGTTCCAACATCGTTCAAATTAATTTGATTTTCTTGTACAAAAGCTTGGTTAGACATAGCCTCGAACAGGTCCGTAACCAGCAGCGCCCTACCGTTGTTTCCCAAATCGACCAGATTCAACGGCACCATTAATTTACTCGCATCCGCCCATGCCCCAATATAGACATTCCCATATTTGATCACACGGGTTAAAAAGTATTGATCTCCGAGTTTTAGCATGAACCATTCTCTCAAGCTTGTCTGATTTGAACCGTCGCGTTGGTCCTGAAAAATGGTCTTAATGCTATTTTCAACGGCTACCTGTCTGGTATAAGAGACTTGATCACTCATTACTGTCAATAAATCTTGATTCGGCTCCGAGTAAACAAAGAACATGTCCATCGATTTATAATTAGGGAGATCTTTTAACAACTTATTATTTAATTGAATTTTCGTAAAAGAGTACCGATCGGCATTTTGATCTCGCTGCGCATCAAGTACAAGCAGTCCCATGTCTTGCGCAGCGAAGTTGAATAAATATTTGTCAACCTCATCCAAATTACGGTCGATCTGTCCCATATATAAGCTAATTAAATTTTTTGATTATCCAACTAGCTCAGGATAGGTAATCGTCGTAGACGATAGGCAACAATGAACTAACCTATTGAATAACTCGCTTTTGACCTCACGGCGGTTGAATCGATAGCAAAACTCATCGAGATATGCTTGTAGGTGCTTAGGATCTAAGCCGTGGTAGGTACCACCAATAAAAGCTTTCGCATTAGAGATGATCGTATGAAGCCACTTTAGATGATCTGGATTTTCTTTCAGGTCGTACTTTTTGGCTTCATGGTGGAAGCCATTTTTGGCCAAAGCTTGATAAGAAC
>NZ_AUGY01000122.1 GCF_000422905.1 Paenibacillus alginolyticus DSM 5050 = NBRC 15375
TGAGAGAACTTTTCACCATAATCTGAAGTTAATTGATCATTAATAGCACTTTTAGACATGTTCATTGTTTTTGCGTATGATTCAGCTTTTTTTAATGCAGACTTATATTCATTAGGAACATTAGCGTCTGCCTTTGCTTTAGCGTCAGCATCAGCTTTAGCTTTAGCTTTAGCGTCAGCATCGGCTTTAGCTTTAGCGTCAGCATCAGCTTTAGCTTTAGCGTCAGCATCAGCTTTGGCCTTCGCATCAGCGTCTGCTTTATCTTTGGCCGCTATTTGCTCAGGTGTCATTGTAGCAGTAGGGGTAGCAGTAGGGGTAGCGGAAGCTTTAACGGGGGCCGCTACAGTTTGTTGTGTCTTATCGGCGTTAAAACTAGAAACAAAGCCAGTTAAAATGACCATACCCACGGCAATCCCTGCCGCATGCTTGCGTTTAATTTTTGGACTGAGGAACTTCAGCATAGCAGATGGCTTAATAATGGAAATGAAAGCATAGATTGTGGCAAAGGTAAGAATGACTATTAAGAATGAAAGCATGGTTGTGTTATCCCCTTTTTTGTATAATGTTGTTCAATTCCCGTCATTTGGATCTAAACCAAGTAATAGCTTATCAAATATCTCTCTTGGTGTATATTGGAAATTACATGTAAAAAACCCCTCTAATTTAACTAGCCATCCTAGGTGTGTCTTAAGTTCTCTAGTTTAGAAATATCGCCACACAGTTACTAAAATCAAAGTGCTGCGCTACGCTACTGGAACGTAACTTGGGAAGTTAAGTAACGAGTCTTTCTAATATAAAAAACTCATTATTTATTTGTGATTATAGGAGGAGCATACTAGCTACTCCTTTTTTCTTTGATTTGAGACATTGTTGGGACCAATTAAAGCTGTATTCAGTTGATTTAACAAAAACAATAAAAAAAAATTTCTTTGGGGAACTTCGGAGGATTAGAAAAATTTTTCTTCATCAGCATTTTGACATCACTCACACGGTAAATTAAGTCCGTCGGTATCCTAAAAAACATCCGTATGATTCAAGAATGGCGCAATAACCAAAAAAATATTAGCTAGCGTGAACCTAGCGAGTTTTGTAATCGCCTTATATAGTGAAAGTGATCTCTAGATGGAGGATGATTTTATGTTAAAAGAAATGAAAGCTACCGGATTATGTCTCATCGTACTCACCAATGTCCTTTTTTCTATTCCGTCATTGGCATTCGCTGCAGCTGCCGAATCTGACGCAAAAGCATTGAATGTTGTGAAGGAGTTACAGAGCAAGGAACCAGTATCAGTCTACTATGAATCGACCTTTTCCTTCACTCCCGGTTCCGAGAATGCGGAGAATCTCGTTCGATTCGACAAGGTTTGGGATGACACTCCCAATGGCCGTTTTCGATCTGAATCAATCGTTAACGGCAAAAAGATTCAACTTTATATCGGAAAGGAAGGTAAAGCAGTTTCTCATGATTTTGTTACGGGGGAGGTTATCACGTATGCCGAACAGAATAATGACATGAGTTTCGTCAAAGCTTCACAGGCTGTGTTGAGCAGATTTCAAGAAACCGATGCTGTTTTTATAGGGGAAGACATTGTCAGTGGCCGAAAGGTGTATCACTTAGCTGGTAAAGGTAAAAAGGAAAGTAGGCAGTACACCGATAAGAATGGCAAACCAGCAACAATCAATATCGAAAGCGCAGATATGGAACTTTGGTTTGATAAAGAAACAGGTCTAATACTACGAGAAATAGATAAATTCCATGGTGATATATCAGAGACTATGGTAACTAAACTAGAAGTTTCGTTGAATTTCCAAAACAGCTTGTTCAATCTCGATGAAGCAAAAGCAGAGGACAACGAAATTAAAGTCATCATAGACGGCGAACAACAGTCCTTCGAACAACCACCTATTATTATGGATGGAAGTACTCTCGTACCACTTAGAGCCATTTTTGAAAAATTTGGAGCAATAGTGGAATGGAATGACAAGGAACAATCCATAACAGCTAAAAAAGGAGGCGTGGCAATTCAACTGAAAATCGGAAGCAAAACCGCTACTGTAAACGGATCGAACAAAACGTTAGAATCTCCAGCGCAAATTCAAAATGGCTATACGATGGTACCAATTCGTTTTGTCAGTGAAGCATTTGGAGCCAAAGTGAAATGGGAGCAAGAATTAAATACGATTGTCATTTTGATGACGCCATGAAGAAAGTGGTTAGTATTTTACTGTCCTCCGTGCTTGCAGTATGCATGTTAGCAGGCTGCGAGGGAAGCAAACCATCGGATAGCAAGCAAGTGTTGAAACCTTTGGGTAAGAACGATAAAACGACGATCAAGCTGATGTATGAAAGTGAAGAATTATTTTTTTCGAAGTACGGTAATTTATTTAATGCTAAGTACCCAAATATCGACATACAGGTGATTGCTACTAGAGACATCATTGCACCGGATAAAGATGCTATAAAAGAAACCAATCGGCTCGTGGAAGAGCAAACACCGGATGTTATTATATTAGGTATGGATGTATTTGAGTCATATGCAAACGACGGCAAGTTGTACGAATTGGATTCCTTTATTGCTCAGGATCGTAATGACATTTCCGGAATGCTTCCCGCGGTTACCGATCTGTTGAGGGCCAAAGGAGGTGGAAAATTATATGGGTTGCCACACACGTTTTTCAGCAGTGCTTTGTTCTATAACAAAGATCTATTCGACAAGTACGGCGTTCCAGTTCCAAATGACCAGATGAGCTGGGATGATGTGATAAGACTTTCCAAGCGTTTTCCGGCCGATGCGGAAAAAGTGTATGGTTTTTATCCGGGATATTACGGGCGTCCGTTGGAGCTTGTGAAAGCAATGGCTGAGACTAGAGGGTTATCCTTGGTTGATTCAGACAATTTGAGAGTAAATATCGCCGATAACGATTCTTGGAAACCAATTTTTGAACTTGCCATCGATGCTTGGAAATCAGGATCAGTTTACCGGCCGATGACCGAATTGGAACGAGTGGGTGGGGCTTATGGGTTGTTCCTTTCCAGCAAAGTGGCCATGATGATCGATAGTACTAACCTCATGGAACGGTTAAAAGAAAACAAGCAGACCGCCCCCAGCTGGGACGTCGTAACAGTACCTGTAGATCCGAAAAATCGTGAGATCACCAACTCTATTAACATTTATGAAGTGTTTGCAATAAATCAAAAGTCTACCAATGCCCGGGCAGCATGGGAATTCGTAAAATTTATTGGTAGTGATGATTTTGCAAAATGGAATGCGAAAGCCTATCAAGGTGGTTTTCCGGTTAGAACGGGCTACTTAAAAAACGTTGATGGGAAGCATTTAGAGGCATTTTATAAGTTAAGGCCGAGCAACCAATCCTTATATAACGATACGCACCAAATTCCATTGAGTTTTTATAACCCTTTTGAGGAGATGTTTAATCAGGAAATCAAGCATGCCATAAATGGTAGTAAGACTGTCGATCAAGTACTAGTAACGTTACAGCAAAAAGGGCAGGATATGTTAAATCAAGCGAAAATGAAAGGCGATACAGGAATAGGGACAAAATAGCGGATCCGCCTCTTGAATTAAATGGACCCTGTATGTCTGTCGATGCAATAGCTAGAAAAAATTTAAAAACACAAATCCAAGATTCCTATATTCAAAAAGATCGTCGGAAAGGGCGATCTTAGGCTGTGGAAAAAAAGAATGGTGATATAATTATCATTGCTTTAAACTGATACACGTGAAGAAGCTGCAGTGCTTATTCATTTGTCAATTAACCTGATTTAATAATCAGATAAAAGGAGTCAGAGAAAAAGGTTGGAACATATAAGCACCGTCCGCTGAGTGAAATATTGAATTCTCAGAGGATGGTGCTATTTTAATTTGGTGAACAAACCAAAATCGTGATGCACTGCGGTAGACTAACGGAACAGAGAAGATAATATTGAACAATATACAAAAAATGATTATGTTTCAAACCATACGTTTCGGAAATCTATCCAACCTTGAGAATTTAATTTCGCATTACGTAATGTAGGGTGAAAAGAACTGCTTATACTTTTGTACACTAAGTAAATAAACGCATACTCTTCCTTTAACTCGTCTTCTAGATCTGATAGAACTTTTTCTTGCATTTTTTTTATAGGCTGAGCGATCAACTTAGTTATTCCACTATCCAAAATTCCAGATAGCTTTTCACTAATGTGGGTTCTGATAAACGGAGATTCGAGATTCTCAAAAATAGAAATAATTCTATCGTTATGGACAGTTTCAAATAAAATGAGATCTGCCCTATTAATGTTTTCATTTAAAAACATGTCCATCCAATCTACAATTGTAACTTCAAGACTGATCCCAATACTTTTATATTGGCTAGCTAACCAGATTGCATCGGGGGCATGCTTCCTATAAGTGAAGAGATGCAGCAGTTCCCCTCCATATGACGACTTCCGTAAGCAGTCTAATGCATAGGGTAAATTATATTCCTTATCCCATTCGGTACTAGCACTCAATGTTAACTGGTGAGCAGGGTACATCCTTGGCAATCCGAGCGCTTCTTGCATACTATGACGATCAATTGAATGATAGAGGGCCTTACGAAACGATAAATCCGACAAGATCCCTCCCTTATTACTGTTAATGGTCAATACGGAACATCCGGTAATTGTCAGGTCCTCGGTCTGCTTGAGGGATTTATTTTCTTCCGATGGAGTTTGCTCACCTGTATGAACCAATATAATGTCCGATGCCGTGTTAAGTACAAGCTCTTCATTATCTGGAACCCTGATAATCTCAACGCGATCAATAAATGAACGTCCCTGAAAATAATGATCGAAGGCCTCGAGGATACAAATTTCCGATGATCTCTTGGTTACTCTATAGGGACCTGTACCAATAGCAGAAAGAACAGTATTCTGGAATGGCTCAAACATTTCACGTGGCGTGATAGATGCAAACGGTAGGCTTAAATAGTGCAAGAATATATAATTAGGTCTTTTCAGTTTAACTACTACACAGTACCTAGACTTAACGATGATCTCCCTGATATCTTGGGCAGCCCAGTGTTGCTTATGCTGGGGGGCTGCAAGGCGAACAAGAGTATATTTAACGTCTTCCGCAACTAGCTCCCGACCATTATGAAATAATACACCCTTACGCAAATAAAAAGTCCAACATGTCGCATCTTCATTGGATCTCCATTGATGGGCAATGCAATCACGAATCTCTTTAGTTTCATCATCATAACTAGTTAATGTATTAAATATTTGAGAGATCATATGAACATCAAGGGCGTAAACGGAATTAGCGGGATCAAGTGTATTGATGTCGCGAAAAATAGGCAGTCTAAGTGTTTCCGTGTAAGCATCATGACGGTCATCGACATAGTACCCGAAATACTGAGACAACCAGCTGACAAACTTATCTCTATTGAAAGAACTTCCCTCGCCAAATCTCCTAATTAAATTAAACGCCTGTTCCAGTTGTCCGGACTTTACTAGTTCTTGGACTTCATGCTGGAGTGTAACCTCGTAATCCAAAAGGAGAGTCAATTCGGATGAATTCCCCCTACCAAGTCCAGAAACAAAATGTACCCAATTGTGCTCGACCATTTTGGAAATAATAATCTTCGTATTACGCGCTGTGCAGTTAAGAATATTCGATAGTTCGGACATTGTAACTTTAAATGGCTGTCCTTTTTTAATACGGGAATAAGCATTAGATATTTCTAAGTAGTTATGTACCAGATGCATAAGGTCCTCCGTAACCATTTTGAATTTCATAAAAGTCGAAATTCAAACATGTTTCTTCCCATTTTACCACGCACGATTGAAGAATATAATGGGGAAAGACCATTGTTGGAGGTGCCTCTAATGTCTGTAAATGTTCCGACTGCCGCAAAGCTGGAAGTATGGAAAAATCGATCATTCACGTTTCTTTTATCAAGTGTTTTTTTGCTGACGATTGGGAATAAAATCTATGAGATCGTTCTTCCACTTATGATGTATGAAATTACTCGTTCTTTTGTATCCGCGACATCTATGCGAACAGCAGAATTGCTACCGAATTTCTGTTTAGCTATTTTTATTGGCGTCATAGTAGATCGAGTGAACAAGAAGAATTGGGCAATGTTGATGGTAGGGTGCCAAGCTGTCCTTCTCTTCATACTCACTTACCTCTTTAAAGCTCAAATTCATGTAATGTATTTGTATTATGTGATTGGTTTTTTATTGATGTCCTTCAATTATGGTTTTTTTAATTCTCAAGTTAGCTTAACCAAGTTGAGTGTACCGTCAAGCCAATTAACCAGTGCTAACGCAAAATTCTCTTTCATTGATACTTTTGTTAGTATCATGGGACCAGCAATAACAAGTATTATTCTCTTATTGGCAGATATGTCGGACGGGATTATGATAACTGCTTTTTGTTATTTAATATGCCTATTTCTTCTCAAACGCTTAGGTAGTTCAGAGACTAATCCGCCTCAGAGCAAGTTGAATTTCCGCATCGACATCAAGGAAGCCTGGAGTTACTTTCGCTCTAATAACATTTTGTGGGGCATTACGATTTCGGTAATTTTTTTAAATTGCACAATGACAGTTATCAATACCACTGTTATTTTCTTTGCAAAGGACATTTTAAAACTTCCCTCTTTTGTACTTGCTGGCGTGTTCTCTGCCTCCGGTATAGGCGGATTACTTGGAAGTTTGATCATAAACAAATTACGGTCTCGTTATGGACTTGGAAGACTCAACGGCGTTTCCGTATTGCTAAGTGGAATCTCCTATATGATCTTGTTCTTTATCTCTAATACCGTCTCATTACTGATCTCAATGTTTCTTATGGGTTTTGCTACTGCTTTACATAGTATTTCTGTATATACTTTCCGCCAAGAACAATCCCCTTCACATATCATTGGCCGAATTGCTGGCATTACTGGAATGCTTTTTCGAATCGGGATGCCGATCGCAATGTACCTCTCGGGTTGGATTATTGTATGGTGGGGAACATCGTCAATTTTTATCACAGCAAGTATTTGGAACCTTCTCATTTTTATCATTCTTCTTAAAACCCATATATGGAAACTATCGTAGAATATAAGAAAAAAACTAAACCTAAGTATCTGTAAGTACCTGTAGTTTTGAAAAGGTTTATTGAAAATGTAGATAAAACGAAATATCTGGACATTTTCCAATACTGCAAACAACTGGGAGCGGTGATCCCGTGAACAACGCTAAGATTTTGATTGATTGCTGAACATAGGAACAACACAATTTTTATAAAAAGGAAGCCAACTTCTGGAGCAATTGGCTTCCAGCAAATTTGTTCATCCACAGCTATAATAATTGAACCATAATCACTTTCAATACGCCTATAAAGTGAACGCGCGTATCAAAGGCATGAAAGGTCTTAGGTTATGAGAAAATTAATTCTTTTTTTAAACGCCTTACTTCTATTGGGAACAATGGGGATGACCATGAGTTTGGATTGGAAGAAGGAATCATCAAAAGAAGTATACTATAAAGATAAAGTGATGGTTTTGTTATATCATGATGTACAGAAGAATTTGAAAGTGGGGGCCTCCAACCCATCAACAGTAAGTTCCAATCAACTCGAAGACCACTTGCGGCTATTGAAGAACCGCGGGTTCCACGTCCTTTCAATGGGTCAGTTCGTGGAATTTATGCTGAATGGCAAAGATATTCCGCCTAATGCTGTAGTTCTTACTTTCGATGATGGGTACGAATCTTTTTATACCGAGGCATATCCTATATTGACACGAAACGGAGTGACAGCGTCAAATTTTGTGGTGGGGATTTCATCTGATTTATTTAACCCAGATGCTGAGCTGCATTTGAACTGGGAGCAAATGCGTGAAATGAAAGCATCTGGCATGGGTTTTTACAACCATACTTACAATCAGCATCGAACAGTCCATTCAACTACAACCGGTTCTCAAAAACCGGCTTTGATGTCAGGAATGTACTTGGAGCAAAAACAAAGATCTGAAAATGAACAGGAATATCGGAAACGGATCTTTAGCGACTTGATGTTCCTCCAGAAACGATTTGAAGATGAAATCGGCGAACAGCAGAAATTATTGGCATTTCCTTATGGGGTCTATGATGATATCGTTTTGGAAGAAGGGAATAGGGCGGGCATGAGGCTTTTTTTCACGGTGGAGGAAGGCATCAATGCATCCGGGAGCCGGATTGTCAAACGGATTAATGCCGGAGAAGCATATGTCTCTGCGGACTTTCTTTGGGATCGAATGAAAACTTTTTTTGAAAAGTAGACAAATTTTTAAACCAAATGTCGATTCCTTATGCAAATAGAATGTGAACACAAGGGGGAGTGAACAATATGGATCTAGAAACAGAAGGGGAATTAATGGATGAGATACGACGAGGCGATAAAGAAGCCTTCCGAAATTTGGTTAATCCATTAATTGCAAAGGCCTATCGGTCTGCTCTAGCTATTTTAAGCTCAAAGCAATTGGCTGAGGAAGCCGTGCAGAATTCGCTTATTGAATCTTATTCAATGATTATGAGCGGTAAAGAAATCCATAATTTTCGGGGATGGTTTAACCGCGTTATTTCAAATCGGTCGCTAGATATTGTGAGGAAAGAACAAAACTACAAGTACACTGTAGACATTAATGAATTAGAAATTGAAGACAACTCAAACTCTCCCTTGGGAGATATCCTGAGGAAGGAACAATCCCAACGGCTTATTGAATCCGTGATGGCTTTGGAGCTCCCACAGAGGGTCGTTGTGGGCCTGTATTATTTTCAGGAATTGAAAATTGACGAAATCGCCACGTTGCTGGACATCAAAGAAGGAACGGTTAAATCCAGGCTGTATCATGCCAGGCTAAAGTTAAGCAATATGCTCGAATTATCACATCTACAGACAAAGGGGATTTTAATATGAAGAGTGAAGATGCTCTGAAATTGGATTTAGAACGATCCTTTGATCAAATTCACGTTCCAGAATCATTGTATCAATTTGCCTCTGAATTGCCAGAACGGTTTGAGAAAGGTGAATTTGCGAATAACGTGGAGCTTATCTCGAATACTAGCCTGGCGAAGCGCTTTTGGCTTGAATCCAGGCCTGTGCTTTTCAAAAGTTTGGCTGCATCCGTGATTTTGTTCATCACTTTATCTGTCAGTGTGAATCTTTCACCTGCCTTTGCATCCTGGGTGAAAGATATTCCTATCCTTCAGGCCATCACTGGCAGCTGGCTTTCTAATGTACGGGAAATCGATGGTGTCCAAAACGCCTTACAAAACGGATATGTTCCGATTGAACCCGTTACTTTGGTACAAGACGGTGCGACATTTACGATCACTGACATATACATGACAGAAGAACGCATGTCATTTCGTGTGTTGATTCGTTCTAACCATTTGGAAAAATATATGTACCCGTATCAAATGATCGCCAAAGTTGAAGGGTTGAGTCCGACATTTGCTACAGAAACAGAGCGTGATTCGGGCAAGCTTGTCGACAATAACAGCGAAGTCATGGAACTCGCTTACCAAATCAATTTGGAAGAAGAGCAGGCTAAGTTGTTTCTGACCCATAATCCGAAGGAGCTGTTCGTGCGGCTTGAGCGCATAGATCATGTGAAAGAAATGGAATCCAGAACTGAAACGATCATTAGCGCCTCCATTCCGTTTGATAAGGCGAATCTGCTTAAAGACAGGAAGGTTGATGTGAATGCTCCCATCATGGTGGAGCCGAATGATCCGGATCTCAAGGAATTGATATTAAAGCAGATACAGATATCCCCGACAGGTCTAAAGGCATTCTTAACAGGAAAGCCTGGCATTTCCGTGGAAGTTCCTTGGAAAAACGAAGCGCCATACTTTATCGATGATCGGGGCACTGTTTATCATTATTTGTGGGACTTGGATCATATGGAAAAAGACAAAGGTACATCCGTCATACCTTTCGCTTCTTCGCCTTATTTTGATAAAAATGTGAAAACACTGCAGTTACATTTGCCAAAGGTGATCGTTTCAGAAGAAAAACCGAGTGCGCAATTTTCCTTGTCACTGAATGAGAAGTTTCCTTTAACTGTTCCCTACAAAGACAGGTCCATTACGATCGAATCTGCGCAGTATGAAAATGGATTCCTGCATTTGAAGATGAAGCAGAATAAGGTCACGGTTGAAGATACGCAAAACATACTAGTTCAAGTTGACGGCTATAATATGAAAATAGCGAACGATTCAAATTTGCAAAGTTATTATCGTGACGAAGTTCGCCAAAACATGTTTAAAGAGCAGGCATTCCAAAATGGAGTGGAAGATGAGCTGTACATTTATGCGCCAAAACAAGAGGAGTACCAGTTGACTCTTAGACGTTATATGGACAGTGTATTGCTGAACAAGAAAGTGGTTGTGCCTATTAAATAGCAATGAGACAGCCAGGCTTTGAATGTCAATACTGCTGAGGCACACAAATGTACCAGTACCATTGTTGATTATAGTCATTGCGTACCTAGTATTTATCACCTAAGAATGCCGAAAAAAATATATTGACAATAACTTATATGTGTATATAATTATTTCATATATGAAATATAGGTGATTAGAATGGTTAATGAAGAATTAAGGAGATTGTATTTAGAAATTCGTGATGTTTACGAACTTTCCCAAAGGACATTAGACAAATATATGGACAATTATGGAATAACACTTGTTCAATTTGGTGTTCTTAAAAGTATTCCAGAAAAAAAAATGATAAGCATTAAAGAATTGGTCCAGAAAGTTGGTTGTGTTCCAAGTAATATGACAACTATGCTTCAACGAATGATGCGTGATGATTTAGTAAAAAGCATTAAAAATCCCCAAGACTATCGCGAAACCTTAGTTTATTTAACAAAAAAAGGGGAAAATGTTAGTCGAACTTTAGAACCAGTTTATGAACAGTTTTTAAAAGAATCTTATGGTCATCTTACAGAAGAAGAACAACAAAATCTAGAGTATTTGCTAAGCAAATTAAAACAAAACCTTACACAAAAGTAAGGCTTTGTTTTAATCAAATATTTCATATATGAAATAATGAAGGGAGCTTTTATTTTATGAATGAAACAGTTCAGAATTATGGTGGAGGTAGAGGTTTGCTAACCATATTATCTTTATGTTCATTTTTTATCGGTCTTGATTCATTAGTAGTATCACCCTTAATTCCACAGATTTTAAATTTAACAAATACTTCTTTGGAACAAGGTGGCTTACTTATCACTGCATATGCATTGTTTTATGGGTTAACTGCTCCATTATTCGGTCCTATTTCAGATAAGGTAGGAAGAAAATCAATGATCGTAACAGGAATGTTGATCTTTTCCATAGGAACCTTTTTTACTGGCATTTCTAATGACTTCGATACCATTTTGGTCTTTAGAGCTGTGACAGGAATATCAGGAGCTATTGTTATGCCAAGTATCTTTGCCTTAGTTGGAGATAAATTCTCTGATAAGGAAAGAGGGAAGGCTATGGGTAAGGTTATGGGGGCAATGATTGGATCCACCGTATTAGGAGTACCCATTGGAGCATTTATATCAGAATTAGTTAATTGGCAAATGACCTTTAGGGTAATTGGTTTTATTGCATTTCTGGTTTTTTTTATTACCTTAATTGGTTTACCCAAAACACGACCTCAAAACCAGATTTCTGTTTCACCTATTAAAACATACTTTGGGCAATTTAAAACAGCCTTCACAAATCCCTCTGTTCTATATGCTCTGCTTACAACATTGCTATGGACTATTGGGCTACATACCATGTTTGCATACATAGGAGTATTTTATAATGAAAAATTTAACCTCAGTGCCGGTGGAATAGGCATTGTAATATTTATTGCAGGGCTTGCTAGTGTAATTGGAAACATTCTTGGCGGAAAATGGTCAGATAAAATCGGAAAGAAGAAGGTAGTTTATTTTGCCAGTCTCTTATCTGCCGTATTTGTTCTAATTTTTTCATCATTAACAGTAAATCTTGTCTTAACAGTTCTAATGCACGTGCTATGGAGTACATCTATTGGGGTTGGGCAATCTTCGCTTACGACTTTGATTTCACAATTAAGCCCTAAAGTAAGAGGAACAGTGATGTCATTAAACAGTTCAGCGATGTACCTAGGTATGACCATTGCTTCGGGTAGTGCTTCTTTAATTCTTGTAGACTTCACATTTCTCGCACTTGGGGTTTTGTGTGCTGTTTCAGCTACACTAGTACTTCCTGTTATCAGAAAGATTATAATTACTGAAAATACTTCAGGAAACCCACCAGAAGTTCTCAGTAAAGTATTATAAGGCTTGTACTAAGATAAAACCACCTAATATTTTCTCTTAAATTTAGATCGCGGCAGCTGGTTTGAGGCTTTGGGGATCTAGTCCTACTACCTTCCAACAGGTCATGTTTGAGCCTTTTTGATCGGTCTCAGATACAAGCGAAGCTATGCTTAGAGCATCGTTGCGAGGCCAAGCACTTACGATAAAGGGGAAATATACGATTGAATCGGTTGCATGAATCGAAATTTCTAAAAGGTTGTACAAGTAACCTATTAGAGTTCAAAAGCAAAAATACTTTAACACCAAAAATGGTAATGGGGAATAGGGGATATGAAAAAAAATTTAATTATTTACTTAATCATGAGATTCGTAATTTTTTTATACTCTTTTTTATTAATAAAGGTGACTCTTTTCAAATATTCTCTAAGAGATATCAAAAGACATTTCTCTATGGACTATACTTGGGAAAATCTTATTAAAAATAGCAATTTCATTCCTTTTAAAACTATAAGATTGTTTTTAGAAGCAGAATATTTGGTAAATAGTGCAAAAAATATAATAGGTAACGTGGTTATTTTTGTTCCTTTCGGTTTTTTATTTCCATTATTCTTTAGTAAACTGAAAGTAGGTCCATTATTTTGTATAGCACTTGCAACTAGCTTGTTAATTGAATTTGTTCAATTATTTGCATTATTGGGATCCTTCGACGTTGATGATATAATTTTAAATATTTTTGGAGCAATATTAGGATTTATAGCTTTCTTTTTGTTAGAAAAAATGAATATATTGCATCACTTTGCAAAAAGATGATTATTACTAAGAAACGGGCAACGTTTGTTAAATAATGGCGGATGCTTAAAAGCTCCACGGACTTCGCTATTGCCGGTTGCGCGGCCGGGCAAATGCCCAAGAACAAGCGTTGATGACCGCAACTGTAAAGAACATAAAAAAGATCGCCCTTCACCTTGCCATGAAAGCAAAGTAAAGGGCGATTGTTGTTTCAGTGGGTGAAGTTTTCTCAAAAATGACCCTTGCCAAGTATGGTTTGTTTCCCTGCTGAACTAAAGGGGCTAGTTGCTGTAAGGTTCTCAAAAACACCTTCATTGTTTACAATTAAGAATGGAAGATATTTGTTTTGCTAGGAGCTGTAAAATTTCAAATAAGTCTCTGTTTGGCTTGACCAATACCGGTAATCATGACCGCCTTTTCCAATGGTATAAGTAACCTTGACCTTTTTTTGAGTAAGCCTTTGAAACATGATTTCATTGCCTTCACTCAACCACGAATGATCATGATCCCCATGATCTAGAAAAACAGAGATATTTGTACTTACCATATGGTCGACTTGATACAAAGGATCTAATTGATCTCTGTTTCTCCCGTTAAATAGCCAATCGATTCCCGATCCATCCCCTGGTTGCAACCGTAATGCGGCACTGTGACCTCCTGCCTTGCTGAAGAGATCAGGATGAGAAATAGCTGCATGCAGAGCGGCAAATCCGCCCATAGAAATACCGCCGATAAATCTTCCCTCGCGATTCCTTTCCGTGTGAAATTGTGATTCTATATAGGGTACAAGTTCCTTGGTCAAAAAATCTTCATACATTCCTTCATCATGATCTTTAAAATGGCGCGCTTGCATCGAAGTGTTTACTCCATAACTATTATCAATCTGAGGACTGACGATGATCATCGGCTTTATGCTCTGTTTCTTAATTAGCCGGTCTGCAGTTTGGTTTATTTTAGCACCGCTTATTCCAAAAAAGCCGTTAAACCAGCTTTTCATATTGCCATCTTTTCCATGTAATAAATATAATACGGGATATGTTTTTTCATTAGAATATCCAGGCGGCAAATAAACCTCAACCGTTTGATCCTTTTGTAGTGAATCACTGTAAATACTCAAATCAATAATCCTTGGTGAGTATAATTCTTGAGCTATGGATTTAAAAGAGAACCCATTAATCACAAGGATTATTACAACTATGAGTGCAGGTAAAGTAAAAAACTTATAACGAAATCGTACCTTCATATGATCCTCCTTCACTGCTATTACAAGCCCAAGATTAAAAGATGAACTATAAAACTAATGGCCATGGGTGGCCAAAGGCTGCGATAGGTATACACAAACCAACCATTTATCAATCCCAACAAGAGGGCGGTCAATACGAGTCCTTCAGAAGAACCTGAAACTAGATAGATAGATGCATAGATTATACTCTGCATGATAATAGCCACATATTTATTAAATCCTAATTTACGCAATTTAGGCTGAAGGATGTTGCGGAATAAAAGCTCATCCATCCAGATGGATATCATTGCGCCGATTGATGGAAACATTAGAGGATGTAAGGACAGATGGGATGACCAAGTGATAACTCCAAAAGAAGTGACCAGTAAAGGCAGTAGAATGATCGTCATGACCCATGCTTGTTTTTGCTTGATTCGGGTAGTGGCAGCTTCCGGAAGTCGTGTTGGATCAACGGTTAGGATGGTAAATAGAGCCATGATGTTATAGACCGAGATTATTTGCTGAAATAGAGCAGGAAAAGCTATGATATATGAAGAAGTTATTCGAATAACCGTGAGACCTATAATATCAATGTTTAGTCGAAGGTTTTTTAACTTATTCGCGTCCATAGGAGAGAGCTTAGAGGATGGCGCCATATACTTCATCGTTATCATACCTCATACCCCCATTTCTTCCAAAACACCAGATGCTTCATGTCGAAGCGTTTATGTTGGGCGGTAAAACGACGTTTAAATAATGCCGCTTGCTCTGAGAAAGCTGACTCGGATGGATAGCCAAGACCGGTTATAACAACAACTCGATAACGATCTGGAATCATTAGAAGGGATTTTACCGCAGCTTCGTCCCAACCGATCATTTGCCTTGTGGTAACACCTAATACCTGAGCTTGATAAATAAGGCTCATCATAGCCAGACCGCAGTCATACAAGTAATATTCTTTTCCATCAATTCGATCATCATCTTCTGGAGCAGCGACTTGTATGATTAACCCAGCCGCTTTCTCAGCCCAACTATTCGTCCGATGCAGGGTATTGCAAAGAGCTTGAATGTCCGCTTTTTCGTTTGCGGCAATGTAGCGTGCAGGTTGGTGGTTCCAGGAAGAGGGCGCTCGGCGGGCTGCTTCAAACAAGGAATTCCAAGTCTCCATCTCGATTTTGCGATTGGACCAATTTGTTATGCTTTTTCTTTCCTCGATCTCAGCTGCTAGTTGAATTTCATTCATGTTTTTCATTCTCCATTCGTCATTATTGTATTACGTTTACTATAAACTTCACGAGGGTCATTTCGATATTGACCGCAGTCATCAAACAGTCATAGGAGAATGAAATGCGTACTTTATTTATTGTTTTGAGGTCTTCCGGATATCTGGCAATACTTTTATATTTGATAGCCACCGGAAAAGAAAATATATGGATTAATTGGATTATTAGCTTGATCATAGCAGGTTGGAATTCTTGGGATCATTGGAAGAAGCCCAGTGAGACTGTCTTTCATATGCGCTTAGGTGTTGTGCTGGAGACTTTATTGATTTTGCTTTGGGCGATCATCGTGAAAGATGGGGTGATCCTATTTATGCTGGCATCACCCTTAATGAGAGGAAGCATCCATTTAAGCATTGTGGATGATATCGCTCTGTTGGTTATGCACTTCATATCTCTTACGATATTGAATATCACCATATTTGAAGGGCATCTCTCGATGTATCTTATACTAGGTTCTCTTATTGGTATTGGCCTGTACAGTACCGCTCTCGGCCTCTTGCTGAAACAGCGGGAGCAAGCGCGTCGTCAATTGGCACTTACCGCTTTTGAAAGGGAGCAGTCCAGTAAGGATCAGGAACGTATCCGAATCGCCGAACAACTTCACGATGTAATGGGGCAGCATTGGGCGTCCATTGTCCGGGCCCTGGATGTTGCGCTCGTTACTCAAGGAGAGCAAAGTATGTCATTTATAAAAAGGGCGCGAGAAACAGCATTGGAAGGTCTTCAAGAAATGAGATCAGCCGTTCATGACTGGCAGGATGGCCGACAAACGCCTCAACAATGGATGGATGATCTTCATCGATCGGTTGCCCGGTTCCAAGCGGTGTCCGGGATTAACATCTTGTTGGAAATTGAACCATTGACATGGAGTCGATTTGAGAACCCGAATGTGATCCCGGAGTTGCTCGCACGTTCGGGGATTGAAGCAATGACGAATGCCGTGCGTCATGGAGAGGCTGACCAAATCTCAATTTCATTGCGTGGCACCAATAAAGCTGCAGTTATGATCATAAAGGATAATGGACGAGGCTTAAAACCAGATTTGCATACATATGGATCCGGAATTAACTCCATAAAAAAGCGTCTAAAAATGTTGAACGGAGACTTAAACCTGTCTAGCACAAGTGGACAAGGAACAATATTGCAAATCATCATTCCTTATTTCACCGAAGGAGAGGGATCAAAGTGATACAAATAGGGATAGCGGAAGATCAAGCATTAATACGGGAAAGCTTAGCCATCGTTCTAGGGTTAGAGTCGGATATTGAGGTTAGATGGACAGCGGCAACAGGAAGTGAAGCGCTGTCGAAGCTCAAAGAAAGTCCAGTAGATATCATTTTGATGGATCTAAGAATGCCTCAGATGGAGGGGGTTACTGCAATGAAACACATCCAAAAAGATGAAAGAATCATTGAGAAACCGACAATCATCGTTTTGACTACCTTTCATCACGATGAATGGCTAATCGAAGCTTTAGGTTCCGGAGCAGAGGCTTGTTTTCTGAAAGAAATTCCTCCACATCTCTTAACCAGAGCTTTGAGGGAAATTATCGCGGATGAATGGAATCCGGCTTTGTGGGGTGGGGATTGGAGAAAATACGTTCCTGAGATTCAATTCAGCATTAGAAGAAAAGAGAATCTAATAGAGACTGGCCATGAGTACTTAACAACGAGAGATTTGGATATTTTGCGAAAGTTATGTGCAGGGGCTACCAATGGAGAAATTGCTGCAGTACTTCATCTTAGCGAAGGAACAATAAAGAATTACGTATCTTCCCTTTACGGAAAACTCGGTGTTCGACATCGGGCAGAAGCAGTGAAGTTGGCGCATGAAAAAGGAATCATTGCTACCTTATATTAAAATATCCTTGACATACTCTAGGGGTACTGCAACAAGTAACATTCAAGTAAACGGAATTTCTTGCCAAAACTGTGTTAATTCTGTCGAGGATGCCTTGAAGGGAATAAAAGTTTCCGGACAAGTCGACCTGAGTGCAAAGTCAGTGGCCGTCGAATATAACGAAACGAAGTTAACATTGACTTTGATAAAGGAAACCAATTCTAATGAAAATGCGAGGTCGCTACCGGGCGGCCTCTTTTTACAAATACAATACCCCATAGGGATATTAGGTAAACGTCTGATGTCTCTGTATACATTGATCACGGTGACATGGACCCTGATTGGTTAATCTATGGGAACAAGGCTTTATAAAAGGTGAAAACTTTCGAGTCCAATTTCAGTTTTTAATCCATACTTTTTGATGTAAAGTAAGGGGGGATCAAAAATAAGAAAAGGGAGTAGTGAATTCTTTGAAGAAGATCTTATTTGGATTAATCTGCGGCATTGTGATAACGGCTTCAACTACTGCTTATGCTTTAGATGTAGTTCAAGCTTATCTATTTGAAGCTAAGTTTGTGATAAATGGCGAAGCGAAAGAGATGAACGATGAATATAAGACCCTAAATTACGAAGGACATGCATATGTACCAATAAGGTATATTAGTGAAAATTTAGGTTCGGTAGTCGCCTTTGACGACAGTAGTAAGACTATAACGGTAGATGATGGATTTGATATCAAAGATGGTAAAACCACAATACGATTGGGACATTTGAAAGTTCTCAAAGAGGGTGCTAACACAAAAATAAGTGGTCAAATATTTGTTGGACAGCAGCATTGGGATGTAATGGCTAATGCACGCAATTGGAGCCAAGAATTCAACCAAGCACCTATTAGGGGGAAGTTGGAGTTTTATGATGAAAATGGTAAGTTATTAGGCAAGGTGCAATTTGAAAAGAAATTCGAAACAACAGGGGATCAAATAAAAACATTTGAAGCGGTTTATGAAGGTGATCTAGCCGGGTATAAGTCCGTAAAACTAACTGATGTGTATCCAGCACCTCAACCCTTACCTGTTCCGACAACAAAGTAGGTAGTTCCGCGGCTGCCGCAAAGCAGCCTTTTTTTGTGAACGCGCAGAAAAGTGAGCTTACATTATAAAGGAAATACATAAAACATGAGGGGGATGAACACTCAATAATTCTGCAAATCAAAACCAACAAGTCATCAGCTAAAAATGTCCATGAACGATTTTTTGCAAAGTTAAGCGCGGCAAAACTTGATTTCTATTTACTCGAGCTTTAAAAAAAGTCAGGTAAAAATGTACAGTATGACTATTTCATCTAAGAGGCCACTTGAGGCGCTCGATTATCTGTAACTCTTCCAAATACAAAATGTGGAGGTTACAGAAATATGATGAGGATTATAAGCATTTGCAAGCTAAGTATAAAGATTATTACTCATAATTTAAGACCGTCCCTTTGACTGGGACGGTCTTAACTGCAAATAATTGATTTTTTCGAGTGTAAACAGGTGGTGAAAATATGACTGTGGGTTCAAGTGCATAGAAATAGAAGGTACGTACAGAGTGTCTTCAGCTTTTTCATAGCCATTCAAGAAACTCGAGGCGATTTCCAAACGGGTCATTTAGATAGAAGCGTTTTACATCTTCATCAGCTCGTGCCTCATCATCAATCACTTCGATATTTTGTTGGTGCAAATATTCACGCAATTCATCGATACCGTCCACATGAAATGTGGGATGTGCTTTTGTGGCGGG
>NZ_AUGY01000123.1 GCF_000422905.1 Paenibacillus alginolyticus DSM 5050 = NBRC 15375
TAGCTGGTCTAACTTTGTAAATGCTGTCTTTCGCCCGCCAAGTAGAACTTCAAAGGGTCGACAGAAGACGAGCAAGACAAAAGAACGGCTAAGTTCACAGCGCATCATAGTGAGAGAATAGCGGAGACACAAGAATAAAATGTAAATTAATGGTAAAAACGCGTCATTTTCTGTAGTCTTTACTTTTTTGGCTTGTACCCAGAAAAACAAAATGGTAATAAATACAATATATTTAAGTAATTGTATTTATACGTGAAGACTTACTGATCATGTCAGCTATTTTGCATCGGTAATGTACTAAATACAACTTTGCTTGTTGTAATGGGTATCGTTTTTTTTTGTGTGTGTGGGATTTGAGACTTTATTTATCATCGTGACTTACGTCACCATCAGGTTATGACCTTGCGCACCTTACAATCTATTTGCGTCAGGCTCGCGGCAGGCTGCGTTTTTGTCTAAACCATGACGCGACTAACAGCAGAAACGGCAAGAAAAATGTGAATATAAGTGCAAATGGCGCCCAATTTTTGGACAGAAAACCATTGATAAAGATCGTGTTGGGGTAACACATTAACGAAAGTACGATCATCCCTAGTGCAAGAGGAATAACCAGAGGTTTCTCATCCTTGATGTTCATGATTTGTACGAATCCTAGTAGAGAAGCATGGAAAGTGAGCACTATTTTGAGGAAAATGGATAGAACCCAAATTGAGATCAAAATCCCTTCCAACCGTTCAAGGAAATGGCCGATACTAATATTTTTGGCAAGCGTGCAGGCTGGAAACAGTTGGTTTGACGTAGCGCCACCCATCCCAATACCCGCAACAAGGCCGCTTTTACGCCCATTCATTTTGTATACGAACGGATAAAACATGAGCAGTACAATCATTTCCTGCAATCCGTAGAACGTAAATCCGCCTCGTAGAATCGGCTTTATGCCAAACTCCATAACGGGAAAAAAGTTCCCCATAACAAATTTAGGGAGCAGCGGCAGAATGAGCAATAGAAACAAGATAATCAGCCATGGAAAAAAGACGACCGCCGCACGCGTGTACACAACAAACCCGGATCTGACGGTCATCACGACAACAAGAGTAAACAGCATTTGTAAAACCTCTATCGGAGTTTCCTGCATGATCTGGGAGGTTACGAAATAACCTAAATCCCCGATCATCAGCGAGGCCAGCAAATAAAAAAACAAGACAAAAGCGATGGATATAGCTTTACCTACCCATTTTCCAAGCACGGCTTCGCAATATTGGACCAGGGTTTGACCTGCAAAGCGTTCCCCCAACACAACATACAAAATTGCGTTCAAAACATTGATACCAATGCCGACGATGCAAGCTAGCCATGCGTCCTGTTTCGCTTCATGTGCGAGCAATGAGAATGGAAGTTCCGATCATAAAAAAAGTGACGAGTATCGCAAAAGAGCTTTTGCTAATGATTTGTTGCTTTTCCATGGGAACCTGCCCCTTTCATTGCAATAACGAATAAACGGCTCGGGGATAAGGTCCTAATATCGCCGAAAGCATATCGAGCGGATTAGGTAAATTAATACCCAAACTTTTTACTGTGCCAAGCACACTTATTAATAATGTAACTAAAGCCAGCCATAGTTCTTTGGTTTTTTTTTGTTTCCACAATCGAGGAACCTCCTGCCAGACGGTCCAAATTAAAGTAAGTACTATCCCAATTAAGAGCAGCATGAGGTACACCTTATTCTGTCGTTATTTGATTGATCGGCTGTAGAATGGTCCCTACCCTGCGAAGGGTCGAATCCACATGGACACGTACTTTAATCGTTCGAAAAACTTCGTTCCAATTTTTAATTTGATGCCAAGATTTGGGGTACTTATGATGAAAAGCAACGCCGAAGCCGTAAATATCAGCTCCTAATTTCTTCTGGATTTTGGCGATCGATTCACCAATTAAGGTTTCCAATTTGCTGTCGGACAGTTGCTTTAACTCAGCGACCACAGCGGCTTGCGACAGATCAATTTTACATTCGACATCGGAGATATCCTGATCGATTCTCACATTAACATCGAATTCGGGAAGTCCGCTGACGAGGTGCGGGTGGATGACAGTGTTGGAACGAATCACTTGCATCGTAATATTCCCTTCGGCTCCCGGGCATGGAATATAGCCCGTCGTCTGGTAAACTGAATTTTGTACATAATTTAATGCTTTCGTATCGTTCTCATTCAACCATCCAACAAACCTGTCGAATTTGAAAGCAGCCATTCCCGAATAATTTAACAGGGCTGGTGGGTCCACATATTGCGCGTTTGACGTCTTTTCCCCGATTTTCCTATTGCCTAAGATTTCGACCCCGGTCATGGTGGGGCTCTTCCCGTGGGTTGCTAGTTCTTGAAGTAAATAGTTAAGATTCATACTGCCGGTAGCCGACCAATATTTATCTGAGGTCTCAAGCTTTGTATACATATTGTTCGCGGGAATCGGATCCATCGCGCTAAGGACTTTTAACACTTCGGAAGCTTTTGCCTGTTTGGCGACGATGAAATAAAAATCAGTCCGCATATCCATATTACGGGACAAGAAGTCGAGCGGTTTACTAATGCCTGCTCGAGCCATATCCTCGCCGAATACAACCATTCGCAGATGGGAGTAATGCAAATATCGCGGTGCTTTAACGCTCATTCGGGATAAGGCTTCAGGAACTGTCATTCCAGTTTCTTCATACGTGATAACAGAGGTCGCGTTGCTGGAACCTCCCTTTTTTACAGTAACCTGCCCCGGATTTACGGTTTGAATCGTAATTTTGTAGCTTTCTCCAGCTTTATCAATCCCCAGCCCTACGACAATACTAATATCATTCAATTCATGGCGGCTCCAACAACCCGTTAATAGGAAAAGGAAAGGAAACAGGAATAAACCTGTGGTTATCGCACGTTTCAAATGATTGGCCTCCTCATCTGCGTTTCTGACGAACGAGATTTTTTTGGCGGAAGGCTTTGGGTCGAGTAATCATATTCGGGAAAGAAAAGCGGACCATCGTGTCTTTCTGATCTGTTAAATGGAATGGAGCAAGAGGCGACATATAGGGAACGCCAAATGAGGAAATCCCACACAAATGGACTACTAATGCAATGATGCCTACAAAAATGCCAAAAAGACCAAAAGTAGCAGCCAGCATCATAAGCAAAAATCGTATGATTCGAATCGTGATGCCAAGGTTAAATGCGGGAAGAACAAAATTGGATATCGCTGTGATCGAAACTACGATGACCATAGCCGCACTAACGAGACCTGCTTCCACAGCAGCTTGACCGATAACAAGTGTACCTACGATTGAAATAGATTGACCTACGGTTCTAGGCATCCGTACACTGGCTTCACGTAATATTTCGAACGTTACCTCCATCATGATCGCTTCAATAAATGCAGGGAAAGGAACACCCTCCCTCTGACTTGCTAAATTATAAAGCAAGGTTGTTGGCAGCATTTCCTGATGAAAGGTAGAAACTGCAATATAAAAAGAGGGAGTTATCAGCGCCAATCCAAAAGACAAGAAGCGCAGTAAACGAATCAATGAGGAAAAAATTGCAGGCTGGTAGTAATCCTCACTAGATTGGAAAAATTGAGTGAACAAAGTCGGAACGAGCAGAGCAAAAGGGGTTCCGTCCACTAGGATAGCAACTCTTCCTTCCATTAATCCGGCTGCTATCACATCTGGACGTTCCGTATTGAAAATAGTTGAAAATGGGGTGTTTTGCTTGTCTTCAATCTGCTCCTCGATGTAGTTGCTTTCCAAGACGGCGTCTATATCAATGAGAGACAATCTGTGCCTTACTTCTACAAGTACATCCTCGGAGACAATGTTTTTAATGTAAGCCACTACAACGTCCGTTTTCGTTACTCTGCCAATAGTTATCGTTTCCATCCAAAGATTGCGATCTTTGATTTTACGGCGAAGCATGGCTGTGTTCCAGTGCAGAACCTCAGTAAATCCTTCCCTGGGTCCACGGACCACTGATTGAACATTAGGCTCTTCTACCGTCCGTGCCGTTAACTCTTTGGTTCCAATTGCCAATACACGCTGGCATCCCTCGAGCAGCAGAATGCTATAACCGGATAAAAGTGCGTCAAATAGTTCTTCCATGTTCTCAAGAATCTTTACTACGCCGGATGAGATAACTACGTTCTTGAAATAGTCCAACAGCTCTTCGGCATTCAAGTCTTGTTGTTCGCCGCTCTTGGAGCTAGAAAGCAGAGAATCAATCATGGAATGCAGGTTAGAGAGACCTTCCATATAGACAACTGCTCCCTCAATGGAGCTATTATCGCCAAGATCAATCTCAATTTCTCGTATGGCGACGTCGTTGCTATTTCCAAGCCCTTGCATGATTTGCAGTAAGTTATCAGTCAGACTATCGGTCAACTCCAAGTCCAACTTGTTCTCGTCATTTGTCATGAAAACCTCCTGCTCAGTACAAGGTCTGTTTGGTCTTTGTATCTTTATAAATTTCCTTATTTATGCATTGTTGGCAGAGTTGCCACTACTGCTATAAGGATGCTGCGCATTTTTGTTAGTCTCTTGTAAGTATTTCGTAATGGTTTCGTTAGTGTTTCTTAAGCTCGGCACGTTAATTTAAGGAATAGAAAGACGTGACTAAAACTTAGGAGGAATAGACGATGAAAAGATGGAAAAAAGCGATGGTTGTTTCACTGGTTGCTTGTACTTTAGCACTTCCAGGGCTGGCTAGTGCAGAGGAAATGATGGCTAAGAAGTTTAACTACAGCGGTATTGAAACGATGATGAAGGATGGAACGGAGCTCGTTCCCCTGCGCGAGATTGCTGAATCATTAGGTTTTAAGGTGACATGGAATGGGGAAAATCGCTCGGTTACTTTAACGAAGATGATGATGGAAGACAAAGAGATGATGGATGATAAAAAGATGGAAGATAAGACGAAGAATGAAAGCATGATGAAGATGGGGAACACGTTCGTGATTCAAATCGATAACAAGGCAATTAAGGTAGACATGATGGATGAAATGCTCATGTTTGCACCTACTATTTTGAATGATAAGACTTATGTACCGAAAGAATTGGTTGACACTTATTTGATAAAGTGATCTACTAACGCATAAACAAGCCTCCATTGCCACAGTTTAAGTGGTCTTGGGGGTTTCTTTTTGGATGATAACCATACGAATATTAGCGAAGTTGTAAGCCTTTTTTAATATTTATACGTTATGATAAGAGTAACGTAAAGATCGTAAATGAATGAAGGTGGTGACGGTATGGAATCAAAAAGAGGCTGGCTGAAGCAATCTTTTGGGAAGCGATTGAATGCTATTCATAGCTGGAATGCGTGGATTTTGCTGCTCCTAACGGTGACAGGTATCGTGCTGAGTATTGGTGCGATTAGAGGAGATCTGGGGAGCTTCCGTGTGACGATCAAGCAGCTTCACATTTACTTGGGTGTCGCATCCATTCTACTCATCGCGCTTTACGCGCCGATGATTCGTAAGCATTGGCACCAGATTCGCGCGCGCCGCAATCAACGCGCGAATCTGGTGTTCGTCCTTGCGCTCCTGATCGGCTGGGCCGGATCAGGGGTGATTTTGTGGCAGTTCCGCAATCTGCCACCAGCTTTGAACAATTCGGCACTCTTCGTGCATGACCTGCTCACCTGGGTCGGAGTGCCGTATGCCGTGTACCACGCCATCTCGCGCAGCAGATGGCTCAAGCGCCAGCAACGGCTGGATCAAGCCGCTGCCACGGCCAGACCGCCCGCATCCGCGCAGGCGGTCCAAAACCCAGCCGCCGCAAGCGCTATCGCAGCGGCGCCGAACCAGGCCCCCGTGGCGACTGATGACGACGCCACGGCAAGGCGCACAGCAGCGCAGGCGGTCATCGCCGCGCTGAAGGAGTCGCCGATCACACGCGCATCGTTCCTGCGGATTGCCGCAGGACTGCTGCTTGTGATCGCGATCGGTCCCGCCTTTTATCGCTGGATAAAAGGCGCATTCGATACCGGCGGCTCGACGACCGCCGAGTATATCGCAACCGACGGCAACCGGATGCTTCCGCCGCCGGCGCCGCTGCCGGACTCCGCCGCTGTTGTGGGCGGAGGAGCACAAGGGAATTTCCGGATATACACCGTTACGGAAATTCCAGCTTTTTCCTCGGATACGTGGAAATTCGCCATATCCGGTCTGGTCGATAACCCCAGTGCATGGAATTGGGAAGAGTTTTTGAAGCTGAAGCGGACTGTGCAGGTTAGTGATTTCCACTGTGTGACGGGATGGTCTGTCTATAAATGTACATGGGAGGGCATCCCGCTTAAGCAATTATTAGCTGCGGCTGGTGTTCAAGCCAAAGGGAAATATGTGAAATTTTATTCAGGCGATAAAGTATATACAGATGCGTTGTCACTAAGCCAGGCCAATGGCGATGATATTATGGTCGCGGTGCTCATGGATGGTAAGCCCATTCCGCAAAAATTAGGAGGCCCAGTCCGACTAATCGTGCCGCAAATGTATGCCTACAAATCCGTTAAATGGCTTCAAGGGATCGAGCTCATCGAGAAGGAGCACATGGGCTACTGGGAAGTAAGAGGCTACGATAACGATGCATGGGTAGATAGATCGAAAGCGTAACTTATTTGTACTCACACAAGCTAGCACTGACTTTCCGGGAGGTTTTTGGTATAGTGTATACTAAGAATTTTCTCGGAAATGAGGGAGATAACGATGGAAATCGTATCTATAAACGTTGGTTTACCAAAAACAATCATGTATCAAGGGAAAGAGCTGGTCACGGGTATTTATAAATATCCGGTCAGCTCATCTTTGCGTGTGTCAAGGACACAGCTGGATGGGGATGGGCAAGCGGATTTGACGCTGCATGGTGGAGCTGACAAAGCGCTATGTGTATACCCGAAGGAGCATTACGCACACTGGGAGCAAGTGCTAGCTCAGAAGTTGGAAGCGGGCACGTTTGGTGAGAATCTAACGGTACGCGGTCTGCTCGAAGATCAGGTCTGCATTGGCGACATCTATGCCATTGATGACGTAATCGTTCAGGTCTCACAGCCTCGTCAGCCTTGTCATAAACTTGCGAAGCGTTTGGATTGGGCGGACGCTGTCCTCCAAGTACAGGAAACCGGCTATACAGGCTACTATTTGAGGGTGCTTACAGAAGGTGTAATCTCTAAGAACGCAGAAGTGAAGCTTATCGCCAGAGATGAAGCGGGTGTAACTGTCGCCTATGCCAACCAGATCAAGTATCACGAAAAAGCGAATATTGAGGCTGCTCAGCAAATTGCGGCCATACAAGCATTATCGGTAAGTTGGAAACAATCCTTCCTTAAACGGTTGGCGGAGCTTGGAGCATGATCACTGGTGTTATTCTTGCCGGGGGGCTAAATCGCCGTATGGGAGGAAGGCTTAAGGCGCTTCTCCCGGTACAAGGGCAGCCCTTGCTTCTTAGGCAGTTGGAGGAAATGTCGAGTATCTGCAAGCAAGTCATTGTCGTAACCAATGAACCTGAGGTTTTGCGGCCTTACCTGACTTCAGTATCCAATATAGACGTGCAATGTATTAATGACCAATATGTACAAAAAGGGCCCTTAAGCGGCATTCATGCTGCCTCTCAGCTTGCATCAGAGCAGCATATGTGGATTGTGGGATGTGATATGCCTTTTATTTCAGCTGAAGCGGCAAAGGCAATGGCCATCTTATGCCAAGAAGCTAATTTGGATGCAGTTATCCCTGTGCTGGACGGTCGCGCTCATCCACTCCATGGCGTATATTCAAAATTGGTAGGTTCCGAAGCCGAGGTGTTATTGAAGCAAGAGCAGTATCGTTTAATGGGGCTGCTGGATCATATGGACTGGAAGCCTGTAGAGAATGATTTTTTTGAGCGGAAAAATATTCCTACGCATTTCGCAACAAATGTAAATACTCCGGAAGAGTACGAACGAATGTTAGCAAATCTACCATAGAAGTTATTTTTTCAGATAGGTATCACTAGGGAATCTAGGATTTTGTTATCTATTATGCCATAATGAAATGCGAAGGGCTGGCAGGCTTCTGCCTCGGACGCTGTTTATGGAATGTGAAGCCATGTCTCTATTGGTCGGATGAATTTAATAATCGAAGGCGGTTACCCTTAGGAGGAACAGACGTTTGTGAGCGATACTAAGCTTAAGTTTGGGCGAAAAGTGATTTCGGTTGAGGAAGCCCGGAGCCTACTTTTCGAATACGTTAAATACACACCCATAGAGTCCGTTCCGCTATCTTCTGCTTTCGGTAGAAGGTTGGCCGTGGACCTATATGCCGATCATCCGGTACCCCATTTTCGCAGATCAGGTATTGACGGGTATGCCGTATGTTCAAAGGATATTGAGCAGGCTACACCAGAAGCTCCTGTTGTATTGCGTGTTATAGAGCGAATTCCTAGCGGAACTATGCCTCAGCTTACCATCCATTCTGGTATGGCTGCTCGTATTATGACGGGGGCTCCTGTTCCTGATGGCGCAGATGCTGTCGTTATGCTGGAAATGACGGATTCCCTGCAAGATGCGGGAATGAGCTCCCACCATGTGAGTATCAAAAAAAATATAGCCGCAGCAAGCAATATAACTCCTATTGCCGGTGAAATCGGTTTAGGGGATGTATTGCTTGAGCGAGGAACACAGATCGGGCCTGGTGAAGCGGCGATATTGGCCACTTTCGGCTGCTCGGAAGTATCCGTTTATCGGCAGCCCAAGGTCGCCATTTTCTCAACAGGTTCTGAGTTGTTGAATGTGGCAGAAGCGCTGCAGCCGGGAAGAATTCGCAACAGTAACAGCTACATGCTGGCGGCGCAGGTGGAAGCTGCTGGAGGATCTGCGGTTATCATGCAGGCGCTTTCGGACGACGTAAAAGAGGTGGAGGCAGCGCTCGAGGAAACTTTACCCAAAGTCGACCTAGTCCTTACATCTGGCGGTGTTTCCGTTGGCGATTACGACGTTCTGGTTGATGTTTTTGAACGATTTGAGGGCAAGCTGTTGTTCAACAAAGTGGCCATGCGACCAGGGACTCCAACGAGTGCAGCCTTATGGAACAATCGGTTGCTGTTAGCTTTATCCGGCAATCCGGGCGCTTCATTCGTTGGGTTTGAGCTGTTTGCCAAACCTCTGATTAAAGCGATGGCAGGATGTCACTCGCCTAATCCGGAAGCGATCACGGCTCTGTTGGACGTTGATTATGATAAAGGCTCGGCTTACCCGCGTTATGTCAGAGGAACGACGCATGTGGACAACAATGGGTGTTTGAAGGTTAAGCCATCAGGTATTGATAAGTCCAGTATCATGGTTTCCATTAAAGACGCGGATTGTTTGATATATTTACCTGCCGGAGGTAAAGGGTTCTTAAGAGACGAGCGCGTAATTGTGTATCCTATCAAATAGATATGGTCTAACTATCGCTAAACTTCCGCTGAGCAGTTATCGATGGTAGGCCATTTTATAATGAGGTGATTTGAGATGAACGAAATTCGTACATTACGGCAAGAGGAGCTTCTAGAGAGCTTTGCTCTATCTGAGTTTGCTTTTCAATATGAGCTTACTGCTGAGGAAAAGACAGAGCGAATAAGTTCTACGGATCCTAATCAAACGTGGGGCTATTTCATTGACGGCAATATGGCTGCAAAGCTTACTTTACTTAACTTTCGGACTTGGATTAACGGGAAGAGCTTCGCGATGGGCGGTATTGCGGGCGTAGCAACATGGCCGGAGTACCGACGCAATGGGATGGTGGGACAGCTGTTGGTTCAAACGCTTAAAACGATGAGAGAGCAGGGGCAGACGATCTCCTTTCTTGCGCCGTTTAAGTTTGAATTCTATCGTAAATATGGCTGGGAAACCTACGTGGATTATTTGAAATATGAAATTCCTGTCGATAAGCTTCCGAAGTTTAAAGCCGCAGAGGGCAGTTCAATTATACGTGTAGCCAAAAGCGAAGAGGTTCTCAATCCAATCTACGCTAAGTTTGCAAAAGCATATAACGGTATGATGGAGCGGGATGCAGACTGGTGGAATAATCGTTATATGAAATTTAAAAAGGGCACAGCTGCCGTCTACACGAACGCTCAAGGGGAACAGCGGGGCTATGTATTTTACCAGGTAAAGGACTCGGTAGCGACCATCCATGAGTTGGTTTTTCTTGACGAGGAAGCAAGACGCGGCTTATGGAAATTCCTTGCAGATCATGATTCGATGATCACCAAGGTCGAAGTGAAAGCACCTGTAGATGACCAACTTCCATTTCTGGTGCATGATCCAAAGTTCAAACAGGAGAAGATTACTTATTTCTCGGCGAGAATTGTGGATGTAGAAGCTTTTCTGACGGAATATGTATATGAAGCTCGCGACCGGGCGGAAACCATATATTTACATATTTCAGATGCGCATGCAGATTGGAACCAAGGCGTCTTTCGGCTACAGTTTACCGACAATGGAAAAGCTGCCGTCGTAACGAAGCTGTCTGAAGATGAAATACCTGCAGAGGATCAAATACTTGGCTGTAACATACAGACGTTGACGGCTTTGTTCATGGGTTATCAGAAAGCAGGATTTATGGCCCGAATTGAGCGTCTTCAAGGCTCTGATGAGCTTGTTAGCCGGTTGGAACATGCTATTCCGCGGCGAACAACTTATTTAGCGGATTTCTTTTAAAAGATGAAAAAAGACGGTACCCGTGGCAAAACCATAGGGCCGTCTTTTTTTACGAGATTATGTCGGTGAAGCGCGCCATTAACTCCGAATAAAGTGACTTGATCAAGGGTAGCCTAATGGAAATCATTAGCAGGAGGGTGTGCCCTTGTATCATTTGTATACTCATAATGATCTGGATGGAGTAGGTTGCGGTATAATAGCTCGATTAGCATTTGGTGAAAAGGTAGAAATCCGTTATAACTCTGTTGGAGGGTTGAATCTACAAGTAAACCGCTTTTTAGAAAAATCAAGAAAAAAAAGCCAATTGTTTATCACCGACTTATCCGTGGATGAAACGAATGAAAAAGGACTTAACGAGTTTGCGAAATCAGGTGGAAAAGTAAAACTGATTGATCATCATAAAACCTCGCTTCATTTAAACAAATATCCGTGGGGAATGGTTCAGATCGCGTATGATAATGGAAAACTCGCTTCTGCAACTTCTCTATTTTATGAGTATCTGATCCAGAACGGATTGTTGAAACCAATGAAAGGATTAGATGAATTCGTCGAATTGGTCCGTCAGTATGATACATGGGAATGGGAACAGAATGAATACATCAAGGCTAAGCGATTAAACGATCTCTTTTATCTCATTTCCATCGAAGAATTCGAGGAAAAAATGGTGGCTCGCATTCAGAAAAGTGAGCAATTTGCGTTTGATTCCTTTGAAGAAAAAATTTTGGATATGGAAGAAGAAAAAATTGAACGCTATGTGCGCAGAAAAAAGAGAGAAATCATTCACTCCCGTATAGATGATCATCATGTAGGCATTGTTCATGCGGAATCTTATCATTCTGAACTTGGAAACGATTTGGGCAAAGAAAACCCCCATCTGGATTACATCGCAATCATGAATATGGGCGGTAAAAAGATAAGCTTTCGAACGATTCACGATCACATCGACGTCTCGGAAATTGCGGGTCTTTATGGAGGAGGAGGCCATGCCAAAGCTTCCGGGTGCTCTATGACAGAAGAAGCCTATCAATGGTATGTAGCGAAGCCATTTCCGATGGAACCCATTCGTTCAGATGCGAATAAAAATACATTTAACACGAAAAATTCTGTTTATGGATCACTTTATGAGAATAGAAATGAACAACAAGTGTTTATTTTTCCTTCTGGAGGCAGATGGGAAGTCGATGTGGATGGGTTCGAATCCAACCAACATTTTTCTACTTTTGAAGAGGCAGAACGTTATGTTAAAAGGGAGTATGCAGCTTGGTTAGTTCGGGACGAAACGTATGTTTCATTCCTAATGGAGCATATGGCGGCAAGAAAAACTAAAACCCCCGAGGGTAGTTCAGTCATATAAAGAGCAACGCCAGTTCCAGATAACTGGGATAAAATGCAAGCCACCTTCTCATACTAACTATGAGACAATGGAGGTGAATGCTATGCCCAAAAATGACGCCGATCCCAAGCATGACCGCGAAGATAACAAAGCAGATAAGAAAAACAATCAGCAGAATAACGCTAATTTCATGGAAGAAGCTCAAACGCTATCGAGCAACGAGGCACCTGATTACGTTCCAAGTTTAAATGGTATCCCCAAAAATCAAGTTTAAGTAACTGCTGCAGGCTGCTCTTCACGTCACTATATGATGGGAGAGCAGCCTTTCTAGTGCAGTATTAGCAGAAGGAGATGTGGATGCGTCCTTCCACCATAAATAAAAAAAGCTGATTTCTTGAGAACATAATCTCAGAAACCAAGCTTTTTTTTATTTCAGCCGTTTAATTGGATAGCTTGTACACTTTAATGGTTTGGATACCAAACTTTTGCAAGGATTGCTTGGATCCTGGGATAAAGATATCAATACGTTTTCCTTTGATTGCACCGCCAGTATCAGTTGCGTAAGCATACATGCCGCCTGCAGGGAGGCCATTGAAATTATAACCTTCTATATAGAGCTTAGACCCTAGAGGAATCACCGACGGATCTACAGCAACGGTTCCAATACCTAATGGATTACCCATATAATCGATAGCTCCGTAGCCGCCATTTTCAGATGGATCTGCTGAATAGGCAGTAGATTGAAATAATTCATAATCTGGCGCATGCTGATTGCCATCTTTACTTAGAATAGCTAATTTGCTGCTAGCGTCCCACTGAACGGGAATATCGGATGCTTTGCTTAGGAACCGAAGAGGCACGTATACGCGTCCATTTTGAAATTCTGCATGAGTGTCCATCTCGACAGGGGTGCTATCGATTTTGGCTTCTTTTTGTCCCGATACTAAGGTGATCGAATGTTTGTTGTTATTTAGTGTGACTTTGATCTCATCGCCTTCTTTTTGCCACTTCACGTCATAACCAAGCTTCTCCGTTACGAAACGAATCGGTACTTGGGTAGCATGGTTGTCATCCAGAAATGGCTGAGCATCCGGAAATTGAACCAGCTCATCATTGACTTGCACTTTCACATCCATCTCAGCGGCATGCGCCGAAAATGGGGAAAGAAAGCCTCCTGCCAACACTGTTAAAGACACAGCAAGGCTAGTTAACCCTTTAGTAATTGTATGCAATTGGTAATCCTCCTTCAATGAGCCTTCGAGGTTAGTTGACGGGTTCGGGAAGAAGGTTCTCCCTAGTCTGCTCCGTAGAAGAGCAAATATTCACCCCATGTAAATCGTCCCCCGTACCGGCACTTTGTCTGTGCACCGGACTCGGCTTCAAATAGTTTAGCATTCGAGGCTCTGTGGGACAACGACCAAAATATGGATGGTGGTCTTAGAGGGTACTGGACTTAGGTCTAGGTACAAAAACAGTCGCGAGTCCGTTTTGAGGAATACCGGTTTCAGGTACGATAGTAGCATGAAGAATACGTGAAGGGCGGTAAGCAGAATGAGTATGGATCGATCGAAAGGGTTGGCATTGGTTTTAATTACGGCAGGTATACTTATTTCTCTGCATCAGTTGGGCAGTCATATTCATTTAATGGGATTATTATTCCCAGCAGCGATGCTTGGATTAGGCTATGTAGGCATTAAGAATGGGAAGAAAATAGGATGGTTTATCGCCGGCTTAGGCGGCTTAATTTTGACCATAAAACTATCAGGCTTAATCGCGATTGCATTCGCAATAGGTTTAGTGATGTATGGTTTTCATTTGCTGAAGAAACGAAATGAATTTTAAATCTTAAGAAATGGGGGTGTAACTTCATGAATATATTGAATCGCATTGGCAAAATGGCGGAAGCTGCATGGCAAGAAACGGCCGGCAAGCTTGAGCATCAAGAACGTGGAAGCAGCGTGATAGAGAAGCTCGAACAGCGCTACGAGGAAGCGCTGCAGCGGACTATTGAGCTGCGACAACACATTGTGAACGCAGAGGAGATGGTGCAGCTGCGCGGCGAGCAGGCCGAGCTGGCGATGCGCGCAGGCGATGAGGAGCTCGCGCGGCTAGCACTGTTAGAGAAGCAGCGCGAGGAAGCCGCTTGCGAGCACTACCGCGCGCAGTACGCGAGCAGCCAGGACGTGTGCCTGGCGCTCGCGGATGAACTGCGCGGGCTGCGTGCAGGGCACGCAGCCGAGGGGGCTCGGGTGCAGCCGCCGGGCAGCGGGCTGCACGGGAAAGAGGCTCGCGACGCATGGCGCGAGCTGGAAGTGACCGGCCGCGAGCTCGGCCGGGAAGCGCTGCAGGGGCTCCGCATCGCTAGCCGCCTGTCGCAAGAGACGCTGAAGGAAGCCAGCGGCAACCTTCAGCAGGAGCTGCGCACGCTGCGCGGCAAGCTCCAGCAGGATTGGCAGCAGCATCGCTCCAGCGATGACACGGACCCACGCGGCAAGAAATAGCCGCGTATTTTCCCTCCAGCGCCTAGTAAGTAGGCGCGGATGGGCTCTTGACCTCCATGATTCATACGGAAGCCTTGCCGCGCAAGGATTTGCATCTTGGAGGTCGTCCATTCTTATGGTATGCTAGGAATCTATATGAACTAATTTTAAAAGTCAGCCAGAGGAGGTGCAGCGATGGGAGAAGAAACTAAAAGCAACCGTAACCGCAATACAGCACTAGTGCTGATTGGAGCCGGTCTTTTTTTGCTTCTAGATCATACGATAGGCTTTTTCCCCATTCTTGCCATTATCCTCATCTTGCTAGGCATTCATCGGGTCCGTTCACGCAAAGAGCGCAAAGGTTATGTACTGATCGGTATAGGGGCAGTGATTTTATTCGGTGATCACATTACTATCGTGTTCTCTATTGTTTTAATTTCGCTAGGTTTGTTTTTCATACGATCGAAGCAAGTACACAAAGACGACACGTATATGCAGAAGCAGAAATTGGTGGATAGCGTCCGTTTAGGCCGTGAGCCTTGGATTTTGCGGAACAGTTCAACATGGTACATTATTGGAGAGACCTACATTGATCTTTCACTTGCGATATTGGAGCAAAAGGAAACCACAGTCATCCTGCAAGGTGTTGTAGGAGATGTAGATATAAAAGTACCGGAAGATATCGGTGTCGCTGTCACAGCATCCATCTCTTTCGGGCAGATTCAAGTTGCGAATGAGCGCGAGTCAGGAGTTATGAACAAGCTGATCTGGCAGTCCCCTAACTATGATCTTTGCGATCACCGCGTGAAACTTGTGCTTTCTTACATCGTAGGAGATATCAAAATCAAAGTATTGTGAGAATGCGCTTAGGCACGCGTAAAGATCTCGAGGAGGTTCATTATCCATTGGACGGCTATAAACGACGATTAACGAATATGATATGGCGCAGCATGAGTGAATCGATCATCTTTAGTTTCGTTGTGTTTGGCGCGATCATTTATTTTTTGAATTCACGCAATCTGATTGTGCCTTTTACGAGCTGGCAAGAGGGCGTTAAGTTTACATTCATGGCGATTCTGGTTATTGGCGGCATTGGTGCTGTGTATGGCTTCTGGAATAGCAACCGAATTACTCGGAGGCTGGAGCCAATGATGGAGACGATGATTTTGCTCGAAAAAGGGACGTTTGCACGCGGCGGTTTCCAGAACGGTGAAGATGAAATCGGGCGTCTGGGTGATCAGTTAGGCCGTATTATGAAGCGGTGGGAAGAGCAGGTTACTTCCCTACAGCGCTTATCTAATGATAATGCGGAGCTTGCGGAGAAAGCTAAGCTGTCTGCCGTGATTGAAGAAAGACAGCGATTGGCGCGTGAGCTTCATGATGCGGTGAGCCAGCAATTATTCGCAATATCGATGACGGCAACGGCTGTAGGACGTACCTTGGATAAAGATTTCGAGAAGGCTAAAAGGCAAATTCATCTCATTGAGGAGATGGCTTCTGTTGCTCAATCGGAAATGAGAGCCTTGCTTCTTCATTTAAGACCTATTCATCTGGAAGGGAAACGACTGTCGGAAGGACTTGTCGAACTCCTGAAGGAGCTTGCAGCTAAAGTGCCCATGGCGATTACTTGGGATATGGACGAGGATATCCGCTTGAATAAGGGGATTGAGGACCATTTGTTCCGTATTGTACAAGAGGCGCTTTCTAATGCTCTGCGTCATTCAAAGGCGAACAAGCTGGAAGTGAAGCTGCTGCATCGTCCTGACGGTGTTCGTCTTGCGATACGCGATGACGGGGTTGGTTTTGAATTAGATGCTAAGAAGCTTACATCGTACGGTATAGTTTCCATGAAGGAGCGGGTTAATGAAATCGGCGGCTCGGTGGATATCATTACGGCGCCTGATCGAGGTACGCGTATTGAGATTCGTGTGCCAATATTAGCTACTGAATATGCGGTTGAAAGCTAATTCATTACTATAGATAACTTGAAGAAAATAGTTTTCTATCGAGAGGAGAAGCAAATGAACGACGCGTTGATTAAGGTCTTGCTTGTCGATGACCACGAAATGGTCAGGATCGGACTCGCAGCCGTGCTAGGGACAGAGGATGGTATTGAAGTGGTCGGGGAAGCTAGCAATGGTCAGGATGGCATTCGGCTAGCACAGGAATATCGACCGGATGTCGTACTCATGGATTTGGTCATGGAAGGCATGGACGGTATCGAAACGACAAGGAAGCTGCTGCAACTTTACCCAGATTGCAAAGTCATTGTGTTGACGAGCTTCTTAGATGATGAGAAAATGTATCCTGTAATAGAAGCTGGGGCATTCAGCTATTTGCTCAAAACGTCACGCGCCTCCGAAATCGCTCAAGCGATAAGAGCAGCGGCTAAAGGACAGTCCATTCTGGAGTCACAGGTAGCTTCCAAGATCATGAATCGCTTTCGCCAGCCTAAGCCGGCAGCAGAGCCGCATGAGGAATTAACTGATCGTGAAATGGAAGTGCTTCGCTTGATTGCGAAAGGTAAATCCAATCAAGAGCTAGCGGATGATTTATTTATCGGTGTGAAGACGGTAAAGTTTCACGTCACCAATGTTCTGGCCAAGCTGGGTGTAGAAGATCGAACACAAGCCGCCATCTATGCCTTTAAACATGGTTTGGCTGAGTAGCAAATAGTCACAAGGGAGCGATACGAATGAATCTATTAAAGCAAATTTGGAGCTGGTTTGGTTCCATTGCCATTTCGTTTATTTTAGTCGTATTTCTTGGTGTTTTCGTGTTCCAATCCACGAAGGTGATGGGACATTCCATGGATCCGACGCTGCATGACAGTCAACGCGTGTATGTATCAAAGCTGTCTCATACGTTTAATTATGAACCGAATTATGAGGATATTGTCATTATAGACTCTAGAGTCGATCTTAAGAGAACATTTAAGAACGACTTGTTAGACAGTCCTTTGCTCAGTTTATTTACCAATGGTGATGATAAACATGTCTGGATTAAACGGGTGATTGGTAAGCCAGGCGATCAATTGGAGCTCAAGGACGATAAGATGTACCGCAACGGCGTGCTTCTTGACGAGCCTTACATTAACGAGGCAATGAGAGCCAATGGGAATAAGAAATGGACGGTACCTGCCGATCATATTTTCGTGATGGGAGATAACCGAAATAATAGTATGGATAGCAGAGTGATCGGATACATCCCACTTGATCATGTATTAGGCAAGAAGCTATTCTAAAGAAAGCGGCCCTCTGGGTGAGCATGCATGTGCATGAGCTCATTCGAGGGTCGTTTTTTATCTTCGTAGATAAGAAAGTATAAGTTTTATACTTTTGCTTCGCATCTACCTTGACAAACGCACTCGTCCTGAAGGACGACGGAGTCGTTTATCCTTGACATAATAGAAAGTATAAGTTTCGAGGTAGAGCTTAAGGGTATCCCCTTTCTAAGGTGGCCATTCAAAAACTTCTGAAATTGTGCAAAGTCGGCTGTCGATTCATTGTGGACAAACGCTAACGAACTCAGAAAGCGTTATGAAGCCCAAAAACGGGCTTTTGATAGTCTAACGAATCGAGAAAACGCTATTGCAGGAAAGACAGCCCCACATCACGCTTTTTCGCTAACGTAACGAGGCTGCGATTCGTTAGCCATTCGAGTATGCGCATGATGAGGACAAATGCGTGTGCACGGTTCGTTAGTTCTGTTACAGCTTCCAAAATCGGTCTGCAGAGAAAAGAAGATGATCATGGAGAAAGCGGATATGGGCGGTTGGAACCCTATATCCAATTCCCTCCCCAAGCTCAAACATATGGATTAGCACACAAAGGACCTGAGGCAAAGCCTCAGGTCTTTCTTTAAAAGAATTTATATGTTTTTGGGTTTGAGGCAAATAAGAAGGCAAGTTGTATAGAATACAACAATTTGCTGCGAGAAGGAAAAAAGACTCCAACGATTATTACCAATGATGAAGTTTGTACAACAATTCGGCGGTTTCTTTGGACAAATTAGCTTTTTGTTGTACTGCGTACATTACCGATGCATCAAACCTCACATCAAATATTTACTTAATTTGTAATATAAAGTATTTATTAATCTAGACAAACAAAGAAAAAGCACCTATGTTTAGGGAATGACGCGCTATCCATCATTCTCCCAAACAAAGGAGCAAACCATGGATAACGATAAGGAATTTTTAGTAGTTTGTCAATGTCTCAAAGTGCTCAATGTCCTAGATTATCGGTCTATTTTTCAGGATCATCGGTCAAAGAAGCTGTTTGCGGGTTCAGCCATAGGGCTTCATGTCGTTGCTCAGCTGTTGCAACTGAAATCG
>NZ_AUGY01000124.1 GCF_000422905.1 Paenibacillus alginolyticus DSM 5050 = NBRC 15375
AGCCTATGCGGCCATTCGGCAACGAATTGACTTGCAATGCAAGCTTCCGCATTATGATCGGGCACAGGTTGGGGATTATATAAAGCGTCATTTGACGTATGCTGGGGCTGAGAATGAGATCTTCTCGGATGGAGCGATTGAGGATATTTATCGGTTTTCTAGCGGCTCAGCTAGACTCGTCAATAAAGTTTGTACACACAGTTTAATCTACGGCGCCCAGAATGGGCATCGCATCATCGACGATCATATGGTCAAACGCGTCATCCAGGGAGAATGTTCTTGATTCTCCCTTTTTTTAAACCATCGACTGGACAGCTTTTCCGTCAGGTTTAGGACAGCATACGCCGTCAATTGGCGGACAGTATGGTTTAGCAGTAACATTTTGCCCACAGACAGAGACAAGTACCTCTTTGACACAAATATTTTAATTGGACTTGTGAATAATGATGAGTCAATAATTAACTTTATAAATAGCCTTACAGAAGATAACATTTATTTTTCTGTTGTAACCAAGTGTGAATTTATGGCTGGGTTTTCTTCGATGGATGAAGTAACTAAGTTTGAATTTTTGAATTCGGGAAAATTCTTGGATGTTACGGATGAACTCTCTTTTTTGGCAGGGGAAATTTGTGTGTTGGAGAGAAATAAAGGTAGGAGAGTAAAAACGCCAGATGCGCTCATAATAGCAACAGCTCTTCTAAACGGGCTTATTTTAGTTACTAGAGATAAGGGTATGTTGTTTGCACGTGAAGTGTACGACTTGAAGGTCAAGGAAATTTAATGAAGACTAATAAATATACAGTAAGCGTCCATATCGTTACATATAATAGCTCTGAACATATCGACGATTGCTTGGAAGCGGTTCTTAGTCAGTCCCATCCAATTGAACAAATCGTAGTGATTGATAATGCTTCTAAGGACAATACAATAGAGAAATTAGTAAAATGGTCGGAGAAGTGCAGTATTAATCAGAATTCTATAAACAATGGATTCGCTGGTGGCCATAATCAGGCAATAAGGATGACAGACACGGATTATTGTCTGATTCTGAATCCAGATGTGGTACTTGAACCTGATTATGTTCTTAACACTGTAAAATCATTAAATAATCATTCTCAAGCGGGTAGCGCCACAGGTAAACTGCTATTCAAAGCTGATCCTACTCACATTGATAGTACTGGGTTAGTCATTAACAAGGCACGCAGAGCCTTTGACCGCGGCGCACATCAGACAGGCGATCGGTTCAATCACGCTGAAGAGGTCTTTGGTGTATCTGGCGCAGAGGATCACTACAGCGCGATTGATATGGATTATATATTTTATGGTACGGCTACGGGTGCTTACAGAGAAGATGATGACATCAATCCTCAAAGTGTTTATGGGAAGTCCAAAAGAGCTGGAGAACAGGCGTTAGTTTGTTCATAGTACGATTTTACTTGTGCAATTTTTGAAGAGAGTGGCGTAAAGATCAAGGTAGATCCTTGTACGACGGAAGAATTTCCGCGACCTGCTCCAAGACCCCGAAATTCAGTTATGGAACATGAATCGATCCGCGCTAACGGGTTTGAGGATTTACGGCCTTGGCGGGAGGGGCTTAGAGCATTTTTGAAAGAGATGGAAGATAGTCAAAGTCAATGAATCACAGAGCTGTCAATGCCTAATAGGTGGCTGGTGGCTTTTTTGTGCATGCATCTAATTATGCATGTATCGTTCGAAGTGTGATATTATATTTGACAAGAGATGGTGTATTTGAAGGTAGGGAAATCATATGAATGGGGAGATGTCACCTGTGTCTTTGAATAATCACGAGTTATTTATGCAGGAAGTTACAGCAGCCTCCGAAAGGGATTTGATCATTGCCAAGACAATAGCCAATAAGATAAAAACTTTTCTCGGTAACGAGTTGCAGAAAGTAATATTGTTTGGATCTAGGGCGCGTGGGGACCATCAGGAGGACAGCGATTATGACTTTATTGTAATTGCCGACTTCAAGGAATCATCTTGGGTTGAGCGTGCTAAGAAAATTAGAAAATTTGTAAATGCCACTAGGGAATTTAATGTGGATGCTGAATACATACCCGTTACTGAATGGGAATTTGAAAATAAAGTATTATTTAGGAAATCTGTAAAAAAGGAAGGTGTTGTCTTATATGAAAGCGGACACACACGCGTGGATGTTCAAAGTTGAAGGTGATTTTCGATCAGCAGGTTTATTATTTACTGGGTCTGAGTGGGACACGTGCGCCTATCACTCACAGCAGGCCGCTGAGAAATCTTTAAAAGCAATGTTGTGTGAATTGGATATTGATGTTAGTAAACACATTTAACAGCTCGGAACATATCGATGATTGTTTAGAAGCGGTTATTGGCCAATCCTATCCGATTGAACGGATCGTAGTGATTGATAACGCCTCTAAGGATCATACGCTTCAAAAGCTGACGAAATGGACGACCAAGTGTACGATCATCCCCAATAAGCTGAATAATGGGTTCGCTGGCGGCCACAATCAAGCTATACGAATGACAGATACAGATTTTTGTCTGATATTGAATCCAGATGTGGTTCTTGAACGCAATTATATACGTAACATTATTATATCTTTAGCTAATCATGATCAAGCTGGCAGCGCAACTGGTAAACTGCTGTTCAAAGCAGATCCCATTCACATTGATAGTACGGGCTTGGTTATTAATAAGGCTAGAAGAGCTTTTGACCGTGGAGCACATCAGAAAAGCGTGCTGTTTATGCAGTCTGAGGAAGTATTCGGCGTCTCAGGTGCCGCTGCCATGTATGCTCGGGAAATGATTAATGACATTAGCTTAAATGGCGAATTTTTTGATGAGGATTTTTTTGCCTATAAAGAAGATGTGGATGTAGCTTGGCGGGCTCAGTTACTAGGCTGGAAGGCTTACTACGAGCCGTCAGCTATTGCGTACCATGAACGAGGCTGGAAGGAAGGCGGCAGGAGCAGT
The DNA here is from genome assembly GCF_000422905.1 of Paenibacillus alginolyticus DSM 5050 = NBRC 15375. Lineage (GTDB taxonomy): Bacteria > Bacillota > Bacilli > Paenibacillales > NBRC-103111 > Paenibacillus_E > Paenibacillus_E alginolyticus. Next base: position 2,974 of record NZ_AUGY01000124.1, read on the forward strand.
AAGCCGCTTTTTGTCAGGAGATTATCTTACATTAATCGGTATAAAATGATGGTGAAGAATGATCATATAACGATAATATTGAAACATATCATTCCTCTATTAGTCTATGAATGTTTGAGTTTTGTGTATGCGTTGGTGAGAGAACCTAAGCTGCTTGGGGCTTGGGGTGATTTTTTTCGTAAGTTTAAAGAGCTGAAGCAAAAGAGGAGAGTTATTCAGGGAAAGCGAAGGGTGTCTGATAGGGAGATTTATCAGTGGTTTTGATTGAAAACGAAGCCGCTTGAGAATCCCAAATTCTTGGTGATTCCAGATTTGGTGGGAAAACTCGGAATTTACTAAAAACAGATTGGTATAAGACAATCAATTGACCATGAAGATGATCGGAAATAAAACCAATTGAGAAACAGTCCGATTGATGATTTAGCGTAATTATGATAAAATTACGCTAATCAATCTAAGGGGTGATTATATGCCGCACATTAGACCAGTTTCGGATTTGCGAAACAACTTTGCTGATATTTCAAGGATGGTACATGAAACATCAGAACCAGTGTTTTTGACTAAGAATGGTTATGGTGACATGGTTGTTATGAGCATGGAAGCGTATGAGCGAAAGCAATTTGAAAGTGAAATTTATTTCAAGCTTAAAGAAGCTGAACTGGAAGCCAAGTCCACTGATAAACGATACTCACATGAAGAAGTATTTTCAGATTTAAGGTCAAGGCTTGCTGATAAGGTTGATAAGTAATGTATAAGCTGAAATACATGTCTTTGGCATTGAAGGATATGAGGGATATAACGGACTATATTGCCGATACTCTTAAAGCACCAAAGGCTGCAATGGATTTGGTTGATGCTATGGATTCATCCATAGCCATGCTTCAGGAATTCCCTTACTCTTGCAAGATATATCAGCCAATGAAGGATTTGGAGAATGAATACAGGCTTTTGTCAGTCAAGAATTACTTGGTTTTCTACGTGGTTAAAGAACAAGTGGTTGAAATCCATAGGGTTATATATGCTAAGATGGATTTGACCAAGGTTATAAACTGACATGAATGAAATAATAGAAAAGACATCCAACGAGTGAAATCAAGGATACTAAAACGATACTAATATTTTTGAAGCCGGAACGCTTGATATTTACGCGACTCTTCTAAGGGATCATGGTATAAAAATTATCAAAAGGACTAGGAATGGTGTTGATTTTGGATCTGGATTTTACTTATTTGTTGGTATTGTGAAATAAGGCACTTACCTTAATGGGGAGGTGCCTTTAATTTATTTGTTTTTCTCAATTTTAGCTTCGGCAAGCCACTTTTCGAACTCATTGCTCTCTGAGATGTATGACATAAACCTTTTTGTTCTCGTCAAGCGGTAGTTCAGTAACCTTATTGTAGTCACCGGTTAGAAAATTACTTGGGATTTCAATGGATATGCCAACAGCAGGGTGAATCCAATCTTTCCCGATTTTTTGAAAATCGAGTCCTTTTAAAATTTCATCTGCAATCTCGTATCCATCCATAACGAAGTCCGTATCTTGAATGGTATAACCACTTTGGGAATAGATTCTTTAAGTGCATAAATTGCCTGCTTAGCTTCGGAGATATTTGGCAATGGTCAGCACCCGTCTTTCTTTATCGTAATGAATGGTTCCATCTTGAACAGCCTTACGATATTGGGAGCGAGCAAGATAATTGAGGGATTTAATCTTATCAGGGTCACGAGGTTTCATTCGTTTCATTATCCAGCCCTCGTCTTTGGTTTTTCCATGGAAGACGCTTACTGCGTGATCTACATCGGAACGACTTGCAGTCAGCTTGGCTTGAATATCGCTTAGTGACATTTTTCTCATGGAAAACACCTCCATTCGTTACTACAATTATATCCCAGATTGGGGATGATTAGAATGTGGAGAATTTTACAGCAGCAATGTGTTATCCGTTTCAGATATTATATATCTTTTTACGCCACTAATCACTCATGCTATAATAAACATAACACTATTAAAAAATGAGGTCTTCCCGTGGATTTAAGTATTATTGTACTAAATTATAAAACACGTGACCTGACGTTAGCATGTTTGCAATCTGTATTTTCGTCAGTTACATCATACACATATGAGGCTATCTTAATCGACAATGCCTCTAATGACGGCATAATCCCTACGGTCAATGATCAATTCCCACAGGTGGTCTGCATTGCCAATACCGATAACGTAGGCTTCTCCAAAGCCAATAATCAAGGCATCCGCATCGCACAAGGCCGTTACGTCCTACTCCTGAACTCCGACACCATTGTCCAAACAGACACATTAGACGTTATGCTTCGTTTCATGGACGAGAACCCTAACGTGGGAGCTAGCGGCTGTAAAATCGTATTACCAGATGGATCACTGGACAAAGCCTGCAAGAGGGGCTTCCCAACGCCTTCAGCGTCTTTTTACTATGCGTTTGGTTTTTCGAAGCTATTCCCTAAGATCTCTCGCTTCAACCAATATCAGTTAGGTTACTTAAGTCCTGACGATGAATATCCAATCGATTCGCTCGTCGGTGCGTTCATGTTAATCCGCCGCGAGGCTATTGAGCAAGTGGGGATGCTGGATGAGGAATTTTTTATGTATGGCGAAGATATTGATTGGTGTTATAGAATTAAGGAAGCGGGTTGGGAGAACTATTATTACCCTCGCACTCAAATTGTTCATCACAAGGGTGCAAGCAGTCGTAGGAAGCCTTTTAAAATCATATATGAATTTCACCGGGCTATGATCTTGTTTCATAATAAGCATTATCGCAAGAAGTATTCTTGGCTAATGAACGCGATGGTTTATGCAGGTGTTGGCTTAAAATTCATACTCTCATTATTAAGAAATAAACTAAAACCAGCGAGGTGATTTACATTGATTCGACAGAGTCAGGGGTTCTTGACACAACTTTATGCACTGGCCGACTTCATTTGTATTCAGCTCGTGTTTTTACTTTCATGGTGGCTGAAATTTAAAAGCGGTTGGATCCCATTTGTTTCTCCTCTTCCATTTAAGCATTACATAATGTGGAGTGTAAGTTACGCGATAATAGCAATTATACTCAGTTATATGATGAACTTTTATACACCTAAGCGAAGAAAGCAGTTCTCTTATGAGGTTTTTAAGATTATCCAAGTGCACATATTCAGCTTGTTATTGCTGTTAAGTGTTTTGTTCATTTTAAAAGAAGTCGACGTTTCACGTTCTTATCTCTTATTATTCCTTGTGAATAATATCCTCTTCATCAGCTTTTATCGCTATATGATTAAAATCTCGCTAAAGCGAGTCCGGCAAAAGGGTTATAATAAGCAATTCATTTTAATTCTCGGTGCAGGCTCACTAGGTCGTCAGTTCTACACGAAGCTGAGGCAGCATCCAGAGCTAGGATACGAAGTTGTTGGTTTCCTAGATGATTATCAGGAGAAACACGAAATCACTTACCAGAGCTATAAGCCGATTATCGGGAAGATAGACGATCTGGAGTCCATTCTGAACGATCTCATTATCGATGAAGTTATTATCGCTCTTCCGTTAGATGCGCATCGCAAGTTCGGCAGTATTATCAATGTCTGTGAAAAAATTGGGGTCAAAACACTGATCATACCGGACTTTTATGACTTCTTGCCTTCCCGTCCTTATTTTGATAATTTTGCTGAGATGCCGCTGATTAACGTGCGAGATATCCCGCTGGATGAGTTTCGAAATCGACTTTTTAAGCGAGCGTTCGATATTATTTTCGCTTCTTTGGCTATTCTTATTACTTTGCCCGTTATGATTGCATCCGTAATTGCAATTAAACTTACTTCTCCAGGTCCGATCATTTTCAAGCAAGAGCGCGTTGGTCTAAACCGCAGAAGGTTTATGATGTATAAGTTCCGCAGTATGAATGTGTTGACAGAGAGTGCCTCAAATACGGAGTGGACGATTGAAAATGATCCGCGGCGAACGAAGGTCGGGACCTTCCTCCGCAAAACGAGTCTTGATGAGCTGCCGCAGTTTTTTAATGTGCTTTTTGGGCATATGAGTGTCGTCGGTCCAAGGCCCGAGCGTCCTTATTTCGTGGAACAATTCAAGGAAAAAGTTCCAAAGTATATGGTGAAGCATCATATTCGTCCAGGGATTACTGGCTGGGCGCAGAGCAACGGCTTGCGAGGAGATACATCTATCGAGGAACGCATCAAACATGACATTTTCTACATTGAAAATTGGACTTTTTTATTCGATATTAAAATTATTTGGAGAACGATTATTAACGGTTTTATTAATAAAAATGCGTATTAAAAATTTTTTCGCATCAACCGCATGATTCGTCAACATCTTCCCCATACTATGCATATACTTAGTATGCGGGGAGGTTATTCTTATGATCGATCATGAAGACGCTTACCAGGATGAACATTTGTCGGTTGGCAAAGGGTTGATTGTTGGTGTTGTGTTCGGCTCCCTCATTTGGGCCGGTATTATTGCTGGTATTGTGTACATGTGGTAGAAGGTTTACTCATAAAATAAAGAGGCTGCTGGAGCATAAAAAGCTCTTAGCAGTCTTTTTTTTGGCTTACTAAGTAGAGTTGACTCTCGCATGTTATCTGTAGAAATTGGGGTTTTGCGGGGGCTCCATTATCAGTTGAATCCTAAAGCACAAACGAAGCTTGTTCGGGTTGTTTCAGGTGCTATTTATGATGTAGCTGTTGATATCCGTAAAAAATCTTCTACCTTCGGTCAATGGGTGGGCGTCAACCTTAGCGAGGCTAATAAGCGCCAACTGCTTGTTCCACAAGGATTTGCTCATGGTTTTTGTACGACTGAGCCCCAAACTCAAGTTTTATACAAGGTAGATGAGTATTACTCTCCTTTACATGACAGGGGAATCTTATGGAACGACCCGGCTATTGGCATTGATTGGCCGACAGCTAACCCTATTTTATCCGATAAGGATCAGAAGCACCCATTGCTTAAAGATGCGGAGGTAAATTTCTAAAAATTAGACCTGTAGGACGATTTATGGATGGTTTGGTTAGTAAAGGAGGGATTCTTAGGGATTCTTTTTATACTGATTTTGGGTTATAATGAATGGAAGAAAGCTTCTGATGATTAGGAGGTTGAAGTTGATGGCTGAAATGACAGATCGTGAGTTTTTAAGTGCCATACTCGGTAGAATGAATGAGATAGGCGCAGATGTTACGGCCATTAAAGATCGGGTTGACAGTATAGATAGGCGATTGGGCAATGTTGAGGATCGGCTCACTGGCGTTGAGAATCGTCTAACTGGTGTAGAGGATCGACTCACAGGTGTGGAGAATCGTTTGATAAAAGTTGAAGATACGGTGCAAGATGTCAAACAAGTTCAAATTCAGCAAGGTGAGCAGATTGCAGGTATTGCTGTTACAATGATGGAGCACGCGGCAAGTATACGCACACTCAAATTAGTAAAATAAATGAGTAAGATTAGCTAACCTAATCTTGCTTTTTTTTTTGCACAAGTGCTTGCAAAGAATTTTCAGTTCTCTACTCTACTACAAGACGAGAGCATACAATTTACATTGGCTTTTTTTAACACATAAAGAGGCTATAGGGGCTAATTAAAGCCACTGCAGCCTTTTTGCCTAAGAGATTGGATTAGATGATTTGGAAGGACTTAATTTCATTGTACTTTTGAGGCCTGTAACAAGCGGTTCCTCAGCAAGTCTATAAGCCGCGTAGCATAGGGGCACGTCCATCGCCACAATAATTAGATCAGTGAGTAGAAATCCAAGATGGTTAACCACATGTGTCGCCACACTCAACTTCATTAAAATTGAAATAAATAATAGATGCGTTAGTAAAATCGTGTATGAAGCATTGCCTATCTTGCTCAGGATTTTCACCCAATTAGGCAATCGAAGTTGTTCAGGAACAGAAGAAGCGCCTAATAGTACAAATGTAGCTGGAATGATGTAAAGCAGGTAATTGTGATAAGGGGTAAAAAGATATTTGTTGTTCACCCATATTAGCGCAAAGCAAATCACGCCTATAACAATCAACAGTTTGTAGTGTTTATTTCTATGATGCTCCGCCCATTTGGCCAATAAACAGCCTGTAATAAATTCTAAATTAACATCACTGAAGAGGAAGTTTAAATAGAAATGACGGTCAATATCAGCCCCTATCAGCGGTACATGTAGAAAATGGCAAAGGGTTAATGTAATCCAAATGGAAACGAAGAGATAGGCTGGCTTTTCGCCAAGAGCCATGAGAAGGCTGAAAACCAAGTAAAAGAGTACAAAGTAACTTAACGACCAGGCAACTGGGAGAACTGGACCATGAGCTTGGGGCAGCAGTAGGAATGATTTAATGATGGTATCTTTATGGGTCTCATATCCGTAGCCAAAGCTCGGGACGAAAAAATAAACGGGCAGTACAACGAGTGTAATTAGCCAGTAGAAAGGATAGATACGTATTAGCCGATTCGATAGGTAGGGGAGAACACTCATTTTGGTTCCGATTTTGTGGCCATATGTATGGTACAGTAGAAAACCAGTAAGTACGAAAAAGAAATCTACACCACCCGATCGTCCTATTGTGCTGATCCCTATTAAGTCGTATTGAAAGTACTTAAAAGACATGGCTGATGTATGAAACAGCAGCACCAAAAATGCTGCCGCCCCTCGTGAAGCTTGAAGCACGATTCTCTGATTGTTATTCAATAAAAACCCTCCGGTTTATGGTATTGAATCCTATAATCCATCATGCCAAAAGAGTGTGAATAAATTATGTATACAATCTGAAAGGCAGCTGAAATGTTTAATATTTCCTTAGCAAGACCTTTTTCGCGGCCAAGCCCCAACTCGTCTGCATAATCGGCCAAGTCCCCTCATATGCATGTACTATGTTGATGTTAATCATGAGTGAGGGGATGATCGAATGCGCCGGGTCACATGGGTGGTAGCAGTGGTGATGTGCTTAGCATTGGTTCTCGCGGGATGCGGGATGGGCAAGAAGGATGCAGGATCTATCGTAAAGGATTTGGATCATGTGATCAGCAAGTCGGGCAGCTATCAGGCTTCGGGGAGCATGATTTTGAACACGGGGCAGCAGCCGCAGGAGTATCAGGTGGAGGTGGCTTACTCGCCGGATCATTTCTATCGTATTTCGCTTACGAATGCGGGGAAGGATGTGACGCAGATCGTGCTGCGTAATGAGGAGGGCGTGTTCGTGCTGACGCCGCATCTCAAGAAGAGCTTCCGCTTCCAAAGTGATTGGCCGGAGAATCAGGGGCAGGTGTATTTGTTCCAGTCTCTTGCGAAGAGCATAATTGCCGATAAGGATCGCCAATTTACAACGGATAATGATACGTATGTGTTCGATGTTGCAGCTAATTATCAAAATGAGCAGCTGTCACGCCAAAAAATTTGGCTGAATAAGAAGACGCTGGCGCCTAAGCAGGTTCAGGTGTCGGATGCGAATCACAATGTGTTGGTTCAAGTGAATTTTACGAGCTTTGAATTCGATGCTAAGTTCGACAAGGATTTTTTCCAAATGGAGCGTAATATGACCAGCTGGAACTTGAAATCTTTACCTACGATGGCTGGCGCAGCGGATGCCAATCACCCAGCAACGGGTGGCAAGTCTGTAACAGATAAGAATCTGTCAGCAACAGGCGGCCAATCCGATCAAGCTGCAAGCCAAGCTCAAGATGGGCAAAAAGCTGCAGCGACTAAAACAGGTACAGATAAGACGAAGTCAACAGCCGCGGCAAGCAAAGCGCAGAGTATTGGTATTATCGAGCCGTCATACCTGCCGAAAGATGTAGTGAAGCAGGATATCACGGATATGAAGCTTGGTGAGGACGCAGCGGTCCTTTTGAGATACAAAGGGAAGTACAACTTCAGTCTCATCGAGGTAAGACCACAGGCCAAATCAGTGTCCTTGCAGCCGGGTACGATTGTTGATCTTGGATTCACGATCGGCGTGCTCACGGGGGATGAGAAGAAGACGCTCACTTGGACGAATGACGGGGTAGAGTTCAGATTGTCAACTGGCGATTTGCCTACGAATGAGATGATCAAAGTCGCTATGGCGACTGAGGGGCAGTCTGGGAAGTAAGAATGAATTGATAAGTATGCGAAAAAAGGGAAGCCCTGCTTGCAATAGGCAGGTGTCTTTCCTTATTTTCATTACTATTATTGTCGGGTATAATGAGTATCAAGAGGTGATGGAAGAATGGACTTAATCAATCTATTTGACAAGGATGACAGTCTAACGAAAGAGGATATTTTGAGTAGATTGGAAATGTTTTCCAAAGAACTTCGTCAAGGTACGACCATCATCGTTATTGGCGCTGCTTCCATTATTCTCACAATTGATTCCGAAAGGAAAACCACGGATGTTGATATTTTAAATACCACTCGTGTGGCGAGTTACTCTAAGTACGATATTCAAATTGTTAATGAAGGTATACTTTTTCTCTGCGAGGATTATCGAGATCGGTTGATATTAAAGGCGGATTATGAAGGTATCCTAGTGTACACGTTAGGGTTGCTGGATGTTGCCTTGGTTAAGCTTGGTCGAGGTTTAGATAAGGATATCGAGGATATAAAAGAAATATTACAATCGGGTGTTGTCTCGATAGAGCAATTTAAATTCAAATATAAAGAGTTTCGTTACGGTTACGGGGGAAGCTTTGAAATTTTAGACAATAACTATTGGGCCGTTGTTGGTGAAAAATACCTATCGAATGATAGGATGTTTTGAGGGGGCTAACCATGGATAAAATATTATATTTGGATTATCTTCGTCAATATCTGAGCAGCTATGTAAGACGGATGTTTGGTATGGAGCTTTCCTTAGAGAATCTTGACAAACTCTTTGAATTCAAGGGAACTGAACGTCATCAGTATCCCTTATATTTCATTTGGATGTTGCCTGAGTATACGGATTGGTACATACAGCATGATAAGCAGTCTTACATACTATTAGGCGATAATTTTGCGCAACATATGAAGGATTTATTTCCATATAATTCGTTTGTTTTGACGGACTTATTGAAAGTAGTTCGATTTCCGGAACAAATTCGTTCCGAACAAAAACTGCGTCAAGCCAAGCTGTCATTAGGTTCAAAAGTTGTACATATTCTGGAAGGAAGTCAGAAATTCCTTTGGAGTTTTATCTCTAAATTAGAAGCAGTGAAGAAGGAAATAGGAGCAACGTTTGCAAATTCTTAAACAAGAAGATTTAACCAACTCCCACGAAAGGGAGTTTTTTTGGTATAATGCAACTTTGGAGTAAATAAATAATGGAGTGTCTTTGATGAAAACAACGGATGAACTAACTATAGAAGAACAGCAACAATATTGGGGAAATGAAATTGCCTTGTTCGGCAAGTATCTTGCGGAGGAAGGCAAATTAAAAGCAGACACAATTGACAAACATGTGGGTCGCATGCATTTTATGACAACGATTTATTTTATCAATTACGAAATTGATTATGATCAGTTGCAAAGCGAGACGATTATTGATTTTCTTGGTCGTTTTTACATCAGTGATGTGCTGAGTAGTTCTAAATCGGAAATAGGTGGATATCTACCTTCTATTAAAAAGTGGGTACAGTTTCTTCTGCAATCTGAAAAGATTTCGGCTAAACAGTGTACGGAGATATTACAAGTCTGTAAACATAAAGAGTTTTTCATGGAGCGTTTCGAACAATATATGGATGCAGATTACGAAGAGTCTTTGGAAGACTGGCATTACTCAAATGATATTGAGGCTTATTTGGCTACTCAAGCGACTGAATCCGCACCTATCAAGGTTGAGATGAGACCTATTGTGGTAGATAAAAGTTTGCTTGAGCAGTGGATGGATGAGAAGACAACTGTACCTCAAATCGTTGCAGACTATCAAAAGTTTCTGACTGCTGTGCAGGATACGAGGCGCCTTAAACTGACACCGTCCAGGCATCATTTGCCGCGGAAGTTTTGGAAAGAGCTGGACGAGAGGCTTGACTTGCAGCTTTTTCATAAGCTGACTTTGAACCAAGATAATGTTCCTTTATTTCAATTTTTTTTCTATGCAGCGCAGCATCTGGGTTTAATAGCAGAAATCAAGCAGCAGTGTGTAATCACGCACCAGGCGGATGGGTTTCTTGCTTTAACGGGTGAGGAACAAGCTGTTGTTTTGTTGGATACGTTATGGAACAAAATTGGTTGGGAAATGCTTCAGGAAACCAATGAGGGAGGCCGACCTGAGGTCACTCAGGCTTCAAGAGCTCGGATCGCGCAAGTTCTTGCCTCATGGCCAGTGGATGAACCTCAAGATGCTTATAGTGATTGGATGCGTAATAAATTAAAGGGGGAGCTTTTTAACGGTAGTACTGATGTGTTTCTTCATTCTGTAATTCCTGTGTTGGAGCGTTTTGGGTTAGTTCGAGCTCAGTTTAAGCCACAATCAGAAATCACACACACGTTCGAAAGAGTTCCCATTCAAATGGCGGTAACGGATGCAGGTATCCGTGTATTTCGTTATTTCCAAAATCAGAGGAAGTCTTCAGAAGTATCAAATGTTAAAAGGAGATTAGATCCGATTAGTCAACTTTTGATCAGTATGGAGGAAGACTCAAGACCCATTCAAATTGAGAAACGGCCTGGTCGCAATGAACCGTGTCCGTGCGGAAGTGGCAAGAAATTTAAAAGATGCTGTTTGTAGTGTTGACAGTTTTTCGTGATTAGGCTTAACATAGGTTTACTTGTAATGGATAAATGAGGTGAACGCTGGTGGATGCTTTTTATCGTCCCACGTGGGTAGAAATTTCGTTAGATGCACTGCGAAGCAACATTGAAGGTTTTCAGAAGGTACTGCCGACAGGAATGAAACAGATGGCAGTCGTTAAAGCTGATGCGTACGGACACGGGGCTGTTGAAGTATCCAAAGAGGTTCTCGCCGCGGGTGTGGATTACTTGGGTGTGGCGTTTTTTGATGAAGCGTTGGAGCTAAGGAATGCAGGGATCACTGCACCTATTCTGGTACTAGGCTATACGCCTCCAGAAGGGGTTGATAGAGCGCGTGAACTCGATGTGACGATTGCGGTCTATAGCAGGGATGTTCTCGAAAAGCTATCTTTTCAGGGGCAAATGAAAGATGGGGCACTTCAAAAGAAGCTAAAGATCCATATTAAGCTGGATACTGGTATGGGAAGACTTGGTTTGCACACGGAAGCGGATGCTATTCCATTCATTGAGGAAGCGCTGAGCTTGCCGAATGTGGAAGTTGAGGGTTTATTCACGCATTACGCGAATGCAGATGAAGTAGATAAGAGTTATACGATGGAGCAATATCGCCGTTTTGAGCGAATTGTGAGCTATTTTACGGGTAAAGGTGTTACATTTCCATATATACATGCAGGCAATAGCGCGGCGGCCATAGATTTGCCGGAATTGACGTATTCGATGGTGCGCTTGGGGATTTCGATGTATGGTTTGTATCCTTCCGAGGATGTCGATCAAACGAAAATTGAATTAAAGCCGGTGCTCAGTCTCAAAACAGGGATTGTTCATCTTAAAACGCTGCCTCCAGGCTCCGGAATTAGCTATGGAACGATTTATCACACCAAAGGCGAAGAACAAATTGGAACATTGCCGATTGGCTATGCGGACGGGTATTCTCGGATGCTTTCGGGTAAAGCTGAGGTTCTTGTTCGGGGTAAAAGAGTGCCGATCGTCGGTAAAATCTGTATGGATCAATGTATGATCAATGTATCGGATGTGCCGGATGTTCAGTCACTGGATGAGGTTGTGGTGATCGGGGAGCAAGACGGAGAGCACATTACGGCTGAAGATGTAGCTCGTCAGCTCGGTACTGTTAATTATGAAGTCATTTGTATGATTTCACATCGTGTTGCTCGCGTGTATGTACGCGATGGCAAACGGATAGATGCCATTAATCCTCTCATGCGGCATCGCTACTAAAAGTAACAGATTAATTTACCATTTATTTTTTGTGCTGCATGGAGAGGATTTTCCGAATAGGCCATCGAATACTATGTAAGTAGGATTCTTATATCCAAGTGTGTAACATATTTGATATACTGGATGCATATATCTATTGTATAAATTGGTTTTTGGAATGACATACTGGTAATATTGTCTTTGTATCGTTTCTGGGGGTGCGAAAGTGTGAGCAATGCGCATAATACGAAAAGGATCATGATTAGCTTGCCTGACAATCTGTTGCAAGAAGTGGACGGTATTGTCGAGAAGGAGAATTCTAATCGCAGCGAATTTATTCGCCAGGCAATGAAGCTGTATTTAATTGAACGTAAAAAGCGCAGTCTACGCGAATCCATGCAGCGTGGGTATATGGAGATGGCGAAAATAAATCTCAGCATGGCATCTGAAGCTTTTCAAGCGGAGGAAGAAGCGGACGGTACGCTTGATCGCTTAGTAAGCGGGGTGTAAGCAGTGATTGTGAAACGTGGTGATGTATTTTTCGCAGATCTTTCGCCGGTAGTAGGGTCGGAGCAGGGAGGGGTTCGTCCTGTTCTAGTGATCCAAAATGATATCGGCAACCGCTTTAGCCCAACCGTGATTGTTGCAGCGATTACAGCTCAAATCCAGAAGGCGAAGCTTCCCACGCATGTAGAAATCGATGCGGAAACGCATGGTTTCGATCGAGATTCGGTGATTCTGCTTGAACAAATCAGAACGATCGATAAGCAACGGCTGACGGACAAAATTACGCATTTGGATGAAGAAACGATGCGCAAGGTGGACGACGCTTTGCAAATTAGTGTGGGACTGATAGAGTTTTGAATAGGATCAGGAACGGACGAGGGTGATTGGTTCCCTCGTTTTTTGGTTTGTATACATACATATGAATAGAACTGGGGGAAACTGGTAGTGGCAAATACGGAAGAGTTGAAGATAAAGGCTAATGAAATGGAAGAGAATAAGGGAACGAAGACAAAGGCTAGTGAAATGGAAGAGACTGAGGGAACGAAGACAAAGACAAGTGAGATGGAAGAGACTAAGGGAACGAAGACAAAGGCAAGTGAGTATGAGGAGCCGAGGGAGAAAATACAGATCTCTGAAGAAAAGAAAGCAGAGATCCAGGAGCGTATCCTGAAGCAGATCTCTGCTGAATTACAGCTGCCCGCTGGCAAAGTGAAGACAACGATGGGGCTGCTTGATGAGGGCAACACGATTCCGTTCATCGCACGTTACCGGAAAGAGATGACCGGGGAGCTGGATGAGAACCAGCTGCGAGATATCGAGGAACGGTTACAATACTTGCGCAACCTAGAGGATCGTAAGATCGAGGTTGTTCGTTTGATTGATGAGCAGGGCAAGTTGACGGATGAACTGCGCAAATCGATTGAAGGCGCTGCGAAGCTGCAGGAAATCGAGGATTTGTACAGACCGTTCCGTCAAAAGCGCAAAACGAGAGCGAGCGTTGCCAAAGAGCGCGGTCTGGAGCCGCTAGCGGAATGGATCTGGAAGCAGCCTCGTCAAGGCTCGCTGGATCAAGAAGCAGCGCGTTATGTGAACGCGGACAAGCAGGTAGGAAGCGCCGCAGATGCGATCCAAGGCGCGATGGATATTCTTGCGGAGAATATCGCGGATGATGCTAAGATTCGAGCTTGGGTGCGTAGATATACGCATGATCAGGGGATTTTGCGTACCGAGGCCAAAGATGCAAAGGCTGAATCCGTATATGAGATGTACTATGCGTATCAAGAGCCTGTTAAACGTTTGCCGCCTCACCGTATTCTCGCGATTAATCGTGGAGAGCGGGAGGAAGTCTTGAAGGTTGGCTTGGATGTTGCGGTCGATAAAATTCATGACTATATGGCTAGGCAAATAATAAAAGGGCAATCGGTCGTGCAAGATGTGCTTCGTGCGATTGTCGAGGATGCTTATAAAAGACTGCTAGCCCCTTCGATTGAGCGTGAAGTGCGTGGTGAAATGACCGAGATGGGCGAGGAGCAAGCGATTAAGATTTTCGCGGAAAATCTACGGAATCTGCTGCTCCAAGCCCCGGTCAAAGGGCACGTGGTGCTCGGTGTCGATCCCGCTTACCGGACAGGCTGTAAGCTGGCCGTCATCGACGACACCGGTAAAATGCTTGAAATCGCCGTCACCTACCCGACGCCACCGAATAATAAGGTGGCGGAAGCGAAGGCGAAGTTCAAGCAGTTGATCAGCAAGCACGGCGTCGAGCTGATCGTGATCGGTAATGGGACGGCTTCCCGTGAAACGGAGCAGTTTGTAGCGGAGCTGATAGCCGAGATCAAGGAGCAGAAGCTCAAGTACTTGATCGTAAGCGAAGCGGGGGCGAGCGTGTACTCCGCGTCGAAGCTGGCGCAGACGGAGTTCCCGGAGCTCGACGTAGCCGAGCGCAGCGCGATCTCGATCGCGCGGAGGCTGCAGGACCCGCTCGCGGAGCTTGTGAAGATCGAGCCGAAGGCGATCGGCGTCGGGCAGTACCAGCATGACGTTTCGCAGAAACGTCTGGACGAGAACTTGAAGGCCGTCGTAGAGTCGGCCGTGAACCATGTCGGCGTGGACTTGAACACGGCGTCTCCGTCCTTGCTCTCGTACGTGTCGGGCGTGAACGCGACACTAGCGAAGAACATCGTCAAGTATCGCGAGGAGAACGGCAAGTTCAGCTCCCGACAGGAGCTGTCGAAGGTTCCGCGCCTTGGCGCGAAAACCTTCGAGCAGTGTGTCGGGTTCATGCGGATTCCGGGCGGGCGGAACCCGCTCGACAACACCCCGATCCATCCGGAGTCTTACGACGTGGTGGATCGGCTGTTCAAGGAGCTGCGCCTGGAGTTGGCGCAGCTTGGCTCGCAGCAGCTGCTAGCGCTGCTGCAGACGCTGGAGCCAGAGGAACTGGCTCCGAAGCTGGGCGTAGGTGTCCCGACGATGCGGGACATCTTAGACAGCCTGCAGCGGCCTGGGCGAGATCCGCGGGACGAAGTCCCCGCGCCGATCTTCCGCACCGACGTGCTGCAGCTTGAAGACCTTGTGCCGGGCATGGAATTGACCGGCACGGTACGCAACGTTATCGACTTCGGTGCCTTCGTCGATATCGGCATTAAAAACGATGGGCTGGTGCATATTTCCCAGCTCAAGAACGGCTTCGTGAAACACCCCATGGATGTGGTGTCCGTTGGGGACATCGTCCAAGTCTGGGTGCTTAACGTAGACGAGAAAAAAGGGCGTGTTGGCTTAACCATGAAAAAGCCTCAACAATAAGAAACAGCAGCAGTTGGCAGCGTTTTGCTACCAGCTGCTTTTTTTTGTAGGCCACCGATTGCCAATAAGAGCCTCCAGAGGCTGTTATTCCTCCTGTTTAATGGCATATTCGATAAATAGAAGCTCCTAGGGACTCTTATTCTGATAAAAATAAGAATATTAATATGGAAATTTACAAATAAGAGCTTTTAGGAGTACGTTTCACAATGTAATTTATTTGAGAATCTGCTTCTCCAATTTGAATCGGTACTTTTCAAAAAAATTAAGCAGAAAGCTGAGGGGTATTCATTGCTTGGTTAATTCGATCAACTGAAAGTTTACAGGATGTATAAAGTAAGCAGGCTAGCTCCATATGCATTTTGGCTTTTTTACCTCCACGATGACGAACATTATCAAGTTGGAACTGTCCTTTGAGATAGGCAAATACACGTTCAACAGCTGTTCGTTGATCATACAGTTTCTCATGGGCTTCACTACCCCGTGCTGGAAACGTGTACTTGCGGCGATTATCGGATACTTTAATTTTTATCACTTTCTTGCA
>NZ_AUGY01000125.1 GCF_000422905.1 Paenibacillus alginolyticus DSM 5050 = NBRC 15375
AAGAAAGTGCGACCTACCTTCGCCAGCCATAGTAGCAGTATGGACAAAATTTTCATTCATCAGTGGTGCCGCAACGCGGCATGGAAGTCTTATCTGTAAAAAAAAACAGTTGCACGGGATCCATAGCTTCCCGCTCAACTGTTTTTTTATTTATAAGTATAATTCAAAATTTAATTTCATAGACTCATAGAAAGGATCTGATTTAAGAGAATAGGAGTAGTTGCCCCATGTACATGTTACGACTTGTAAAAATGAAAGCAGCTTACCTACTTATCTATCTCCTTATAATGATAACTAGTTTTATATGGACGATCATCTGGGGAACCCATGTCGCGGTGAAACCACCGCCGAAACTCCCTGTTTCCGAATATAGCATCCATCAAGCCAGCAATGGCGTCACGCTCCATAGTATTCGGACTCCACCACAGAACATAGGGCTTAAGGCAATTGCAGGCAATGTGACAGAGAGGCAGGAAAATGGGATTAATGGCGGGTTTTTCTGGCAGGGCTATCTCCTTAGCATCGCTGTCATTAATGATCATCCCGTCAAAGGGGAACCTGGCGATTACGGCTCTGGCTGGTTTAATATTGACCGCAAGCGGGGAACGCTCGTATGGGATGAAAAGGCTCAAACCTTTTCCATTCAAGTCGTTGAACATGCGGACGAGCTGAAGGTAATGGATCGGACTCATTATTGGGCGCAGGGAGGCGTAAGCATGGGACTTGCGAATCCAGACGGATGGGCGGATCAAGCGATAGCGGAAGAGATGCCCGTCATTAACGAGAAGCGCATGCGGTCAGGTATCGTCTACGACAGAAATAACAACGTTTATCTAGTCGTGGCTCCAACGCCATGCACTGGAGAGCAATTCCGTACAGCCGTCCAAGAGCAAGTTGGCAATGGACAGCTGGTGGATGGGCTGTTCCTGGACGGTGACGGTTCCTCTCAGCTCAAAGTCGCCAATTACTTGCTCCCCGGCGATCATCGCGAGGTGTACCAGATGATTGCGTTGTTGAATTGAAGCGAGAAGGGGAGACCGCATCGTGCGACAACTACCTTTGATGCTCATGAATCAAATCCATCTTCAGCTTCCACAGTGCCACGCTTAAATTCACACGATAAACCTCCGGATTAAGCTTGCGTAAATATTGCGGCCAAAATGACTGCTTCTGCTGCGTATGGTAATCCCGAATTTCGTCCAACGTAGGCTCCACATAGACAAGCTTTCCTTGGAGAAATATGGGGTGGAGCAGTGGAACTGCTTCATAGTCATCAATAAATTTGTAGATATACGGGTGGATGGGATCGAACAACTTGATTCGTTCACCCTTCTTAATATCGACCTCATGCTGAAGAGCCAGATAGTCGGCTTCCGCTTTGCCTGTCTTTTTGTTTATGATCCGGTAGGCTTCCTTGAAGCCCGGGTTGGTTACTTTCTCGGGATTGCCCGAGATCTTAATGACCGGCACGAATTCGCCGTTCTTCTCGCGGGCAACCAGCTTGTAAACCCCGCCCAGCGCGGGTTGATCCGCTGCGGTAATGAGCTGGGTACCGACGCCCCAGACGTCGATCTTGGCATCTTGGGCTTTCAGCCCCTCGATGATGTTCTCATCCAAATCATTGGATGCGACGATCTTCACCTCGGGAAAGCCCGCTTCATCCAGCATGTGCCTAGCCTGCTGGGATAAATACGCCAAATCGCCGCTATCCAGGCGAATGGCGTTCATGCTCTTGCCGCGGCTCTGCAGCAGGCGCGCCGTCTTGATCGCGTTCGGTACGCCGCTGCGCAGCGTATCGTACGTATCGACGAGCAGCGTCACTTGCTCCGGCAGCGCCTCAGCATAAGCACGGAAGGCTTCCTCTTCCGTGTCGTGGGCCTGCACCCATGCGTGCGCATGCGTGCCTTTGGTCGGGATGCCGAACAGCATCCCGGCTCTGAGGTTGGATGTCGCATGGAACCCTGCGACATAGGCCGCTCTTGCGCCCCAGATCGCGGCGTCAGCCTCTTGGGCGCGTCTTGTGCCGAACTCCAGCAGCACATCGCGCGGAGCAACTTGTTTGATCCGCGAAGCTTTCGTCGCGACAAGCGTCTGGTAGTTCGCGAAGTTGAGAATTGCCGTCTCAACCAGCTGCGCCTCGAACATGCAGGCTACTACTCGTACGAGCGGCTCATTCGGGAAGACAAGTGTCCCCTCCGGTACAGCTTGCAAGTCCCCTCCGAATTTAAACGCTCGCAGCGCCTCCAGGAAATCCTCCCGATAATTCTCTTCCTGTGTCCGCAAGTAGGCAATCTCCTCATCGCCAAAATGCAGATTTTGAATGTATTGAATCACCCGCTCTAAACCAGCGAAGACCGCATATCCGCTCCCAAAAGGCAGCTTACGGAAGTATACTTCGAAAACAGCTTTCTGCTTATAAGTGCCCTGAAGCCAATGTGCATACATCATATTAATTTGGTATTTGTCTGTGTGAAGCGTCAAGTTTTCGTATTTCATAGGATTTATCCTTTCCACCAATTGTCATAGCACGTTACTGGACCCCTGCGTTTATGTTCGGTAATGGCGTAGCGATCCTCAATCTTCTGTTCAGCAGAAGCGAGCAGGGGGTTTCCTTCCAAATAGTCATCCAACTGATCGTAAGTGAGTCCCAATGCTTCTTCATCCGGAAGACCTGGTTTTAAATCTTCCAAATCTGCCGTAGGCTTTTTTAAATACAAATGTTCAGGGCACCCCAACTGCTTTAGCAATAGCTTGCCTTGCCGCTTATTAAGGCCATAGATCGGAGCCACATCGCATGCACCATCCCCATGTTTCGTGAAAAATCCGGTAATCGCCTCAGCCGCATGATCCGTCCCCAAAACAAGCAATTGATAGTGCGCGGCCAAATCATATTGCACCTTCATACGCTCGCGAGCCTTCACATTCCCTTTGTGAAAATCACTCAAGACCTCTCCCGTAGCTTTGGCAAATTGCTGTACGGATGCATCCACAGCTGATTGTATATTGACCGTAATAACACGGCTAGGCTGAATAAAGTCAATCGCCGCTTGTGCATCTGCTTCATCTTTTTGGATATCGTAAGGCAGCCTTACAGCCATGAATTGAAAGGTTTCAGTGCCGCCTTCAGCATTCAGCTCTTGGATAGCTATTTGGGCCAGCTTGCCAGTTAATGTGGAATCTTGACCTCCAGAAAGCCCGAGCACGTAGCCTTTGGCTCCTGTATGAACCAGATAGTCCTTGAGGAACTGTACTCGGCGCTTGATTTCGTAGGCAACGTCGATGCTTTCCTGCACAAACAATGAAGCTTGAATCGTTTCCTGCCTAAAATTCCTCATTAACACCATCTCCTCATTCTCTGTGAATTTTGTCCAATTCATACCATTGCTGCCATCGCAGCTGCCACTTTTAACCACGAACGACTTTCGCCCCTAATGTATGTTGAAAATGCTGCAAGGCCCATTCATGCCCCGTCTGATTAAAACTAGCGACTGCATCTTCATGAATAACAATTTCGAAGCCTTTGTTGTAAGCATCCACCGCTGTATGCAGAACACAAATATCTGTGCAAACGCCAACCAAATGCAGCTCATGAATGCCTCTTCCCCTTAAATTAAGCTCCAA
This sequence comes from Paenibacillus alginolyticus DSM 5050 = NBRC 15375, assembly GCF_000422905.1. Classification (GTDB taxonomy): domain Bacteria; phylum Bacillota; class Bacilli; order Paenibacillales; family NBRC-103111; genus Paenibacillus_E; species Paenibacillus_E alginolyticus. The sequence continues at coordinate 3,622 of NZ_AUGY01000125.1, forward strand.
CTCGGTGCCGCAGAAGGCGCTGTATCTTGTTTTGTCCATCCAATAAATCTCGCTCTCATTATGCTCATATACAGTTTTCAGCCTGCCATATAAATCACGACCCGCCGTGCCGCGAATATTATGTGGGGGAAACAACTTCGTCTCTGGATGGAAAGGGTCTTGTTCATCGTGGAGATCAACGGCCATGACCACAAAGTCCATCTGGGCCAAAAATTGCTCTGTAATTTCACAAATTCTCGCTTCAATCGCAACGCCGGGTTCCCCACAAGGAAGCTTCCCATCAACAAAATCCACCGTATAATCAATGATTATAAGAGCTCTCATTCTAAACACTCCTTCATATTGTGTATTTGATAGTATTATTAAGACAATATCAAAATGAAAAAGAGAGGCCTAGCTGTAAATGGACAGCTGAGGCACATAATCGGTAAATCGGTATAACTGAGCAGCTCGCTGAGAGTAACGGTTAGACATCTTGCCCTGTCCTTGATGATCCAGCACCTCTTCGATAATCCCTTTGCGACTTTGGGTCGATGTAATTTTACGAATAAAATTCCGTTCCTCGAAGGTCGGAACGACCGTTTGAATGACTTGATACAGCTCACTCATCGTGAATTCCTCGGACAGGAACTCTCTGGCAATCGTCGTCGTCAGCATCTTCTGCTGAATTTGAGCAAGAGCATCTCTCATGATGATTTCATGATCAAAAGCGAGATCCATTGCCAGCGCCTCATCGATAGGGAAGAGGCGAACGTCAGCTGCATCATCAGCGGCTTGACGTTTCTCGAGATAACGTTCGTGCACGAGTGCGAAGAAAGCGTGTGAGATCATCCACCCCCGTGGATCGCGCTGCGACGTACTATACACATTGAAATATTCAATGTGCACGTCCGAAACCCCCGTCTCCTCCGTTAGCTCGCGTCGGGCGCTCTCATGAATCGTTTCGGATTCCATCGAGAAACCACCCGGAAGCGCCCACTGGCCTTCGAATGGCCATTGCTTTCTTTGAATCAGTAACACTTGCAGCTCACGAGTAGGAAGCGACTTCTTCACTGATCCTTTTCCTTCCGAGGTAATCGTAAAGATGACGATATCCGTAGGCGCGCCGTCAGGTGTGCGGTATTTACTCGCTTGGTAGTTGGTTTCATTCTCTATTGGCATGTTCATTTCATCACCTGTTTAGTCGCATTTCTTTTCATATTATCAATTTAATAATTTCATTATGACATAATTAAAATTCTTTTGCAATAGGAATTCGGTGGTTGGTCTGCTGCTTACTTCTCTATCACAATCAAACACGTGCTATCCGGTAGCGGAACCGCGTTTCCATCTTGATCCATGATCCTTACTTTATCCGCCAATGCGTCCGTATACCCTTCCTGGAGGAAGTGTTTGTTCTCTACAATTTTGGCCTCATTACCTAATGTATCCAGGATGAACGCCGTAAACTCGCTTGGGGTAAAGTAACCGAATTGCTCCTGCACTTCATGCACATAAGCTTCCTCACCCCACGTATACGTATAAAGGAATTCCATCGCATCATTCACGGGCATGATGACCTCATCCACAGCAACGACCTCATACTCAATTGATCGCCCTGCGAAATCCTTCGCATACCGCTGCAGCCAAGCCATCGTCCCTTCTTGTAGAAAGCAAATGGTCTGCTTCTGCTCGGCAGGTTCCGTCATAATACCATCGCGGATAACGATTCGGCCTCCGGGTGCTAGTACATCGAAAGCGCTTCGCAGCGCTGCAGCAACCGTAGCATGGTTGAATTTCTTGCCGCCAAAAGGGATGTAGGAATATAATTCATGCAGGATCGAAGAGAAAATAACTGTGTCGATGGAGCCCGGCTCTACATATTGCTTGAGATCAAGTGCATCCCCCTTCATAACGTCCCACCGATGCCCCTCCAGCTGCTTTTTGCGTTCCAGTGCTTCAATTACATTCGACGAAATGTCAATCCCTATCGGATGCTTGTCCGGCAAATACTGCTCGATGAGATCCAGCATAATCCCGCCGCCAGGTCCGATATCGACAACCCGCTCCCCAACAACGTAATCCAGCATCATCATCTTATAATCAGCCGTTTGGTTCATCGTGGCTAAGTATTCTTCCTCGTTATGAAACCGGTCATAGGCATCTCTGCGCAATTCGAACAGATCAAACAGAAGCAGAACCGCCTTTTCATATAGAGGAGATTTCTCGGCTTCTACACAAAATTCAATCAGCTTCTCAGCAGCAGGAGAAAATTGAAAGTTAAAGAATATCGTGTCCGGGAGCTGCGGCTTTCGATCCATGAGGTGCTTCAGATGGGCATTGCCCCACATAGCATTGGATTTGAACTTTTGAGATGATTCCCTCGGATCCTTCATCAAATCAATCCAACCAAGCTCACCCAAATATTTCTCAATCATCCTCTTCTTATATACGTTTACCTTTTAGCTGCCCTTGTAATCGTAATACATCGTATTCATCAAAGGTTCGAAGCTAATGTGTTGAATGGAATCCGCTTGACCCATTGAAAACTGAATAATCAGGAATACTTTCACCATTTGCTCCAGAGAGAATTCTTGCAGTGCCGCTTCCACGAACCATAGAGTTCTACCATCCATAAATGCCGTCAATGCTTCTAATGGAACTTCCTCAAGCAGCTTCCCATATTCAGCGTCGAAATTTTCTCCCTTTTGAATCGTGTTTCCCCGTAGTCTGGTAAGGCGATCCTTTATGGCAGGCTCTTTTTTCAAAGAATCGGATACGATCTGCTCAATCATTGACTCCACTTCATTAAGAACAGAATGCCAGAGTTCTTCTGAGACACCTGCAATAATGCATTGATTTAGTGGCAAGAGCAAGCCTCTTAATTCATCAGCTGTAAGCAAATTATCCTTCATCAAATGAATTAATGGTGCATGTTCTTTAAATGGAACTTCGCCACGGATCGTTTGGCCAATTAGCCCATGTGTGTAGATTAACGTATGTATGACAGTTGACTTATCGCTTATATCTCCTTTATCGAGCTTAAATAACTGCGCTGAACCTAGGTTATGGACGGAAAGATGAATACCTGCTTCTTGCCACTTGAAACGGTCTCTTGAAGTCCCCCCCTTCGCTACTTCAGACCAAATCAACACCTCTTCTAGTAAATCTTTCTTCCAAAAGGACAACGCTAGCCCGTCCAAAATGTGCAAAGTCCGCTCAACATAATCTAGCACAGGGTTCGCCTGTGCCAGCTCCTGGATCGACTGAATCCGCTCGAAGTTAACGATGCGCTCCTCCGCCGAAACGATATAAGTTAACCATTTAGGTTGGTCTGCGGCATTTGTGTCCCCTGCCCGATACCTTTTTATTAATTCTAATGAACTTAACATGCAGGTATATATCCTCTCATTCCTACCAATCACTTTATGACTAGTATAAACCAACCTCATGGCAATCTCACGTTTACTATCACACTACGATTTCATTGTTGATCGGCATATAGATTGGCGTAATTGACTAGGATGGTCATAAAGCCAAGCACGACAAATGAAAAAAAGGCCATTATATCCAAATGATAGACGTTGGGAACAACAATGAAAACAGCACCAATAATAAAACAAAACCAATTTTGCCAAACCTTTTTACCCGTTTTTCCAAGGGCCAATAGAGAACCTACGAATTGCAAGCTGCCAAGCAGAGCGCAAGTGTAAAGTGCATTCGTATGAGCTTCAAATCCGAATACCCAGGGACTTACCACAAACCAAAGACCCATACAAGCGGACAATAAGTTTTTCCAATACATTGCTTGCTTCCACCTCCTACTTAACGAGATGCAATAGTATACGCAAACGCTTTCAGGATGGTGAAATGGAAAAGCCTCCAGCTCACCCAAATAAATAGGCAGCAAGAGGCTAATGCTTCTAAATGTCTTATTGTTCAATATGAATGGCGCCTGCATCGCCTGTTTCCACATCAGCATGCAGGATGTCCGTTACGAATTTCAAAGGTACATATAGCGTGTCATTAAGAATAACTGGAGCTGTCCCTAGCGTAACCGGAGCCATTTTCGCATAGAAATAGCTGTCGCTGCCTACGGAAACATTCGTCCATCCAGCACCTTTTGTCAATTCGGCCGCGTACTTTTCTTGATTCCATTTCACTTCGTAGCCGAGTCCTTCTGCTACTTTGCGTAAAGGCACTAGATTCACGCCTTCGGCATTTGTTAGGCTGTCGCTCCCCGCTAAATCTAACTTCATTTTTTCAACAGGCTTAGGCGCAACGGGTTTTGTTGTCATAGTCCATTTCTCAGGCAAATTAAAACGGAATTCCGGTGTTCCTGTGGAGCCTGGTGCGATCGAATATTTCGGGAACACAATAACCACTTCGCCTTTTTCCACATAAAAACCTTGCTCTTCGCTGATGCCTTTAAATTCATCTTTGAAATAATTCTCCGGTTTTTCATTGATTTTGGCCTGAATTCCGGCATTGACATTCTCCTTGAAGTGATCTCCAAGTAGATCCTGCAAAGTAACACGCTGCCCTTGTTCACTATTTAGCACATTGTACGTATCCACGCGAGGCATACCTGTACCGCCTGTTGCAGCATACGTCGTGACTTCAAGTGAGACAACACCTGCCGGATTGCTCGAACCATCCGATTTCAACGCATAATTAATCGTCAGCTCGTAGGGGCGATAAGTGAAACCATTTGTTTTGGCATCAGCAGCGGCTTGAGCAGCCTCTTTCTCCCAATTCGTTAAATCTTTGTTCGCTTGGGATAAAATGAGGTCATTCGTTTGCTCTTGATACTTCGTATCCAACATGCCTGAAAGTTGCGGCACTTTGATATTGGTTTTTAGATCCTGCGTTTTAGAGGTGAGATTCACTTCTTTCACTTGCACTGGAGAAGTTGATTCAGATGCAGCGGGTGCAAGAATTGGAACTACGGTAACTGCTTCCGCTGATGCCATACTTGTGAATGGTAATACGGCACAGCTAACACCTACCAGCATTGCACAGCCAACTACACCAAGTTTCAACATGTTAAACGGATTTTTTTTCATTTCATGTTCACTCCTCATTCGTTATCGTAAGTAATCTTTCGGTTGATTTAACCTTTACGATAACAAGACGCGCCAACGTTCAAGAAAGTCTGAAAGCAAACATTTTTTTTATGAAATTCGGAATGAACTCACAACTTGATGCAAATCTTGAGCAATACCAGCAAGACTTTCAGCAGAAGCTGTAATCTCTTCTGTGGACGCAAGCTGCTCTTCCGTTGCAGCCGCTACCGACTGAGCGGTCCCTGAAGTTTGCTGCGCAACAGATCCAACATTTGCTACGGTTGCCGATACTTCTTCTGAGCTTGCAGCCATTTGCTGTGCCGCTGCAGCTGTTTCTTGAATCTTGCTGGCTACTTCTTGCGATGCGTTGACGATCTTACCGAATGCGAGCTCCGCGATCCCTACTTCTCTAAGACCTTCCTGCACCTCCGACTGTCCAGTATTCATAACTAGAGCGGCACGTGCAGAGTCTCTTTGAATGTTCGAAATGAGTTCGGAAATATCACGTACAGAATCATCCGTCTGTGACGCTAACTTTCGGACTTCACCAGCTACAACAGCAAAACCTTTTCCACTTTCCCCGGCACGAGCAGCCTCAATGGCTGCATTCAAAGCAAGAAGATTGGTTTGCGAGGCAATATTTCCAATTAACGTTGAGATTTGACCGATGCTCTGCGTATGTTTTTCCAGCTCTTTGATGACTTTGTTTGCAGCATCCACAGAATGACTCACGGCCTGCATCTTGTTAACCACACGCTCCATCGAATGGGTCCCTTCCTCAGCAAGCTGCGTTGCAGAAATCGATAATTCAGATACATCCGATGTTGTTTCTGCAATCCGTTGAATTCCTACAGTCATTTCTTCCATCGCTCTGCCGCATTCCATCGAACTTTGGGCTTGTTTATCGGATCCAGTTGCTAAATCCTGAACGGCTTGTGCAACTTGCTGCGAGGCAGATGTATTCTGCTCAGAGCTGGCAAACAACTGCTGAGACGATGCTGCTACGCTATTCGAGGCAACCATCATTTGCTCTACCGACTTACGTAAATGGCTAACCATTTGATTAACAGAACCGACTAACACGCCAATCTCGCCTTTATTTTTTACGATGATAGGTTCGACGGTAAGATCCCCATTCGCTATCCGAGTTAAGGCTTGTGAGGCTATACGAACGGGTGAGGAAATGTTTCTAACAAGGATGTAGCACGTAGTTAGCATGAATGCAATGATGACACATAGCACAATAAGAGATGTGTTCACACTTGTTTTGTATACATTCAAGCTTTCCAGCTCCGCTTGTTTTCCACCCTCTTGATTAAACGCAACCATATCAGCCATTGTTTTTTGTGCTTTACCAAAGTCAGCTGCCATCACCTGAAGGCTATCTGCTGCTTCCTTTACTTTACTTGGATCCGAGGCATTTTGTTTATTTTTCGCAAAAGCAGCCTTGAAATCTTCCCAATTCTTAGTAAGTTCGGTGAAGTTATTGGCATCTTCCACCCCGGCGAGGGATTCCTTATAATCTGCTAACAATTTATCAATACTTGCGATTGAGGCTGCCATTCCAGCATCAAGTGGCTCTTGCTTTTTTACATCTGGCTCTAACTTCTTCTGGTAGTATAAGGCCAATAGATGCTCTGAGTTATAGTGAATCTCTTCAATAATTTGAATACCCATCATCCAATTGCTTGCAAGCTTCTTGGTATTGTCCTTCAAAGCGCCCATTCGACTCATATCTGTCCAGCTTAAACCTCCAATCATCAGAAAGATGATTGCAAAAACCGCAATCATTTTTGTTCGCACTGTCAGTCTCACTTGCCAATTCCTCCCAAATAATGAATGAATGATTTAACTATGATGTATATTCAAATCAACTGCTGCAATCATCATAATCTTTATTCATTAAATTTCTTACCTTACATTCATTGTGAAATTGTTAGTTTTACTAACAGTTTATAATTTTCACGGAGGTTTACACATGTCGTCTTCGTTACGTTTCAAACTTGTCTCATTGCTTGTTCTTATTACTTGCATTTCCCTTACAGTCGTAGGAATTACAAACTATCGGCTCTCGAGAGATAAACTGATTAACCAAATGAAGGAGCAAACGATAACTTCCGTTTCCAATTCCGCGCAAAATTTATACGATTTCTTATCCATTCGTTTGGCCGAAGTGGAACTACTAAGCCGGGTAGATGTTATGAAGCATGGGACACTTGAGGAGCGGCTCCAATTTTTGACCCAAGAATTAAAAACAGGCGCTAATCGCTATCATTCCATGGGAATTATTGATCTTAATGGCTATATGACTCTCACTACCGGACAAACACTTTATGCAACAGGAGAACGAAGATTCCAAGAGGCTCTAAAAGGGAAAACCTTCATCTCTGATCCTGAAATCGGCAAAATAACCGGGAAATACATCATTTCCATAACCGCACCTGTCTTTAATGAGAACAACGAAGTGACGAGCATAATAAACATCTCTCTTGATGCGGAACAAACTTTTTTCGAGCATCTTCATACCCCTTTGGAGAAGGGCGAAATACTTGTCGCGAACAATGAGGGACTCATTCTATATCATACCGATACACATCTAATTTTGAACCTTAATATTTTCAGAGAATACCCTTCACTTGTGCCAGCCTTTCAAAAAGCCTTACAGTCGAAAGAAGGATTTCTGGATGAATCTTATTATGGTGGGCCAAAGGCTCGGTGGTTTTATGCGCGTGTACCTCAATTAGATTGGTACCTTGCATATTCCATGCCCCTTTCAGCTTTCGAAGCTCCCACAAGCCCCTTGCTTTGGTCGACGATCGGATTAATTGCAATGACGGCCGTTGTCATTTTTTTCCTCATTTATTTGACGGCTAATACACTGATTATTAAACGCATCAAGCAGATTCTTCATGTCACAGAATCAGTCGCTGCGGGTGATTTCTACATAAAGCCGCTTGTTGTCAAAAGCAAGGATGAGTTGGGTGCTCTTGCCCATTCTGTGAATGGCATGATTGAAAATTTACGTGAACTATTCGAGCCGTTCGAAGCTTTTATTCATCACAATCAATATGCCATGATCGTGACCGATCCTTCCTTTACCATTAATCATCTCAACAGTAGAGCCGTACAGCTTCTTGGCTATTCTTTAGCAGAAGTTCATAAGAAAGCAACGCCTCTACTATGGTTGGATCAAGAACAACTGATTGAAAGAGCCGCGCAATACTCGTCTGAGCTTGGGGAACATGTTCCAGCTGATTGTACAGCCCTCGTGATTCGTTCATTACATCACCTCAAAGAGGATTCTGAATGGACTTGGCATCACAAAGATGGCACCCGTTTCTTCGTTCAAGTTAGTGTCAGCAGCATTACACATCCGAATGGCGAGCTGAAAGGCTTCGTATTCATCGCTCGAGACATTAGCGATATTAAGGAGAGCAACGAGTCTAGGGAGAGGCTGTTAACGATTGTAGAAAGTGCGCGTGATTCCATTCTCTCATTTGATGAGAAAGGCTATATTTTTTATATGAATCAAGCTTGCAAGAGCATAGTTGGATTAGATAAACAGCAAACCGTCGGCAAACATTTCAGTGAGTACGTAGATATCCAGAATGATATTAATTTTGAAGAGGGCTTGCTTACAGCCATTCGGGAAGGATTCTGGGAATTTGAAGCAGAGGTCCTAACGAAGGAACAACGGCAAATATTCATTTCCGTGATCATCGTGCCCCATTGCCCAGCAGACAAAGATGAGTGTTATTTCTCTGCCATTACGCGCGATATTACGGACCAAGTGCATTCCAAAGAGGGGCTCATTCGAGCGAAGCAAGAAGCGGATGAAGCCAATCTGGCTAAAGGGATTTTCCTGGCTCGTATGAGCCATGAAATTCGGACACCGCTCAATGGAATCGTCGGACTCTCCTACTTGATGGAACGAACGATCATGTCTCCGCTACAGCGGGATTATATAAGTAAAATATCGAAATCCTCGGTGTCCCTTTCCAATATTATTAATGATATTCTGGACTTCTCGAAGCTCGAGGTGGACAAGCTGGCCATAGAACATCATGCGTTCCAGCTAGATGAGACCATTGACCGTGTCTGTGAAACTCTTAGCGTGCTGCTTGGCCACAAGCCGGTTGATTTTATTTGTGATATCCATGACAAAGTACCGCTTGGACTCATTGGGGATTCACTGCGCATGTATCAAGTTTTGCTCAATATTACCAGCAATGCGATAAAATTCACGGAGCAAGGAACAGTCACGCTGCACGTTTATTTGGAACAACTTCGAGAAGAAGAAGTCCAAATTGGCTTTACTGTCAGCGATACAGGCATCGGGATGGATGAAGAGCAGCTATCCAAGCTGTTCCAGCCGTTTGTTCAAGCAGATGAAGTAACGAATCGAAAATTCGGGGGTACGGGCCTCGGTCTTGTTATCTCCAAGAACATCATTGAGAATATGGGCGGCACCATCGAGGTGTCCAGCCAACCCGAGCATGGCAGTGAATTCCGGATTAGCTTGCCTTTCTCGTTGTCCTTACAACCAATGAAGTCTCAGGAAAACCTCCCGCTGCGCACATTAATTGTGGAAGATCACCTTGATCTGAACCAAGTACTTGTCCATACCCTTCAATCCATGTGCACAGAAGCAGCCGGCGTTTATTCTTGGAAAGAAGCAAGGAATGCTATTGAAGTTATTCCCGTAGATGTGATCCTGCTTGATATGGAAGCTTTTGATATGTACGGAGAGGAAGTATGGCTCGGCATGCTTGAAAAATGCAATCGAATGAACATTCTAACGATTATTTACACCACTTTATCGGGCAGGGATGCCTTGGAGCAGCTGCCTACAGCATGGGCTCCGCATGCAATCTTGGTCAAACCTATCTCACGGATCGTACTGTACCAGACGCTGCAAACACTAACAGGCACACATGCCGATAAGGAACTCATTTCTACGACAGACTTCATGCAAACAGCAGAAACAATGACAAAATTTCATCGCATTCTGCTAGTCGAAGATAATGAAATTAATCAGACTGTCGCTCGTTCGTTACTGGAAAGCAGTATGAATTGTGACGTTCAATTAGCTTCCAACGGTTTCGAAGCATTAAATGACTTAGAGAATAACGATTATGACTTGATCTTAATGGATATCCATATGCCCGTTCTAGACGGCATTGAGACTACCAAACGAATTCGTCTTGAGCCTAAATGGATGCAAATTCCTATTATTGCTTTAACTGCAGACTCTACTTTGGAGAAGCGTTTAGATTGTATTCGCGCTGGCATGAACGAAGTGATCTCCAAACCTATCATTCCTAGCCGATTGTTTGCAGCCATCGATGCTATTATTAGCGAGAAGAATCGGATGGCTGTCCCTGGACTGGATATGGAAGAAGCACTTGGACGGCTTGGCGGAAAAACCGAGATCTATCACGAAATGCTTCGAAAATTTTATAGTCAATCCGCTCCTATGATTTCGCAAATAACCCTTGCGATTCAGAAAGGGGATTATGCTGAAGCCATAAGTCAGCTGCATGCGCTGCGCGGCTCTTCCAGCAACCTGTCTGCCAATCGCGTATTCGCCGCGGCAACTGTCCTAGAAGAAATGTTAGAACATAACGATGGGCCTGATGAAACAAATACCTGCATGATCCAGAACCACCTTCAATCGGTTGCCTTTGCTCTGGAGGAAGTTTTTCATTCTATCCAAAAATTGCTGTTAGATTGAAAAATACGCTGATTTATGTCACTATATGCTTATGCTTTTTTTCTGTTTGAGCATGCAATTTATATGTATAGGTGGTTAAGTTAATCATGACAGTAGAAGGCGCTCCATATCGCATTTTGTTGTATTATAAATTCGTTACCGTTATAGATCACGAAGCTTTGGCTCAAGAGCATTTGGCTTATTGCAAAAAGCTCGGAATTAAAGGCCGTATCCTTATCGCTCCCGAAGGCATTAACGGCACGCTTTCAGGAACGGTTGAGCAAACCGATGCTTACATGGCGATGATGCGTCAAATGCCACTATTCAAAGACATGATCTACAAGATAGATGAAAGTGAACAGCATGCTTTCAAAAAGTTATTCGTTCGTCCTAAAAAGGAGCTCGTCACCTTCCGGCTTGAAGAAGACGTGAATCCAAACGAACTAACCGGCACACATCTGAAGCCAAAGGATTTCTACGAGAAGCTCCAGCAAGAAGATGTCATCGTCCTTGATGGCCGTAACCATTACGAGTATGATATCGGACATTTCCGTGGCGCTATTCGTCCAGAGGTAGAAACGACGAAGGAATTCCCAGAATGGATTCGCAATAATCTTCAAGAATACAAGGACAAACCTATTCTCACTTATTGTACCGGCGGTATCCGCTGTGAGAAGCTGTCAGGTTTCCTTTTACAGGAAGGCTTCAAAGAGGTTTACCAGCTGGATGGCGGTATTGTAAGCTACGGGAAAGATGAAGATGTTCAAGGCCGCTTATTCGATGGCAAATGCTACGTCTTCGACGAGCGGATTTCCGTCCCCATCAATCGTACAGACGAGGATATCGTCGTAGGCAAATGCTACCACTGTGGAACAGCAGAAGATCGCTACATCAACTGTGCGAACGATGCTTGCCACTTGAAGCATATCTGCTGTGAAGCCTGTGAAGAGAAGCATAATAGCTTCTGCTCGAAGGAGTGCGAAGAGAAAACGATGAGCACGCTTGAGGCTTGATGTACCCGAGGGTACGGTGCTACTTTCGCGGAACGTAAGTACGCTATTTTGTCGAAAAACGTCCGAATTCGAGTACAGGAGGAACGACGATTCGCTATTTCGTTGTTTTGTTCCGGAATAACACGAATTTCATCAAATAGAGAACTGACGTTCCGCAAACTTCAAGTTGTGTTACATTTTCCCTACATTAGTGGAATGTCGTTCCGCTAAAATTATCTCATCCCTCAAATCAGATATAAAAATGTCTAATTGGAAGGAAGCTCTAACCAAAAAAAGGGTCCTCTACAAGTCCAATGACTTGAGAAGACCCTTTTTTATGTACTTAGGCTAATTGTTCGACGATGCGATCGGTGAGCGGATACACAAGCTCCTCTTCTAAGGTGAAATGTTTGAGCAGTATTAAGCAGGCCGTCATTAGCTCCGATGCCATCAAATGTAAGAACTCCTCATCTATCGGTACTTTCATCGCATTCACACCATCAATGAAAGCCTGCACCACTCTTTTCGCCAAGTCATGATCCTGCTCCAAAACCGTCATGGAACGAGAGACAGACAGCGCTGTAGTTGGATGCAAATAAGATTGCAGAAGAGGAAATAATTCTTTTTCTTCCCATTCCGAATGCTGTTCCAGCTCTTCAACAAGGGAAAGAATCAGATCTTGGAGTTCAATCAGCTTACACATTCCTATTGAGCAATCCTCGAGGGAGTACAAGGAAGCAGCCATCGCTCGGATCTCGGAGAGCTGCTCGCGCATCTGCACATGCTCCTCCTTCAGACGCTCTACGAGCATTGGAAAATTGCCGGGATCCATTATGTACTCCCTATTCGTTCGAATGCTCAAGCGGTCATTCATTAGACATCCTCCTTCGAGTTTTCTTATGAAAACTAACTTCGCAAACATGACAAAGCTAACCCATTCCGCATTATCATTGTATGCAGGATGGGTTAGCTTACATGCGCAGGAAATGTCTTAGAAGCAAACCTTTATCGAATGCGGCTTTCCGTTAATTGAAACTGATTGACAAGCAAGAGCAGAGACTCCGTAATCGCGCCTACATCCCCCGTCGTTTGGCGCACGTGGAGCATATCCTGCAGAAGCTCTTGCACGGTACGCTCAACCTCCGCCGAGATTTGACGATTCTCCATGCTTACCGCCGCTACCTTCTCCATCAGCGCCACCACTTCATCCACCACCTGCGTCTTCATAGTGTCGTGCGCATTCGCGCTGCTGAGAATTTCAGACGCCGCCGCCACAATTTGCGTCCCCTCCAGAACAACCTTGGTGCCTTCTTCCATCGAGATGAAGGCTTCGTTCGCGTGACGTTCAATGTGCTCAATGGTGTCATTGATCTCCATTGTCGACTTCTTGGTCAAATCAGCCAGCTTGCGAATCTCTCCGGCCACGACAGCGAAGCCCTTCCCATGCTCACCTACCCTCGCGGCTTCAATGGAAGCATTCAGGGAAAGCAGATTGGTTTGTGCCGAAATCTCTTCGATGACCTTGAGCAGCTTCGGAATTTCTTGCGTCGTTTGCAAAAAAGTCTGGATGGTACGATTCGTTTCAGCTACTTTCGCCGAAATATGATTCATCTTTTCGCCAATACGATCCACTTCATCCTGCGCCACCGCAATTTGATCCGAAGCCTTCTCTTCCAACTCGCGTAGTGTCCCGCTCATATTCTGCGTTACATCCTTCGCAACATCAATGTCCTTGAGCTGACCGCGCAGCGAACGAATCATATCATGAATCTTGGTGCTCATGCGGCCAGTCGATTGTTCCGTTGAACTCGTCGATTCATTCATTCGTTCCTGGCTTAGCTGAACTTCAGCCGCTGCTTGTTTAACCTGCAGCATAATACCCTCAAGGGAATCGATCATATTATTAATCCATTTCGCCAATTCACGCGTCTCATCGCCAGCGAACTCCTGCACGTGCAGGCGCTGTGTCAAATCCCCGCTGCCCTCTGCGTTAATACGGATGAACTTATTCATTTGCGCGAGCTGCCTTACAATCGGCTTACTGCCTTTTTGCCTTATTATGCTTGCACCTATTCCTCCATATACAAGACTTACAGCTGTCATAATTACCGATCCCCAGCTACTAGAAACATGTCCATTTAGCAGCCAAAAGCCCCCTGCCGAGAGTAAGATATAACCTACAATAAACCGCAGCTGCAGCTTAAGCAATTTCCAGTCGATACTGCGAATCCGGTATACCTCCTCAAGATCGCCTTCACACATCATCCCCCAAACATCCGGGCAGTGCGGAAGCTGGAAGGTAACACCTTTGCCAATAACAGAAATATGCCGATAATCGGAATACCCTGGAAACTCCACGAATAGATTATGTCCCTTTGCGATCGTTCCCGCAACCCCCGGATGAAGCTGTCCCGTCGCCGGGTCCGTGAATACGAGCTCAAGCTCCGTATGCTGCTTTACTCCCACAATGCCATAGTCTGTACGCACGCCATCTTTTAAATTGTCACCATGGGTAAAGGTAAGATCCTCAAAACGACTTCGAGATAACGCAGTGCCTGGAGCAATCTGTTTATTCAACACAGGCTTTGCCATAAATAAATAATTTGATTATCCAGTTAGCTCAGGAATGTCTTTAAATACGAACTAATGTTTGGTATAATGAAATCAAACATATGTTCGGGAGTGATTTTTATGGCAAAGCAAGAATCGATGAATCTTATTCAATTTCAAAAGAAGTTTCAAACCGAGGAAGCTTGCCATCAGCATTTGTTCAAGATGAAGTGGCCTGAGGGATATCACTGTCCAAAATGTCAGCACCAGAAGGCTTACGAAATTAAGACTCGTAATTTACCTCTTTACGAGTGTACGAATTGCCAACACCAAACA
>NZ_AUGY01000126.1 GCF_000422905.1 Paenibacillus alginolyticus DSM 5050 = NBRC 15375
GGAAGTTACTTTCCCCCGCCAGTTAAGGCGGTAGAGATACCGAAGAAGAATGGCGGTGTAAGGATACTCGGGATTCCAACTGTCTCAGATCGTATCGCGCAAATGACAGTTAAGATGTACTTTGAGCCGATGGTGGAACCTATATTTCACTCCGACTCCTATGGGTACAGACCAGGAAAATCCGCGATAGATGCGGTTCGAGTAACAAGAACCAGATGTTGGCGACATGACTGGGTGTTGGAATTTGACATTAAGGGTCTATTCGACAACATCGATCATGGGTTGCTTATGAAGTACTTGGCACTGTTCGTTCTTTTGAAGCCAGATTCGCGGTTGACAGCACACCTTTCTGCAAAAATGATGAAGAATTCATAAAACTTGCCGCCATTCATATGGTGGATCTGATGCGTCATCTGTTTGGGGAAGTATCTCAAGTTACAGGGTTTAAGAATAGCAAAAACGAGTTCATATCGCAAAGTATTTCGCTAAAGTTTAACAATGGGAGCGTTGGAAGTGTTTATTTCTCTGGCATGAGTGCTTGGTCACGTGAAAGTGAAAATATACGGGTCACTTTTGACCATGGATTTGCGTGCGCGGATGAAATTAATACGTTCACTATTCATAAATCATTAACATCAGATCTTCCGCCCTGGCGATCACTTGGAGAGTACGACAGCGTTTTTACCTCATCTGCCTCAGCGATGTCAGGGTGTTTTAGAGATCTTTATTTACGCGGCTTCGTTGGCGAAATGGCACATTTTATGGACTGCTGCAGGGATGGTTGTATTCCGCAATCAAGTGGACGAGACAATGTGGGTACAATGGATCTCTGTGATCGTATTTTGTCAGCATTACTTTAGTTGCGTTAAGCAATCTAAGTTATAGAGCGGAAAGAAGGTGGCATCGTTGTCAGATGTAGGCTTATTTATGATTCGCGCAGTTATCGGTTTATTGATGATTGGGCATGCAGGTAAAATGCTGTTCGGGCTGTTCGGTGGTGGCGGAATGAGAGGGACGGCAGACTTTTTTGAATCAATTGGCATCAGACCGAGCGTTTTCATGGCGATAAGCGCAGGTCTCTTAGAATTAATTGGCGGTTTGTTGTTCGCGACTGGCCTTTGGACACAGGTCGGTGCTGCATTGCTGATCATACCGATGCTGGTTGCCATAGCGAAGTTCCACGGAGCAAACGGAATATGGGGAGAAAAGAACGGATATGAATATAATTTGGTGTTGATTGCAACTCTACTTGGCGTAGCTTTTACTGGATCTGGCGAAATTTCTATTGATGCTTTGTTGAAATAACTCAGATTCTTCCGAATATAGAAACAATGTTTATTTGGACACTCTGAGCAAATTAAATGCAAGGAATGAGACTACATGGTAAAGTGCGCATGAATGACCGTGATCGAGGTCGTTTATGCGTGTTTTTAGAATTGTGTCTGTGGCAGCTGATTTGAATGGCTTAGTTAACACTGACATTATTTCGAATGTTAACCCGCCGCAATCCCCGCTTTTTGACAATAATACCAACTGGATTAAGCCTGGAACATCTACGTGGTCTTGGGTTGTCGACGGCGATGTCAGCATGCGGCGAAATTTCATCTGATGGTCAACTTTCATGGAGCGAACAAACCGACGGGTCTGTCACGGACCTATCCGAATGAATTGTCCTGAGAAGCTGTTCACGGGTTGGAACAGGGAGCACCACCGGCTGACCATAACACGACTTTGCCTTTCACTCGTTATTTGGCAGGTCATGGCGATTATACGTCAATGTCCCTTAGCAATCGGATGGGGAAAAGCTCATGGAGCCATCAGGTGTGTCTACACCTATGTTGGATCATCCTGTTGAGTTGGGAGCATCGCTTGGTTATTAAATGGAAGGGCTGGATCAATAATAAGAGTCGGTATCCTATGCAGGTACCGGCTTCTTGTTTGATAAAAGCACCATTTATTTGGTTCGGAACAGCAACTATTATAAAAAATGGACACTATACTAGAATCGTGCGACAATAAGTATGTTTTTTAAAAAATTCAACGGAGGACGCGTATGACTCGAAAGTGGATGAAGAGGCAAATTATTTCGTATTTGCCCGTGTTCTTTTTACTAACGTTTGTGTTATTGACTTTAATGTTTCTATCCATTGCGCAATTATCGAAGAATGCTGTTATTGATGCCAACGGGGTATTTGCGAAGCATGTACAGCAAGTCGTTGATTATAATTTGAAAACTACGGAGCATCTCGTTTTAAATGCGGTGCAGAATAATGAGAATGTGAAACCGTATTTTCAACAGGAAGACGCCCACGAAAGATTCTTTAAGAGGTATCAGATATCAAACGAATTGACGAAATTAAAAGTGAATTCAATCATTGATTCGATTTATCTTTACCGTAAAAGTGACGATAAAGTACTCTCGGAGAATATGTTCACGCCACTTCAAGAATTCGGTGATCAAGCCTTTATTCAAGAAAGGTTAAATGATTCGAAAAACGGGCAGAAATGGTCTAATGTTCGGATTTTCCAAGAGACCAAGAGCGCAGATTCAGCAAACAAAGTGATTTCATTTGCAAGTAGAGCGAATCCTCTCTCTGGAGATTTGGGGATCATCGTTGTCAATGTCAAGATCAAAGCAATTGAGCAGCTCGTAAATGAGATGTCATCTCCTTCCGATGTAAGCTACGCGAGTTTAATCGGTAAGGACGGTCAGTATATATATGATGCGCAGCTCACTGGGGATAGTAAACAGCTCCATGAATTTACATCGGACTACACGGGTTGGAAACTTCTTACTGGTATTAAGGATGGAACGTTATATCAATTTGGTTCATGGGTTTATTATGTGTATTTAAGTATTGGTGTCTTGATGTTAGTCCTTGGAACGATATGGATTATTTATACGGCACGCAGCAACTACAGGCCGATTCAATCTATTCTAGGACGAATAACAAGACTTTCGACCAAGAAGGGCAATCTTTTTCAAGATGAAGCCGCGGATGAATTTACATTGATTGAAGCAGCCATTGAGGATTTGTTCGAGCGGGTAACGGAATATGAGAAGGAACAAGAAGAAGGATTGACTTTAAAAAGACATCATATCTTAAAGGATTTAACGGATGGCAGAATCATCCTGCAGGAAATGGAATGGAAGAAGGAGATGGAGAACTTAAGACTTTCTTCGGAATTCACTTTTTTGTGTTCAGCCATCATTGAAATAGATCGCAATGCGGAATTTGCTCAGAGTTATTCCAAGCGGGATCAATATTTATTGAAATTCGTCATTAACAACGTACTGAAAGAAATCTCAGATCAATATCCGATTGAAATATGGATGGAATGGCTAGAACGCCATCGCTTAAGCATATTATTTCTGAGTCAATCGGATCTTGAGCTGTCGGAGACGCATATTGCGAACATTTGTAACCGAATGGTGGAGTGGGTTCAGAATAATTTGGACTTCAGTATTACTTTCGCGGTGAGTCAATGCTCCTCTGATAGCAGGGAAATCTATCACCTGTACGAACAAGCCCGAACAGCATTGAATTATAAATCAGTAAAAGGTAACAACCAAGTGATTTACCAAGCGCAAATCAATGAAATCAAGCAAGGTGAAGCTTATAAATTGATTCATAATCTCCGCTACCTGTCTTATTATTATCGCATGGGCGAGGCTCGTTGGAAGGAAGAGTTTGAAATCTTATTTCGGCAAATTCTGGACGACATGTATGCCAAAAGTGAAGTGTTTTACATCATCAACGATCTGATTAACCATCTTTATAGAGAAATCATGGAGCTGCCGGATGAATTCCAGACGATCTGGAAAAGAGATGTGATGCCAAAAATGAATAACATGTTAAGGGAAATGGAGACCGTTGAAGAGACCAAGTTGCTGATAATGGATGTACTGCTTCATGCGGAACAGCAATTTCTAGAACTTCGCGAGACAAGAAAGCATCATGCTTTAATGCAAAACGTCCGCAAATATATCGAGGAACATTATTCGAATCCCGAATTGTCTTTAAACCATTTAGAAGATGAGTTCGGGATCAACGGAAAATATTTAAGCTTTTTATTCAGGGAAGAGATAGGTGTCAAATTTGTAGATTACTTATCACAAGTGAGATTGGAGTATGCCAAAGTATTGCTCTTAGAAACCCAATCTTCGGTCCAAGACATTGCCAATCAAGTAGGGTATACCAACTCCATGACGTTCATCCGAGCTTTTAAGAAGTGCTTCGGAGTGACGCCAGGTGAGTATAGAAAAATGTAGATGTACGATAAAAACGCCCAAAGCGCACTGTCTAGAAAGGCAGTTGTAAGGGGCGTTTTTCGTTTATTTACGAGGATTTATGAAAATGATCTATCGTTAGAAATTTGAATATCAGGCGCTTTGGCTGTATTTCTGAAAAACGATCACGAGCGGAATCTAAGCGATTGAGGATTTTGCCTAATGTACAGTATAGTCAGTTTGCTGTTGATTTCATTTACTTCGAAAGGAATGAACGAGTTGCATCAATTACCCAAATCAGTAGAACAGTGGCTTGCGTTCGCAGATGAGAAGCTGGCACATCGACCCAAGTTGCTGGGGATGTTCAAGAAGTGTTACCCGAATACGTTAGAGACAACTGCGAAAATAATGGAAGACGGTACAACATTCGTTATTACAGGAGATATTCCAGCGATGTGGTTGCGGGATTCAAGCGCACAAGTGAAGCATTATCTCCCTTTAGCGAAGGAGGATCCGGAGCTTCAGCAAATTATCGAAGGACTCATATCCACACAAATGAAATGTATTTTGATGGATCCTTACGCCAACGCATTTAATGAGAAGGCTAATCCCTCCTTAGAGCATGAAGATGAAACAGAACGAAACCCGTGGGTTTGGGAACGAAAATATGAGCTGGATTCGCTTTGTTATCCACTAGAGCTTATTTATTTGTACTGGAAAGCTACGGGAAGAACATCCGTATTTAATTACGATTTCCAATGTGCTGTACGGGCCATCTTGCGATTAATACGAACTGAGCAGCGGCATCAAGAAGCATCTTCCTATCGGTTTCAACGTTTTAATTGTCCGAGTACCGATACGCTCCCCAATCAAGGTTTAGGCACGAGCGTAAATTATACGGGGATGTCATGGAGTGGTTTCCGCCCAAGCGATGATGCCTGCAAACTAGGTTATTTGATTCCATCGAATATGTTCGCCGTTGTGGTCCTTGGATATGTGAATGAAATTGCTGAGGATATCCTCAAAGACACGCATCTGGCCGAGATGGCGGATGAATTGAGAACGCAAATTGATCATGGCATTCAAACGTATGGTATTGTTCATCACCCGAAATATGGAAAAATGTATGCGTATGAAACAGACGGGATGGGAAACTTTAACTTGATGGATGATGCGAACGTTCCAAGCTTGTTGTCGATTCCTTATCTCGGTTATGCGGATGGCGATGATCTGGTGTACTTAAACACTAGGCGGTTCGTTTTAAGCGAGGATAATCCGTATTTCTATAGCGGTCAAGCGGCCGAAGGGATCGGAAGCCCTCATACGCCAGAGAAATATATATGGCCGATTAGTTTAACGATGCAGGCTTTGACAAGTACTAACGACATGGAGAAGATGAGAATCCTCGATATCTTGTTGGCGACGGATGCAGGGACAAATTATATGCATGAAGGTTTTCACGCAGATGATCCGAGTCAATTTACTAGACCTTGGTTTGCATGGGCCAATAGCTTGTTCGGGGACTTGGTCAGTCGTATGATCCGGGAAGATAAGCTATAAAATTGATTTTTTGAAAGTGTGGTGGAAAAAGCTTGAATATGATGCAAAGTGCCACTAAAGGAAGATCTGAGATACAACAGAAACAACGACGGAAAGTAGATGCGATACGGAGATTCAAAAATAACGTCCCCTTACTCATCTTATTTATTCCTGTATTGTTATTTTATTTGATATTCAAATATGTTCCTATGTTTGGAGCTATCATGGCCTTCAAAGATTATAATTTTACCCAAGGGATCTTACATAGCCCATGGAATGGTATGCAAAATTTTAAAATTCTCTTTAGTAATCCGCAAACTTTGAATATTATTCGGAATACGTTCATGCTCAGTGTTTTGAATATTACGGTTGGATTTCCACTCCCAATCATACTAGCAATTCTGTTGAATGAAGTAAGGAAGCAATGGTTTAAAAAGTGGGTTCAAACACTTGTTTACTTACCCCATTTCTTCTCATGGGTCATCGTAGGCGGAATTGTCATCACCTTATTCGCGGAACAAACAGGTATTGTGAATGCTGTGCTTGAGCGAATAACAGGTAATACCACATCATTTCTCTACAATGAAGGTTCTTGGATTGCCATTTTTGTCGGTGCCGGGGTGTGGAAAGAAGCAGGTTTCAGCACCATTATCTTCTTGGCAGCCATTACGAATATCGACCCGTCACTTTATGAAGCGGCAAGCTTAGATGGCGCGAATAAATGGAAGCAGACGCTTCATGTGACTCTCCCCGGTATTAGCTCAACTGCCATTTTAATTCTCATCTTACAGATGGGAAATGTGATGAGTGTAGGCTTCGATCCTGTTTATGTCCTACAAAATTCAGGAGTTTTTAATGTCTCAGAAGTCATTAGCACTTATATTTACAAGGTTGGTATTCAGGGGGGGCAATTCAGTTTAACGTCTGCTATGGGCCTTTTTGAATCTGTCGTCGGTTTTATCTTAGTGTTCTCTGCAAATATGATTGCTAGGAAATTCGACAGAGGACTTTGGTAGGGAAGGAGGACCCCATGAAAACTACAAATGGCGAGAAATTGTTTTATGTGTTCAACTACATCATTCTGACATGTGCGGGCTTAAGTTGTTTTCTGCCACTGGTACATCTATTGTCCGTCTCTCTGAGCGATCCTCATGCCATTTTGTCTGGTAAGGTTTCTTTTTGGCCTGTTGGTTTGACGCTCGAAACGTATCAGTCTCTATTTAAAGGAACTCGGATCGACAGTGCTTTTATTAACAGCGTGATTATTACTGTCGTTGGTGTCGCATTAAGCATGTCTTTTACGGTAATGGCTTCGTATCCGCTTTCCAAAAAGGGCTTCTATGCGAAGCGGACGTTTACACTGCTCATTGTATTCACGATGCTGTTCAGCGGGGGAACCATTCCGACCTTTCTGCTGTTAAAATCACTAGGAATCATTAATACGTACTGGGCTTTATGGCTTCCTGGACTTATAAGCACCTATAACATGCTGATCATGCGAACATTTTTCGAAAATGTTCCAGATGAAATCGTGGAGTCAGCGAAAATGGACGGATGTAGTGAGTTTGGCCAATTGTTTAGGATCATTCTTCCGTTATCTATGCCTGTGATTGCGACATTGACCTTGTTTTATTCTGTAGGTTATTGGAATTCATTCTCGAGTGTGATGATCTTTATTCATGATTCTACCAAATATAATTTGGCGGTCTTGGTTCAGCAGATGGTTCAGAGTCAATCCATGCTGCAAGAGATGAATAACCTTCAAGCCGAGGATATGCAGCAAGTTACCCCAGAATCGATTAAAGCAGCGGCGCTATTCGTTATGCTGATTCCCATGCTTGTCGTGTATCCATTTTTACAAAAGTACTTTGTTAAAGGTGTTATGATTGGAGCAGTTAAAGGATAAATTGATGCAAGACCATGCATGAGACTATAACCTTGGAGGGTTTCCCATGAAACATTTATATATGAAAGGTTCAATTCTTAGTTTAACAGCCGTATTGACGGGAACAACTTTATTAGCAGGTTGCGCATCATCTGGAGATAAGTCAAAAGAGTCATCTGAAACAGGTGCGAGTGCAAAAAGAGGTTCCATAAGTGTAACTCTTTATGATCGAGGGAATGTTCCTCCTGAGGCAGGTACAATTACTAATAATATGTGGACGAAATGGATCAATGATAAGGGACCCGTTGATGTTAAGTTTGTGCCGTTTCCTCGCTCAGAGCAAGTACAGAAACTAAATTTATTATTTGCCTCCGGCGAAGCGCCTGATCTAATTATGGAGTACGATGGTGGATTCTTTAATCAGTTGTATTCGCAAAAACAACTCATGCCATTAGACGAATTGATTGCAAAGTACAGCACGTCGTACAAAAAGTTAACCGAAAAATACCCGCAACTTTTAACACTCGGTCAAAAGGATGACGGGAAAACCTACAATTTCGGACGTATTCTTGGGGCGAAAAATAATGATTTTATTTTTGTTCGCAAAGATTGGCTGACGAAGCTTCATTTGGAAGTTCCTAAGACATCCGATGAGTTGTTCCAAGTGGCCAAAGCTTTCCGTGAGAATGATCCGGATGGAAACGGTCAAAAGGATACGTTTGGTTTGAACATTGGCGGAGCATCAGCTGAGTCCGTGGTTAATTCTATGTTTAATAACGCTAGCCGTTTTGTTAAGGACGGCAAACTCGTGAATCCGAACATCGGTGAGCAAGCGAAAGCTGCAGCGAAATTCCAGAAAGACCTGTTTGACGGAGGTATCATTGATAAAGATTTCTTGACGGATAAAAACGGGGAAAAAGCAAAACAAGACTGGGTTAACGGAAAGCTTGGATTTTATTTTGCAAGCGGTGGTGTGGACAGTACATCATTGTTAGATCAGTATAAATCCTTGCTAAAAAATGTGTCTGGCGCAGAAGTGATTGCAATACCTGTACCAGCAGGGCCATTTGGTCAGTTTAATCCTGGATTCAAGTCGCCAATTCAAATGACGGGCGGTATTAATGCCGCAGCTAAGGATCCCGTAGCAGTTATGAAATATATCGACTTCCTGGTAGAGCAAGACACCATTATGACACTTAAGAACGGGATCGAAGGCGTGCATTATACGAAGAATAGCGAGGGAATTACTAGTCCGATCGACGCGGAAAAGAACAAAAAAGAAATGGTTGGCGTATTGGATTTGAGCATTATGAGTTCTATCGGGACGCTGCCAAAAGGGGAACAGGTTACGGTTAAGGTGAATCCAAGTATCCCGGCAGAGAAGCAATTTGCTGAAATCATGAAGATGGCAGACGGGGCTTATTTCAATCCAAAGAATGACTATGCCTACCCGATTACCAATTGGCCGGGATTGCCTTCCAACCTGCAAGTCATTAACAAAAGTGTATCAACGATTAATGACATCTGGAAAAAGTCCATTGTAGGCGGAACTCAATATTCAACAGATCAAGCATTAGTAGATGTTCAATCTTTATGGAATAAATCCGGCGGTCAGCAGATAGACCAATTTTATAGCGATTGGATTACCAAAAATGCTGACAAAGTAATCTATAACCGAGATTTCATTACCACGATCAATAAACAATAGGTCCTTTGACCATTAGTTTGGGGAGGAATCAAATTGAACAAAGGATTAACTTCTACGATGGCTGAACAGTCGATGGGTGCAGCAGTTCTCTGCCCTTATCTCGTGCCGGACATCTATGATATTTCTGAGGAGTATGCCTTAAAGGCAAATGGGATCTCGCTTCCATTGACGACCTACACGAAGGATTACGATTATGCCAGTTTCTCGGTGACAGCAGGTAAAGTAACTTATGAACTGACTTTACTTGATGAGACAGAAATCAATTCGTACACCATCAGTCCATTAAAATTAAATATTTCTGCCACTATTACGGGAAATATGATGAGATTTACGGTTGATCGGGATGAGTATCTGATTATTCGGATTAATGATAGGGCCAAACGTCTCGTGTTAGCTGCAGACCCTGTGGAGTCGGATGTACCCGAAGAAACGGGGGAGGGAGTGTTCCATATTGCACTTGAACCCTTTAACGTTGTACCAGTTGCTGCGGAATCAGAAGTTGCTGCCAGAACGGCAGCAATTCAACGAGCATTGGATGATGCCAGTCAGTATGGGACAGAGCGAGGGAATGGCGCACAAGGTATCGTATATGTTCCTGCAGGCACTTACTTTATTTCAAATCTAGTCATTAAAAGCAATACGGCTGTCTATATGGAACCCGGATCCGTGTTTATCAGTACAAGTAAAAGGTCAGACCTTCAAGAACATTGGTTTAAGGATTCAGTAGGTAAGCCTGTGACTTGGTGGATTTCTACTGCCTATGAATCTACGAATATTAAACTATTTGGTAGAGGTACGATAGACGGTAACGGAGAAGCGCTCTCTGACGATGGGATGATCAATAATTTGTTGGTCCCCATCGTTACGTCGAAATTTGAGGTAGACGGTATCACCGTTCGAAATGCGTCTGCCTGGGCCATCACAACCATCCGGTCGAAGGAAATGAACTTCGTGAATTTGAAGATGTTTAACAGCTTGAATATGGGTGAAAATGACGGAATTGATGTATGTGAGTCACAGAACGTCGTCGTTAGGAATGCGATAGGAATCGGGCTGGACGATCCATTCTCAACGAAAGCTTGGAAGGAAACGACGGATATCGCCTCTGGGAAAGTAGGCTGGCCAGGTAAGCCTGAACCTGTCGCTGATGTTTTATTTGAAGATTGCATCGCCTGGACGATTTGTTATGGTTTTAAAATAGGCCAAGGTGTCATGCAGAATCAAGAGAACATTACATTTAGAGATTGCGTTGTTTACGATGCAGCCGTTGGTTTCGGCATTCATCATAAATATGGGACTGCGGAAGCGAAGCAGATTACATTTGAAAATATGGAAATCGAAAATATTACCTATATGAACGATGATAATAGTGCTTGGATGACGATGTTTATCGTGAACGGGAATGAGTTGGGCATCGGTCCAATCTCGAATATTAGGGTTAAAAACATCAAGGTTTATGATAATGGCAAAGGCAGAGGCAGCGCTAAGATCCAGGGAGTCCAAGGTGCAACGATTACAGATGTCATCTTTCAAAATATTTATATGCCTGGAAGCCATAAAGCTGCGGAGAATTTAACCGAAATGAACTTCTTGATTCAAGAATTTAATAGTCAAGTTACGATTTTAAAAGAACAAAATTAATCTTACATTGAATGCCTGTGGCATGTTCAAGTTGGTTCATGCAGCAGGCATTCTGATCTTACTTTCAGGGTGAGGAATTTCTTGGTAAGGGAGAAGGGAACGTACATGGAAGTTAGTATTTTAAAGCAACCAAACGGTGTATTTGTCGAGACGGATAGCGGTTGGGTGAAGATGGTCTATGATCCTTTCAGTGGTTGGAGCCAAGGCGATATTCATGTGTCAATGGAGCTTGAGGAATCTAAACGGGCGATGAAGATCTTTCTTGAAGCGAACCGTTCAGCGATTCACCAAATACGTTTTCACTGGATGCATGATTTGAAAATGCCGGTTAT
This sequence comes from Paenibacillus alginolyticus DSM 5050 = NBRC 15375, assembly GCF_000422905.1. Classification (GTDB taxonomy): domain Bacteria; phylum Bacillota; class Bacilli; order Paenibacillales; family NBRC-103111; genus Paenibacillus_E; species Paenibacillus_E alginolyticus. The sequence goes on from NZ_AUGY01000126.1 coordinate 11,337, forward strand.
TTTGTTGGGGGATCATTGGGAGCGGGCATATGGTGACATGAAATGGTCTGGCTTGGAACCTGAACGGGTGCTTCCTTGGTATGGGCTGATGAACGATGGTGAATCAACCTATGGTTTTGGTGTGAAGACGGGCCCATCTGCGATGTGTCACTGGCATGTGGATAGCAGCGGTTTCACTATGTATGCTGATGTAAGCTGTGGTAGTCAGGGTGTGCAGTTAGGAGAGCGTAAGCTAGAAGTAGCTGTATTAGTAGATATGCATAGTGAGCTGGAGCTGTCGCCTTTTATGGCGGCACAAGCGTTCTGCAAGATCATGTGTGAGCGGCCGCTTATGCCAAGCTATCCGGTATATGGCGGGAACAATTGGTACTATGCCTACGGCAATAGCACACATGATAAGATTCTCGAGGATTCTCGATTTATTTCAGAGCTGGCGGGCACGGTTGAGAATCGGCCCTTTATGGTGATTGATGATTGCTGGCAATTAGGCAGCGGCGTGAGCGGTAATGGCGGTCCATGGATTGGAAATCGGGATTTTCCGGATATGAAGTGTTTAGCCGATGAGATGAAAGAAATTGGTGTAAAACCAGGGATATGGTGTCGTCCGTTGTTGACGCATGAGAAGGTGCCGGAATCATGGATTCGTTATACAAAAGAAGGGCATTTTCTTGACCCGAGCCTGCCTGAGGTACTGGCCTATGTGGCTTCGTTCATTGGGCGTATGCATGATTGGGGCTATGAGTTAATTAAACATGATTTCTCCACTTTCGATATATTCGGACAATGGGGCTTTGAAATGGGAAGTAAGGTGAATCAATTACCTTATTCATTTGCTGATCGCTCTAGAACAAGTGCAGAGATCATAACAGAGCTGTATCGCACGATTGCCAAAGCGTCTAAAGACAGCTTAATTATTGGGTGTAATACAATTGGGCATCTGGCAGCAGGCATTTTTGAGATACAGCGAACAGGTGACGATACAAGCGGGAAGTCTTGGGAAAGAACAAGAAGAATGGGAATCAACACACTGGCCTTCCGGATGCCGCAGCATGGCACTTTTTTCAGCCACGATGCTGATTGTGTCGGCATTACGTCGGCAATTCCCTGGGAATACAATAAGCAATGGTTGGATGTGCTTTCCAATAGCGGAACTCCCCTATTTGTCTCTGCGGATTCAACTCAATTAAGTATTGAACAGAGGGAAGCACTTAAAGAAGCTTTTCAAATTGCTTCTCAACCTATACCTGTAGCTGAACCATTGGATTGGATGTTCAATACGTGTCCGTCACGCTGGAAAATTGCCGATGAAATAAAACAATATGATTGGAGCAAAAGAAATGAAATCCCTTTACATGATCAGGAAAATCCTTGGTGGTTGTGATCAAGTGAATGTGAACATTGAAATAGAAGTATAGAATTGTTTGAGGAGGAAATGAAGTGTTAAATTTGACTTCTGAATTGTTTCAATCCAGCACGTTGATTCATCGTCATCCTGCGAATCCCATCCTTACTCCAAAGGATGTTCCCTATAACCCTGCAATGGTATTTAATGCTGGCGTTGTAAAATATCAAGGGAAATACGTCATGGTTTTTCGTAACGATTATGGAGATGAAGAGAAGCAAACCATTTTACCGCATTCTACAACAAATTTAGGTCTAGCCTTTAGTGATGACGGTGTGAAATGGGAAGTGAATCCGTTTCCGTGTTGGAGTTGGGGGGATGAAGAGGTGACCCGGGTCTACGATCCGAGGTTAACGATCATCGAAGACAAATGTTATATGTGCTTTGCTGTAGATACGAAACATGGGCTTCGCGGGGGAATTGCCACAACGGATGATTTTCGTTCGTTTGAAGTCCTTAGCTTGTCGGTTCCGGATAATCGGAATATGGTGCTATTCCCTGAAAAAATTGGCGGTAAATACGTTCGGTTAGAACGTCCTTTTCCAGTTTATAGTCGACATGGATTAGATCGCTTTGATATGTGGATGAGCGATTCACCAGATTTGCGTTACTGGGGGAACTCCAAGCTGGTGCTTGCTGTTGAACAAGTGCCATTTGCGAATGACAAAATTGGTCCAGGTGCTCCGCCAATTAAAACGGATAAGGGCTGGCTGACCACTTTTCACGCGGTAGATATCGATCCTGCCCGTGGTAAGAATGGTTGGGAGGAAACCTGGAAGAAGCGATATACAGCGGGAATCATGCTTCTTGATTTAGAGAATCCAAGCCGGATCGTTGGTATATCCAAGTCGCCGCTTCTCGTTCCAGAAGCTCACTATGAGGTTGAGGGTGGTTTCCGTAATCATGTGATTTTTCCAGGAGGAATGGTTCTGGAAGATTCCGGGGAAGTCAAAATTTACTACGGTGCAGCGGATACCGTGGAATGTCTCGCAACGGCAGATGTGAATGACCTAGTACGTCTATGTCTTGAAGGCAAGTAATGGGGGAGGAAATAACGTGAATTACGGTGAAGTGAATATTCCAGCAGAATCAATCCCCGTATCCCATAAAGTGGATGTTGTTGTGATTGGAGGCGGCCCTGCGGGGATAGCTGCTGCCATAAGCGCTGCTGCCAATGGGGCGAAGACGTTATTAATCGAGCAGCGCGGTTTCCTGGGTGGCATGGGAACAGTAGCGCTTGTCCCAGCATTTTGCCCGTTTACGGATAAAGTTAAGCCCGTGATTCGAGGGCTTGGCATGAGGCTGATGGAACGTATGAAGCAGTCTTGTAACGATGATTACCGCAAAGATTATGAAAATTCATTGGACTGGGTGCCGATAGATCCGGAGGTTCTCAAACGCGTGTATGATGATGCAGCACAGGAAAGTGGTGTTTCTTTGCTCTATCATACATTTGTGTATGATGTCGTGCTGTCTGAGGATCATCGAAATGTTGAAGGCATCATTATCGTGAACAAATCTGGACGCTCCGTCGTATCGTGCCGTTATGTGATTGATGCGACTGGGGATGCCGATATTGCAGCGAAAGCCGGCGTTCCGTTCCAAAAGGGCGGAGAACAGGGAGAATTGCAATCTGGCAGCATGTGCTATCTGCTCACAAATGTGGATCGCAAAAAGTTCAATCGTTTCATTGAGGAATCTGGTGACACTAGCCAACTGCATCAAACCGTTGAGAAGGGAATGGCGGATGGCGCTCTGCCAACAGGGCGGAAATCGGTATCGGGGCTCGCCTGGGTTAACGATTATTTGGTTGGTGTTAACTTTGGACATATATTCGGTATTGACGGCACGAAAGCGGAAGATTTGACGCGTGGGGCTTTGGAAGGCAGAAGACTTGTTGAACGCCAGGTTCAGTTTTTTCGGGCGTATGTACCCGGATTTGAGAATGCTCACGTTGTAGCTACCGGCGAACAGGTTGGGATTCGAGAAACACGGAGAATTCAAGGGGATTATGTGCTTACAGCCGATGACTTTATGCAGGCACGCTCTTTTGAAGATGATATTGCCAGGAATGCTTATTATATTGACATTCATATGGCTACCAGTAAACAAAATATGACGTTTAAGCACCTTGAGCCAGGTCAATCCCATGGTGTACCTTACCGCATATTGCTGCCTGTTGGTATCGATAACATGTGGGTACCGGGGCGTGCGGCATCATCAGATCGTGCTGTGCAAGGGTCGCTGAGGGTGATGCCGAATTGCTTCGCGATGGGTGAGGCATCGGGTACGGCTGCTGCCCTGGCATTGAAGACATCAGCAAATTCGCGGGAAGTTGCTGTTGCTGAGCTGCAGATGAAGTTATTGCAGAATGGCGTTTGGCTGGGGGAAAAAGGGGCTGTGAGATGAAGAATATCCTACTAACAGATGATTTGTTTCGCGGGGCAGTCTCGTTAGAGCATACTTCCGAGGGGATAAAGCTTTGGCGGATTCCATATCAAGATTATGATCTGTATCCTCCCAATGGGATCGATAACAAAGCTGCAATCTGCGCGGGAATCCGTCTGAGCTTTCACACGGACGCGACTGCCGTTGTTGTGAAATTCTCACCCATGGCTGAGGCAGCCCGATTGGACTGTTTAGTGAACGGGGAATTGTTCGCTGCAACTGGGATAACAGCAGGGGATACGGAGGTTGCCTTTTCTGCTTTAGATCAAGGACCTAAAGAACTGGCTATTTTTTTGCCGCAGAACACCAGTATGACGATTAGCAGTTTATGGATGAACCGAACACGGAATTATGGGTGATTCCGGCATCGCAACCAAGATGGGTAACCTATGGGAGTTCCATCACCCAATGTGTTGGCGCGCATAGTCCTTCTCGTACTTGGCCTGCGCTTGGAAACTATCATTTAGAATCGATGGTAGCTAGACTGATTCGGGATTTGCCTAGCGATTTCATCTCGCTTTGTGTAGGCATTAATGTGTACGGAGCAGCTTCGCTAAGTCCGCGTACCTTCAAACCCGCGTTAATTGGTATGTTAGAAACCATACGTGATAAGCATGAGCATACGCCTTTGCTTGTGATTTCACCTATTTATGCAACGCATCGTGAGACGAACGAAAACGCGCTTGGCTTCACATTGCCGATGATGCGAGAGGATGTTCGTCAAACCGTAGAGATGCTTAAAGCACGCGGTGATCATCATATTTATTATTTGGATGGTTTAGAGCTGTTCAGTGAAAATGACGCCTCGCATCTTCCCGAACATCTGCATCCTGATGCCGATGGTTATGAGATCATAGCTGCTCGATTTATGGAGAAAATCATTAGGCCTTATCGTAAGAAGGGCATTATTTAAACGACTATATGCCATAGTCGAACCAAGTCCAATGTGCTACATTGGGCTTTTTTTATCTTATGTTGAAATTGAAACCTCGTGGGTTCAATAGAGTTTGCGGGCACTTGTAGAGGAAATCTACGTTGCTTCGTGTCCATATCGTCAAAAAATTCGACAACACAGGGGAAGATCTCGAGGATTTAATCTCGATCGGGACGATCGGATTGATCAAAGCGATCGAGTCGTTTTCGCCGAACAAAGGGACCAAGCTCGCGACTTTTGCGGCTCGCTGTATCGAGAACGAGATCTTGATGCATCTGCGTTCGCTGAAGAAAACACGTAAAGATGTGTCCTTGCATGATCCCATCGGAACGGACAAAGAGGGGAATGAGATTACGTTGATCGACATCCTCGGAACGGAAGCGGACGATGTCGTGGATAAGGTGCAGTTGAAGATAGAGAAGAGTAAAATTTACCACAATCTGGAAATTTTAGATGATCGCGAGAAGGAAGTCGTCGTTGGCCGGTTTGGTCTGGAACTTGGCGGGGAAGAGCGGACACAGCGGGAGATTGCGAAGGAGCTCGGCATCAGTCGTTCCTATGTGTCGAGGATTGAGAAGCGGGCGCTGATGAAGCTGTATCATGAGTTTTATAAGGCGAAGCGGTAAGGATAGTGGATCTCATACTTCATTTATTTGTTTGGACTTTGTGCAAGTAATAGAGGTGAAGGTTATGACGTTAATTCATATCGAGAATGCCAGTAAATACTATACGATGGGCGAGGAAACGATTAAAGCATTAGATGATATCTCATTAGATATTGATCATGGATAGTTCGTGGCCATCATGGGACCGTCAGGTTCCGGCAAATCCACACTGATGAACATCATCGGGTGTTTGGATGTTGTAGATAAAGGTATCTATGACCTGGATGGTCAAGCAATAAACTTGCTTAAGGATTCTGGGCTCGCTGAGATTCGTAATCGGAAGATTGGTTTTGTTTTTCAGAGCTTTAACTTGCTACCGAGATTAAATGCTTTTGAGAATGTGGAATTGCCTTTGATTTATCGAGGTATGAGCAAAAAAGGAAAGAGAGCTGCTCGTTTTGCATGCACTGGAATCGGTGGATTTATTGGATCGCAGGAAGCACTTTCCATCAGAGTTATCCGGCGGGCAGCAGCAGCGTGTTGCTATTGCACGAACATTGGCAGGAGATCCTCCGATTATTTTGGCAGATGAGCCTACGGGAGCGTTAGATTCTAAGACGGGTGTGGAGATTTTAAACATTTTAAAGAGATTACATGCACAAGGTCGGACGATTATTTTAATTACGCATGACTTATTGATTGCGCAGCAGGCGAAGCGGATTGTGAGGTTTCGGGATGGGCAGTTGTATAAAGACGTTTAGTAGTTATAAGACCGGAACTCCGAAAAATGGGTTCCGTTTTTTTTTATTTTCTTTGAGTTATTCAATGAAAAATTTCAAAAAATGGGCAGACTTGCGAAAATGAACGTTCGGACGCCCATAAAACCAATATTTGAAATACAGAGGGCATTTGTTTTATTTCTAAAATTCAGCTTGCATAACCAATACGTCGCTGATATATAA
>NZ_AUGY01000127.1 GCF_000422905.1 Paenibacillus alginolyticus DSM 5050 = NBRC 15375
AATTATCCGGTCTTAGCTATCGTTTCCGATAGTTATCCCGATCTTATAGGCAGGTTACCTACGTGTTACTCACCCGTCCGCCGCTAGCTTACCCCGAAGGGTAAACCCGCTCGACTTGCATGTATTAGGCACGCCGCCAGCGTTCGTCCTGAGCCAGGATCAAACTCTCCATAATAGTAAAACTATTTGAAAGCTTAATTGCTCATTTGCGTTGCTAGCGAGATTTTGCAATCTCTTTTTGAACGATTTCTCGTTCGTGCTTACTCACTCGTTGTTCAGTTTTCAAAGATCAATTTCTTTCGTTCACTGCCGTGTTACCGAAGCAGCGAGAAGTAATATACCACAGCTCGTCCATCAATTGCAAGCACTATTTTTTCTTGTCAATTTCTGTTGTTCTCTGTCGGAAAGCCATAGTAACATAGATTGCTGTTTGAATGCAAGTTCCATTTAATAACTCATGGTGATTTGCCGCTTCAAAGCAACGAGGAATAATGTAACATGTAGAGAAACCAAATACAACCCTTTTGGAAATGTTCCATAATTGCAATTGTTTTGAATTGTTCCTACATAGAACCCAAACAAAAAGGATGCAGTCCTCTGCATCCTTTGAAGCTATTATTCCATTCTATTTATAGAAGGAGAATTCAAGGGAGAATCTACAACTCTAGTAAAAGGGTTGCCTTATCTAGCCGATTAGCAACGAATCAACGCGTAGATTGAAAGAATTCGATTCTCTCTCCGTCTAAACCATTAAAGAAGAAGTATCCGGATCCATTCGGAAGTGTCGTAATCTCAGTATCCAACTGCTCGACTCCCAATCCTTTGATTCTTGTAAATTCCGCTTCAATATCATCCACAGTAAAAGCCAAATGGTGAACTTTGCCTTCTTGCGGTAACCCCGCGTTATAACCCTCTATTAATTCAACTTCAGTTTCATTCACTGCTTCAAAGCCAAGAAAACCAAGTTTGATCACACCATTAGTATGTAGCAAGGTACTTTTGTGCTTAAGTCCAATCACTTCTTCATAGAAACGAATCGACGCTTCCAAGTTCGCTACCATGACACCAACATGCTCCATTTTCAAAACTGCCATCTGTACAAAACCTCCTCTATTCATCTCCTTCTATTGTAACGAAAAGAGGAAGAGAGGACTAGACTGACTTTAAGTAATAAGAAGCGTTTCCATTTCGCCATCCAACGAGAAGAGCGTTACTTCTTTATTCGTAATATTGACCAAACCAATATCATCAAATACTTTTCCCACCTGAGCATTGGATAAATGATTCATTATGGTTTGGGCCGCTATCTGTAAATGATCCTGATACATAGATTCAAAAAACATAAGAACTTCTTTTTCTCCGATAAGGATTTTTGCGTGCATCATCCCATCAACACCCCCAATATCAATGATTCAATTGTATATTTGGGAATCTAGGAAAGTGTCAGAACTTTTTTAGGTTTATGTTAGGTTCGTAGATTTCGCCATAGAAACAAAGTCAGTGTATACTAGAGTATAATGAAGATGAAGTAGGGGAGTACGAATATGAGATTACTAAAGCTTCTTCAAATCTATGAAGTGGATGGGATTACACCCAAGCATCGATCGGAACGATTCAATTTCGATGAAATTCAAGGGCAGACATTTCGAGAAATGAACCCCACTGAAGTTGGGTGCCCAATGATCTTATCAGGCGTCCATCATTATATACCTTTCAAAACAACTAGAGTTCAAGCAATAGATCGGGACGGATTGGATTTCCGGGTACTGACACGCAATACCATCTATCATTTTGAAGTTTATACGGAACGACAAGCCACGTAGCCTTTGGAAGGTTAGTGGCTTTTTTTGTTATTTCATATAATAACAATTTCTTTACTTCTCAAAATCTACCATTTCCCCTTATACTAATAGATGGGTTTATTAACCGCGGTTCTATTAATTTGAAGGAGGAATTTTTAACACATGAAAAAAACATTGACTACCCGCCTTACTGCGCTTGCTCTTGTTACCGTTCTTACTAGCTCTTTCGCTAGCAGCCTAGCATTTGCCGAAACAGCAGCACCCTCTTCGCCCATTTCAATGAAATCAGATATGCGTCTCGCCATTGATAACGGCGCAATTGAGGGCTACGGAGATACCGACTACCGTGGTGCAAGTTCCGCCACTCGCGCTGAAGTGGTAACAATGATTAACCGTGCTGCCAAACTGAAAAGTGCAGATCTTGGTTCTGTCACGTTTACGGACCTTGCGAATTGGCAAAAACAAGCGGTTGCGAATGCCGTCGCTGCTAAACTCATTAGCGGCTTCGCTGACGGAACATTTCACCCGAACGCTGCCGTTACTCGTCAAGAACTAGCTGAGTTGATCGTTAAAGTCGTAACTGGCGGCCAATTGCCAAAAGTGAACGAGAATGTGTTGAACTACTTCAAAGATTCCTCATCCATCGCTAAAGAATCCCGCCCTTATGTCGCTTATGCCGTCATCAGCGGAATTTTCACACCTACCCTTGACGGTAACTTCAACCCAACAGCGGAAGTAACGCGTGATGAAGTAGCTAAGGCGCTTAAGCCTATTTTATTTAAAGTGGTTGATATTTTAACAACGAACGATATTCACGGTAAAATCGAAGTCGGCTTCGATAAAAAGCGTAATCAAGGTCAAGGCGGTATCGAAACACTCGGAGGTATCGTGACTGATTTCCGTGCTGTAAATCCAAAAGGAACAGTCGTTGTTGACGGCGGAGACGCATGGCAAGGTACGCTGATCTCCAATACGACGAATGGTCAATCCGTGATGGATACGATGGCGCAAGTGCAATATGATGCCGCGGCTATCGGAAACCATGAGTTCGACTTCGGTCGTGACGTTCTGATCGACAATATTAAGAAAGCTAAATTTCCTATTCTAGGGGCAAATATTATCGATGATAAAACAGGTAAACGCGTTGACTGGACACAGCCTTACGTGATTGTTGAAAAAGATGGCCTGAAAATCGGTATCATCGGCTTCGCAACGCCACAAACGACAACAACAACGAAATCAACAAACATTGAAGGCCTTTCCTTTGTAAATCCAGTTCCTATGGCTAAAGAATTGTCTGCAGAGCTGCGCGCTAAAGGTGTCGACATCATTATGGTTACCTCACACCTACCAGGTGAGCAAAACCAACAGTCTGCTGAAATCATCAGCGAGCTTGCTGATCTTGCAAAAGGCACTGGGAATGGCACTCTAGATGCGATCGTTGGCGGCCACTCCCACATGCGTGTTGCCGGTATCGTGAATGGTATTCCAGTTGTTGAGGCTCAAAGCTGGCTGTATGCGGTTGGGCACATTCAACTATTTGTAGACAAATCCACAAAGCAAGTCGTATCTTCGAACGCAAGCTTGCTAGAAACATATACGAACCTAACAACGGCTGATGCGAAGATTCACCAAACGGTTGAAGATTATAAAGCCAAAATTTCGGCGAAATCCGGAGAAGTTGAAGTTGTTGCTGCAGAGCCGCTAACTCGTAAATCTTTCCGTTTTGATGTCAATGGCGGAGTTGATCGCGACGGTGCTTCCCAATTAGGAAACAGCATCACAGATGCTATGCGTGCTTCTGAGAAATCCGATATTGCTTTCACTAATATTGGCGGTATTCGCGCTGATGTTGACAAAGGCGAGCTGACGTATGGCAAAATGTTTGAAGTGTTCCCTTTCGGCAATTACAACGTTACAGGTACAATGACTGCTGCGCAAATCAAAAAGGCACTCGAAGTTACGGACAAGTATACGAATCTTCCGGCTATTCAATTCTCAGGCTTAAAAGTAGAATGGGACAGCACGAAGCCACTAGGTGAGAAATATTCCAAAATCACTCTGGTTGATGGCACTCCTGTTTATGTCGATGGTAAGTTTAATACAGACCGTACGTTCAAAGTAACAACCAATGATTTCATGGCTACTGGCAGTGGCGATGGCTTTACCGTATTTGGTGAAGTGAAGGATTGGAAAGATGGCGCCATCATGCTGGACGCATGGGTGAGTTACGCTAATTCCCTAAAAGCCGCTGGTAAAGAGTTGTCGATTAAGGACGATGGTCGCGATGTGCGTTTGGATTTGAAAAAATAAGCTATCATTTCATGATTAATCTCACAAGGATAAACGACTCCGTCGTCCTATTGGGACGAGCGCGTTTGTCAAGACTGATGACGCGAAGTGTAATAAAACTTATACTTTCTTATCTACTAAAATAAAAAAGACCTTTGACCCTATCCAACTATGGATAGGGTCAAAGGTCTTTCTATTTGGTCAGCCATACACGCATCAGGGATAGCAATTGGCTTAAATTAAGCGGCTTGCTTATATAATCAGAGGCCCCTGCTTGCAGGCAAATGTCTCTATCCTGTTTCATTGCTTTGGCCGTCAAAGCAATGATCGGCACTTTCTCAAATCGGGTATCTTTCCTAATCATTCGCATGGCTTCGTAACCGTCCATCACAGGCATCATAATATCCATAAGTATGAGGTCGATGTCTTGATCTTTCTTCATGATCTCCAAACATTCTTGTCCATTATGGGCAACGCTAACCAGTATGCCTTCTTTCTCAAAAGCATTGCTTAGTGCGAATACATTCCGAACGTCGTCGTCGACGACAAGCACCTTTCTTCCGCTGAAATTGTTCCTCTCTGTTGGATCAGCGGCTTTCTTATAGGCATCCCTAAGCAGGAAGTCACTTATCATTGGTGATGTCGCAGCTGCAGCTTCCTTCTGCATGGATTCAGTTTCGTTAAAAGCTTGCTCCAAAGAAGGAACATAAAGCGTGAAGCTGCTGCCTACCCCCTCTTCGCTTTGCATCGTAACCCTGCCACCAAGAAGTCGAGCTAATTCACGGCTTATCGATAAACCAAGGCCTGTCCCGCCATATTTACGATTCGTTGTTCCATCCGCTTGGCGAAACGGCTCAAAGATCAATTGCTGCTTCTCAGGAGAGATTCCAATCCCTGTATCTTTTACGGATATGGCTAGAACTTGTTTATGTTTAGCCAATGGCAGAAACTCTCTAATCTGCTCCTCGCTGCACATACCCAAATTCACCTGAACGGAGCCCTTGTGTGTAAATTTAAAAGCATTAGAGAGTAGATTTTTAATAATTTGGCTTAATCGTTGCTCATCTGTATAGAAAATGTCTGGAACCTGAGCGTCGCGCACGATGCTGAAAGTGAGATTTTGCTGTTCGGCCACCTTTGCAAATTGACTTCGCAATATATCAGGAAGCTCGGATACATTCATTTCACAGACGTGAATATCTAATTTGCCGGCTTCGACTTTGGATAGATCAAGAATATCGTTAATCAGATGCAGAAGATCATTTCCTGAAGAATGAATCACACGGGCGTACTCTTGCTCTTCTTTGGTCAACGAACCCTGTTTATTTTCTTGCAGCATTTGGGAAAGGATAAGCACACTATTTAATGGAGTACGGAGTTCGTGTGACATATTCGCCAAAAATTCCGATTTATATTGCGAACTTTGCTGCAGCTGAATCGCATGTTCTTCAAAAGACGCTTTAATATTCTCTAATTCCCGTGACCTTACTTCCGCATAGCGATTCTGTTCTTCCAACTGTTCATTCGTCATGTGCAGTTCTTCTTGCTGCGTTTGAAGTTCTTCCGTCATGATCTGGTATTCTTTTAGAAGCCGCTCAACTTCCACACGCGTTTGCACACTATGTACAATTGTACCTAGTACTTCGAGAATATCTTCAAGCAGCTCAAGCTGCAGCGGAGTAAATTTATCAAAGGAGGCCAGCTCCATAACCGCAATAACTTCATTGTTATGTAAAATAGGTACGATCAGAACACTTTGAGCCTTCGCCGTTCCGAGTCCAGACGCTAGGGTAATGTAACTGTCTGGTACTTTGGTTAGGTGAAACATTCGCTTCTCAACTGCACATTGACCGACTAGTCCTTCACCTAATTGGAAGTGATGAACCCCAATGCCATCGCTCCCCCCCATGACCGCATAAGAAGCCAACTTAACCATAGATTCCTTGCCTTCGTAAGAAGAACGAAGATAAAGAAGACCGAAAGAAGCATCAAACAGCTCAGCCGCTTTACTAATAAAGGATTTACCAAGCGTCTCCAAATCCGAAATCCCTTGAAGCATATGTACGACTTCCGTTAATTTTCGCTGCTGCCACTCCATCTCTTCTTGATTCTCAAGCAGAACATTCGTTGCTTCAGCAAGATCCCTCACCTCATCATTTATCGTAACATGTATACGCTTAGAACGATCTCTCTTCGATGAACTTAAATTCATAATACTTCTTGTTACTTGTTTAATCGTCCCTACGATAGATCGGGAAATTAATATTGAAGCCGCTATTGAAAATATAAGAACAAGCGCTAACATGACGAATAAAGACTTAGTAAGCATCTGATTCTGTGCATCTAAGTGCGCCGCTCTTTGCTTCGTAAGTCCCATTTCAACACTGCGAAAGCGATCCAACTGAGAGCGGATATCATCAATAATTTGCTTCCCAAGTAGAAAATTATAATCATAATACGTTTCGTTATTTACGTTATTTTTCATCGAAGATACAGAGTTTCCTCCGCTCTGCTGCAGCCATCGTTCGATTGACGCCTTAATGGAAGAAAGATTTTGTTCCTGTATGATATTATCTCGCGTTAGCTGACTGAGACGACTGTAGGATTCCCTCCATTTCGACTCTCCTAGGTTGTAGGGCTCTAAATAGCTGAGAATACCCGTAAGTAAATAGCCCCGTTGCCCGCTTTCCATATCCATCACATATTTTTCGATACGATTCGTTTCATTATGGACGGCAAAATCATGCTCGATGATATAATTTCTATCTTTCTGCATGGAGGTCACCTGAAAATTGACTAATACAAATGAAATGGTTAAACAGACAATGATGAACATATACCCAATCATAATCTTGGAACGGATACCAAATCTATTTTTCCCCATCATGCTGCAGTTCCTTCCCCTAGTAAGAATTTTCCTTATACGTTTATTATACTATGTTCTCCAAAAAATGGGATATGGAGATTATATGGACTTTACTACATTAACGAGGTAATGTATTATTATAGTAACGCATTGAACTAATCTTACTAAAATGAATTAGGAGTGATTCGTATGAGTCGGACAATTAAACACATTCGCCCTCGCAGCGTCCTTTCACGCATGAAGCCATATTCTCCTGGGAAACCCATTTGGGAAGTTCAACGAGAATTAGGTATCGAAAAAGTCACCAAGCTTGCTTCTAACGAAAATCCTTTAGGCCCTTCACCATTGGCACTAACAGCCATTCAATCTTATCTGACCGATATCCATCGCTACCCAGACGCCGACACGGTTGATCTTAGGGGAGCAATTGCCGAGAAATTACAGTTTTCTTCTGATGAAGTCCTCATAACCAATGGAGCCGATGAACTAATTACGCTTATTTCGGAAACATTTCTGGAACCAGGGGATGAGATTATAGTTCCTTCTCCAACGTTTAGCGAATATGAATTCGGGGCAAATCTAATGGGCGCTCGTGTCGTGCAAGTACCGCTTCGTGAAGATTACCGTTATGATGTTGACGGTATACTCGCTGCTGTAACGGAACAAACCAAGCTGCTTTATATTTGCTCGCCTAACAATCCAACCGGCACATATATGAAGAAACAGGATTTATACCGGCTTATGGATGAGCTCCCTTCCCATGTTCTTGTTATTTTCGACGGGGCTTATAGTCACTTTGTAACAGCGGATGATTATAGTGATGGGTTGGAGCTTGTGCGTTTGGGCTACCCCATCGTCGTCACACAAACCTTTTCCAAAATATACGGATTGGCTGGTATACGTGTTGGGTATGGCATCGCTTCCCCAAGTATTTTGCATAGTATCCGTCAGGTCAAGGAACCCTTCAATGTGAATGCATTAGCACAAGTTGGCGCTACAGCGGCGATCAAGGATGATCAGCATCTTGAGGCAACACGTGAGATGAATGCTCGCGGGAGAGAGCAGTTATATGAAAGCTTGCAGGCAATGGGATTGAATTTCACACGCAGCATGAGTAATTTCCTATTGGTCGAGCTTGGACCGGACGCTAAAAACATCTATGAAAAGCTGATGAATAAAGGCATTATTATTCGTTATGGCGGAGCTTGGAACCTCCCTAATCATGTGCGGATTTCAGTTGGGACGTCGGACGATCATACAATATTAATCGAGGCGCTTAGCGAGATATTCATTAAGCAAACCTGATTTGATATCCACAGCTCAAAAATGCCTTTAACGGATCCGAAACCTACCTCCAATTGTTTGCGTGCAATCAAATATGCTACAATACTAACAATTATTGTCTCATGGGGGTAAGCGATACGATGTTAAGGAATTTAAAGATTTTGCGTTTAAAGGGAACATGGTAGATTTGGCTGTTGGGGTTATTATCGGGGGGGCTTTTGGGAAGGTTATTACTTCGATTGTGAATGATTTGATTATGCCGCTTGTTGGGCTGCTAATTGGTAAAGTGAAGTTTAATGATCTATTTATTTCATTAAATGGCGTTCATTACGATACCCTTAAAGATGCGGTTGCAAAAAGTGCACCTACCTTTAATTACGGACAATTCATTTCGACCTTCCTAGACTTTCTAATTGTTGCTTTTGTCATTTTCCTTGTTATCAAACAGCTTAGCAAGTTCCGCAAGAAGGAAGAGCCGAAAGAAAAAGTGGTAACATCCAAATCTTGTCCGCACTGCTTGTCCGAAATTCCTGTACAAGCTACACGCTGTAAGTTCTGTACTTCAGAGCTGTCATCAGGTGCTGCAGTGTCTGGGAGTATTCAATAGATATGCTAAAAGCCCGAATCGAATTATATCGATTCGGGCTTTTTGGTGCGCAGATCGGCGATCTCGCCTTGCTCGAAGGCGTTTGTCTGAAGCAGGTCGAGCAGCTGCCTCGCTGTAGCTTCGGGCGATTGCAGCTCGCCCTGCTCTTTGAGCTGGACGAACCGGCTCACCTGCGGGAAGTCCACTTCCGCGGCAGCGCGGATCTCCCGCTGCATATCTGTATCAACCACACCCGGTGCGATGGAGTAAATCTCCACCGGGTGCGATTGGTTCATCTGCTCGACGCCCACGCAGCGCGTCAGCATATCGAGCCCGGCTTTGGCGGTGCAGTAGGCACCCCAGCCGGGGTAGGGCTTCTTCCCCGCGCCCGAGGAGATGCCCACGACCCGCTTCATGATCGGCCACGCCTGCGTGAGCCGAATGAAGCTGTTCGTCAGCAGCGCGGGCGCGATGAGATTGACCTGCAGGCTGCGCTGCAGGTCGTCAGGATCTGCTCGGCCGATCGACGTCATCGGCTCGAGCAAGCCAGCATTGTTGATGAGCGTGATGGAATCCGCTCCATCCACCGTGCCGAGGATTCGCTCCATGAGCGAATCCAGGCCTTGCGTGTCCGCCAAGTCGTAAGCGTGGAAGGTAAGTATACCTTCCGCGCGCAGCGCCTCTTGGCGCAAAGCTTCACTGTCGCTGCGGGAAATGCAGTGAATCGCAGCTCCCTGCTGCAGTAGCTGCTGGATGATCGCAGCGCCGAGTCCTTTTGAACCGCCTGTAATGATATACGTATCCATTTACGGCACCTTTACGACAAAGGGAACTGTTATCACTTGACCATCCCGTTGAAATTCGCCCCATATTTTATAGATACCACTCTTCGGAAAGGATGTTTTGAATTTGGCTTCTGGCCCTGCCGATTTCTCATCTACAGGATGTACATGCAGATATTGGTCCGCTTTCTCATCAAGAATAACCACATGCCCTACAGCACCTAAATAAGGCTGCAAATTGGTTATTGGCGCTTTCGTAGCGGCATCCTTGAAAGTATAGGTCAAATCCAGGTCCATTCCCGCCATGAGATGATCAACCGCCAGTGATATCTCCATACCATTCACCGTTGCGGTAAGTTTGCTGTCAGGCTGCAAAGCTGTGGCTGGCGCAGCCTCTCCGCCTGCTTTTATGACGTAACTTTTAACGATTTGCGCCTGTCCGCTAGGCTTAAAATCAGCAAACAACTTATAGTTGCCCCCTGCAGGAAGCGCTGCACGAATCGTGAACAACCCCTTACCTTGATAAGTCGGGTGTAAGTGTTTGTAGTAAGCAAGATCTTGGCTAACAAGGATCAGATGCATCTTTTTCTCATGGTTCAGATCAAAATCATCTACAGATTTTCCATTTTTATCAAGGATCTGTATCGTCATCTCAGTCTCTTGTTTAGCTTGAACAGGGTCGGGGGAAAGCTTAAATACAGCCTGAATTCCTTCTGTATCCGCCGCCGATCCACTGCTTTCGTGACCAGCGTGTCCCTGCTCTTTATTTTCAGAACGCGCGGAGTGATCGGTGGTTGCGGCTTTACCGCAAGCACTCAACAAAATAGCCAAAGTGAGGAGAATTACGCCTATTTTCTTCATTATTGCACCACGTCGTAGCCTTGCTCTTCAATCGCATCTTTAATAGCTTCGATGCTAAGCTTAGTCTCATCGAACTGTACTTCGACTTCCTTGTTAGCCAGATTCACCTTACCTTCTGCACCTAGCTCCCTCACCGCTTTCTCAACCGAATTCACACAGTGATTACAGGACATTCCTTCAACTTTCAAAATAATATTAGACATTTTCAACGCTCCTTCTAGTATGTAAAATTATTTCATTAGGGTATTCAATATTTAAGCCGTTCATCCACAGCGGCGAGGTCGCCTTCTTGAATACCGTTATACATTTTATAGTATACCCCCCTACCCTATAATGTCAAGTTTCCATAACCAAAATAAAGAACCCGCTGCCTGATCGCAACGAATTCTTCTCGCATTAAGCTGCTAGTTGAGTACGCCCAAGCTACTCATTTCATCTTCCATCTCTCGTCTTAACGACAGTTTATCATGCTCTTCCATAAATGCGGCATCTACGCCATTCATAATGAGCTTAACCAACTCCGGTGTCGTAAAGCCAAAGCGGTCTTTGAGCACCCGGTATTCATTCGTAATATTCGTACCCGATACGCTGGGGTTATCCGTATTAATCGTCACGACTAGCCCATGCTCCAAATATTCGCGAATCGGATACGCTTCCCAACCGGAGACAGCCTTCGTTTGGATGTTGCTGATCGGGCACATTTCGAGCGGGATACGGCGATCCTTGACCATTTCCAATATGGCTTTGTTCTCTTTCAAACGGACACCGTGCCCAATTCGTACAGCGCCGAGGTTCGTAACGGCTTCAAACACGTTATTCGCTCCCGCTGCTTCTCCGGCATGGATGGTGACAGGAATACCCAGTCTCCCTGACTCCGCAAAAACCTCCCGGAAAAATTCCGGCGGATACGACGCCTCATCACCGGCTAAGTCGACTGCGACTAAGCCTTTCCCTACATACTTAGCAGCTGCTTCGATCACTTCTAGGTTGCTTTCGCACGAATGATTTCTCATGCAGATCGCGATGACGCCGACTCTTACACCGAAATCCCGCTGCCCCCGCTTCATACCCTCTACCACATAATGAATCGTTTCCTCAACTGTCAAACCGTTGTTCCTATGCAGCTGCGGTGCGAAACGAACTTCCACATATCTGCAATTATGCTCAGCAGACTGTTCTACGACCTCGTAGGCCACCCGTTCCAAGGCTTCAGCTGATTGTAAAAACTGTGTAGTAAAATGAAATTTGCTTAGATATTCAATGAGACTTCCGCACTCCTCACCTACACGCATATGTGGAATGAGTCCCTCTTTATCATAAACAGGAAGTTCAATGCCTTGCCTGCGAGCGAGATCCAGAATCGTCTCTGGCTTCACACTGCCATCCAAGTGCAAGTGAAGATCAACCTTGGGTAATCTCGCTAATAAATCGTTAGCCCGCATGTTATTCATCTTCCATCTCTCCTTTTTCTTTCAATCTCGTAACGCGCTTTTAAAGAATTTTAATAACTTTACTCGAATGTCATGAATATGTCAATATACATGACAAATTTTTCATTTCATTAATATATGCGTTAGATATCATGACATTGCATGATTTTCTGGAAATAAAAAAAGATCCACACTAAGAGCGATCATTCTCCTCACTGTGGATCTCCTATTCATTTCTCCTTACGATGAATCACTTTCAACGCTTCCCGCATGCTCAGCGGCGAAAGCTCCGTACTTGCAACGAAAGACTGTACCTCCGCTGGGTCTGTCTTCGAATACTCGCGAAGCGCCCAGCCTATTGCTTTGCGGATGAAGAATTCCTTCGAATCGGCCATACGCCTGATGCAGCTAAAAAGAAGCGGTACATCCGTCTGTTGTTTATACTTTAGTTGGAACAATATCGCCGTTCTTTGCAGCCACATATGATCTGAAGCTAGCCACTTATCCACATAGGATGGAATCAACTCAGGAAACCTCTGCAGGTGAAAGCCGATTAAGTGATCAGCGATCATATCCACGGTGTCCCACCACGATTTGGTCACGACGAAATGCTCCAAGACATCGATATGCTCTCGATCAGCGGTTTTTCGCAGCTGGGCAAGGATCAATAATGCCGTGTAGGCAAACTCGCGCTCCGGCAATTCCCAGAGCTCTTTGGCAACTTTGACCCCCTCCTCCCCTTGAGGGAAGCCATGTTCCTTCGTGAATTGCTTGGTCAATGCTACTCGTTCTGGATTGCGAATCCCAAGAAATGGGAAATGATTTTTCATGTAGGCTTCCATACTCGACGCATTTGCCGTGTTGCGGTGAGCTCTTAACCAAGCCTCCAGCTTGTCCGTATAAGGGGATGCCATCGGTTGCGTGCCTCCTTTTTAACCTATCAACTATACGCTTTATTGTAGCAATTCCAAAGTAATTCGGGTATGCTTATAGCAGAATTTTTCATATAGACTACTTATCGGATCGGAGAGAACTACATGACTTACAAATTAGTTGCTGCTGACTTAGATGATACGCTGCTGCGTGATGATCTAACCATCTCACAAGAGACTATTGAGGCTATGCATCAGGCTGTCGCCAAAGGCGTAACCGTAACGATTGCAACGGGAAGAAGCTTCCCATCCGCCGCCAAGATTGCCAACCAGATCGGACTTAATGTTCCGATTATCACTTATCAAGGCGCTTTAATCAAAAATCTACTTGATGAAGAAGTCCTCTACGAGCGTACAGTTCCTGTTGAAAGCGCCCGATTCCTGCTCGAATTCTGTAAAAAGCGCAACCTCCATTTACAGCTTTACCATGGGGATGAGCTATATGCAGGTGAAGACAACGATAAGATTAAAGCTTACGTGCGTCTCTCCAAAACGCCTTATATCATTGGTGATCTGCGCCAATGGATTGACATCCCGCAGCCTAAGATGCTTATCATCGATACACCGGAAGTTTGCGACCAACTGCGCGAAGAACTGCTACCTCTTCTGGGTGACAAGATGCACATTACGAAGTCCAAACCGCACTACTTGGAGTTCATGCATAAAGAAGGTACCAAAGGACATGCGATCACTTTCCTTGCTGAGCATATCGGCTGCTCCTTAGATGACGTTATTGCCCTAGGCGATGCTTGGAATGACCGTGAAATGCTGGAAGTCGCCGGACTTGGCGTCGCTATGGACAACGCGCTGCCGCAGCTCAAGGAGCTGGCGAACTACGTAACGAAGAGCAATAACGATGATGGCGTCAGACATGTTATTGAAAAGTTTATTTTGAATGCGTAATTGTAGGTAAAAGTACGTAAGAGTTAAACCGATTCCATCTGCATGATTCACATGCGCCGGAGTCGGTTTTTTATTTAAAATCGCTTGTTATTTGGACATATCTTGTCCCTCCGGCTTATATATTACAATAGAATCAGACAATCTCCGGAGGTGTCTCCACATGAAAAATTTCCCGTTAACGCTGCGCTCTCTCTTTGAACGTTCACAAACCTTATTTCCCAAAAAAGAGGTTGTTTCACGTACAAGCACCGGCATCCATCGGTATACATACGCCGATTTTGGGAGACGAGCGAAGCAGTTATCCAGCTCCTTGCAAGCTCTTGGTGTGAATCCTGGAGACCGGATTGCTACTTTTGCCTGGAATCACCACTTTCATCTGGAGGCTTATTTCGCCATCCCTTGCATGGAAGCCGTACTGCACACGGTCAACATCCGGCTCCCCGCTGAGCATATCGCCTATATTCTTAATCATGCGGAAGATCGTTTCCTCTTCGTTGATGAAACCTTACTCCCTATTATCGAGAAGATTCAGGATCAACTTACGACGATAGAAGGCTATATTTTGATGACGGACAAAAAGGAAATGCCGCCTACTTCTTTACATCCCGTCTATTTATATGAGAACATGATAGAAGGCGGCGACCCGCACTATACATACGCCTCTGACATTAATGAAAGCGCTCCCGCAGGCATCTGCTATACATCTGCGACAACGGGCAATCCCAAGGGTGTGGTGTATTCTCACCGCGGGATCTATCTGCATTCCCTCTCCATTGGTCTGTCGGATACACTAGGACTTTCTGAACGTGACACCGTCCTGCCTATTGTGCCGATGTTTCACGTTAATGCTTGGGGACTCCCATTCGCATCTGTCTGGTTCGGCAGCAAGCAAGTGCTTCCGGGACCTTCGCCGACACCTGACATCCTACTCCGTTTGATCGCGGACGAGAAAGTGACGATTGCTGCTGGTGTTCCTACGGTATGGACGGCCGCTCTTAAGGTGCAGGAATTACTGCAAGTGGATTTATCATCCCTTCGTGCAGTGGTCTGTGGTGGATCTGCTGCCCCGCGCAGTCTGATTGAAAGCTACGAACAGCGGCTCAAGGTTCCCTTCTATCATGCCTATGGGATGACAGAGACGTGTCCTCTCGTTACCGTTTCCCGCCTCAAAAGCTATCAAGAAGATGCCTCTTACGATGAACAATACGATGCAAGGGCTACTCAGGGCTTGCTTGTGCCAGGGCTTGATATGAAAATCGTTGGACCTCGGGGTGAGGTAGCTTGGGATGGGAAGGAAATGGGCGAAATCCTACTTCGCGGACCATGGGTAGCTACGGAATATTACAAAGATGCCCGAACGCAGGAATCGTTCCAGGACGGTTGGTTTTACAGCGGAGATATCGCGGTTATTGATCCCGAGGGATTTGTGAAGCTGGTGGATAGGGCCAAGGATCTGGTCAAAAGCGGTGGGGAATGGATCTCATCTCTCGACTTAGAAAACGCATTAATGGCGCATCCGAATGTGTTCGAAGCTTGTGTCATCGGCGTGCCGCATCCCAAATGGGCTGAACGGCCACTCGCCTTCGTTGTCCTAAAGGACACCGCGCTACAAACTGATGATGATAAAGAGGATTTGTTTAATTTTCTGACAAATAAATTCACGAAGTGGTGGATTCCGGACGATGTTGTGTTCCTCCAAGAAATACCTAAATCGTCGGTCGGTAAGTTTATGAAACGCGAGCTTCGCGAGCAGTATCAAACCTATTTTACAGGAGACTAGATAGCCATGAACAATTTCGAATTAGAAGGCTTCCGCTTCTATACACCAACGAAAGTTCGTTTCTGTGAAACCGATGCGAACGGACACCTAAGTCACCTTTCTTCCGTCATTTACATGGAGCAAGCCCGCTGTGAGTATATGAACGGTTTGGGTTTATTTTATGCAAATTCAGATGGCAATCTGGCTGATAAAACCTTCTTTCTCGTCAGCCAAAGCGTCGAATACAAGTCGCAAGCACATTTTAACGATGAACTCGACATTTATATGAAAGTGAGCCGGATCGGCACTTCGTCGATTGAAACGCAGTATGCCATTGTTAAGCGGGCGAATAAGCAGCTTGTGAGCTTCTCTACCAGTACCGGCGTTTATATCGATGTTCATACGCAAAAAAGCACTCCGCTCCCCGAAGATTTAGCAAGCCGGATCGAGCAATTCGAGGCTACGTTCATCGAGTAGCAATTGCAGTACCAGTACCAATAGCAATAGCAGCACATTTACAGCATTAATCATTAGCAGCGTAAATTGACGATGAAGGGCGCGATGGATATGTTCGAGGCAACCTTGCTGAAGGATAAAGTCATTCTTATTACAGGCGGCGGTACTGGTCTAGGCCGTGCTATGGGCGAGAAATTCCTGACTTTAGGCGCTAAACTCGCGATTACCAGCCGACGCGAAGAGGTGCTTGCTAAAGCGGCAGCCGAAATGGGAAGTGACGGCAAGGAAGTATTCTACAAAAGCTGTGACGTGCGTGACCCGCTTCAAATTGCCGAGATGGTGGCCGCTGTGGAACAGCACTATGGCCGTATTGATGTACTGATTAATAATGCGGCCGGCAACTTCGCCAGCCCGACAGAAAAATTATCTCCGCGCGCCGTGGATGCGGTGCTGGATATCGTCCTTCACGGGACGTTCTACACCACGTTAGAAGTGGGCAAAAGATGGATCGAGCAAGGCGTCGGCGGTACGATGCTGAACATCGTCACCTCTTACGCCTCCACCGGCTCGGCCTTCGTTGTACCGTCGGCTGCGGCCAAGGCCGGCGTGCTTGCGCTGACGCGCTCGCTTGCCGTCGAGTGGGCGCGGCACGGCATCCGGCAAGTCGCCATCGCGCCGGGGCTCTTCCCGACTGACGGCGCGTGGAGCCGACTGGCTCCGACGCCCGAGCTGTCGGAGAAGCTTTTGAACCGCGTGCCGCTGCGGCGGGTCGGGGAGAAGGATGAGCTCGCGAACCTCGCGGCTTATCTGATCTCGGACTACGCCGCCTACATTAACGGCGAAGTTGTCACGATCGACGGCGGCGAATGGCTGCAGGGCGCCGGGCAGTTCAACGATCTGCTCGAGGTGACCGAGGAGCAGTGGGTTGGGCTTGCGGAGATGACGCGCAAGGGCAAGTCCTGAGCGTAGGTATGATCATTTCTCATTTGCGTAATGTTGTATTTCATACAGGTCTGTTGATTATCCATAAAATGGCAGGGAAAAAGGCCGCTCATTCGGTAAACTGTTTGTACCCCTACAAACATCCGAAAGAAGGCGACCTCATGAAAAAGTCTACTATGTTCTCGAATATTCTGCAAACAATTATACCGAAAGAAGAAGTGCTTCCTCTCATCAAAGAAGCCGGATACGTTGACACTGGGCGGAAATTCAAAGTTTATGATCTCTTTCTTTTTTTGTCCCAAGCTGCTCTTGGGCAATGGGACGGCTACCGTGATGGAGAAAAACGCATGCCTTCCTCTGGGATGGCAAAAGCTGATCACTC
>NZ_AUGY01000128.1 GCF_000422905.1 Paenibacillus alginolyticus DSM 5050 = NBRC 15375
CAACAGGATTCGCCATCATTTGAGAGATTCCTCTAGGGTGCGCAAGAGCTGAGCCAATTCCTTTAATGTCAGCAGATCGAAGGACAAGCTAGGAGGAAGAGTGATTGGTGCATGGTGGTTTGTCCACGTTTCAGGGACGCAAACGACACCGGTATCTGTTTGTAAAGAGTACCGGCGTAATCCATTCACTTCTCTGATACTAAGCAGAGAGAAGCTTTGACCTTGTAGGGGATGAAACGGATGACTGATCGTGACCATTCCTAAATGCGAATTGACTAAATGTGCATTTTGCATTGACCGTTCCTACCGTGACAGATCGATTCATTCAGCAAGCAATTACGCAAGTATTAACACCATTGTTCGACCCCACATTTTCCGAGCAAAGCTATGGTTTTCGTCCACAAAGACGAGGGCATGATGCGGTAAGAAAAGCAAGAGAATATATGCGAGAAGGCTACCGAATTGTGATCGACATCGATTTGGAGAAATTCTTTGACCGTGTTCACCATGATCGACTAATGGCAAAACTAGCGGAACGAATAACAGATAAAATACTGTTGAAGATAATCCGAAAATTCTTGCAATCCGGCGTACTCATGGATGGACTCGTCCAACCGACAAAAGAAGGAGCTCCACAGGGAGGTCCATTAAGCCCTTTGTTGTCTAATATTGTTTTAGATGAATTGGACAAGACGCTGGAGCAACGAAATCTACGCTTTGTGAGGTATGCAGACGACTGTAATATCTACGTGAAAACGTGGAAGGCAGGCCAGCGAGTGAAGCAATCCGTAACGAAATTCATTGAAGAGAAGCTAAAGTTAAAGGTAAACCAAGCGAAAAGTGCGGTAGATCGTCCGTGGAAACGCAAGTTTTTAGGATTCACATTTAGCTGGGATAAGAAGAATCCCAAGGTGAAGATATCTGAGTCATCGATGCAACGAGTAAAAGCAAAGATAAGGATCATCACATCTAGGAGAAGCCCCATCCCAATGGAGATGAGAATTAAGGAGCTGAACCAATACCTAACAGGATGGCTAGGATATTATGAGCTCGCGGATACGCCGAGTGTCTTTAAAGAGTTGGACGAATGGATACGAAGAAGACTACGAATGTGTTTGTGGAAACAGTGGAAACTTCCGAGTACGAAGGTAAAGAAACTGGCAGCATTAGGTATCCCAAAGCAGAAAGCCTATGAATGGGGAAACACGAGGAAGAAATACTGGCGAATTTCGAAAAGTCCAATCCTACATAGAGCATTAGACAACCCATATTGGTTGTCTAATGGTTTAAGGAATTTATCGGACAGATACAGTTTATTGCGGAATAGAACATGAACCGCCGTATACCGAACGGTACGTACGGTGGTGTGAGAGGTCGGGGACTAGCCGTCCCCTCCTACTCGATTAAGCTCTGGTTCGGGCTTATTCGCTCAGGGATTCATCTTCCTTTAAGTGCGTAGAAAACTGGAAATGATATTGCGGTTGCAATACTAAAACAAACAATTGAACTGGGTATAATTAATTTCTTCATTTTACAATACTCCTTACTTCCTTCAAGCTCCATTAGTCATAGATTCTTCTAAGGTGTACCATTATTATGGGTGATGAAGAAAATGTTTATTCCTCCAATGCTTCTCCAATACAGTAAAAACAATCTGCCTTTTAATGATCCTTCCACTTTTGCAGAACTAAAGGTATCTCTATATAACGATATGTACAAAAAAGCTCAAAATAATCCCTTACGTTGCTAGTAAAGGATATCTTGAGCTTTTTTATTGTACAGAAATAGGTGTACAGAATTCCTCGAATTTCGGTGACCGCAGTTTTCCTTCTTTAGTAAAACATTGAAATTTAACTTTACAGCTTATTACCGGATCTAAAAAGCGCCAGTCTTTATTTTCTCCACGAACGAGCTGCTTTGATATATGATTTAATGCACGAATCGCATCAGAAGGTGGCGGAAACTCTATCACACCTACATATGAGCCATTGATCGTTAATCCCCAGCCAAAACCACCATTTAATCTTACGGAAGCCACCTGGCAAACAACATATTGATAAGCTTTTATTTTTACGATTCCATTAGACCGGGTATCTAATAACATTGGAGCATCGGGCTTATATTGACATATTCCTTCTAAACCAAGCTCTTTAGCTTTCAAGAATAGTGTTTCCCCGACATCATATAAAGGGGTGATAGAAAGTACCTCCGAAGATTCTACTACCGCTGAAAGTGCCTCTCTGCGCTGCATAAAGCCCATATTCAACATAGACTTGCCATCTAAATACAAAATATCCCACAACGGAAAGTGTGCCCTTAGAGTTGTTGCTATTTGTTTAACAGCTGATTCTTTCTTCGTATTAAATCTAGCCATTGCATCGTCCCACCATAACTTAGGAGGTTGATTTTTAGGCTGCGTTAAATCAAACGCTATACATTCTCCATCGAATATTCCCGTTTTTATGGGAAGTCTTATTTTCAATAATTCCGGAAATCTTGAAGTAACCTCTGTGCCATGTCTCGTAAATGCTCTAACCATTCCATGATCATAATGTATTAGTATTCTGAAACCGTCCCATTTTAAGCTTGATTTCCAATCCTTTTTCATCTGAGTTGGCAATAAAGGTTGTAGTAGCATTGGTTTAATTGGTTGATTTAACATAGTAGAACCCTCCATTATGACCATAGCATGGAGGGTTCTTTATTGGTACAGGGAAACTATGGGCTGGTTGAGATTATTACACAATTCTAATTCTGAATCTGCCTGTTTCTTGAACGAAAACAGGGGAGCAGCGGCCGCGGCAAACTGCTCCCTATTATTAAGCTATAGTTTCCCGTTAGGTTAATGAGTTACCTGTACCGGTTTACTTAACTGCATGTATCGAAAACCATTGAGGAAGGGCTGCCATGGGATTTAATTTCCAGTTACACAAGTCATCTAATTCTTGTTTTGAGAGCGATTTCCCTTCATCTTTTGACTCATCGATCCAAAATGAGCCATCCTCTGCATACATTTCTTCGATATGCTTAACACATAGGCCTGATGAAATAATAGCATTCGCTATATCCTGCATACGCCAATGAAGTCTTGGAACCTCATCTATAAGAAAAGGTCCAATTGAGTCATATGGCTTTACTACAGTTATTTTCTCTTTTTCTATAGCAAAAGGGCGACTAAATGGGTGAATATCAAACATCATATACACACCATTGCTTTTAAGAATTCTTCTAATATTGTTGTACATGGAGTTTAAATCATTAATCCATACATGGACACCATTCGATGTATATACAAAATCATATTCATCACTTTTAATGTTACTTAGTTGCATTGTATCATCGCATATAAATTCAATGTCCCATCCATTTTTTCGAGCCAAGTTCGAGCTGTTTTCTATTTGTCTTTCCGATATGTCGCATGATGTAACCCTTGCCCCCATTAAATGAAAAGCGAAGACTGCATGGTTATCTCCACTTGAAGGAACACATACTTTCTTTCCATCCAAATTCGGCAAGGCCTTATTAATCATTGAATATGTTGTACGATGAAATGCCGATTCAGGGGTTTGTATTATTTTTGCTATCGCCTTATCTGTTCTATACCTTTGATACCATGTTTCGGACCATTCATTCCATATTCCTTTTACATTATCCATTTAGGTACCCACCTCCAATAATTTGTTAATAAGATTATAGCAAGGTCGGAACTTTTTGAATGTTTAATAATCAACTAGAAAATAAATTTTACACAAAAAGTCGCACCGGATCCGATGCGACTTCTAGTATCCATTATTTTTTAGAGTAAATGATTTTTCTTATACTATGGTAAGAAAGACAGAATGTATCTGATAATTCATCAATCGAAGAACCGTTTAAATACCCTTCGCGGATTTCTTCATTTCGATCATCCAAATATTTTCTACTTCCTGAATTTTGCCCCCACTTCTTATGTGTTTCCTCGGGGGAGGGGATATATATTATTCCACCTTTTATATACTTCTGTATTTCCTTTAGTAATTTTTCTGGAAAGACGGTAACTGCATTCGCATATTTCATTTTAGCTCTGCTCCTTAAAAATTTTGGTTTTAAGGGGCAAAGTCTATACTATAAACAAAAGAGAATCATTTCACATGGCGGCAACTTATTTCCAGCTCCATACAAACAACCGCCGTTGTTCATAGTTTAGACTTTGCACGGAGCCACTTCTTATCGTTTAGATTTTGAACGAAGCCAATCATTATCATCGTACAGCCGTAAACCTCCTTTTACGTGATTAAAAGCTAAACTTCTCTTAACTCTTTATTACTTAATTATTTCGTTAGTATTGCTCAACTATCCTGCCCGTCCCTCAATAAAAACAAGGAGCAACTGCAACGATGATCTGCTCCTTATTTTGTTCAACTATTGTTCTGCATTAGTTGAACGGTTTATCAGTTCGTTAGGGGATGTCATAAGTTCAAGCTCTCTTTTCGTTTCCGGATGTACTACTATGCTATCTGTAAGGTTTAGAGTAGACTCTTTTACTTTTTTTCCCCATTTCCTTGAAAAGGAACGCCAGTCACATACCATTTCAATTACATACTTCTTTGGCATGGGCAATGCCTCGTTTGTGTTGGGGTTTATAACCCAATACTCCCAATGGTGCTTATTCTTACGCTGGTGACGAAGCCAAGCATATTTCCAATTCAGCTCCTCATCCAAGTCCAAAGGCTTTCCGGAATAAAATTTCTTTGCGTAGGGAAAGAACTCAGCCGGTGAAAATTTCGAAAAATCATGAATAACTCCCTGAAAGTACAAGCCTTCCTTCCAACATTCGATCAAAACGTTGAGTTTGTGATTCATGATATATAAGAAATATCTCCAATAAGCTTTCATCATCGTATATATTTCTCCTCTCAAGAATAAATTTCATTCAGCTTGAATGAAATCATGATTTTTTAACTGTTCAGAGAAAACAAAAAGAATCCCACCTCCAAGAACAATGTCTTGGGGACGAGATTCATCGTGGTGCCACCCCAGTTCACTAATCTGTCATCAGATTAGCCTTATCGAGTACGGCATGACACTCCATGCTTATACTCTAGCTCTGTAACAGGAGCTCCTGTCACACCGCCCCCTGAGCCAATTCAGGTTCCGATGTGATGCTCTGTGACTTGGTTCAACAAGGTATCCTTTACTCCTTTTCAGCAACCGGAGCTCTCTGTAAAAGTACGCCTTGTTTACTCTTCACATCATTGCATTTGTTTAATATTACCAGTGGGATGTTGTGTTTGTAAATGCAACAGCATTGAAAGTATCCTGCCCGTTAGCTTAATGCCCGCGGCCAGTCCAGTTTATTTTTTCATTTGATCATTTCTGAGAATTATGTACAATCTTTTTTATGTGCAATCTTATGGAGATACCTCAAGTGGGATGGGATACGTTTAATCGTTTCAAATATGGATGAACTGCACTTATATACTAAAAACACGAATGCAACGTCCAAATATCCAGAGCTACACAATCCGCCAATCCCAAAAGGAACTATTCTGGACGGTGAAATCGTGGTGCTAGACGAACATGGGAAGGCCGACTTTGAAGCGACGAATGCGGGTTTCCGTTCTAGTAAGAAGCGTAAACCAGTCGTATTTATGGCTTTTGATATCTTATACCACCGCGGCGTAGATGTTACCGCATTGCCCTTAGAGGTTCGCAAGGGATTACTTGAAGAAGCTGTGCAAGAAAATGAAATCTATAGGATAGTTCGGCCAATAAAGGGCAGCACAACTGAATTCTTTAAACTTATTTGTCAACATGGCTTGGAAGGCATAGTCATAAAGAAAAAATCTTCTAAGTACGAGAAAGATACACGCTCCTGGTCATGGCAGAAGGTTAGCAATTATCAGATGGCTGAATGTTTCATAACGGGGTACAGCAAGAAAGAACATTCATGGCTACTAGGCTATCCAGATGGTCTCAGGATCCGTCCGGTTGGAGCAATGGAACTGGGAATTACACCGTCAGCTCGGCAATCGATGTGGCCAGTATTTCAGGCATACAAAAGTGGAGAGAGCAAGGAACACGTCTATGTGCAGCCGTTAGTGCGTTGCAAAGTGAAATTTCGAGACTGGTATAAGTCTGGTGCAATGCGGCTGCCAGTGTTCGAAGGATTTATTGTTTAGGGGATGATAGTATGAAATATCATGTCAAGCATAAGGAGACAGGCGAAGAGAAGACGCTGAGTCACCTTGAAGTGAACGATATGGTGTATGGTGATGCCGAGCAGGTTACTGTTTTTGATACAGAGATGGAAGCATATGTCTTGCTTGATGAGATCTAGTAGTTGGTACAAAGGGTTGCGTACAATGCCCCTTAGATGAGTAATATATTTATGTTTTCAATTACTCAGATGGGTGGGCTTACGTCATGACAGCTCACGACAAACAACGAGAAAATCACGTTAATGATCAAGAAGACAATAAACCGAATCATGGTAAGGGCTAAATAAATATTAAAGCAAAAAAGCCCTAAGGGATTCTTTCCCTCAGGGCTTTCGTTTTGTCCGGTGCTTCCGATACAATATTATATTAACTTATATTTGCATATTTGACTATTGTTTTTTGATATCGTTATTTGTTAGCTTAAATATTTAGGAACTTTGTGCCTTGTATCATCAGCCATGATCCGATCCTGAAATGTGTTCGGCTCACCAAACGATTTGTATCAGGTAACATAAAAAACATAACAACTCGAGTCTAACATAAAGCCTAATATTTCAAAATAGGACCAAACATCTGATGTAATGTACTTGAATTTATATTTTTCTTAACATAGTCACTGTATAAGACTTTTTTTACTTCGATCTTATCCTTACCAGTATTTTGTGTAATCTTTTCTATTATATCACTGAATCTTTTTTTATCACCTTGTCTATCGTTTGTATAACTGATGTAATTTGGTGTTCTAAATAAGTTGCTAATATCAATTGTCAAGCTCAAGACAGCTGATATTTCAAGATAATTACTCTCAAAATGTTTAACTACACCCGACTCAGGCGTAATAGGAAGGTATTTGATATTGTTCTTATACTTATCCAAAACCGCTATTTTTTCGATTTCTGACAATTCTTTGTCCCTTTTCTTACGAAGATCGTTAATACTTGTCTCAACATCCTTGTCAAAAAAAACATCAATTCGTGTTGTTTGCTTAAGAATACCAATATTATTTTTCAAGAAAATCAATATATTGGGCCATCCACCAATCGGAAGAATGCGGTACACCGCGTTTTTGTTTACTAATTCCTTGAAGGCTTTAATAGCTTCATCAAGCAGGATCTTTGCTTCATCATCTTCAACGAAAAACACATTGTCTAAATCGATATCATCTGCGGTTGCTATCCCTCTAAGGGCAAATGTATGATAGCAAGGGTTTTCTACCTTAATGTTTCCATCCATAGCAGGGGAATGAAGAAAATAAATATCTTGTATATCGGTATCTTTTATCATGTTGATTGAGTGTGTTGATATTATTATTGTGTGATCTAATTGAGCAGCTATTTTTCTTAAATAACGCAATAATTTTAATTGGACCGCAGGATACAATGTAATATCTACTTCATCAATTAAAATAAGACTTCCTCTACTCGCTTTAAGTACGCTAGTCAGTATATTAATAACACACGATTCTCCAGTACTGAAATAATACTCTGGATAATAACCGGTCTCATTTGGGACCAAATACACTGCACGGCCAGCATCTAATTTTATGCCTTTCATATTTGAAAATTTGATATTTTCAAGAACCTCGCAAATTGCAGAAACTAGTGTTGCGTCTACAGCGGATACCTTGTTATGATAAATATCTTTATTTACAGGTTTTAACCTGAAACTATCAGCTTTAATATAGAGAACGGAATTATATCCAAACTTAGAAAGTACCTTAGCATTTTCAAGTTTATCAGGCATCCATCTATTTTTGGCACTTTTTGAGTAAGTAACTGATTCATTATTAACATGATAACTCAATTTAGAGTGAAGATAAGGATCAATAATTTCACCATTTGAAGAATTTATTTTGTTAAAATTATCACGTAAGGCTGTTCCGATTCCGATCCTGGCTAGAGCAGTTAATAATGTTGTTTTCCCGATCCCGTTTGTCCCCGTCAAAAGTTTGACACCTTGAGTTGGTATTCCAAACTCAAGATTTACAATATTTTTAATCTTATTAAGTACGATTTTTTTCACGAAAAAGAATCCCACCTTATTTTTATATAAGTTCTAACAACATGCACATGAATAATGGCTTTACTAAGAATCCTTCTTAAGGATAACACGATAAGCTCTATGTGCAAGAAAATAATGGATTTTGTTATACTAAACTCTCGTTACTTTAACAAAAACGGCAGCCGAATACACAGAGATTGCAATAATGCCGATGGAACTATAGTTCTGCATATGCTTTAATTGGACCTAAAGAGACGGGGGAATAGATTCCACTGATCCGTTCAGCGGGGCAGAGGAGTGGGGTTGGATTAGATTTCAAGATGTACTGAAGGTGGAGCAAAGTAAAGAATATAATGGAGATGAGTGGATTGACTCGTAGATTATTCAATAATTCTCATTTTAGGTAAATTACCAAGCTCAAGGGAATGTTCAATTAATAACCAATTATCAACAAATAATGGTTGACTGTATGATATGTCCTTGAATCCATTAGCGCTGCTGAACAAGCCCAAGGGAAAGAAATCTATGGGCTTGTTTTGTTTTTGCAATATTGTGTTATTAGTGTCTGGATTTAAAAAGAGGAGACTTGCGTTTAATAACGGACAGGAATCAAAAATAACCTAAAAGTTTTACAATTATTGTGTAACAGTTCTTTGGTGAACTACCTAAATTAAGGAAGGAGTGGGATGATTGATGTCGAATTGTTTCTATAAAAATATATGCTGAGGGATGTGCAAGAGAACAATGTCCTATTTCATGGAGATAATTCCGAATATTATTGAAAATAATAAGCTGAGAGAGCCTCAAATCGAAGCTTATATGAAGATAAAGGAATACTTTGAAAGTAACCCTAATGGTGAAGCGTTAATAGTACTTCCAACTGGTACAGGTAAGAGTGGGTTGATTTCAATCGCCCCATACGGTGTTTCAAAAAAAAGAGTACTTGTAATTACTCCGGGACTTGTAACAAAAAAGAGTGTCGTTAAAACATTACATCCCCTCGAAGATAATTTCTGGTTGAATTATGATATTATCTTTGACCCTGAAGAAATGCCGGTAGTAGAAGAATATGAGTCCGAAATGTTGATGTCGAGTCTAGAAAAATGTAACTTCGTAATAACGAACGTTCATAAGTTATACAATAGTGGTCCCAATTCTTTACTCAAAAAAGTCCCTAATGACTTCTTTGATCTAATAATTGTTGATGAGGCACATCATTCTGTTGCAAATACATGGCAACAAGCATTAAATTACTTCTCGGATGCAAAGAAGCTTCATGTAACAGGTACACCGTATAGAGGTGATCATAAGGAACTACCGGGTGAGGAAATACATAACACCTCATTGTCTGAAGTTATGGCTTTGAAATATGTTAAGTGGCTTAGAAAAGCAACTATTAATAATGATAATTTATACTTTACGATTCCTGGTGACTCTCAAAAATATAATAAAGATGAGGTTCTTATTTTTAAGGACAAAGAATGGTTAGAAAAATCGATTGCTTTGTCAAAGGAATGTTCACAAGATGTAATAGTAGAAAGTATAAATCAATTAAATACTCTTAGAGATGCTTCCCCTAATGTCCCACATAAAATATTAGCAGTGGCTTGTAGCATTGCACATGCAAGCGATGTTGCACATTGGTATAAAACCCAAGGAAAGAAAGTTATTATTGTGCATAGTAACATGAATCCAGATAATCTTGAGAAAGCTTTTATGGAAATAGAGGATCATAATTGTGACGTTGTAGTTTCTGTAAATATGCTTATGGAAGGTTACGATCATAAATACCTAACTATTCTTGCTTTATTTAGACCGTATAGAAGTTTAAATGCATTTGCACAGGTTATTGGAAGAGTTTTAAGAGCAATCCCAAATGAAGAGATAACTGACTTTGCAATAGATAACAATGCAGTTGTCATATTCCATGAAGAAATAGGATTAAATGCAATGTGGGATATATTTTCAAGAGAAGTGGAGAAAAGCAAAAAGATCCCTGTAAAAGAATATGACATCCCTGATAGGGATTATATAAAAAGAGAAATTGTATATGCTACCATCGAAAAAGATGAATATTTTTTAAGCGATAAAGATTCTTATCTTCCTGATGTTGATTTTAATGAATTGTTTGAGGCTGCAAGACGGCAGATTGATGAAGCTCTTGAAGGTAAAGTTCAAAAATTAATAGACGCTGGTTTTACAGATGACGAGGTAGCAGCAGCTAAAGAAGCATTAAAAAGAAAATCTATACATACAAAAAAGAGTGAGTTAGATGAACTACTATTATCAAAGCGGCCAGAATCTCTTAGAAAAAAGACAAGGGAATATTTGTACAATAACGCTAATGAAGCAGTGCAGGCTGTTCTTTTTGAAAAATCAATTGACCCTAAGGGTACTGACCTTTATGCTAAGTTTAAACGTCTCATTCACAATTTAAATGGTGATTGTAATAATGATGGAATACTAGTTAGATACATAAATACAAGGATCTACAATAAGTATGGTCCTGTTAAGAAAAGAGAACCAGAGGCATTGCTAGAATCCCAAAGGTATCTTAATGAAATTGTTGAAGAAATAAGGAGGATGTTATAGATGAAAGATGGCATACCAACATTTCTACAAAAAAAGTTAAATGATCTAATAGAATTAATGTTAACTGATGGAGTACAGCCAAGTGAGTTAGCTGATAATATATTTCTTCCAACTTATAAAAGTGTCGCCTACCAAAAAATAAATGAGCAAGTAATAGGGGAACTCACTTTTTTAGAAGAGATAAATTCAGTAAATACTACGGTTCGACTCAGATACTATTATTCAGAAGAAAAAAAAGTAACAAAAATAGAAGAAGAGTTACATGAGAAAGTAAACGTTATATGGTGTAGGGATAACACTGAGGATAGAATTATCCAAGAAATCTATGAATTAATGACAGTCATGTATGATAAAGAACAAGTAGTCAAATTTATAAACACCTTGCCTGAAGATCTAAAACATAAATTAATAAAGAATCAAAGTATTACAGCGTAATAAATATCGACCTCCTAGATTGGCTTTTTGAGGCTTTTGACCTCGTGCGTAACCCATTGTACCGAGGCGCTCGTTTTTGTTCAAATACTCGTTTTACAAGAATTCTAACGGGACAAGCTAATTCAATGACAACAGCGGCAGTCTAAGACTTTATTTTCAAGTCTTGGTCCGCCGCTGTTTTTTTGAAAGGATCAGAATAAACTTGTTTTTCAAAAGCTAAACGATTCTTTAAATCAAAAACCGTGTTAAATCAACGACACCTGTCTAATACTTTATTATCACCGGACATCTAAAAAAATGAATTTCGATAAAAAGGGAAATTTTAACTATATAATGTGTTATGATTGTTTACATATAAAGTAGATATTAGAGCGAGGAATGTTATGAGTGATGGGAAGGAAATTGAAAGAACAAAATATTTCATAGAAAGATTTCTTCAGATGCTAAGATCTAATGGAGACATTGAGTTTAACAGCTTTCCTATATGCGGTTTATTGGAACTATCAAGACAATTTGTTTCAATGCCCCCAGGGGTTCGTGAATTGTCTTCAGAGTATATTAAAGGGTCGATAATACAAATTATTGAACATTCCAGTCTTCTATTTAAATCTTCGAATCAGATTCCTATAAAAGAAATGAAGTCTCTATTTACAGCCTTAACACTAGTAAAAGAACTAAAAACCACATCATATATACCAAATTTGTATGAAGTTCTATCAAATTATAATTGCTACATAGGGCTTATCAAAACCTTACAGTACGTACTTAATAAGGGCATTTCTGGGACAAGTAAGGAGGTTGATGAATATGTATTAATAGATGAGCTTATTTGCTTAATAATTGAATATTTAGAGCATCGTGGTAATACTATTGCTGAAGTATATGCAATCTGTAATAACTGGTTTAGGCAGGATCATGATAACCCAAATGAAGTTTTGAAGAAAATTATCGGGCATCTAAAAGAAATTAGTAATCCAAATAACAATAAGTTAGCTACAGTGCGATGTTCAATAGCGGTGGATACTACTTCAGTAAATTTGAAAAATATTAATAGTTTTATAAGAAAAATCATCAGCTTGTATGAGGAAAAAAATAGAGTGACTAATGTTAGAACAAGAAAAAGTGATAATAAGATAACGATTTACTTTAACTTAAGCAAATTAGATGGATTGTACGTTGACAAAGTATTGACCGATATATTTGAAAAGTTAAGAACTTTTAAAGAAAGGACAAAAGAAAATATTCAGTTTGCTATAAAAAAGGGTGGTAAGGATTTTCAGCTAAATGCTAAGAAAGTAGTAGAAAATATCGGAATAAAACATTTCGATAACCTTTGGAAGACAACGGATTATATTGATGTGAATGGATATGTATTTGACGAAATGTTTAGGCTTAATGAGTGGATACAAATATTAAATCGATCTCATGATCGAAGAACTTCGTTTTTAGTGCTTTGGAGCATCATGGAGTTTATGATGGTACATTCCGTGCATGATAATAAAATAGATTCAGTTTGTAGAAACTTCATTCCGTATATGGGGCTTTTTTATTTCAGAAAAATTAGTAAGACATTTTTTAAGAGGCTAATTTCGATGCATAGTGAAGACAATAAAAGATCTTCCAAAATCATAACTGAGCATATTTCCTCCAAGTTAATTTCTTCAGGTATAGATATAAAACATATGACAGTAGCGGATCAATCCTGTATTTTACTATTTTATAAACAGTTCAAAGGGAAGTGGTGGGACGGAATTTCATTTTCATTTGCTAGTAGTGAATTTGTTAATCGTCAAACATCCATTACATATAGCTTAGTAGAAAACGCAAGTAAATCTCTTAATCAACTTGAAAATATTTTGAATAATGATATTAAACAAATGTATAGATTGAGAAATATGTTATCTCACAGTGGAGTAAATGACTCAAAGATTCTAGATAATACTTATGTCAGATTAAAGTACTACGTAGAAACTATAGTAAATGCCATTTCATATACGTGGCTACATGATTCTAAAAATCCAAAAACATTAATTGAGATTAATGATTTTAAAAGGGTTGATTATAACCTGTATAAAAGTAATTTAAGTTCCGTACTTCAGATTACTAATTCTCAAGGGAAGCCATTAGAACTACTTAAACTAATGAGGTTTAAAGGTACTATGGCCATACCTCCGAATAGGTTTTCATTCCTTGGAAAACTCGAAAATAATATTGACTAATCATGGCTTAGAGTGTAATATAAAGGTAATCAACATCTAACTTCGAGTACAAGAGCTAATATTACATAGCTACTAAGTATGGAATCCCTGATTCCTCTTAGCAACAAAGGCTAATGTAAATTCAGCTCTTTTTTTATTTTCTATTTATCCTAACTTCTGAAACAGTGTTAAGCTATTGACTACATTACCTGAACTACTTCTAATGAGGAAACTCTTTATTTGATGCTGTTAATCCGGTAGAAAATGATTTTTCTAAACTGATAATTTATATGAAATCATGTGATTCTTTTAGTACATTGCCTGTCAAGAACTCCGAAATCTTATGCGAGCAAGTATCAGTGTAAAATAAAAATAAATTTCTCCTCGATAGCCCCGTATTAAAAGTGAAATCCACTCTATGCACTTATGCATGTGAGTGATTCAAAGGGCATATCGCCGCGGTGGGATATGATCGACTTCCCTTTGGCGTTCCACACGCTGAGTGTCACGTCCCGCAAGGAAAGTCCTTGCAGCTCACGGCTGCGGATAAAAGCTTCCTTCGAGGTTAACGGAACCTCGGTCGGAAAGAGCTGCGTGATGGTGTGCCCACCAGCTTCGGCCCAAGCATAACCGTCTCCTGTCGAGCCGGTATGCGGGACAGAGCATCCGCCGGAAGCAATGATGACAGCTTTGCTGTTCATCGTTTCGCCGGACTGTAGACGGACGCCTTGGACGCTGCCGTCCTTGTACAAGACCATCTTGACCGGACTATTCGTCCGGATCTCGACACCTTGCCTGCGAACTTGGCCGATCAACGCGTCTACGACGGTTTTGGCCTTGTCGCTGACAGGAAACATGCGACCGTTGTCCTCTTCCTTCAGGCGGATGCCGAGATTTTCAAAGAAATCAATGATGTCCTTGTTGCTGAAATGAGTTAAAGCACTATATAAGAAGCGCCCGTTGCCCGGGATGTGCTTGATCAATTCATCCATGTCTTTGTTGTTCGTTACGTTGCATCGGCCACCGCCGGATATCCCGAGCTTACGCCCCAGCTTGTCACCTTTATC
The DNA here is from genome assembly GCF_000422905.1 of Paenibacillus alginolyticus DSM 5050 = NBRC 15375. Lineage (GTDB taxonomy): Bacteria > Bacillota > Bacilli > Paenibacillales > NBRC-103111 > Paenibacillus_E > Paenibacillus_E alginolyticus. The sequence continues at coordinate 14,494 of NZ_AUGY01000128.1, forward strand.
CACCAAAAGCACCTTCGCGCCATCCATACTCGCCGCAATGCTGGCCATGAGCCCGGCGGAACCGCCGCCAATTACAATTACATCATATGTCATTCGAATAAAGCCCCTACATCGCATATTTTGACACCATCATAGCATGCAAGACGTGTCTAGTTCAAAGTAGGAGGGTGCTTGCGATCGGATTATATCGGTTTTTAATGAGGAAAACAATAAAGATGCACACAGGCTGTGGATAACATGTTGATAAAATAGATTATTTTGTGAATAAATTGTAAGGGTTCTGTGGATAAAAATCGATTAAATGTGGATAAAGGGCCGAGTTGGAAAAGTATTGGCTAAGACCTGTGTTTAATCGTAAATACCCCAGGACACTACATCCTGAAAGTAATAATGGTCAATGTGCATATCAAGCCATCTTCTATTCAGAGATGCTTCTCTCCCAAAGTAATGCATCTCCTGATTCGTGGAGTGAACAACAGCTTCGCAATCAGAGGTACGCTTGGCAAGCAGTGCAAGCCCTTCTTCGACGCCAAGAGTACACAGAATTCTTGCCCATACTTGGCACTCAACCATATCTTGGCCAGCAACGGTGCACTGTACGATATCGCTGCCGGGTGTGGACATTTTATCCTCAAATGGACTGTAAGTGGACAGGGAGCCCTCCGACATGGCGATGGCGCCCAGTTTGGCGTTGGCATTCCAAGGGTTTTGAATGCCAATGACCCAAGGGTCAAGTTTCTGAGAGCCGCGGCCCCATACCGTGATATCCCCTCCAGCTAAGATTAAGCCTTGCTCAAGCGACATGTTTTTTTGCATATATTCAGCTAACCGTTTAATAGACCAGCTCTTTTCTATTCCTCTCAAATCGATGTTTGTATGATTGGGAAGCTTAATTGATTTCATAGCCGGATCTACTTCCCACTCTAATGTCGCAGGAGCTTTCTCAAGGCCCATAGGCGCACTTTTTTGCAGGAGCGGAAAGTAGTTCCCATCCGTTATTGCTTGATAAGCCTCAGCAAGAAAAAGCACCTCTAACATTGTGGTAGAAACTAGACAATTTTCACCGGCTAATGCATTCAGTAGGCTGATTTCACTGTCAGCGAGATTAGTGCTGAAACGCTTTTCCACGCTTCGAAACCAGTCCATGGCCTGCTTATTAATGAGAGTACTATCTTTCTCTTCACAGTGGAGCAGCATCTCGATAGTAGACTCCAAAGTTTGGAAATGAAACGGATGCAAGTACTGTGTGATACGCTCCATAGGTTTTCCTCTTTTCTTTCGTGTCCTGAAGGTTATGAGCTTATTATAGAAGCGTTATCTGAGATTCAATTGATAATTGGCTGAAAGATTACTGAAAAATTAAGCTATTCGCTGACCTAAAACGCGGTGATCTGGCTTATTCAGCAATGTCTCAGAATGCTTTCAAGAAACGCTCAGTGCGCATTCAGCTGGAATTCAGCATGGGTGGGTAAAGTTGTACCTGTAAACGAGGGACACGGAAGACGATCCTATCGATGAAAAAATAAAGGGGAGTGCAAGAGAAGATGAGTACACCAAAAAGCAAAAAAAACGATTATATTCTCGTAGCGATAGCATTATTAGCGGCTTTTCTAAACATGTTTAACATTTGGCAGGACCAGACAGCGAACGGGTATTACACCGCGGCTGTAACGAGTATGCTGCAAAGCTTTCATAACTTTTTCTTTGCTTCCTTCGATCCGGCCGGATATGTGACGGTGGATAAGCCGCCGGTTACATTTTGGATTCAGACGATAAGCGCGTATGTATTCGGGGTGCATGGTTGGAGTGTGATTTTGCCTCAAGCGTTGGCGGGTGTTGGATCAGTGCTGTTGATGTACATCCTTATTAAACCTACGTTTGGCAAAATGTCAGCCCGATTGGCTAGTCTCGCCTTTGCTTGTACCCCGATCGCTGCGGCGGTTAGCCGTACGAATAATGTTGACAGTATGCTGGTTTTCACACTTGTACTAGCAACATGGATGCTGTTTCGCGGTATTCGCGGCAGCAAGTGGGGCTTCGTTGTAGCGGCTTTTGGCGTGGTTGGTGTGGCTTTTAATATGAAAATGCTTCAAGCCTACATGGTCATGAATATTTCGGTGCGGCAGAGCCGCTGGGTTAATGAGTGAGAGCCACGTTGTTAATGAAATAGAGCCGCCCTCTCAGAGGTGAGAGCCACCGCGAATAGATGGCTCTCGTTAGCAATGCTGGACTTAAATCAACTGTGCTTTTCGCTTTCTCATCGAATCTTCGCCGTCGATGAGCATGTGATAGGAATTATGAACGATACGGTCTAAGATGGCGTCCGCCATGGTGTGTTCTCCAATTTTATCGTGCCATCCTTCGGGAGCAAATTGAGAGATGAAAATCGTTGAGGCATTCTGATGC
>NZ_AUGY01000129.1 GCF_000422905.1 Paenibacillus alginolyticus DSM 5050 = NBRC 15375
GCTAAAGTTATTGCGAATCTATTTCTATGATAGCTGGTCTAACTTTGTAAATGCTGTCTTTCGCCCGCCAAGTAGAACTTCAAAGGGTCGACAGAAGACGAGCAAGACAAAAGAACGGCTAAGTTCACAGCGCATCATAGTGAGAGAATAGCGGAGACACAAGAATAAAATGTAAATTAATGGTAAAAACGCGTCATTTTCTGTAGTCTTTACTTTTTTGGCTTGTACCCAAAAAACGAAATGGTAATAAATACAAGATATTAAACAAATTGTATTTAGACATACAGCCCTTCTAATCATGTCAGCTTTTTAGCATCGGTAGTGTATTTTTTACAACATTCGTGAGGAAAACGGCGATTAGCTTGCTTAGAAGTTGTACAGCGTACAACTTTGTACGGAGAAGCAAGCAATGCTGCTTCAGCAGTAGTAAGGTTTTCACACAATCTCCCCGAACACTATTCGTTTCTACGGGTCATTTGCTGCCATACGGAGCCTTCGGCGGCATGACCGCCTTCGATGCGCTCGAGTGCGATTTTCACTTGCATGCGCACCTCGAATTCAGGATCGTCGACAGCTTCGTGCAGGGCACTCAGCGCAGTGTTGTCTCCCACTTCGTACAAAAAGCGCGCCGCGCGCCAGCGGACTAGCTTGTTGCGGTCTTTGAGCGCTTTGGCCATTGCCGGTATGGCGGCAGGGTCCCCAATGTCGGACAGCGTATCGCCTGCAGTCCGCCGAACGGAAGGTGTATCGTCCTCGAGGGCACGATACAGGAAGGGCAGTACCTCGGGTTCCTTGATATCCCCGAGGTATACGGTCGCCAGTCGCCGAATCGACGTGTTCTCGTCCTGCAGGGCATGGACGAGAAGCGGCAGCGTCGTAAGCGACGGCTGGATCTTCTGAAGCGCGGCGTAGCGCAGCTTCCAGTCGCTGTTGCGCAGCTGCGCAAGGGCTGCGCTAGCGTCTTCAACCTCCGCGGATTCTCTAGCGGAGGTTCCTTCCGAGGTCTCCTGCATCGCGAGGGAGACCAAGCTTTCGACGCGGGCGTCGTCGTAAGAAGCGTCCAGCTCCTGGACGACTTCACCCGCGATGTCCGCGAGCTCGCCGTAGCGTACGCCGAGCTCCTCGAGCTTCCGCTCCTTAATCAGGTTCGGCGATGCCGTACCTGCGCGAACGGCCGCCTCCGTGAAGCGCTGCGGCATGCCTACGCGAACTTCATCTGCGCCAGCACGCACCCTCACCTGGAGCGGGATGCCGCGAAACATCTGCACGAGGACTTGTGCCTCACCGAATGCGGCTTCAGCCGTGGGCTGCTGTTCCGGAGGCAGGCCTCCGTCTGCAGATGGCTGCGCTTCGCCGAAAATCTCACGGGCTCTGGCCAGAATGAACTGCCAGTCCCCCTTAGAGGTACGGTCTAGGGCAATGAAGTCTGCTGCGTGGAACACACTTATCACGCCTTGAACAGCCAGTAATTGCCCGATATTTTCAGGTGTGTGCTTGCCGTTTTCTTTTGTATAGGTTTTCCGCACACCAGCAGGAAGCGACTCATCCATATTGAGCTTCATCGAATTCGGGCTAGGTGTTGGTTCAATAGATATAATTTTCAAGTGGACAACTCCTTTTAGAAGGCATTGCAGCCGCATGTGAAAAGACCCGGACGAAGTTCCGTCCAGGCCTGTTATAGGCATTTACTGCCGTTTAATCTAAATCAACTAGATTGCGATTTAAGTACTGATCCAATGTTTTCGTTAAATCAAACACGGTATGCGCCAGATCCACATTCTCGAATACATGATCACATTGGTCACGGAAAGCTAATTCATCTTCGTAATAAGAGAGATACTTCGAAATGACTTCTTCCGAGTCTCCACTTTCTTTCATCCGTTGTTCAAGTTTATCCCGACCGGCATGAATGAAGATAAGGACTACGTGATCTCCGTAAATCTTTTTGAGCGTTTCGGCGCCAAAGCGGTTCAAAATTAAATAAATACTTCCGCTAAGCTGGAACATGTGTTCAATATCTGCACTTTTGATACCATACAAATGGTCATTAACTGTACTAACCTCAATGAATTCACCGGCAGCTTGCGCTTTAACAAACTCGGCAGGAGAGATAAAGTGATAATCTTGACCATCTTCTTCGGTAGCCTTCGGAGGTCTGGTGGTGTAAGAGATGACCTGCTTCATGCCGAGCGTAGAGCCTGACATTTCCGCGACCGTCTTACGACCAGCACCGTGAGGACCGGTGAATACAAAAATCATTTCCTTGTCCTTTAATGCGTACATGGAACATACCTCCTTAATGGGAATTGTGGGGGGTAAATCCTACGTGCGTGCAACGGTATGAAACGATTTTTGATCAGTAGGATCACTTGCAACCGTAGTTATATTTTACAACGTTCGGGTTATTCGGTAAAGACTTGCGTGGAAAGCGCTTCTTTTCTTAGCGCTTTCCGCCGCGACCGCCACCGCGTGGTGCACTGCCGCGGGATCCGCCGGATTGCCCGCCGCGAGGCGAGCTGGATCTGTCGCCACGCGGCGCTCCGCCGCGTGCTCCAAAGCTATCACCGCGAGGTGCGCTGCCGCGAGCTCCACGCTCGGCACTATCGCCGCGTCCGCGTGCCTGGCCACTGCGATCGCCGCCAGCTTGCCCGCCGCGAGTCGCGCTCTGTCTGTCGCCCCGCGGCGCACCGCCGCGAGCCCCAAAGCCCTCGCCACGCGGCGCTGCTGCACCGCGAGCTCCGCGCTCCGCGCTGTCGCCACGGCCTTTGCCGCCGCGAATTGTGCGTGACGCGCTTGCTGCGTCATCACGCCCTGTGCCGGCATACTTGTTGTATGGCGAGTAAGACTTATCGCCATGAGGAGCAGAACGTCTGCGCTCCGTACCTTCAGCACGAGGCGCTCGTTCAGCTCCGTCTCCGCCGCTCCATGACTTGGTAACGCGTGCTTTAGCAGCGTTCATGTTGTCACCGCGGCCTGGTCCAGCATTCGCTGCTGCTGGACGTTCTTTACTCTCAGCGCGTCCCCATGTATTCGGATTACGTTCCGAATTGACCTTCGCAGGACGCGGGCCAGTACGTGCACTTCCAGGCGCAGCACTACGCGAACCGAATCTATCGCCTCTAGAGGACGAACTTTTCGTTCCGTACTGAACGTTGTCCCGACCGCCACGGCTTGCTTCGCGAGCGCCGGATCTTCCGCTGCGTCCGCCAGTTGCGCCGTTTCTTTCATTACGGCCCCCGCGTGATTGCCCGCCGCTGCTTCTGCGTGCGGAACCTCTACCTTCCGTGTCAACATATTCGTCAGAATTGGAACGAACACGTCTTTGTTGTTGCTCCGGACTTCTCAAAGACATCCGAATGCCTTTTTCGATTAATTCAATGGTAGGCATATCTCGCTGTGTAGCAAAAGTCACAGCTACACCTGATTCACCAGCACGGCCCGTTCGGCCAATACGGTGAATGTAGCTCTCGGCATCTTGCGGGACATCATAGTTGAAAATATGGGTGACCCCTTCAACATCCAAGCCGCGAGCTGCGATATCCGTTGCGACCAAGAGTTCGATTCGCCCGTCTCTGAAACGCTTCATGACTTGTTCGCGCTTCGCTTGAGACAAATCACCGTGAAGCTCATCCGACATTAAGCCAATTTCCTGCAAAACCTCATTGAGCGCTATAGCCTTAGCTTTCGTACGACAGAAAATCATAGCTAGATATGGCTTATATTCTTTAATAGCAGCTATCAAAGCATCTTGTTTGTCTCGATCTGTCGTTGGAACCAGGACTTGTTTAATTTCAGCCAAAGTCACTTGTTTGCTTTGAATCTTAATTTCCTTAGCTTCTTTCATATAAGCTTTGGATAGGTTTACGACCTGCTCAGGCATAGTTGCAGAGAAGAGAAGCGTTTGACGATAAGGGGATGTTTGGGAAATGATATCCTTCACTTCATGAAGGAAGCCCATATGCAGCATTTGATCAGCTTCATCTAATACAAGTATTTTTAATTTATAGAAGTTGATAGAACCGCGGCGAAGGTGATCGAGCAATCTACCCGGTGTTCCTACTACTATATGTATGTTGCCTTGTAGCTTTCTAAGCTGCTTTTCTACATCTTGCCCGCCATATGCAGCCAAAACCTTTGCTCCTGTAACAGGGACAAGGTTTTTCAGCTCGTTGCTAATTTGAATAGCTAATTCACGTGTCGGTGTCAAAATAAGTGCTTGGACATCTGGGCTTTCTACATCAATTGTTTCTAATATAGGAAGTACAAAGGCAAGGGTTTTACCAGTACCTGTTTGTGCCTGTGCGATAACATCTGTGCCTTTTAACAAAACAGGTATCGCTTCTTTCTGAATGGGGGTCGGTTCAACGACTCCTCCAGATTGTAATACGTGAACAAGACTTTCTCTAATTCCTAATGAGGCAAATCCGTTTGACATGGTAAATTGGCCAGCTCCCTTTTTCTTGCTTAATATAGGGACTTTGGTCATAGACCAGAGTCTCTCCTTGTTAAAGACGATTCCCTCATTGTACAGGAATGCCAGACAAATGAAAACAGGAGCCGACCAACAAGCAGCAAATACTACTTTATATAGAAGGAATTTTCTTTCGTAACTTCTACATTAGCCTCCAGGCAGCACTTGAGCTGTGCCGAAAACGCGCGTAACCGTTTGATTGAAATCCGGTAATAGCGGCATGAGTGAATTACCTTTCCAGCTTTCCAGCACATAACTATTCATTTTATTAAGGAAATCACGGTTTGCAGAGATGTAGACATCCAAGATGTTAGGCTGCAGCGTACGAATTTTTTCGGCCATGGCTTGTTTGAATCGATGTGAAAGCATATCGTGGTGCACGGCAGTTTCATAACTATTGTAACCATTGTTTAAATCATTGGACGGCATGGTGTCATTGAATGGCGCATGATCGTTGTATAAACCTTTGCTAGTACCCTGATTATTGGTCTCTCTAGTGGAACCCTTAGTACCAACAGCACTGCTGTCAATCATTAAAGCGACGTAAGCATTCTGATCTGTAGTCATCACGATGGCCGTATTAACCCCATTCATGGCATGTAATTGATTTGAAAGAAATTGGCTGTATTCCAGCTTGGCATTGTTATGCGTGACTGGACCAGAGAGCTGTTGGGTTTGATAAGCTCTCTCGGTTTCCTCTGTTTTTTCGACAGGGGCGCCAAAATTTGTGTGGTCGGGGCTTTTCCCATATTCTCTTCCTTCCTCTGCACAACCGGATAATATCAGCAGGAGGAATATTATTCCACATATCGGAAAACTTAACTTCCTGAGCATCAAAAGAGACCTCCCATATTCGTTGTAATGTTTATAGGATGGGATGTTTCTGCGCTTTTATTCGTGTTCTCAAATAAAGGCTTTTATGCATAAAGAAGCGGGTGTATGGAAATAACCATGGAGGGAAAATATATCGCTACAGAGCGGTTTAAGAACAATTTGTGAACTTCCCTCCAGCGATTGACAAAAACTTTTCACGAATTTATAGTTAATAAAGTGAATTGACATGGGCATGGCCTTCGTGGTAAAAATATTGTTTTAAAAGTGGGGTTGATACAATGAGTCGATTGAAAAAGTTATGGCGTCTGGTGCCCCTTTTAGCGGCAATGACGTTCTTGCTAACCGGGTGTGGAGACCCAACCTTGTCTGCTTTAGTGCCAAAAGGTCCAGTGGCAGCCGAGCAGCTTTATTTAATGAAATTAAGTCTCTTTATCATGGTTTTTGTCGTAATTGTCGTATTTGCAATTTATGTGTATGTGTTAATTCGCTTTCGTAAGCGTGAAGGTGATAATAGCATGCCTAAGCAAGTTGAAGGCAGCCATGTGCTTGAGATTATCTGGACAGTTGTTCCGATTCTCCTTCTGTTAGTGCTTGCGGTACCAACAGTATCCTACACATTTAAGCATTCAACGAATTACAATAAGGACAAAGCTGCGGTTCATGTCAAAGTAACTGCGCATCAATTCTGGTGGCAGTTTGAATATCCTGATTTAGGCATCGCTACAGCACAACAGCTTGTCATACCTAAGGATAAAATTATTGCATTCGATCTTGTTTCAGCTGATGTGAATCATGCATTCTGGGTACCATCCCTAGGTGGTAAGGTTGATACAAATCCAGGTATCCATAATACGCTTTATCTTCAAGCTGACGAAATCGCAACCTTCCAAGGAAGATGTGCAGAGCTTTGCGGAGCCTCGCATGCCTTGATGAACTTTACCGTTCAAGCGAAGTCCGAAGCCGATTTCAACGCTTGGGTCGCGAAAATGAAAGCTCCTGCTAGTGTGCCGGCAACTGCACAAAAAGGTGAAGAGCTTTTCAAAGAAAATTGCATGTCTTGTCATGCTGTTAATGCGAATGGTCCTGGTGTTGCTCCTAACCTCAAAGGTTTCGCAGATCGCGATACACTTGCCGGAATTCTGGAACACACTCCTGAGAAAATGGCATTGTGGATACATAATCCGCAAGACCAAAAACCGGGCAACAAAATGCCGGCTTTTGGTAAAGAAGTAGGTGGAAAGCTTGATGACGCTCAAATTAAAGATATTGTTCAGTACTTACAGACTTTGAAATAAACTTCTCAGGTAAAGGAGGTTAATACGTTGGCTCACTCTCACCCAGTAAAAAAACATACCGGTCTGATGGATTGGCTTACAACAGTCGATCATAAGAAAATCGGTATCCTGTACTTAATAGCGGGCGGTTTCTTCTTCCTCGTAGGAGGACTAGAAGCCATCTTGATTCGGATTCAACTCGCTTATCCCGATCAACACATTTTTATCGGTGATCAATTTAACCAATTAACGACGATGCATGGAACAACGATGATTTTCTTTGCAGCTATGCCGGTTATCTTTGCATTCATGAATGCCATCGTTCCTCTACAAATTGGTGCAAGGGACGTTGCATTCCCTTTCGTTAACTCACTTGGTCTCTGGTTGTTCATCGCAGGTGGTGTACTGATGAACACAAGTTGGTTCTTGGGTGGTGCACCTAATGCTGGTTGGACGGGATATGCTCCATTGTCCACGATAACGGACACCGGTTGGGGACAGACACTCCAACACAATCTTCAAGGTAGTGACTTTTATGTAATAGGGTTACAAATTGCCGGTATTGGTACACTAATTGGGGGGATTAACTTCCTAGTTACGATTATCAACATGCGTGCACCAGGTCTTACGTATATGCGTATGCCGATGTTCACATGGTCTGCTTTCATTACTTCAGCTTTGATCGTACTTGCATTTCCTGCGTTTACGGTTGCCCTTGTAGAACTTATGTTTGACCGTGTCTTCGGAGGTGCATTCTTCGATGCAGCTAGAGGCGGTAACAACGTATTATGGGAGCATTTATTCTGGATTTTCGGGCACCCCGAAGTTTACATTTTGATTCTTCCAGCATTCGGTATTATTTCTGAGATCGTTTCAACTTTCTCGAAAAAACGTCTTTTCGGGTACAGTTCCATGGTATTCGCGACAGTATTAATTGGTTTCCTAGGCTTCATGGTTTGGGTCCACCATATGTTTACAGCAGGTTTAGGTCCTGTTGCCAACTCCATCTTCTCGATTGCAACAATGGCTATTGCTGTACCTACGGGTGTGAAAATCTTTAACTGGTTATTTACCCTGTGGGGCGGACAAATTCGTTTCACAACAGCGAATATTTTCGCAACAGCGTTTATCCCGACTTTCGTAATGGGTGGAACAACGGGGGTTATGCTTGCGATTCCAGCAGCAGACTTTCAGTATCATGATACGTATTTCGTAGTCGCACACTTTCACTATGTTATCGTAGGTGGTCTAATACTTGGTTTGTTCGCAGGTCTTTACTACTGGTGGCCTAAAATGTTCGGTCGTATGTTGAACGAAGGACTAGGTAAATTGCATTTCTGGTTGTTCTTCATTGGTTTCCATCTGACATTCTTCCCGCAGCATTTCTTGGGACTCATGGGAATGCCGCGTCGTGTCTTTACGTACCAACCCGGACATGATCTGGAAGTAGGTAACTTGGTTTCAACCGTAGGTGCTTTCTTGATGGGTATCGGTACATTAGTATTCCTAATCAACATTATTGCAACAGCAAGAAAACCAATTACGGCTCCTGCAGATCCATGGGATGGTCGTACATTGGAGTGGGCGATTCCTTCACCTGCACCTGAGTATAACTTCAAACAAACTCCGCTTGTTCGCGGATTAGATGCACTTTGGAAAGAAAAAATGGCTGGTAACAAAGAGATGACTCCGGCAGAACCAGTTGGTTCGATCCATATGCCTTCCTCATCGATATTGCCGCTTGTTATGTCCGCCGGTTTATTCATTGCAGGCTTTGGTTTTATGTACAAAAATCACTATGTGGCCATTGCTGGTATGGCGGTTACATTCATTGCCATGTTCTTACGTTCCGTATATGATGATCATGGTTGGCATATTGAACCGGAAGAGCTTGAAGACGATAAGGGGGTAAAGGCATGAGTACTCATCATACGGGCGCATTGCCAGCTAATCCAGAAACAGCTACCCTCGAAGGGAAAAATAAAGTCCTCGGATTCTGGTTATTCCTTGGTGCCGAGGTTGTATTATTCGGTTGTTTATTCGCAACTTACATTGCGCTTCGAAACTCTGTTCCAGATGGTCCTACCGCGGCTGAACTTTTCAAGCTCAAATTAGTGGGCTGGTCTACCTTCATCCTCTTAACAAGTAGCTTAACGAGCGTGTTCGCGATTATGGCGATGCACAAACAAAAGCTTGGTCAATTGCTTGTATGGCTTGTGGTTACTGTTTTGCTCGGTCTTACCTTCTTAGGGCTTGAAATTAGTGAGTTTGTTGCGTATGTGCACGAAGGTCACAAGTTCACGACAAGTGCTTTCTCAACTTCGTTCTATACGTTGGTTGGGTTCCATGGAGCTCACGTTGCATTCGGTGTTTGCTGGATTACCTTGTTGATTCTTCAAGGATTGAAAAAAGGCCTTACAGTTGTTACTGCACCTAAGTTTTATGTAGCAGCCTTGTATTGGCACTTTATTGACTTAGTCTGGGTATTTATCTTCACAGTTGTTTATCTGATGGGGAAGGTGGGTCAATAAAATGAGCAGTAATTCTCATGATACATCCGCACCTAGCAAACGAGTTAAGCATGAATCACCTTTGAACCACTACTTGTCTTACATTATCTCGATTCTTCTCACGATGCTTGCATTCGCTGTCGTGTTATACGGAGACTTGGATCGTTCCTTTATTTTAATCTTCATCGTTACTTTGGCGCTTGTGCAAGCTGTCATCCAGCTTTTGTTCTGGATGCATGCCAAAGAAAGAGGACACTTATTCCCGCTAATTTTTATCGGGGGAGGAGCATTCGTAGCTCTAACTGGTGTTATTACAGCCGTATATTGGATGTGGTGGTAAGCCACCAGGAAGAGGCAACTTTGTCTAGACAAAGTGCCTCCTCTTTTTTTAGTTGAAAGGAGATAGAGATTAGCTATGAGCCAAATTGGTGGATTTTTCGATTTGTGGAATCCTATTGTACTGTTGGTGGTTGTCGTTGTCGGATATGTCTATAGTCGATTTGTCGCTAAGGGGAATGGGAATTTCGCAGATGCCGAGCCAGTTTCGGATAAGCAGAAGCTATGTTTCTATACGGGGCTTGCCCTGTTCTACATAGGACAAGGGAGTCCGATTAACTATATCGGTCATCATTATTTGTTCAGCGCACATATGCTGCAGCAAACGGTTCTATATTTAATTGTTCCTATATTTATATGGGTAGGTACGCCTGCATGGATACTCCGTCTTTTCATGAAAAATCGAGTATTCCGCGGCATATTTACATTTTTCACACGTCCGCTGATTGCGCTGTTTTTGTTCAACATGCTCTTCTCCATCTATCACATGCCTTTTATTATGGACGGTTTGATGAAGAATGATGTGTTACTTTTCAGTTATCATACAGTGCTTCTGATTACTGCGTTTATGATGTGGTTCCCTGTATTTTGTCCACTTCCGGAGATGAATCACCTGAATGACCTGAAGAAAATGGCGTATATTTTCGGCAATGGTATGTTGTTGACACCTGCCTGCGCGCTTATCATATTTGCAGAGTCGACAATTTATGATATGTATTCGAACGTTACTGTGCCTTTCACCCATTTGTCTCCGCTCGATGATCAACAGCTCGGCGGCGTTATTATGAAAATCATCCAGGAGATCGTATATGGAGCTACACTTGCCTATATTTTCTTCAGATGGTACCGTAGAGAGCGTAAGGATGATGACGATATGGATCTTGTGGAAACACAAGAGAGCTTGAATAACCAGGGCGGGAATTGGAATCGCGCATAGAAAGGATTTAGGGAGATGCACATTTTACCAACTATTTCTACGATGTTTATCGTTATCAGTGCCATATTTGTTGGTTTCGGCTGGTATCATATTGTAAGAGGGAATCGGGAAACGCATCAAAAGCTGATGGTTCTTGGAGCAATCTTCGCGCTGGCGTTTTTCATTATCTACATGTCCCGTACCTTGTTTGAAGGAAATACGGCATTTGGCGGGCCTGAGAGTCTGAAGCTGCCGTATCACTTATTCTTGTTCTTTCATATTACGTTGGCAACCGTGGGTGGAGTACTAGGTCTAATCACACTATGGTTTGCTTACAAAAACAAATTTCTAAAACATAAAAAAATCGGACGAGTCGCCGCGATCGTATGGCTGCTTACGGCGCCTACAGGCGTCCTGGTGTATGTTCTGCTTTATTTGATGTATCCAGGTGGGACGACGAAACCAGTGATTGATGCGATTTTTGGCTTGTAAGGAGAAGCTGAATGGGTGAGTTTTACTCACAACATTCAGCTTTTTTTGTTCTCGTTTTTTTCCGAATATTGTTAGCTGTGGTTGTTGAGATTTGATGGGGATGATTGAAATGTTTACGGGCATAATCCAGTGATATTCCTTGTGGTAATCAGTTATTTTAGCTAAACCCCAATATGACAGCCTTATCAGAGATTGATTTGAAATATCTTATTTTGCTCGGGTGCCCAATTTTCGGAAATTCCTGGTTTTTGCAACGATCTCGCTTCTTGAAATAAGGTGGTCATCACTGGCTTTCCATGTGTGGCTTTTTTTGTTTTTTCTGCGGATCATTACATAATTGTAAGGACTTGAGGAGTATACCTTAAAGCGATTTATCCTGCATCTTTTTGCAAAGATCACATCTTCATTTAATGAAATTTTTGGAAATCGGACTTTGTTGAAAACATGCCTTTTAAATAAGATGGTTCCACCGGTCACCCATTTAACGAATTTATGTTGTTTGTTGGGTGAATGGAGGACGAGCAGATCTTTCGTTTTGATAAAAGCTAGATAAGCTCTTTTTCCCACAACATGCGCTTTCGAACGACGCAGCGCTTTCATCTGCTCTGTCAAATAATATTTCGAGTAGTAGTCGTCATCATCGAATTTTGCTATATAGGGGTGCTTCGTCCGTTTTATAGCGTAATTCAGACACTCACCCAGAGAGACCTTTTCCCCCCTCCTGTAAACCGAAACATTTTTATGGTCTTTTGTTTTTTTGCGGTACTTAGATAATTTCATGCCGGTTTTATTTAATATGATAATTAATTCTTTTATCGGGTAACGCTGTCTTTCATAATTATCCAAAACATTACCAAAAAAACTGGGTCTATTCGTACATGTGATGATCGATACTCCCCGCTTTTTTTTGCTCACTATATCTCCTCCCGGAATTAAAAAAATACGTGCGCATTTCACTTTTTGCGGTGTTTTTTAAAATTCCCATAATCAATAATAACGATTCGTCCATTATTTTTTAAACGTAAGTTATTAGAATTAAGATCACGGGGAATGATTCCTTTCCTTATGAATCTGCTTTCCAATGCGAAAAGTTTACGCTTATATTTTTTTGATCTGGGAAACTTCCGTTTGTACTTTTTCATTATTAAAAAACGATATCCAAACCCATGAGTTATTACTTTTCCTAGGTATTTTTTTATCCGAGATGGAGCTGACTTATATATAATTACTTCTTTCTTATTGCTTGACCTTCCATTTTTAGATTTAGCAACTTTTATTACATGGCGATTATCCAAATCATGTACGACTCGCCACTTACCTATCCCGATAATTTTTTTTCCTTTTATCATTTTTTTAATCTTCTTCTTCATGTAACAATGTACCCCTCCCGTCATAAGGTGTATTGTTATTCTATTCAACCACGTTAATAAATTGAAAAATTTACCACAAATAGACACTCAGTGAAGAGGGGGCCAATGAAAAATTATTAAAATTGATATTGAAAATTTCCATAGTCAATCACAATGATCTCCCCGTTAGAATTTAGACGCAGGTTTTGATAATTGGGTCCATCTCGGCCTGATATTTCATAAGGAATTATTCGATTTTTCTTAAATTTACCTTTCATATCAAAAAATTTTTTCATATTTTCTTTATTTCTTCGGAAATTTATATAATAATTTTTCATTATTATCCAATTGAATCTATCATCGTGCTTTAGGATGTGACCAAGATGTTTTTTTATCTCGGATGGAGATGTCATGCATATGGTTACTTCTTTCTTGTTACTTTTTATCCCATATTTAGACTTAGCTACCTTTAGTACGTATCCATTACCCAGATCATATACAATTCGTCTTGAACCCAAACCAATAATGTTTTTTCCTCGAATCATTTTTTTAATATTTTTGTCTAATGAAACATGCTCCGCTCTCAGTGAGCGGTTGTCTGTTATTCTATTCGATTTACATATTCGTTTTCGTTTTTTGTGTGTTCGTGAACCCGACGGCCTATAAGGTCCAGGCTCACTTTGTAATCCTTGCGATTCGGGAGGCTCAGGGTAGCTTTCAAGACCTAGGGTTATTTGAGGTGTTGGTAAACTGACAGGTCCGGGTTCCCCCAGAAGTCCCAGCGGTCCTTGCATTACGGGGCAGGCTATAATTAATTCTTCTTGAATACCGCCTAAAGTAGTGGCAAAGCCGGGCGTGGTGGGGGAATTGGCGGAATTAATGTCTTCAATTTGGTATGCGTTATCAACTAAAGAATAACCTGTATGCTCGCCTTCGGTCATCTCAAATCCGACGCTTTGGCTTCCATTCTCTTCGGCCCTAATTACAAACCGGTATTCGACTGGTTTATAGATGTGATCCTTTTTCTGATAACCCACCGGTTTGAGGTCCATGAACGTCCCGAAGGGGGTAACGATCAACAAATTACCGGCGTCATCGATACGGATCTCATCTGCGCCCTCATAGATGAACCGAATATCCGCCATCCGGGCACCCGGCTGTAGCATCACATCATATTTCATACTCCCTTTGTTTCCATGAAATACCACGTCAATGCCAGGCCACAACTGCCTGTAGACGAGTTCCCTATAGGTGGGGAGATTCGAGAAATGTTCATTAGGATCGCTACCGCGTCCCGTTTCAGGTGATGCTCCTTCTGGGGTCACGTCAGAACGGGCATTCAAAAACCGCCGAGCCAGACTCAGCCTATGAATAAACGATAGTTTAGGATCAAACTCAAAGAAGGTCATCCCTACTTGTTCCTGGCTAAAGCTATAGCGAAATGCTCTGTCTTCCGCATAGAACTGAACCGATTCATTCAACTGTCCACCATTGGGAACAAACACTATAGGAAGCCCATAAGTCTCCAATACTCTATGTTTCGTCTCTTCATCAGGCTGCATGGGATTTCCCCTTTCTGATAGACTCATGCCATGAGCTCATTTACACTGATACATAGATACGTATATCTATATTTGCTTGATTGGGTATGCACCCTTAAATATATAAATAGGCATGAAACGTATTGAAAAAAGCACCCAATTGGGTGCTTTTAGTCTCATTTTTAACTGTCACCCCTTTAATGCGCAATAGGAAGACTTATCTCTATCGTTGTCCCTTTATTTTCCTCGCTAAACACCGCGATTTCTCCATGGTGATTCTCTATAATCCTTTTACTGACCATAAATCCTAGTCCGGTTCCCTTTTCTTTTGTTGTATAGAAGGGCTCACCTAGCCTAGAAAGAATGTATTCGGGAATCCCACATCCTTGGTCAATAAAGCGAAGTATGATATGATTTTCATTTTTACTTGTTACTTGAATAAAGAGATTTCCGCCCTTCGGCATAGCTTCAATACCGTTTTTAATAAAGTTAATACACACTTGTTTCAGTTGATTTTCATCACACAGAATAGTCGGGATATCCGGATCAAACTCCGTGATGATTTGAACATTGTTGATAATGGCTTGCGTATCTAATAGGGTGGTGACTTGTGCTAGGAGCATCCGAATGTCTTTGCGTTCTGTTTGAATGATTTGAGGCTTTGCAAGAATTAATAGTTCACTTAGAATCATTTCAATTCGTTCGATTTCGGAGGCCATGATGTCCAAATACATTTTTTTCTCGACGATGCCAGATTTCATGAGTTGAACGAATCCTTTAATTGCCGTGATCGGATTGCGAATTTCATGAGCAATTCCGGCCGCTAATTGACCCGCAATGGACAATTTTTCTGACCTAATCAATAGCTCTTCCGCTTGCTTTTTGTCAGTGATATCCCTTAGGATCACAGCCCAACCAGTAATATGTCCATTCTCTCTGCGCATAGTGAAAGTTGAAATCATAACCGTAAGGTTAACGCCATCTTTTCTTTTTCTAATGGTTTCAACTCCCTCGATGGTCTCAATGGATTTAATTCTTGCCAGATTATGAGCGACATCCGGTTTGAGTTCAAGAGGAATGTTGGGTAAATCAAGTACATGGAGTCCAATAATTTCGGGCTCTGTCCATCCATACGTTTTTTCAAAAGCCTGATTGATTCTTACTGCTATCCCTTCCAAATTAAGGATAAGAATCGGGTCCACATTTCGATCAATGAAGGATTCAAGCTGGTCTTTCGCTGCTTTCAGTTCTTGCTCCGCACGTTTTCTTTCACTAATATCTCTTCCCATAGCTAAGACTTTAACAATTTCCCCGTCTTCATTACGTATCATTTTTGCTGTTGTTTCAAACCAGACATAGTGTCCTTGTTTGTGACGAACTCGGCATGTAAAAGTATCTATATCTGATTTTTGCAGAATACTTTTATCAATAAAGGAAGTAACATCATCCGGGTGCCAGAAATCGGTTGCGATTTTGCCCACATACTCATCAGGCTCATATCCAAGCAATGTCTTAATGGCTGGGGAAGCATAACTAACTACGCCATCAGGCGTTGCAAACGTAATAATATCCTGCGCATTCTCTGAAATAAGTTGGTATAGATTTTGACTTTCTTCTAGCCTTTTCCACAATTCATTTCGGTATGTAATGTCACTGGCAATTCCGTAGACACCAATGACTTGCTGATTGACAAAGATCGGGACATTGGTCACATCGAAGGTTGTATATATTCCTTTCCTACATATACCTGTCGCTTCATATCGCTGCGCAAAACCTTTTGCTGCTTGATTGAAATGACGCTCTACCAGTTCTAAATCTGCAGGAACTGCGAACGAACGAAAGTTTATCGGATTCTCTAGCATTTCCTGTTTCGTATAACCCATCAGATCTTCAAAAGTTTGATTAATAGAGGTGTAGTTACCCTCCAAATCCATTGAATAAATTAGATCCGGATGATAGTCGAAAAGGGATTTATAACGCTGCTCGTTGTCCTGCAAGTTACGCTCTTTTTTGATTCGTTCGGTAATATCTCTGGAAACGACGATAATTTCTTTCGTCTCACCAGTTTCTGAATCGAGAAGGGAGCTGCTTATTGACTCGGTCCATATATAACTCCCATCCTTTTTTCGTAAACGAACAATCTTGTTAGACAGCGTGTCTGTCTGAAGAATAGCTATATGATCCTGAATTGCTATCGGGACATCCTCAGGATGAAGAAATTCATAACCTGCTTTCCCGATCATTTCTTCAGGCGAATACCCCAGAACTTCATAACAAGAAGGAGAAGCGTAGAGATACGTTCCGTCAGGGTTGTGCATGGTAATGAAATCAAATGCTTGCTCCACAACGGATCGGTAGCGTTGCTCTCTTTCTATTAAAAGGCGCTTTTTCTCCTGTATTTCGTTATCAGCGATCTTTTGATCGGTAATATTGATAACCTGAGATATGAAAAATTGGGGCTCTCCAGCTTTATTTTTCACTAAGGTGACCGTTATTTGTACCCAAATAATTTCGCCCTCTTGCTTAAACAGACGTTTTTCCATTTGGTAGGATTCTCTCATACCTTCTATTAATTGGTTCCTAAACGCAAGATCAAGGTCAAAATCATGGGGATGTGTTAGGTCTTGAACGTTCTTAAGGAGTAATTCTTCCTCAGATAAGCCTAAGATCGAGCAGACAGTTGAATTTGCTTTGAGAACGCTCCCATTAATGGCTACGAGAACCATGCCAATTGGAGCATATTGAAAGGCTTGAAAAAATAAGGTTTGATTCTCTAGCTGGTGCTCAATTACCATTTCGTACCCCCCCGATATAACTCGATGTATGAATTGTTCTATGGAATACACTACCGATGCTAAAAAGCTGACATGATTAGAAGGGCTGTATGTCTAAATACAATTTGTTTAATATCTTGTATTTATTACCATTTCGTTTTTTGGGTACAAGCCAAAAAAGTAAAGACTACAGAAAATGACGCGTTTTTACCATTAATTTACATTTTATTCTTGTGTCTCCGCTATTCTCTCACTATGATGCGCTGTGAACTTAGCCGTTCTTTTGTCTTGCT
>NZ_AUGY01000130.1 GCF_000422905.1 Paenibacillus alginolyticus DSM 5050 = NBRC 15375
AGCATCTAAGCGCGAAGCCCCCCTCAAGATGAGATTTCCCAGTATGTAAGACCCCTTGTAGACGACGAGGTTGATAGGTTCGAGGTGGAAGTGCAGCAATGCATGCAGCTGACGAATACTAATCGGTCGAGGGCTTAACCAAACAATCCCAACCAAGTGAAGCAAAAGCTCTGTAGCGTATGCCGAATACTTGATTGGGGCCCAATGATTACCCTAAGCATTCACTTTACGCAAGTTTCGTATCTAGTTTTCAAGGCGCAAACCACGCTTTGACTGTTTGGTGATGATGGCGGAGGGGACCCACGCGTTCCCATATCGAACACGACCGTTAAGCCCTCCAGCGTCGATGGTACTTGAACCGCAGGGTTCTGGGAGAGTAGAACGTTGCCAAGCACAAAATAAAAGAACCTTACATGGAGTAATCCTAGTGGGGTTCTTTTTCTATTTGTACAAATAGATGTGGTGGGCAAAAGTAATAGTTCATAAGTCCAAATGTGTAAATACCAAGGGTTGTGGAATTAATGAACCAAATTCTCAAATAGAAGTCTCGAAAGGCTTCTATTTCCTTTGTTATTAGTGAAATCAAGGAAATAGCATACATTAGAGGCTCTTATTTCTCAAAAAAGCGGTGTGTTTCAGCGTTTATCAACAGAATAGAAGCTCCTAAAGACTGCTATTCAGCCATCAATTCATATTTTATAACAAATAAGAGCCCCTACGGGCTCTTATCTACAACATTTCAAGAACGGCTACTGCATGTAACAAGATGTGTCCTTATCTGTGATTTTAATCAATCCAGCTTTGCGGTACGGGCGAAATCGGTAAAGCATCCACAGCCGCGGCATAAGCATCCAGACATGAAAGATCGTGAGATGGATTAACCATTTGTCAGGTATCCACGGATAAAGAAGTGAAATCATAGCAATACCAATCCAAAATAAAGTAAGCTGTATTTTGGATACCAGTCGAATGGAGGCATTTCCCTCTGGCAAGAATCCACACCAAAAGACCCCCCAACGGTAAGACCAGCCCCTCATAGCCATTCCAATCGTAAACTGAAAATAGAGCCGGATGAGTAAAGAATGAAAGATAAGAAGAAGCGGATAGCTGACTAAGAGCGACAGCCAGTTCGTAGGGTCAAATTTGTAAAAGACCGCTAGGATCAGCAGCATAAAATAAACAATTATTTTATACAAGGAATGATATATTCGCTTCATTAAAGTATAGCTATAAATGGTAGATTGTTTGGAGAGATTTGGCTCCTGTTTGGTTGACATGCTGATGACCTCCGCAAGGCGGTTAACCTGATATAAGTCTATATCGGCACATACCTTCCCAAATATGAGTGTTTAGCTAGTTTAGGAGAATTGCGATTCGGATATACTATTAGTAAAAGATCGTGGGGTGATCATATGGAGGAGAATCGAATAGGGGTATGTATGATCTGTGAGCAGCAGCGGATTGGGGGAATTCATATTATTATGGCCTTTATCTGTGATGAGTGCAGTAGTGAGATGGTCAAAACGAATGTAAATGATCAGAAATATCCGTTTTTTGTGAGGCAGATGAAGAAAGCATTTTATATCGGCAGCTCGAAACAATATATGAACTAATGGGGAAGCTTCTTATGGAAGCTTTTTTGTTTTTTTTGCGTCAATCCACTACTATAAGGGTATAAAATAGAAAGCTCACGGAGCTCAAGGAGTCGTGTCAAACATGAGCAGCCAACATGCTAAACAGTTACGCGCGCCGCTTTTTGAAGCCATGGTCGCCCATCACGATAGGAACCCTGCAAGCTTTCATGTACCTGGTCATAAATCCGGACAGGGCTTGTTGGATGAAGGGACAAGCTTCCTTAAGACGGTGATGTCTATCGATTATACGGAAATTACGGGCCTGGACGATTTACATCATGCTGAAGGTGTCATTCGTGAAGCCGAGCAGCTAGCGGCGGATTGTTTTGGAGCCGAGGAAACGTATTTTCTGATAGGCGGGAGTACGGTTGGCAATTTAGCCATGATTTCTGCCGTATGTGGGAAAGATGATATCATTCTTGTGCAGAGGAATGTACATAAGTCAGTCATTCATGGGCTTATGCTAGCCGGTGCCAAGGCAGTGTTCATAGCTCCTGGCATTCATCCGGAAACAGGTGTGGCCACAAGTCTATATATTGAAGATGTTAAACAAGCGCTAGTGCTGTATCCAGAGGCTAAGGGTCTATTTATAACTAATCCTAATTACTACGGTAATGGTGTCAATCTCAAGCCTTTCGCGGAGTTGATGCATCAACAGGGGAAGCTGCTGTTGGTAGATGAAGCGCATGGGGCGCACTATGGGTTTCATCATGAGGTGCCGGCTTCCGCGTTATCGCAAGGTGCTGATGCTGTGGTACAATCCACGCACAAGATGCTAACGGCAATGACCATGGGGGCTATGCTGCATGTCCAAGGACCACGGATAGATCGAAGGGCAATTCAACAGTTACTTGCTATGCTGCAGAGCTCAAGTCCCTCTTATCCTATAATGGCATCACTAGATTTGGCTAGGAAGAGGATGCATATAGAAGGCAGAAACTGGCTAGATCATGGACTAGCTGTTGTAAAAGAGTTCAGGTCGCTGCTTGATGGGCTTACCGTATTTGGATACCACCCACGAGAGATTCTGGTAAATCAGAGTCAAGAGGTTCAAACAGCAGATCCATTTAAAATAGCCATCTATGATGCGACGAATACGTTATCTGGCACTGAACTCAAAGAAAGACTAGAAGCTCAAAACTGCTTTGTCGAAATGACGGACGGACGTCAAGTGCTTCTTGTTTTCACCCCTGCTTCCACGAGAGAGGATATGTTAAGAATTGTCGAAGCATTAACTAACATTTGTTTGGACGTTCCGATACAAAAGAAGGAACTTCAAGCGCCAATCTCGAATATACTTAAATTACCCTACTACACTCCAATCTCTTCTCCAGTTGCATTTGATATGAAAGATATCTCAAAAGCATCACGAGACAGCGTGTTTAGTCAGGTTAGTGTTCAGGGGGCGGTCGGGAAGCGTTCTGCGGATATGGTAATCCCCTATCCACCGGGAATTCCCTATTTATACCCTGGCGAAATCATCTCGGCTTCTGTGGCCGAAGCCTTATTGCAATTGGCCGCAAACGGAATCAAGTTTCAAGGGACCGAATTTGGACAGACACAAAAGCTAAAGATATACACATAAAACATTCTAAGATCTGGTAAAGCAGCATGCAGGAGGAAGCGTGAACGGAATATTTATAACGTTTGAAGGGCCGGACGGCGCTGGGAAAACAACACAGCTTAAGAAATTAGCTGAGGAGCTTAAGCAGCAAGGACGTGATGTCCTCGTTACAAGAGAACCAGGCGGAACGGCAATCAGTGATCAAATCCGCAGTATTATTCTTGACCCTGTGAATAAGGAGATGGTGGATCAAGCGGAAGTTTTGCTTTACGCAGCATCTAGAGCACAGCATGTACATCAGTTAATTCTTCCGGCACTCGCTGCTGGCCGAATTGTGCTATGTGATCGTTTCATTGATGCGAGTGTTGCTTATCAGGCTTACGGATTAGGCGTAGATGTAGATATGGTTAAAGCCATCTCACGTTATGCCAGTTCGGGATTACAAGCAACTAGAACATACATCTTAGATGTGCCAGTGGAAGTAAGCTTGGCGAGACTTCACCATAGAGCAGCGGGCACAGGCGTGAATGCCCAGCAGTTGGATCGCATTGAACAGAAAAATGTAGATTATCACAGCCGGGTACGGGAAGGTTTCCATCAGATTGCAGCTGATCATCCTGAGCGAGTACGAGTTGTAAATGCAAACCGTAACGAAGAGGAGATTGCCAAAGATATATGGACGGATTGTAATCGTTTGCTTGAGGAACATATTTCCGGTTAAAGCAGAAAATCCATTCTTAGTTTATAATAAAAGGGAGGAATCACCCATGAAACTAGTCGTAGCCGTTGTACAAGATAAGGACAGTAACCGTCTCTCTAATGCTTTGATAAAAGAAGGGTTTCGCGCCACGAAACTGGCAAGTACCGGTGGATTTTTACGTGCGGGAAACACGACTTTTATGATTGGTACGGAAGATGAGAGGGTGCAAGAGGTCATGCAGGTCATTCGCACCAATTGCAAAATTCGGGAACAGCTTGTTACACCGGTTTCTCCAATGGGAGGAACGACGGATTCCTATATTCCATTCCCTGTGGAAGTTCAAGTGGGTGGAGCCGCGGTTTTCGTATTACCGGTAGAGCGCTTCGAGCATTACTAAGTTGATAAGCGCTGTTCCTTGTTAGATAAGGGCGGCGATCTTTTTATACAAGGTTTAGATCAGACATACACAAGGATGGATGCGTCTTGAAAATTAATCCGGGGTGGCAGCCCATCGGTAAGAACGTCAAAGTGAATGAGAACGTCCCGCCACCACAGATGGCCCCCCGGAATTTCTCTGACATTATGCAGCAGCAGGATGAGAAATTTACGCAGGAGCAATTATCCAAAATGGTGCAGCAAATTACGCTGCAGGGTGATCGTCTGTCGCGGGCAATGACGGTGAGAGAGCTTTTGCAATACAAGCTGTTGATTAAGCAGTTTCTAGAGGAAACAGCTCGCCGTGGTGTCAATTTAAGAGATACGAAGGGTTGGGATCGTCGCGGCCGTTCGAAACGATATAAGCTTTTGGAGGAAATCGATCTAGAACTGCTTTCGTTAGCAGATGAATTGCTAGAAAACGAGCAGGGTCGAATTGAAATTTTGCACAAAATCGGTGAAATCCGAGGAATGCTGATTAACTTGTTATTTTAGGGATGGAGCGTATTTCTAATGTCCTTTCAAGCCATACCGGGGCAAGCAGCGGCTAAGCAGCTTCTGCAGAACGGGCTGCGGCAAGACAAGCTGTCTCACGCCTATATATTTAGCGGGCCAGTAGGAACTGGACGCTCGGAAATGGCCATAGCCTTGGCCAAAGCGATCTACTGCCAACACGGGACTGATGAGGCATGCGGTGAATGTTTGGAATGCCGTAAGGTCGAGCATCGTAATCATCCGGATTTACACATGGTTACGCCTGATGGAGCTTCGATTAAGATCGAGCAAATTCGTGAGCTGCAGAAGGAGTTTGCTTACCGCGCTACAGCCTCCGGAACCAAAATATATATCCTGTATCATGCGGATAAAATGACGGTACAGGCTGCTAATAGCCTGTTGAAGTTTCTAGAAGAACCGACCTCACGTGTGGTCGCGATACTCATTACAGAGAATGGCAACGCCCTGCTGCCGACGATTCAATCGAGGGCGCAGTGGATTAATTTCACGCCAATGCCGCGTGAGCAAATGGTCTTGACACTTTTGCAAGAGGGTCATCCTGCATCGCTTGTTCAGCCCGCCGCACATTTAACGGCAGGATTGCAAGCGGCTAGGGATTTAATTGCTGCGAATTGGTTTGCAGAAATGAGAACCGTAGTGTTACAATTAGCTAAGGAGACGCTCACACGTTTCCCTACTTCCATGATTACGGTGCAGCAACGGATTGTGAAAACGGAGCTAGCGGATCATATGTCGAGTCTTTTCGACTTGTTGATTCTCTGGTTTAAAGATATGGTGCAGCTGCGCCTGGAGCGCAGAGATAAGCTTGTTTATAATGATCAGCTGGACTGGATGAGCTCCCTCGCGTTCAGCCGGGATGTCTCAGTATGGGTGCGTATGATGGAGCAAGCCGTAGATTTACAAAAACGACTGCGTTTCAACGCCAATTCTCAGCTGGTTATAGAGAAAATGCTCGTGGAGATGCAGGGGGTGTAAGATGTATTCGGTAGTTGGCGTCCGCTTCAAGAAAGCGGGTAAAATATATTATTTTGATCCGATTGATTTGCCGATTGAGAAAGAAAGTGCCGTTATTGTTGAAACCGCTCGCGGAGTTGAATACGGCAAAGTTGTGGTTGGAAAGAAGACTGTCAAAGAAAATGACGTCGTTCTTCCTCTCAAAAAGGTGATTCGCATTGCGGATGACTCGGATGCTGATTTGGTTGAAGAAAATAAGAAAGCAGCCAAAGATGCGTTCCAAACGTGTCACGAGAAAATTAAAGACCATAGTCTTAAGATGAAGCTCGTAGACGTAGAGTATACCTTTGATCGCAATAAAATTATTTTTTATTTTACGGCTGAAGGGCGCGTTGATTTCCGCGAGCTCGTGAAGGACTTGGCGAGTATTTTCCGGACCAGAATCGAATTACGTCAAATTGGCGTACGGGATGAAGCGAAGATGCTTGGGGGTATAGGTCCGTGTGGGCGAATTCTATGCTGTTCCTCGTTCTTAGGTGATTTCGAACCCGTATCCATTAAGATGGCGAAAGACCAGAACTTGTCGCTTAACCCAACGAAGATTTCGGGATTATGCGGACGGTTAATGTGCTGCTTGAAATATGAACATGATAACTACGAGAGCGCAAAGGATTCACTGCCAACCGTAGGTAGACAAGTAATCACTTCTTTCGGTAATGGTAAGGTGCTTGGGTTGAATATCAAAGAGCGTACCGCAAAGGTTCAATTGTTTGATCTTGGTAAAGCACTTGATTTACCATTCGATGATGTAGTAGAACAAGAGTAGAGGCAAAGTATCCAAGGAGGCGCTGGCCAGTAAGCATGCATGGCACTAGAGGTGAAAGCGTGGATAAACAAGATATTTTTGGACAAATAGATGGGATCGAAGAACGAATGGGTGCCACTTATGCCGAGTTGGGTGCCTTAAAGAAACAAATCATTAACCTCATCGAAGAAAATAAGAGATTAAGCATCGAAAATCAGCAGCTCCGCAAACTGATCAGACAAGAGGAAACGATTGTCGAGCAGCCAGTAGGAGAGGCGGAAGAACCACTTCCGTTACCTGGAGCAGGTTATGATAATTTGACTCGCTTGTATAATGAAGGTTTTCATATTTGCAATGTGTATTATGGACACCTTCGGACCGAGGGAGATTGTTTGTTTTGCTTATCCTTTTTAAATAAATAAGTGATTTTGACCGTAGGGGTGTATGCCTTACGGTTTTTTTCCATAATGAGCAGACTAGAAAGGAAATGACGGAGAATACGTATGAAGCAAGTACAGTTACGACCTACCGAACGAATTGATGATTTATTGACGTATGATTTGAAAATTATTCAGAGTGATGAAGTGTTCAGCTTTTCACTAGATGCCGTCCTGCTAGGCCGATTCTGTAGTGTGGCTCCCAAGGGGCGCATGATTGATTTATGTACGGGCAACGGGGTCGTCCCTCTGCTCTTAACAACGCGAACACGAGCTGAGATTTGGGGCGTTGAAATTCAAGAACGGCTCGCGGATATGGCGGTTCGCAATGCAGAGATTAATGGATTGGAAGAGCGGCTGCATATGCTTCAAGGGGATTTGAAAACCATTCATGAAACCTTGGGTCATGGCCAATTTGATGCCGTAACGGTGAATCCTCCTTATCTGCCTGTGCCAAATGGTGAGCAGAACGTCAATGAGCATTTCGCTGCGGCTCGTCATGAAATATATTGCAACTTGGAAGATGTCATTGCAGCAAGCGCAAAGCTGGTGAAGGCTGGCGGTAAAGTAGCGATGGTCCACCGGGCTACACGATTAATCGATATCTGCTGCTTAATGAGGCAGTATCGTCTTGAACCGAAGCGCATTCGCTATGTGCACGCACGTGCTGGGGAAGAAGCGATGATGGTGTTGATCGAGGGAATGAAGGATGGAAAGCCTGAGATCCGTACCTTACCACCGCTTATTGTTTATGATGACAATCAAGAGTACTGTAAAGAGCTGAAAGAAATTTACTACGGGGGCAGAAGCTCCTTAGAGTTTTCGTAGAAAACTTACTTCGTAAGCAATCATAAAAAAGTGAAGAGGGAAATAATAGTGAGCTTGAATGTGCAAAAGAGCTATCGCGAGGATGGAAGCGGCGTAGGCACGCTGTACCTGGTTGCCACACCGATAGGCAACTTAGAAGATATGACCTTCCGTGCGATTCGCACCCTGAAGGAAGTGAGCATGATTGCCGCTGAAGACACGCGGCAAACACGCAAGCTGCTGACGCACTTCGAGGTCGCTACGCGACTCGTCAGCTATCACGAACACAACAAGCAGGCAAGCGGACCCGAACTCGTCCGCTTGCTGCTTGAAGGGCAGAGCATCGCGCTCGTCAGCGATGCTGGACTGCCGGCCATCTCCGATCCAGGTTATGACCTGGTGAGGATGGCCGTAGAGCAGGGCGTGCCGGTGGTGCCCATCCCCGGCGCGAATGCGGCCCTGTCGGCGCTGATTGCATCAGGCTTGCCGACAGAGCGTTTTGCCTTCGTCGGGTTTCTCCCCAGGGAGAAAAAGGATCAGACGAAGGTGCTTGAAGGGCTGCAGCATACGCAGGATACGCTGCTATTCTATGAGTCCCCGCACCGCGTGGAGAAAACACTTACCCGCATGGCGGAAGTGTGGGGGGCGGAGCGCCGGGTGTGTCTCGCCCGCGAGCTGACGAAGCGGTACGAGGAGTTCCTGCGGGGCACCATCGCAGAGTGCCTCGCGCACTTAGAGCAGTACCCGCCTCAAGGCGAGTACTGCGTGATCGCCGAAGGCGCATCGGAGAAGGCAGCCCGCGAAGCAGCGGATGGCTGGTGGGAGGCGATGACGCTAGGCGAGCATGTTGAGCACTACGAGCAAAGCGGGAGCGATCGCAAGGATGCACTAAAGTTGGTCGCGAGCGATCGCGGGCTCTCCAAACGTGATGTGTACAATGCACTACTCGAGCGCTAAGGCGCGCGGGAAGTGCAGCGTTCCCGCCGCACTTGGTGGCTATATGGTTCTCCGGACAAAAAAAGATCTCTAATCCGTGGCCAAAGCCAACAAATTAGAGATTAGAGGAGATATGAAAAAGGTTAGAATTACCAATAGGATAAGTGCTACTTCTATTATATACTACTTTTCTTATTTTGTCACAGGTGTTGGCATTTCTGCTAAACAAATATGACAAACAATTTTTCCTTTGAAGTATGAAACGTTTTCCGCATTGCCACAGAAGATACAAGCAGGCTCATATTTTTTCAACATGATGCGCTCGCCGTCTACATAGATCTCCAAAGCGTCTTTCTCACCAATACCCAACGTGCGGCGCAACTCGATTGGAATAACAACGCGACCCAATTCGTCAACTTTTCTTACAATTCCCGTAGATTTCATCATATATATAAACCCCTTTCGATTTTATCAAAAATTTATCAATATCGTCATGTTTCGACATATCTTCTTGCCTAATGATACCAACGATTCCCAAAATAGTCAACCATATTTTCGTCTATTTTAGCTTGTTATTCAAAAAAATTTTTAATAGGATTTCTGTTTTAAATATGAGAAAAACCAAGTAGAATAAGGGGATGTAAATCATATATTACATTCTTTCTCCTTGGAAAGTTCTAAATTACGAAGTTAAAGACTAGTCTAGTATGACAGAGAAATTGGAATATGCATTTCGACAAAATGTGACAGAAATGTCGAAGTAACGAAAGGAATTGTCGAAATTATTTAAATTTGCTAAAGAGAGGTTGTGAATGGATGAAGGAAGAGAAGGTTTTTAAAGATCCGGTTCATAAATATATTTACGTGCAGGACAATACGATTTGGGATTTAATTAATACGCGCGAGTTCCAGAGACTGCGCCGCATCAGGCAATTGGGCACTTCTTATTTAACCTTTCATGGCGCTGAGCATAGTCGCTTTTCTCATTCACTCGGTGTGTACGAAATCACTCGGAAAATTATTTCACAATTCGAACGCAATCACTATGAGGATTGGCCTCAAGAGGAACGTTTGCTCTGCCTTTGTGCGGCATTGCTGCATGATTTGGGTCACGGGCCTTTCTCGCACTCCATTGAAAAAGCTTTCGGAACGAAACATGAAGACTGGTCGTGCAGAATTGTCCTTGGAGATACCGATGTGAATAAAGTGCTAAGCCGAGTGTCACCTGATTTTCCGAAAAAAGTGGCGGGCGTTATTTGTAAATCGTATAGTGAAGAAATTGTGGTTAGCCTTGTATCCAGTCAGTTGGATGCTGATCGCATGGACTATTTACTGCGTGACGCCTATTTTACTGGTGTAAATTACGGCACATTCGATCTGGAGCGGATTCTTCGTGTTATTAGGCCCTATAAAGGGCATATTGTTGTCAAGGAAAGCGGCATGCATGCTGTTGAAGACTATTTAATGTCCCGTTATCAAATGTACTGGCAGGTGTATTTCCATCCCGTGACACGTAGTGCAGAAATTTTGCTGCACAAAGTTTTTGCGCGTGCCAAACATTTATACGAAGAAAATTATACGTTTGGATTTATGGTTGAGCCCATTTTGCATCTGATTCAGAATAAAATTTCGCTCGAAGATTATTTGTTATTGGATGAGTCTGTTATGCAGACGATGTTAACTTTCTGGAGTAATGAGAAAGATCCTATTTTGGCCGATATGTGTAAACGGTTTTTGGATCGTAAGTTGTACAAATACAGTACCTTTGATGAGTCTAATCAACGTCAAATTAAGCTGATGGAAAAAGTGATGGCTGAGGTCGGATTCGACCCTACTTATTATATGGAAATTGATTTTCCATCGAATCAATCTTATGACGTGTATAGACCGGGGGAAACGGATGACAATTTGCCTATTTTTCTGCTGGATCATAAGGAGACTTTAACGGAAATTACGCATCGATCTGAGATTGTTCAGTCCATCAGTGGATTCCAAATGGGTAAGCATCATGTTTATTATCCAGAGGAGCTGTTGGAACGCTTGAACGCAACCAATTATCCTGAGTTATGGGCACTGCTTGGTGAGCAAGATTAGCTAGATTTAGCAAGTGCAGCAGAATATTCAACATAAGGGAGAACGATTATGCTAACGGATTCACACACACATTTAAATGCCGAACAATTTAATGAAGATCAAGATGAAGTGATTCAGCGAGCGTTGGATGCCGGGGTGACGAGAATTGTCAATGTAGGCTTCAATCGGGAGACCATACCTAGTTCAATTGCCCTCGCCGAGAGGTACGATTTCATCTATTCTACGGTAGGATGGCATCCTGTTGATGCTATTGATATGAGACCAGGTGACTTAGAATGGATCGAAGAGTTGTGCAAGCATGAGAAAGTTGTCGCCATCGGGGAAATTGGACTGGATTACTACTGGGATAAGTCGCCGAAGGATGTGCAGCAGCGGGTATTTCGGGAGCAAATTCGTCTTGCACGTAAATTGGGGATGCCCATTGTCATACATAATCGAGATGCCCATCAAGATATTTTGCACATTTTAAAAGAAGAGAAGGCCGAGGAAGTGGGGGGAATCATGCATTGCTTCTCAGGAAGCTGGGAGACGGCTAAACAGTGTCTGGATATGAATTTTCATATTTCTTTTGGAGGTCCAGTTACGTTTAAGAACGCTAGGCAACCGAAGGAAGTGCTGGCGCAAGTTCCATTAGATCGTTTGTTAATTGAGACCGATGCTCCCTATCTGACCCCGCATCCTTTCCGCGGCAAGCGCAATGAAACCGGCTATGTTCGCTTGGTAGCTGAGACAGCCGCGGAAATTCGGGGGGTGACTTTGGAAGAAATTGCGGAAATAACAACTAACAATGCCATTCGATTGCTAGGTCTCAAGTAAAGCGTTTTTTTCGAACTTGCGGCGAAGCACAATGCCGCAGATGAAAGAGATGAAGATGAGACTGATGAGTGGAACGAGCAGATAGATTGGTGAAGAGCGAATCATAAGTGGAATTGTCAAGATACATAGCTCCAGCAGCAAGACCGACCAAATGATGAAGGCCAGCGAACCGCCTTTCGAATTTGGATTGAGCGGGTACATCTCCAGCCAGAACGTATACCGATGAGCACGCTCGAGTGACGATAACTGAACAAGAGAAATCACAAGGGCGATTAGGAAGATCAATGTCCTTGCAGTACCGCTGCTTGAAACGGCAATAGCTAGTACCCCTAACAAGGTGAGACGCAGTATGATCGCGAACAGCTCCGTACGCAGCAATGTCTTCATATATAGATACAAATAGGCAGCATCTTGTCTAAAAGGTATGAACCGTGTTATCCCGCTGATCCAACTTCGGCGGGCTATTCGCGTTCCCAACTGAGGCACATCGACGAACCAGCTGAAAAAGGCATAAAGCCGTGCTTGCTGCTGATTTTCTTTGATGATCAAGTAGTCCCAGCCGATGACGTATTTAGATACGAAATGAACAGCTCCTAACCATACGAAAATGAGAAGCAGTGCAGCCCCGCTTGCCCATAAAATGCTGGTTAGAAATTGCAGCGAAATGAGAGCGGTTGTTGCCATCCAGCGAAAGCTAACCGAAGCTAAACGTGTACGCTCATGAGCAAAGCGGCTTTCCTGCCAGCTCGCTAATAAATTAGCAATCTTTAATAGAAGAAGTAGGGCAAGCATCAGTAAGAAATGCTGTTCTGAAGCGCCGAGGCAATGGTGATAAAGCGGCCATAAAATAACCCAGGCGATAAATGTCCAAAAAGCTTGCAGTGCCAAACTGTACATGAATCCACTTCGGAAATAAGCGCCCATTTGATGTTCGATCCGTAATAAGAACATGCGGTCTGCTTGTCTTACCAAAGTACGAATGGGGCTTGAAGATAGAAGCGGAACGAGCAGCAAAAGCACGATCCACAGATAGGGATAATCTGTCGGAAGACGCTGTAGTATTTTTGCATAATAATAGGAAGAAATGATGACAAGAAACAACACGAGACCGATAAAATTGCTGCGCGCTGCATATTGCCAATAGCCCATGGATTCCTTCATATAATATTCGAATCTTTGCTGCCATAAGGTACGGGTGTTGATGTCCATATTTATCATCATGAATCCCCTTGTACGAGTTTGTAGAAAATGTCGTCTAGTGATGCTCCCGGGAGTTCGGTTTGCTCGCGTAATTCGACTAAATCACCCTGAGCAACCATGTGGCCTTTATGAAGGACAACGTAGTTATCGCAATATTTTTCAATCGTAGACAAAATATGCGAAGAGATGAGGAATGATGCTCCTTTATGTTTCATTTTGACCATTAATTCTAGTAAGGAACGAATCGCTAAAGGGTCGAGGCCGAGAAAGGGTTCATCGATTATATATAACGAGGGTTCGATCAGAAATGCGTTCATAATCATGACTTTCTGTTTCATTCCTTTGGATAAATGACTGGCGAAGCTGTTTAGCTTGTCCTTCATTTGAAACTGCTCCAAAAGAGAGCTGGATCGAGCCAAATAGTCTTCCTTCGACAAGCCATAGGCCATAGCGGTTAACTCAAGGTGTTCGCGGATCGTAAGCTCTTCGTAAAGCTCGGGACTTTCGGGTACATAAGCGTAGGTGGCGCGATAGGATACAGGATTGTCAGCTAAAGTTAGTCCGTTGATTCGAATGGATCCTTTTTGCGGTTGAAGCAGGCCGAGAATGTTTTTGATTGTCGTACTTTTACCGGCGCCATTAAGTCCGATCAGACCCATCATTTCACCTTGACGGATAGAAAAGGTTAGGTCATGAAGAACGGGTTTGTTTGGTAAATATCCCCCGTATAAAGAGTCAACTTGTAGAATGGAGCCCATCTCATTGCCTCCCTGATTAGCAAATTATTGGTATTTATGAATCGCTTTCCTATACGATCATTATAAACAAATTTGTAATTTAAGCCTAGTTTAGGGCTCAAAAGTTGAAAAGAGTTAGTATACGTACGTTATAGTGAGATATAAGTAGAAATAGGGCTGTTTTATTGCTTATTTAATTGAATTTTAGTCGATTTAGCCCTTTTTAGTAGGTGTTAATCCCTTTACAGGTTAAGATTAACAGCGTAATATACTTTTCATAATAACTTAATATCCAATTTGCCATTTTTCCATTCGCTGAGTTCCATTTATGGGAACGGGGGAACCACTGTAAGCTGAAGAAGCATGCTTCTTGAGTGAACAGAGTGAGTAACAGGGGTGAATCTTTGAGCATACTTCGTATGCTTATAGTAGGGCGACTCTCACGTCCGAATCCGTCAGCTAACCTCGTAAGCGTAAGAGAGGTAACGATTGTCGTGCGTGCTATTTGTGTATTTTACTATACAAACTAAGCCAGCGAGAAGAGTCCTCTTCTTGCTGGCTTTTTGTCTTCATAAAGGGCTATACACATTTCGGACGACTAAAAATTGCCCGGAATTCATATGAATGTTGAATAGGCAAACTGGTGTGGGACGACCAGAAGGCAGCGGTATAGCACCGTACTGCTGATGGCGAACACGTTAAGTTAAACTAAAAAACCTTAGTCGCGTCAAATCTAATCATGCTGTAACCTGGCGGCGAGGCTTTGAAGGAGGACCGAAGAAGTGGGCAGTATCTCAATTAGCGAGACCCATGTAAAACGATCATCCAGCATGTCCTTCGCATTGCGATGGAAGCATGAAAACTTGCGTTTGATTTTAAGCTTAGCCATAATTTCAATCGCAATGGCTTTCATGTTTTTGGTGTTGTTGTACGGTACGGCTACCAAGAGCGTATCCGTGGTTGTGAATGGAAAAGAAACCGTTGTGCAAACAAAACAATGGGTCCTGCAACGCCTACTGGATGAACAAGCCATAAAGATTGGTGAACACGATGAAATTTCTGCTGCGCCAACGACAACAATCAAAGGTGGAGACAAAATTGTCATCGAACATGCCTCACCGATTCAATTGACTGCTGATGGAAAGACCACCACTGTTTACACAACTGCAAGAACGGTTGAAAGTGCATTGCAACGTTTACATATTGCACTTGGGGAGCACGATCGTTTAACTCCCGAACCGACAGCCGCTCTTAGCTCAGGCGATGAAATCAAAATCGTCCGTGTGAAGAAAGAGACGGAGGAAGTAACTGAGCCGATTGCGTTCGATACGGAAAAGAAGAGCGACGCATCGCTGCTCAAAGGCAAAGAGCAAGTCGTCCAAGAAGGTAAAGAGGGCGTACTCGTGAAGAAGAAAGAAAAGACTTTCGAAGATGGTGTTCTAGTCGCGGAAGCAGTTGTGGGTGAAGAAGTAAAAACAGAAAGTATTAATAAAGTCGTGTCCGTTGGCACGAAAAACCCAGTTGTCGTTCTTTCGTCATCCTCACCTAGTGTGGATGAGGTTTCGAAGAATGGTGTAACATTTGGGTACAAACAAATTCTGAAGAATGTGAAGTTGACTGCTTATTCGGCAGACGCTGAATCTACAGGTAAATCCGAGGGAGCTCCTGGTTTCGGTAAAACCTATACAGGTACTACCGTGACAGAAGGCCGTACGATTGCGGTTGATCCGAAAGTGATCCCATTGGGATGGTGGGTTTACATTGAGGGCATTGGCTTCCGCCGTGCTGAAGATATTGGCAGCGGCGTGAAAGGTCAAATGATTGATGTCTTCTTTGAAGATCATGGTTATGCCAATAAATTCGGAACGAAGCAAGGGTACACCGTGTATGTGGTAGGACCGAAAAAGCCGTCTGAAAATTAACGTGTAAACGTCTGTTTCGGCGGGAAGAATGTCATATATATACGTTGCCAAGTAACAACTTGGGCAAAAGAAGAGGGGACCCCTCTTCTTTTCTGCGTTGAATATGGAAGTATAAGTTCTATACTTTAGCTCCGCAATCAACCTTGACAAACGCGCTCGTCCCAGAAGGACGACGGAGTCGTTTATCCTTGGTACTGGGAAGGGAACCGCTTATGATTAAAGAAGTGATTGTCGTCGAAGGCAAAGACGATACAGCTGCTATTCGCCGAGCGGTAGAGGCGGATACGATTGAAACAGGCGGCTCTGCGATCGGGCAAGCCGTGCTAAAGCGTATTGCACTTGCACAGCAGCGCAGAGGCGTTATTATATTCACGGATCCGGATCACGCTGGTGAACGGATTCGGAAGATTGTGGCAGCCAAGGTGCCTGGCTGCAAGCATGCCTTCATTACGCAGGAGCAGGCTGAGTACAAGGGTGATATTGGCGTCGAGAATGCGACGCCTGAGACGATCCGTCAGGCTCTTCAGAGCCTTCGTACGGAATATGATGGTGCGGTTTCACAGCTGACCATGGCGGATCTCGTGACCGCAGGGTTGATTGTTCATGCTGAGGCGGCGTCTCGCCGGCTGATTGTGGGTAAAGCGTTAGGAATTGGCTATTGCAATGGCAAGCAGTTTTATAAGCGCTGTGCGATGTTTCAGATCTCGCGTGAGGAATTTGAGGCGGCTTTGGAGCATTTGGAAGCTGATAAGTAGACTGGATGTTGCTGATGTTGTAGTTTGGAGACTATCGATTGATTCACAACTGGTATTCATAACTCCAAAATGCGCGATTTTAGAGTCATTCAGCTTTCGTGATGACAGATGGGCTATAGTGGTTACCAATGTTGTATTTTCTACATTACCGATGCATCAAACCTCACATCAAATATTTACTTAATTTGTAATATAAAGTATTTATT
>NZ_AUGY01000131.1 GCF_000422905.1 Paenibacillus alginolyticus DSM 5050 = NBRC 15375
CTTTGCCGTACAGCACATCTTGCCCGATCATCGGCGGAGCCGGTATCGCGCCCGGCGTCGGCGCTTTTTCTTCAACGATTCGGTTGTCCATAATTGTATTTCCAATAAAGAGAAGCGAGTCGTTTTTCACTTTGATCTTGCCAATCGCTTTCTCGGCCTCGTTTTTCCAGTCCTCATTCGGTACGGAAGGTCGGCTGGAACCGCCGGAAATCGTTTGTCCGGGAAGCGTCACATTCGAATAGACCGGATCGGTCATATGCGCGCCAAGCGATGCATCATGCGATGCGGAAACGGTTGGCGGTGTGTAGCCGCTCGGCACAAGCGTAACCGTTCCCGAAGGAAGCGCATAATTGGAGACCGTCGCCTTTTGAATGCCGTACACTTCGAGGTTTTGAATTGTCCAGAAGCTATACTTGCGCTCAATCGAATAGTTTTTGGTCACCGTCTGTGTATCTGAACGCGGGACCGTAATGGTCGTCGAATTCCCGTTCGCATCGGGTGAACCTGGATGCGTCTCCGTCCAGGTGAGCGTATACGTTTTGCTCACCTGAATCGGGTATTGCTTCGTGCCGGTCGTTTCCGTGAACGTGCTGCGGTACAAATACGATTTAGCCAAGGCGTTCACATACAAACTTTCCGATGTCGGAATGCCTTGCAATACATCAAATTTTTCTGCACCGCGGGAATCCGCCTGAATGACGGCAGAAACGGTGGGCTCCATCACTTCGGCCTGCTGGGAAGCGCCGGGCTGCGTATCTCCGCCGCCGTCGCTTTTACGCACTGTATGGTCCGATGTCGAATCCCCGGTATTGGCGTCCACATCCTTCACGACGACAGTGATTTGTACGCTTGCTTTGTCGCCGGTTGTGAACGGGATTTTGATCGGAATCGTTTTACTGTCCGAAGTTCCGGAGAGCGTTCCGGTTTTTTCGCCCATTTGAACAAGCCTGGCATTCCGAATATCAGTAATTTCGTATGACTTCAGGTTTTTTAACGACTTGACTTCAAAAACAAAATTCCCGTCCACTTCGGTCACGTTTTTGTCAACCGTTTCCGGCGCTTCAATCCGGGACGTGACCGTTATAGAGGAGGGAATTTTGTAAATGCCGATAAAGTTGGAGCCGCCCGTTCCAACCAGAATGGACCGCTCTTTGAGCTTGGGATCGCCTTTCTCTTGAATGAACAGCTTCTCATCGGGCTTGTTGTTGTTCGTAATGTAAGAGCGGATGATTTCATACGTTTGTCCACCAGAAATGATTTGCCCTTCAAACGTATGGTTCGCTTCCTCTCCGGTTGCGAAAACGCCTTTATCCACTTCCTTGAGCTTCGTGCCGTCTTCCTTTTGATAAATGGCTTTGACCGGATTGTTTTCCGCATATTCGGCTATCGCGTCCGTTCCGCCAAGATGAACCGTAAAGCTGCGCGTTTGGACCTTCGGATTCGTTTCGGGATTTTCCTGTAGCCAGTCTTTCTTCGTCGAGTCCTGCTTGGGCGACAAGTATGAACGAACAATCGAGTAGGTTTTCCCGTTATCTTCGATGGTTTCAGGAAATTCATGATTGATCGTTTCTCCTACTTTGTACTTTCCCTTTTGAAATGTGACTTGAGGTTGATTGATTACTTTTCCGGTCACGGTTTTGGCAATCACATCGACCGGAAAATCCGCACTGCGATAAGGAACATGCAAGCCGAAATAATCGTCCAAATCGTCGGGATGCGCCCAAGGTTCGGCCCTCTTGATCTCATCTAACGTATAAAATGGACCTTTGCGCACATTGCCGTTCCCATCGATTGACACCATGATGGCATACAGATATAAGTCGTCGTTGTCTTTGATGTCGCCCATTCCCGCCTTCCACATGCCTTCCGTAACAAGTGCCTCGCTGACTTCGTAGTAGGTCGTGACAGGCTGGCCGGGAATCGGCGGATTCGGGTATTGGTCGACTTGCCGTACTTGCTGGTCCAAAAAAGAAGCATGCTGGCCGCTTTTCGGATTGCCGCACTGCTTGGGCGTCGTATTCGTACATAATTGATCCCGGCGCACCGTCCAGCCTACGGTCCTGTATTTGATGGACGAGGTTGCTGCCGTACTGGTGATTACAAAGCTGATTTTCCCGTCCTCCACTCTAACAATCGGTGTCGCTGCATTCGCTAGGAACGGGAAACCAGACAATAAGAAAGAGCATGCCAGCAGCATGCTCAACGTGATTTTGATGAAGTTGTGTTTGTTCATCTATTCCGAGTCCGCCTTCCTGATCAAATAATTGAGGAACAAACTGGCTCCCGGATCAACCTTCAACGTACTGCCCCAATCACCGCCCACATTGGTGGACATTGAAATATCGGCATAGCCTTCATACCAAATTCCTTTTTCAAAAGTTTCTTTATTGGGGAACCATTCATCATAAAGTAAGTCTTTATTTTCCTTATACGAAACGAATTTAATCCTAAATTTGGATCGGACATAATTGTCGCCAAATCCGTTCCGATAAATCATGGACGGCTCGGGATCAAGATAGCCTTCGATTTGGATGTGGTTTTGTTTGACCCAGTCCACATACCGCCGAATATATTTCAATTCCGCATTGGAGTTTTGCATTTTGGTGGCAAATACGGCCTGAGCCCACGTATCGTCTATTGTTTTGTAATCCACGTTCAGCCAGAGAGCGCTGAATGATTTCAGCCGATTCATCCAAGTATCCACGTTTTTCTTATTGAATTCCGGCTTGGTCGAGTAGAGAACGAATGAAACCTTGCTATCCGTAGGGTGGGAGTGCGGATAACCCATCTCATACATCTCATTCGGCACATCGGCTAGAATGTACGGATAGTCTTTCGCGTTCTTGGGCAAGTTGGTTGTACGAATAAGGCGGCCCCAATCGTCAACATTCGCTTGATCATCTTCAATTGTCTTGATGAACACCGTAGCGGTTGGACCGTCCCAAACCACTTGCGCTCCCAGCGCTTCGCTGACAAAACGCAGCGGGACAAACGTCCGGCCTCCGCTGGTGATCGCCTTCGAATCGAAGGTCATTTCCTCACCGTTGACGAGCGCCTTGCTTTCGCCGATCGTAAGCAAAATATGAAGGTCATCCCGCTCAATTGGAACGGTCATTGTTTTAGGCTCCCAGCCTACTTTCGCGCCCATCTTTTCTGCGATGAATCGAACCGGCACGAGCGTACGGTTGTTTTCATCGACAAATGCTTGCGCATCGGGAAACCAGATTTTTTGTCCGTCCATGATGACGCTGACAAAGGACGGAGGATTGCTCGCCGCGCTTGCCGTCACACTGAACAAACTACAAATCATCGAGGCGACAAGTCCTGCCATTACCCATTTTCTCACGCGACTCACTCCTCTCAAAATTATTGATCATGACGAGATTGGAAGATTTCAACTATTAGGTTCATCATAGAGCCGATTTGGCGGTGTGTCCACTTTCCGAAATAGCCGCCGCTCTCACTAAGATGGCGAAAGGGGACAGCCAAGCGGCATATACCCTTTTTGCGCAGCCACTTTTTCGCTGGAAAACGTTTCTTCCACCGGATAGGAAAAGCCGCATGTGCTGCGGTAATACACCTTCATGTTTCCTTTCTTGGCCCCGACAATCTCCGGTTTTTTGAGAACCCGGCTTCCACCAAGTGCGTAATAATTATAAAACTTCCCTCCCATCGGAATGCCTTGGATAAAGGCAAGCACCCCGACGTCATCCACGGCATTGTGCCATTCCTCCTGCGAAATGGTAGGCAGCGTGAACGTGTAGGAAAAGCCGTATCGGGAAACCGATTCGTTGTGTTTGTTAATCCGGTAGGCCAGCTCGTCCTCGATTGCGCGGACAATGGTGCTTCGGCGCACCTGTTCGAATCGCTCCGCGTCCTTTAGTAGCGCAATGTTCGTCTGCTGCCTGACGTCGGCCCGCAAGCCTTCGTGCCAACTCCGGCTGCCTGCATCGTAAGCGAGGACGAAATCGTCCAGCGTAAACGAAAGGCTATTGCCCGATGGATCGGCGTAGGTATACGGCTTTTTCGCTCCCCAAACCGGTTTTCGTTCCGTTTGTCCATCAGCTCCCGTCCACTCGTCCTCGGCATAGACGTAAAAACCGTCGTACCCTATCACCACAACAGCCGGGATATACCGTTTAAGTA
The DNA here is from genome assembly GCF_000422905.1 of Paenibacillus alginolyticus DSM 5050 = NBRC 15375. Lineage (GTDB taxonomy): Bacteria > Bacillota > Bacilli > Paenibacillales > NBRC-103111 > Paenibacillus_E > Paenibacillus_E alginolyticus. Next base: position 4,147 of record NZ_AUGY01000131.1, read on the forward strand.
CGCCTTGCGCCACAGAATCGTCGGCAATGCCGAAGTTGGTATACAGCGTCCGATAAAACGCTACAATCGCCTCGTCCTTGTTCAGCGCCACCCGTTTGTCCGATTCGTATTGCGTCTCCCACTGCTGGCTGGCATTGACGATCAACATTCGCGCCGCGTCATCCACCGCCGTGTCCAGCGCGGCGTTATACCGCAGCTCGGTGAGCAGCGTTTTCCGCTGCGTTTCGACCTCAATCCGGTTCACCGTCGCAAACGGCAGGAAAATGAGCGCCGCGACAATCGCCCATTCAATCAACTTCATTACGCACCACCCCGCCGTATGGAATGAAGATTTTTTCGTTCGGACTGATGGCCTGGTTCAGAAAATCGAACACGATGGTGCCGGGAGTCCGGTTTGTATTTTTGACCGTGACCGCAAAGGTATCGCCAACCCGCATCTTGTAACGTCGCATCGGGTCGTCTTTTGAGACCGCACTGTTCGGGAACAGAACGGGCAGAATCTGCGCGTTGTAAAACTTGTCGTAATGCACTTCGTATCTACCCCGAAACGTCTCCGGCCTTGTCGGATCGTCGTGCACCGGCACATACTTTTTGCTTCCGTGTTCCATTTGCACATCGAACATGTTGCCCGTTGCCGCAATCGTCTTCATAAAGTCGTTGTACATGGTCGGTGTCACATAACCTTTATCCCGTACCGCATCCACAAACGTCGTCGTCGCTTTCAGGACAACCAGTTCCGAAATGTCGTCCTGTTGGTGGAACGCTGAGGCAATGGGGTAGAGGTAGAGCAAAAGAACAGCAACGAGCACCGAGAAAATTTTCAAGATACTGTTCATGGCATTCTCCTTAACTTGAGACGAAAATAAGGCGCAGCAGCCGCCCGGACACATCCCGCTCATTAACCACCGTGTACCGGGTATTCAAGCGAATCCCGGCGGGAATGAACTGGTCCCGATCGAGCGGCGGTACGTACCGCACGCCGTCCACTACGATTTCCGCGTCTCCCGTCTCCAGCCGGGCAATGGACTGCGCCACCTCTGCGCCGGATACGGTGCCGTCACCGGCGAGCGGCGAAAACGTCATCTGCATGTTGCGTTCCAGCGACTTCCCCGACACATAGGCGGTAGCGTTCAGCGCGGCCCCGGTTTGAAAGAGCATGAGTCCGCTTGCGGCGGCCATCAGAAACAGAAGGCAGGCCACGCTCATCTCCAGCATCGTTCTGGGGGCATGTTCCATCGGTTTCCCTCCTTGAAAAGCCGGGGCGTCCGTCTAACTCCCTTTCAGGAGAGGAACGCCCCATCAGCGTTGTCATGACGGCATGGAGCGCCTACTGCTGCCGGAAAATGATGCCGCGTATGACGTTGCTGCTGTCGTGCACCAGTTGCGCCCGGAATTTGCCGCTCGGATTGACGTAGTTGATATCCGATTCATCGACGGTATGGCTCAGTTGCCCAGGCGCTACACCAATTACCGAGCCGTAGGTCACGCTGTCGATCGGAACGCCCGTATTGATGACTTTGCCGTACCATTGGCCGATCGGATTTTTGCCGGTGACGATCTGGATGCCGAATTGGTCTTGGTCGCTGAACTTGCGCAGCGCGTTGACGACCTGGCTACCCGATAACGTCGTGTTGTCATACACCGTAAATGCCGTTTGCGATAGCTCCGTCTGGATATTGCTGAAATTGCTTTGTGCCGCCTTGGTAGAGTCTTGTGCAGAAATAAACAGCACAACTGCTAGGGTAATGAGCGCGATGGCAAGAAAAATGCCAGCCGCCATCACGAGTGCTTTTTGCGCGTTGGACATGAATCGATCTCTCCTTTAAGTAAAATAGGAAATAAAAATAGCACTTCCCGTTTGGAAAGTACCGCAAGAAGGCCGCTTACTGAATGCGCTGAAGCTGCTCGTAGTAAACGGACATTTGGCGCAAGCTGACGATGACGAGCGGAATGACCAGTAGCCGAAAATAAGGGCCATCATCGGTGCAAATCCGATCCATTTCCCCCAGCCTGCCTTTTGCTCGATCAACTGCTCATACTCCTGTTTGCGCTGCTCTTGCGCGTATGCCTGCTCAGACTCCAGATCGTCGAACGCTTCCCGAATCGGCAAACTTTGCGCCGCCAGCTCCAGCTTTTCGACCGTGCGGACGAACGGTACAAACGGAGCATCCTCTTTGAGCTGCGCCAGCGCCTGATCCGCGCCCTGTTCGAAATGGAGCAGGCAGGTCTGGAGTGGTTCCTTAAACACGCGGGCGAACTGCTCCATCCAAATGAGCAGATGCTCGACCGACATTCGGTCCATGTCCGCCAGCATGGCAATGACGGCATGCAATTGATCCACTTCATGCTTCATCTCCATCTGTCGCATGCGCCACTGGAACATCCGGACGCCGACCGGCATGGCGTAGCCGCCCCATCCCGCAACAACGGCGAGGAGCGCCTCCCACCACTTCACATACTGGTTGTCCAGCCTCTTCAGCTTGCCCAAGATGCGCCGAGCCGTGGCACGAAGCTGATCGTCTTTGTTTAACACTCGCGATTCGCTGCGGAGCAGGGCCATGACCGTTTCTTCGGTGCGGTGCTTCACCTCCTTTACACGATCGATGATGTGGCGATCAAGCGCCGCCGCCTCGCGCGCCTTTATTTCCTCCTCCGGCGAAAGTTGGCCGAACATAATCCCCGGTTTTACCGGCGCATACAGGATTTGATTCCGGCTTGCCGCATGGAGCGCCATAAACATGCCAAGCACAGCCAGAAACACCATGCCTCCCGCCACAATGCGCTGCACATAGAGCCATTCCAGTCGAAGCGGCGATGCGGTATCTTTGAGCAGCTTGATCATGCGGTCGGCCTCTCGGGAACCGGAGACGGGGCCGAGACGATGCACAAGCCAGCGCATCCATGGCCAATCGTATACCCGTTTCTCCCATCTCTTTCGGCCGGTTGGTTTTGGAATCACGTCGAGTTCTTGAATGTTGCGCAGAAGGATGTAGGACAGCCATACGACCGCCATCAGGCCGAATTTGACCACCCATCCGGTGGTGCTCGCATAAAAAGCGTCCATGGCCGGAAAGTAGTGACTGGCCCAAGCTTCAATCGGCCGGGTAAACAGCAGCGGCAACAGCGCGATGGCGGTCAGTCCCTGCAACAGGAAACTAAGGCGCTCGCGGCGCAGCAGTTCCAGATTCAGTTCGATTGCGAGCTTCCCGAGCGCCTTCAAGTACACGGAGCCGGTTGCGGTTCGTTTATCGCCGTATTCCTTCATCAAATGCGACAGTCCGGCCATGCCCTGCAAATACCGATTCGGTGCGCTTTCGATGTACTGTGCAAGCCGCTGCTCGGCGTCGCTTGCCGTGAGTACTTCATAAATCTCGTGTCCGTGCAGCGCCATCTCATACGGCGCACTATCCGCCGCTTCATAAATGGCTTCTTCCACCATCCCATGACGATGATAATGGTGGCGCACATCCGAGAAAAAATGCCGGAGCTGCTGAAGCAGACGAGTCTCCAGCCGATGAACCAGGTTGTCCGAAAAGATCCCGTGGCCAACCCAGAAGCCGATGCCGATCATGCCAAGCGTGGCCGGGTCGCGCACGCCGAGCGCCAGCGGAACAGCCGCCGCGAACAGCACGCCCCAAATGAGGAGCGCCGTCTTCATCGTTTCCAGCCGCAGCTTCCATTCGTCGCCAAGATGGAGAACGGTCATTCGTTTGCGGATATGAAACAAGTAAGCGCGCAGAATCGGCACGCGTTCGCAGAGGCGATACAACTGCTGCATGATGCTATGCAACGCTTGCTTTTTGCGGGCTTTGTCGGGCTTGCGCAGCGCTTCATACTGCCGAATCGCCTCTACGTCCGAACCGTGTCGGGAAACCCATTGAAATGCAGCCGTCATCGCGAGGAACAGTACCGTTGCCGCGCCGAGAAATAGGGAGAGCCATTCAAGTCTCATCGTCATCCCCCCAGTGAACTGCCAAAAATGCCTCAAACACAGCCTGATCCGGCCCGGCGAGGCATGCGGCGATTTCCTTGCGGCTGCGTTCGGACAACGGATGAACGGCGACATAACGCCCGTCGCGGTATTCAATGACGTTCTGCGCGACATAAAGTGGGCGATCCGTCGTGCGGCGAAAGTATTCCAGCATCGTTTCCAAAAACGCCGTCATTTTCTCTTCCGCCGTCGTTTTATGGCGGAACGAATCCGGATAAGTCGTTCCCTGCTCCACTGGCACGCATTCGGTAATGCGTTCGATGTAGCGATGCCCGTCCGCATCCCGCCTCAGATGGATATCGAAGTTGATGACGTTGACAACTTGCTGCTCGGCCACTTTTTCGTTCGTAAACACTCTTGTTTTCAGCAACGAATTGCGTAGCGAATAGACGAGATCGCGGAACGTTTTGGCGTGATGCGTAAACAGGGTGAACAGCGAAGCGACCTGCGCCATCTGAACCATCCAGGCGGCAACCGGGTCGGTCGCCACTTCTCCCAAAATATTGACCGAGCCGTCCGTTTTTTTCTGAATATCCAGTCCGTCCTGTCCGGAGATCGTTTCGGTTTCCCGCAGGCTTAAAATATTGCGGTCCCGGTAAATTTTCCGAAGCTGGAGCTCAAAGCTCATTTCCTGCACCCGAATCGGCAAGATGGCCGGAATGTAGCGCACCATCGCCATTAAGAGCGTTGTCTTGCCGCTGCCTTGTGCTCCGGTGATGGCCGTAATGCGCTCGCCCAAGACCAGATACCTGATCAGACCGATGGGCAGTTCGGCGTTGTCGTCTTGAATCAACTGTTCCAGAGTCGCGTTTTGCACATCGAATTTGCGCACAAAAAAAGCCCACGATTCACTGAACCGGGGGCGCAGCACAACGACGCGGGAGCCATCGGCCATTTCGTTGACCTTAAAGCCGTTCGCTTCGGACAATTGGCCGGGGAAATTATATTTGTACACATTCTGGCACACGCGCCTTAGTTCCTGTTCCGAGGCGAAGGACAGGAAGCTCAAATGAATGGACTTCCCTTTATAGAACAGCCACACGCTGTCATGCGACCTCGGCACCTCGCGAAGCTGCGCTTCTTCCTCCACACTCCACTCGCCTTCCCACATCGAGGGAGGGATGCCGGACACGCCACCCGATACGCCGTCGATTTTCATGTCGCGGATTTCGTCGATGACGCTAAACCCTTTGTATTGCTGATATATCCGCTGCACGACGATCTGCGTTTTGTCCTCGGCAGACAGTTTCCGTACTTCCAGCTTGAAAATGTCGCGGATTTCGTCTGCGGTAATCCGGTATGATTCGATTTCTTCGTCTTCCATGCTCCGTTTGGGGCGATCCATCTCGTATGTTTGGATTAGCTTGTCCAGCGCCCTCAACCGATGTTGTTTTTTATATAGATAGAGTAAGATGTCAAACTGATCTTGCGGCGTGAGCATCTGCGGGTCGTCAAACGGCAGAAGCCGGTTCAGGTTCCCGTCGTCCAGGTTGTAGCGCTGTTCAAGCAAATCCGTAATGACCTGTTTCACATACGCCTTGTCACGCAAATCTCCGGAGGTGCAGCCTCGCAGCGCTTTTTTCAGTTCCGCGCGCTTGTTTTTGCGGCGGCGATATTCTTCTTCCGACAAGCCGTAGTCGATCAGGCTGCTGCTCGTCATCTCGTGTAGCGTCTCTTTCACAAACGCGGTCATTGCTTCTAGCGTATAAATCGGCATTTCGTCCGGCTGCTCCGGCAGGCGGCGGCTTATGCGCAAATAGAGCAGGACGCCGATCGCGATGAGAATGCCCACGATAAGCAATCCGTTCAGCACGAACATCATCGGCCATCGTCCTCCTTCCCGCCGAAAAGAGGCTTGCTTAATCCGGTACACTGGACGATCGCTTGCGCCAATGACCGCACTTGATGTATAAAGAGGCTGTTTTCGTGATCGCGCGGCACCTGCCGGTTGCGAAATAAAAAGCGAACAACGTCTCCTTGTTGGGTGGAATCGAGCCAGCCCGCATTATGGACAATCGGATACGCATGCTCCCGCCGATGGAACTGGCGCATGACGTTCTTGACGGTCGAAGCCGAACGGGGGTCATATTGCCCAAATACGAGCAACAGTTTCCGGTTGGATAGAAGCTGTGCTTCCAGCGTCGGGAAAACTTGTTCCAATTTGAGTAAGTTTTGCGGCAGACAGACGACCAATAAATCGGCCTGACGCAGCAGCACCTGTGTCCACGCCGATACGTTTCCGCTTCCGCCGTCCAGCAATACCAAATCGTAAGCGCGCCTTGTCAGTTCCAAGAGCGGCGCAAGCCAGTCCTGCTCGGATGAAACAAACGCTACGTCCGGCTTTTTTGACCCCGGAAGAATGTCAAGTCGCTCGGCGAGCAGCGGCAGCGTATAATCCCGCAGCATGTTCGGTTCGAGCTTGCGGTTTTTAAGTAGCCTGAGCAGCTCGTCGATGCCCGCATCAGATGAGGCGTCCGCTTTGCTCATCCAAGACCGCCGTGGGTAAAAACTGCGTTCGACGGCAGCGTATTCACTTTGTAAATGCCCAAGCAGCAAGAGACGCGAGGAATATTCGAGTCCGAGCAGCGTGGCGGCGGCGATCAGGTTGCTCGTCGTACCGGCCTGTCCCGAAATCGGACTCCAAAACACCACGGTAAAACCCATTGCTTCATCTCCTTTCGCAAAAATTACCGGACACGCGCGCGCTTTCGGGAGCGCGCCCATGCCCGCCGAGCCGCTTTAGAGTCACAATCAAACAACTGTTGCAGCATGTCGAGCACGGTCCGGCGATACGCCCCAGACAGCCGCCTGATGTCGATGCGGCCATGATGCTGATTGTCCAGTTCAACCGACATATCCCGTTCGTCAAGCGGAAAGCGGAACACGGTGTCCTCCCAGCGAACAGCCTGCTGCGGCAGCACTGAATCGATATATGACTCGGGTATGGCGGTCGGCAGGGTGGGAGCGTTTAGTTTGTAAAATGTGAGCGGCTGGCCCTCCGCTTCATGAAGGTACAGCCGCTGCATCAGATTCGCATTTGTTTGCATGCCCATCCGATTGAAATTGCTGCACCAAACCCGCTTGTCATAGCCCGGCAACTCTCGTCCTTTCACAAATTCGGTGTGATCAGTGTCGAGCAGCATGACATCGTATGCCGCTTCGCCTTCAGCCTCAAGGAGAGAACGCTCCAGTTGCGCTGATGTAATAAGCCCGGTCGCCACGTCGATGCCTTCAAACTCCCGCAGCGAACAGCCGAATTCCAATTGTGGCAAATAGCCTTGCATTGATTGGGCAAGGGTGGAATCCACAATCAGCACTTTTCGCTCCAGCGCCGTGAGCAGCTTGCCCAGCACGAGGAGCAGGTGGCTTTTGTCCGGTGCGCCGAAAAACACGACTTTTTTCATGATGGCCTCCTTCACTGGTTAAAAATGTGCTCCAATTTATCCGTGCTAGGCGGCTCCCCCGACGGCGAAGCTGGCGCTGATGGCGCTGGTTCCGCGGACGCTTCCGGCCGATTTTCATTCGTCGTTGTCGGAACGGAAGAAGAGGGCATCTGCTGAGCGGCTGACGGTTCGCGATCGACCGTGGCCGTTGTACCTGAAGGTTGCGGCAGTGGTGTCGTTTCCTGCATGGCGTTGCCTTGACTCGTGACAATTCGTTCGTTTTGCAGTTGCTGCTGAACCGTTACGCTGCCGCTGGTTACGCGCAATTTGTCCGACTCGCTCATCGCATTGAGATTATCGTCGAGTGTCAGGCGAAGCTGGCGGGCAAGCTCGGTTGTTGCTTTTTCGAGCAGGTTCGGATCATGCGCCATCAAGTCGAGCACCTTCGGGTTGGCGGGATAATTGACCACCGCTGCTTCTTGCAAGCCCGGCTCGATATAGGGGAGAGCATACAGCCGCGCGCCTTGCAAGTAGGCGTCGATAATCGCGCTCGAAGTTTGCAAAATATCCCGCTCGTTCATTTCCAACCAGATGACGGCGCCGGACAATTCCCGCGCCTTCTTTTTTGCCAGTAGGACAAAATCCTCGCCGGTTGGGAAATTGATTCGCACGTCGATGAACTGTCCCTTTTGCAAATTAGAGGGAAGCTGAATCACATGAAACTCCTGTACCCGCAAATCCTTTGGGATCGGTGCGCTTTCGTACAGCATGGACAGCATCAGCGGCGTCCCTGGCTGCAATTCGATTTTGGCGCTTTTGCCAATGACCGCTTTCTGATCGGTAATCATACCTTGCGGTACCAGACTCACAGACATCTGGACCGCCTTGAGATCATCCGCCTTAACGGTGCCGCCGGCCGGAATGGTTCGTGCCACGGTCCAGACGCTTCTGCGCGATTGTTCCTCTATCGTTTTTAGTTCCTCAATTTGCCTTTCATATTGTTCCTTCATTTGTTGCTGATTTTGTTGCTGTTCCGATTGTCGGATCAGTGAATAAATGGCCGCTGCTACAAGTAAACCTACGCTTATGGCGATTGCAGCGATAATAAGCATCTTACGGTGCCTATAAGTCCATGACATCGCTCACGTCTCCTTTCTCTTTTGGATTAAAATGCTATCGAATGTTTTTACCGGGCCTCGTCACGGCGCTTCGACATTTGCTGGGTTTCGGCCTGAAACTGCCCCAGCTTTTCTTGCGCCCATACGGGCATATGCTCCGGTTTTATAAGCCCCATAAAATCCTCCCGATTCCAGCGAGCCTCCTCTCCGGTATACAAATTCAACGTGAAGACCGCTCGACCCCGGGAGTAGGCGGAGGTACCAAAACCGCTTTTCGCCAACACAAGTTGGTTAACAGCTGTGCGATATTCGGGACGCAACCGCTCCGGTCGGATGACGACGACTTGGTTATCAATGCGCATATCTTCTCGAATCGGCTGACATTGTGCTTGTGTAATAGGAGACAAGGGTATCTCGGCACTCGCCCGTTCTTCTTTAAGATCCTCCAGTTCCCACTGCACTCGGGAAACAAAATCATTCATGGCCCCAATATAATCCGTGCCAACCGCAGTTGCGTAGAATTGCTCGACACCCAGAGAATTGTTTCGGGTGCAATAACATACCATGTAGGGGCTGTCGACGTTGGTTTCGTCAATGCCAAGCAGCACTTCCACCTTGCCGATGGAGATGGCCTGATAGACTTCATAGTTGTCCACCATTCGCTTCATTTCTTCCATTGTCAGTCCCCTTTCCTCTGGTATTTGCCAGCTTATCCTTCGTTCTCCGGCTCCGTTTTGATTGACCGGCTTCACGAGATTCTTTTCCTCGCTTGCGCGGCTCCTTGTTTTCATCCTCCAAAAGTCTGTTATGGTCGAAGCCCGGCTTTTCTTGCATCAGGCGCTCATATTGACGACGCCTCCCTTTTGTGAAATACATCGCGTATCGCCTCCCCAATATGGGCATAAAAAAGCTCTCCTTCATAGGGAGAGTGCTAGCGAACAGGATGGGATGATTCGGCTACAAATTAACGTTCCTGCTCCCGCTGCCGCTTTTTATACCAGCTTTCCAGTAGTTGCACGATCAGATCTTCCTTCTGCTTTTCGGTAAACTCCCTCGGAAAGAAGCGGTCGATCCGCTCGCGCTGAATGGCGATCTTTTCTTTCTGGTTCGGCTTTTCCTCCGTGAGAATTGAGAAGATGACATCCACATTAAGCCGCCCGTCCTGGCTCAACTTTTTCATGCGCTGCGCCTGCGCCAACGAGGGGGTACAGTCCTCAGACTGCATCGTTTCGTACAGGGCTTGCTGTTCTTCTTCGGCCAAGTAAGAAAGCTCTACGGCCGGATTGAAGGCGATTTGTTTATCGTCCACCATTTCAAGAATGGACGTGGTTAGTTCCGTAAGGCGGATATAGCGCTGGATTTGTCTGCCACTTTCTCCTACATCTCGACCAATAACATCAGCACTTTCTAACTTCCCGACAACTTGTCGGGAAGTTAAGTCGGTTCGTTGTCCTTGCCGATTCATCGCCTCCAGCTTCATCTTATAGGCGAATGCTTTCTCGCTTGGCGAAATATTTTCCCGTTGCAGGTTGCTGTCCACCATAATGATGGTTGCCTGATCGTCATCCATTTCGCGAACGATACAAGGAATTGTTTCCCTGCCCGCCAGTTCGCTCGCTTTTTTCCGCCGATGCCCGGCTACCATTTCATAGCCGCCGCCCGCCTTAGGACGAACCAAGCCGGGAACAAGGACGCCGTATTGCTTTACGCTGTCCGCCATTTCCAGCATCGCTTCATCCGCCCTCACCTTAAACGGATGGCCGGGAAAATCGCTGATTTCCGACAAAGGTATGTCCATCACCTTTTCCCGCTGCTCGTCAGCGCGGCTCTCCTCGGTGGAGAATAAATCAGCGACTGTGGTCAGCTTGATGCTGGCGCGCATGTCGTCTTTCGATGCCAATGCCTTGCACCTCCTTCGTAAAGGCGGCATAAGCCTCCGCAGCTTTCCCATCCGGGTCATGATCATAAATGCTTTTTCCTTTGGCGCTCGTTTCCGCCGCGCGTATGGATAGCGGAATTTCAGTGTTGAACACGCGCAGCTTATCGCCATAGTCGCGCCGAAGAATGAACGAAATGTCTTTGGCAAATTTCGTCCGGCTGTCTACCATCGTGAGCAGTACACCGTCCAAAACCAACTTTGGATTGATCTGCCTTCGTACTCGGGCGATCGTCTGCAAAAGTTGAGTCATTCCCTTGGCCGGCAAATAATGCGCCTGTACGGGGATAATAACGCTGTCCGCAGCCGCCAACGCATTGATAGTTAACATGCCTAAACTCGGCATGCAATCGATCAGTACGTAATCGTAGTCGGCTTTAACTGAATCGATGTAAGAACGCAAAATTGTTTCTCTGCTCATCGTGTTGACAAGCGATACCTCGACAGCGGACAGTTCGATGTTACCCGGCATCAGGTCAACGCCTTCGTGGTGATGCAAAATACCTTCTCGCGCCTCGCAAGGTTCTTCCTGCATCGTTTTCACCAGCAACGTGGCTAAGGATACCGACAGACTATCCGGTTCGTGGAACCCTAACGAATCCGTCAGGTTGCCTTGTGCGTCCGCATCGACCAGCAAGACCTTTTTCCCATCGGCAGCCAAACCGATTCCCAGATTGACCGCCGTAGTGGTTTTTCCCACGCCGCCTTTCTGATTGGCGAGGGCGATCACCTTGGACATCCGACACTTCTCCTTTCACGCAAAAAGCCGGTTGCGCTGAATTTTTCAGGGCAACCGGCTTTTTAAATAGTATCTATATAAAAAGAGAACGCTGATGAAAAGGCGTCCTCTTGAATATTCAAATTCATATATTATAGGTAGCTAGCTTTAGTGTTCGGTAATGCGGAGTCATTCGGTTAATTAGTTAGAGCCACAGTGTTAGTCGAATGAGATTTTTCACCCGATTCATTAGTAATGTTGGTTTTCTTTAGTAGACATGGCAATTGCTTTCGTCTCATGAACTGTACCATATGGATGCTCAGGCGGCGCATAGATTACGTAAATTTTAAGTGGTGTATTTCCTGTATTGGTTAAATTGTGCCATTTTCCAGCCGGTATCATGATGGCATAGTCATCATAGGCCATTTCCTGAAAATCTAATTTATCTTTGCTATCACCCATTTGAACAAGTCCCTGACCTTCTTCAATACGTATGAATTGATCAGTAGTAGGATGGACTTCTAAACCAATGTCATCTCCAACATTAATGCTCATCAGAGTCACTTGAAAGTGTTTCCCTGTCCATAAAGCGGTGCGGTAAGTATTGTTTTGTTTAGCAGCTTGGTCAATATTCACTACAAAAGGTTGTGATCCATAATCCATTAATTTAGAGTTTCCGTATAAAGGATAACGGTTGCTATTGTGCCAGTTGTAATATTGTGGGTTCCAATTATAGCCCCAATAATTGTTATTCCACTTGTTATGCAAAGGATTATGCCATGGATTGTGAGAGCATGTATTAAGGTGCATATTCATTCCTCTCTTCTCATGATTCATTATTTACCTTTTATCCTATGCGGTTGCCTATTAAAAAGGAATACAAATGTTCAATAATGGGCTAAAGCTGGTTAGCTTAATCCCCAACTGAATATACCATTAACAACATGGTTAGTTTTTTAACAAGTGGCTCTCAATAAGTAACCCAATGACATCTTGGGTCGACCACTTTAATGAACTTAACCTGATGAATTCAACATATCTACGCATACGACGTCCAAATCCAAGTCCAAAACGACGGAAACCTCGATTTTGTCCTTAATTACCTTATTTTTGAAGTCACTGCCGTCCTTCGTAAAAGTCATAAATCGCGCAAAGTGTTGAAAACAAAGGATTTCTACGTATCGATTCGTTGTATTCCTATTACGCACTCCACATGTGT
>NZ_AUGY01000132.1 GCF_000422905.1 Paenibacillus alginolyticus DSM 5050 = NBRC 15375
CTCAAACTTCGCAGAGCAAAATTGCTTTTAACCCCTTGATATATATAGCTAACTCAAGATAATAATCTATCTCTTGCAAAAATAGAAAACACCGCTTCCGTTTGATATAGTGATTGTGTCGAGCAATCCACTACCACACAGAAGAGGTGTCCTCTATATGATAGATCAAAAGCAGCCCTGCAATCAACTGCCTAAAGAAATTAAACCGGCATTCGAAGAACTTCATGTGCTAAAGCACTTAAAAGACGCAAAAATAAGCAAGAAATTTGGTTATTCTGCTGCTTATCTGTATCAGCTTGTATTCGTTCTTTTGTTTCATCAGAAAAATTGGTTTCGCCTGCTCCAAAGTGAAAAAGCGGAATCATTTCCAGGCAAAGACGCCGTTTATCGTTTTTTGAATCATACCAAATTTGCTTGGCGACAGTTTCTCCTTTCCCTTAGCACAGCAACCATCCATAAAGTCGAAACGCTAACCTCAGACGAGCGTGTGACCGCATTCATTTTTGACGATTCCATGTTTGATCGTAACCGCAGCAAAGCGGTAGAATTGCTTGCAAGATTCAAAGATCACGCCACTGGAGCCTATTATAAAGGCTTCCGTATGCTGACGATGGGATGGTCTGACAGCCATTCGTTTATTCCCATGGATTTTGCTTTGCTGAGCTCGGTCAAATCACAAATAAATGGCATCTCTGAATGGACGGATAAACGAACCGTCGGCTATAAACGCCGCGAGGAAGCGCTACTTTCAGCGCCAAAGGTCATCGCGTCTATGATAGACCGTGCCATAGCTGCTGGTGCGTCTGCGTCTTATGCCTTAATGGACAGTTGGTTCACCCATGCGCCACTCATAAAAGAAATCCTGGATCGTGGTCTCCATGTCATTGGCATGATTAAAAATGACAACAAACGTTACCTAGTTGGAGGAATCCGCCTGAACCTAAAGGAATTGTATCTGGTAGCCCCGCAAGTTGAGGGAAAGAAGTCCGATATTCTTCGCTGCATTCGAACTGAATTGGTCGCCGGAATACCGGTGCTCGTGGTATTTATTCGGCATCGCTCCAAGAAAAAAGAATGGCTAGCAATTCTCTCCACCGACTTGACTTTGACGCCTCAGGAAGTCATTAGTACCTACACGATGCGTTGGAATATTGAGGTCTTCTTTAAGTGTGCAAAATCCATGTTACGCCTGCAAAAGGAGTTTCAAGGTCTTTCATACGACCTACTCGTTAGTCATACAACGATTGTATTTTCTCGTTATATTCTGCTTGCATGGCAGCATCGACAAAGCACGGACCAAAGAACGCTTGGTGGTTTGTTTTATTTGCTATGTGATGAAGTCAGCACCTTGGATTGGGTAGTCGCCTTACAGCAACTGATCGATTTGATCAGTGAAGTAGCTACAAAAGCATCCAAAAAACTTTCGAAATTAATAAAAAGTCAACTACAACAATGGATTGTCGGTTTGCCCAGTTACCTCAAGGCTTATCTGCCGATTTCAGGCTGCGAAGTTTGAGTTAGTATAAAATAAAAGGGCCTATTAAGGATCGTTACTGCTCAATAAAAACCCGCAAAAATGTAATTCACTCCTTTGCTTGGAAAATTGGGATGGATTACTTTTTTTGCTTTACGATCAAAACCTATAAAGTGACCGAATCCAAAGGTGAAATTTATTTCCTCCGTTATCCTTTATATCGAACTGTAAAAAATAACCTGTCGGTGTTTCTAAATACGGAACTTATCTTCTAATACCTCAAGCTTGTCTTCCAGTAATTTCAATGCACTCTTCCTTGGTTCGCTCCTTGTGTTTTCCGAAGCAATAAGTGTTTGAACAGCATCCACCTCAGTAACAGACACTAGATAAGCCTTCAATTCTTCTACAGATAGACCTTCGATATAATTAGCATGTTCGTCTACAATATCAGCAGGATTGTCATTAGCATTCTCTTGTTCAGGGTCATGGATGGTGCGAATGCAGAGCCCACCTTCCATCGAGGCAGCCCGTGCAGGTGAGCATGGCCAAGGCTTCTCCGTTGTTGCGAACGAAATTCGTAAGCTGGCGCAGAATGCGCATGTGGCATCCACAGACATCACGGAAATTCTAGGCTCAATTCAAGATAAAGTATAGAGACAGCTGTTGAGAAGGTTGCCGTCGGCATTACCGCCGTAGAATCAGGTAAGAAATCAGCGGAGAGCGTCGATCAGTTGTTCGAAGTCATCAACAATAATACGGCTGAAGTCATGGAACAAGCGGAAAACCTGCAGCGCATGAATGCTCGATTGCTAACTTCGTCGCAAAGAGTTGCAGAGGAAATGACGTCCGTGGCAGCGATTACTGAGCAATCTGCAGCTTCCGTGCAAGAGGTGCTTGCTTGCGCTGAAGTGCAGCAAAGACGTGTTGAAGATATCGTAGACAGCATTCGCCAGCTGAACGGATTGACGCATGACTTGCAGCATTTGATTGAAAAATAGAGCGAATGACCCCCAAAAAAGGATTGCCAAAAAGTTGGCAATCCGCTACAGTTAAGCCAAATGAATAGCAACACGGGTGCTTGATGAAGTCAGGCTGAGATAGCGGCCCCATGCCGCTGACCGTTAATCTGATCTGGGTAATGCCAGCGTAGAGAATGAAGTGCCTTGTCTAGCACTAATTTTATGCCTGCCGCTACCCGGTGGGCTTTTTTTCGTGTTCGCCTATCTCATTTTACATATCTATAAATGAAAAGGAGTCGAACAAACAGATGGCACAAAAAGAAACAGCAGCAAAGGGTTTGAAATTGACGGATATTTTGATCACCATTGTGATCGCAGCGGTGTTTGGGGTGATTTATCGCGTATGGGGGCCGATGTATGATATTTTGAAACCTTTCGGACTTCACGCGGAGCAGCTGAGTTATGGCATGTGGTTTATGGCAGCAACCTTCGCATTTCTAGTTATTCGCAAACCCGGCGTTGCTTTATTGGCTGAGGTAGCGGCTGCGACGATTGAGGCTCTCTTTGGCGGCTCATGGGGTGTCTCTACACTTGTCTATGGGTTGTTGCAGGGGCTTGGCGCTGAACTCATTTTTGCGCTATTCCTGTACCGCCGTGCCAATGTGGGCGTGACGATCCTAGCGTCCTTCGCATCCGCAGTGCTTTCCTTACTCGTGGACAATTACTATGGCTATATTGATCAGCTCACGTTCTGGAATTACTGTCTGTTTATTGGACTTCGTCTGTTGGGCAGCGCTTTGATCGCCGGCGTATTCGCGTACTACTTAGCGGGTGCATTGGCTCGTACCGGTGTGCTTAGTCTAGTTCGTCCTGTTTCAAAGAAAGACTACGACGTATTGGGGTAACGTGATGAGCGAAGGAATGAGCGTTACGAATCTAAGGTTAAAATATCCCGGAGAGGACGCCCCCCTGTTATTTCAGGGGATTTCCTTTTCAATTGAGCCCGGGGAGAAGGTACTGCTTCTAGGGCCGAGCGGCTGTGGCAAATCGACCCTGCTTCAAGTGCTAAGCGGTATTGTGCCTGACATTGTAGAGATTCCGCTCAAGGCAGATGGCATCCACACACCAAGCCGCTCAGGCTATGTCTTTCAAGATCCGGAGACACAGTTCTGCATGCCTTATGTGGATGAGGAAATTGCATTCGTCTTGGAAAATTTACAAGTCCCTCGTGAGGAGATGCCTGCTCTTATCGCGTATTATCTGGAGTTGGTGGGACTTCAATTAGAGGATACCCATACCTTGATTGGGAATTTGTCGCAAGGGATGAAACAACGGTTGGCTATTGCGAGCGTACTCGCGCTGGAGCCGGAAGTGCTGTTCCTTGACGAGCCTACGGCGCTTCTGGATGAGGAAGGCACTGAGCAGGTTTGGGAAACGATTCGAAGGATTAGTGCTGAGAAGACACTGGTTATCGTGGAGCATAAAATAAGCGGCATCCTGGGATTCATCGACCGCTTGATCGTCATGTCACCCGAGGGAGGGCTTTTAGCAGATGGTCCGCCTCATGAAGTGTTCGAAGCTCATAAACAGCAAATGATCGAGTACGGGATTTGGTACCCTGGGGTTTGGGACGATAATGAGTTGGAGTTAAAAACAACCTCCGACCTTCAGACTGCGGAGCCGGTCATGACACTACGCGATTTGGTAGGGCTGCGCGGAGGGCAGATCAAGACCTCTGTGGATAACTTGAGCGTCTATCCTGGCGACTGGATTACCGTCGTCGGCCCCAACGGCGCGGGCAAAAGCTCGCTGCTGCTAGCGATCATGCGGCTCATCCCGACCCACGGCAGCTGCTGGATCGAGGGAGTTAAGGGCAGCAAAGTCGAGCAGCTTGCGGAGCAAGTCGGCTTTGTGTTCCAGAACCCCGAATTCCAATTCGTCACGAATTCGGTGGAGGAAGAGCTGGCCTACTCCTTGCCGGAGGCGGAGCAGGGGCGGGATGTGCAGCAGGCGGCTATAGAGCGGCTGCTTAGGGAGTACGACCTGCTCGCGCTGCGCAAGAGGCATCCGTTCCAGCTGTCGATGGGCCAGAAGCGGCGCTTAAGCGTGGCGTCCGCGATGGTGCGCGGCCCACGCATTCTGCTGCTCGATGAGCCCACCTTCGGGCTTGATGCGCGCGGCACGCTGCGCATCTTGCAGCAGCTGGAGCGGCTGCGGGCGAGCGGAACCGTGATCGTGATGGTCACGCACGATCCGGAGATTGTGAAACGCTGCGCCACGCGCGTTTGGCGGGTTGAAGATGGGCATGTGAAGGAATGGCCGGCTGAGAAGCTGCCGGCCTCCGCGGCACATGCGCCGGAAGGAGCTGCGATGCTATGCAAATAACATTCGCGTTCCGTGAAACCTGGCTGCACCGGGTGAATCCGGCTGTGAAGCTTATCCTGTCCATCTTTCTGTTTATAGTTGTCGTGTTCACGCATAATCTGAATGCCATGATATATTTGACCTTGGGCGCACTGGTGCCGCTCTTCTTGTTCTCCGGCCATCCTATGAAGCGGCTGCTGTTGTATGCTTCACCGTTCCTGCTTATCTTCCTATCCTCTTCGACGGGGATGATGTTGTTCGGCAGCGGTGATACGCTGTGGTACCAGCTAGGCTTCATCCGAATCACCGAAGAAAGCTTTTACCGCGGCATCCATCTTGGCTTTCGTGGCCTTCAGGTTGCCGCGGTTGGGCTGCTGTTTAGCTTGACCACACGGCCGGTTGCGCTGTTCTATGCCATGATGCAGCAGTGGAAAGTCGCGCCGAAATACGCCTACAGCTTCCTCGCCGCGATGCGCATGCTTCCGCTCATGCTCGAAGAGTTCCAAACTCTTCGCTATGCGCTGAAGGTTCGGGGCAAGAAGAAGCGTAATCCCATCACCGGATGGTATTCGACGCTGCGAATGTACGCCATTCCTCTTCTTGCCCAGAGCATTCGCCGTGCCCACCGGACGGCTGTGGCCATGGAAGCGAAGCGTTTTTCCGCACAAAAAAAACGGACTTATTACTATGTATCTTCCTATTCGATGCTAGATCTTTATTATATCTTTTACTGGATTTTGCTTGTCATTCTAGCTAATTGGCTGGGGAGAGTATGGCCATTGTTGAACGCAGCGGACGTCCGGTAAGAACTATGAAGAGCAATCCAAGCCAATGAACATATTGGTTTCGATTGCTCTTTGTTTTTGTCATTTACCCCATTTAAGGGACAATACTATTTCACAGCACTGTTTATCCGGTACGCGAGGATCGATAGTGAAATGAACAACACTTGGTGTAAATTTAGTCAATATGATGGACTCAATACCCAAAGTGTGGATAATCCGATCCACTTCCTTCTGATTGCCTTTCTGAGCATTGCTCATCAATTGGCCGGCTATAGCTGGGTCCGCCAGCTTTTGGACTAAGAGAGCGGCGTCTCGAAGGAGGGTCTGAGAGGTTGCAACTGAATGTGAGAGAACCTTCGTATCTACTTGCGGATAATCTCGATTCCATACCCAATAAACAGGGTAGTAAGCAGCAGGAATAGGGTAACGATCATAGGGTGAATAGAGGTACGTGTAATAGGAAGGAGGATAATTCATGGATGATCTCCTTAAAGTTTTTTGCCAGAAATACGCTAAACCAATATATGTGGATAAGGGCAGGTGTGGTTCCTGAAATGTATATATTTCTCAGGAGTCACAGCACAACGCCGAATTCATCGGCAAGTCCTTGCAGACCTTCAGAGGTGACGCGCACAGCCCGACTATCGGGCAGCCGTTCAATCCAGCGAAGTTCGAACAGCCGGCGTGTGAGCGCAGCGCCAAGCGTGCCCGAGATATGATGGCGGCGCTCGCTCCAGTCGAGGCATTGCCGCGCATAATGGCGCCTGCGTTTGCAGTCTTCCTCGACCTCGACGCCGAATCGTTCCAACCGCTGCTTACCCGCAGGGCTGAGGATGAAATCCTTGCCTGCCTCCTGCAGCAGGCCTAACTCAAGAAGTCGGTCCGTCAGGGCTACGCCAATCTGGCCGGCTATATGATCATAGCAGGTGCGCGCATAGCGCAGCGCCCTTAATTGATCGGATTCGCGCAGTGATCGAATCGGCTTCGGGGAGGCGATCGCTTGCAGCGCCTCCAGGGCATAGGCCACCTCGGCGCTCGCCAGCCGGTAGTACTTGTGACGTCCATACGACTCATGGACGAGAAGACCGCCCTCCACCATCTTCGATAGGTGGGAGCTTGCTGTCTGAGGTGTAATGCGCGCGAATCGCGCTAGTTCGCTGGCGGGCAGCGATTTGCCGCCGAGAAGATTCAGCAGAATCGTGATGCGTGATGGTTCGCCTATCAGTGAAGCCACTTCCACAATATTTGGATTCATACACATCCTTATCAGCCTCCGCTTCATACAATCATACTTCGATACAGAACGAAATCAATTCAGTTTATAATCGATATATACTAAGGTTAGTATTACAGTCATACTTCGATAATAAACGAAATTTGAGTGTGAAGACAACAGTCATCCTGAACGTGTATGCAGCCTATGGGAGGATAATATGAATCGCTATTTATTTGGATTAATGGTTGTTGTCACAACATCACTGATGGGATCTTCCTTCGCTGTCGGTAAAATTGGTTTGGTTTATTTCTCACCTCTTCTGTTGGCAGGCTGTCGCTTTACACTGGCGGGACTAATGATGGCTCTGTTTGTGAGAAAAAGGCCGCGTCCAGGTAATCTTCGTGACTGGAGCAAAATCATGAGCGTGGGGCTGTTCCAAACAGCTGGCGTCATGGGCTGTATTTTTCTAAGCTTGCGCACGATTACCGCTGGTGAGTCATCGATTTTGACTTTCACCAATCCACTGCTCGTCATCGTGCTGGGAACGCTGTTTCTAGGCGCAAAATACCGAATTTCCCAATGGATTGGAGTCATGATCGGCTGTGTTGGCGTGTTTATCACGCTAGGTGTTCACATGCAGTTGCAAACGGGTACGGTGCTTGGGATGGGATCTGCAATTTCGTGGGCTATCTCCACACTGCTCGTTAAGAAATGGGGAGCTAGTTTCGATGTGTGGGTCCTAACCGCTTACCAAATGCTGTTCGGCGGTCTCCTTCTCCTTGTTATGAGTCTGACCATGGAAACCCCGAAGCTAATCCTAGGCGTATCCGCCGTGTTGATTCTATTATGGCTTGCCATCATGGCATCTATCGTGCAATTCGCTTCATGGTTTTTCTTATTGAAACAAGGGGATCCCGGTAAAACGAGCGCCTTCTTATTCCTCGCCCCGTTCTTCGGTGTTTTATCAGGGTGGCTGCTGCTTGGTGAAGTCATAGAATGGTTCGTGTATGTAGGAGGATCACTCATCCTTATCGGTATTTTTTTCGTGAATTGGACGTTTTCAGCCCGAACTCGGAGAAAAGCGAAAGTGACCTCATCATAGTTGCTTCTAAAACCCACCCCTTTGAGGGTGGTTTTTTCATGCGCGACAGCTTATTATATTGTGATTAAATATGACTAATATGAAAGAAATTACCTCTAGAAAGCGCTTTACAAATAAATATCGATCACATATAATCATAAATGAGATTAAACAATCAAATGAATGACCGTATATGCGCAAATCTATAAAATGGAATAGGGGGGGTCGTGATGCTGTTTGAGGAAGAACGTCAGCAGAAGATCGCCGATTATGTTCAAGTGAAAGAGCGTGCGTCCGTTCAAGAGCTGGCTCAGCATTTTCAGGTGTCTGAATCAACGGTCCGCAGAGATCTGAAGATCCTTGAGGAAGAAGGCAAGCTTCGCCGTACGCATGGAGG
Organism: Paenibacillus alginolyticus DSM 5050 = NBRC 15375; assembly: GCF_000422905.1. Taxonomy (GTDB): domain Bacteria; phylum Bacillota; class Bacilli; order Paenibacillales; family NBRC-103111; genus Paenibacillus_E; species Paenibacillus_E alginolyticus. The sequence continues at coordinate 8,277 of NZ_AUGY01000132.1, forward strand.
AGCCGTGGCTTTTGTCAGCGATAATTCAGAGCCTACTTTTGTGGAAAAAGAAGATCGCTATCGTTTACAAAAGGAACTGATAGCCAAAGAAGCGGCGTCCATGGTTCGGGAAGGCGATTCTATCCTACTTGATTCGGGAACGACAACTTATTATTTGGCTAAAGAATTGAAAACATTCAAAAAGCTTACGGTAGTAACCAATTCCGTTGCAGTAGCTCAAGAATTGTCTACCAACACAGGAATCGATTTGATTCTTACGGGCGGCACCTTGCGTCATGAAACGCTGGCGATGGTAGGTCCCTTGGCTGAGAAAGCATTGGAATCCGTGCATGTTGATAAAGCCTTCGTGGCTATCAACGGTCTGGATCCTGTCATTGGATTAACAACACCAAATATGTTGGAGGCTTCGACCAAACGGTCTTTCTTCCGTTCAACCAAGCAAGTGATTTTACTCATGGACCACAGCAAATACGGAAGAGTATCTTTTGCTAAGGTTGCGGCATTAACCGAAATTGACCAGCTTCTGACGGATGACGGTATATCGGACAATGCGCTGAAAGAGCTAGATACGGCTGGGGTTACCGTTACCGTCGTACAAACAGGTGGGAGGAAGTCATGAAGCTGCCTGTCTTGACGATTACATTGAATCCGGCCTTAGACAAAACGGTAACGGTAGAAGATTTTGTTCTTGGCGGGTTGAACCGGATTAAAGAATGGCGAATGGATGCTGGAGGAAAGGGCATCAATGTTGCCAAAGTACTGAAGAATTTTTCCATTGATGTGACGGCTTGGGGCCTGTGTGCAGGGCGCCAGGGGAATGTGCTGACGGATACACTTTCGAGTCTAGGCATCCCCAATTGGTTTGTTCAGGCCAAGGGTGAAACGAGAACGAACCTGAAGGTGTATGTGGAACATACGCGGGAAACAACGGAGTTGAATGAGCCAGGTTTTACGGTAGACGAAGACGTGTTAAGTCAATTTCTTGATCGTTTCAGAAACGATGTTAGTCACGTTGCGTTAGTTGTCTTGGGGGGCAGTTTGCCAAAGGGAATACCGAGTGATTTCTATAAGACACTTATCCAAATTGCCAATGAGGCAGGTGTACGGACCGTATTGGATGCGGATGGTGAGTCTTTCGTCCATGGTATTGAGGCTGTTCCCTACGCGATCAAACCGAACATTCATGAGCTGGAGTCGTTCTTCGGAGAGTCCTTCCGGACGGATGAAGAGATTATCGATGCGGCAAGAAGATTAATCGTTAAAGGAATTGCTTACGTGGCGGTTTCGTTAGGCGGAGAGGGATCGATTCTTGTAACGAAGACGGAGGCCATTCGTGCTAAACCTGCTCCAATTACTCCCCTAAGTACAGTGGGGGCTGGGGACTCCATGGTAGCCGCGCTCATTTATTGCATGCTGCATGGCATGTCACTGGAAGAAGCAGCGAGGTGGAGCTCAACTGCAGGAACCGTAACGGCTTTGAAGCCAGGAACACAGGTTTGTACGCTTGCTGAAGTGGAAGAAAAACTGGGCAGTGTGAACATATGGTCTATTCCAAAAACAACAAATTCGAATTGAAGGCGGGGGCGTCTATGAAAAAGATTCTTGCAGTTACTGCTTGTCCAACCGGTGTTGCCCATACGTACATGGCTGCTGAATCCTTAGCAAAAGCAGCTAGAGAAAAGGGTATTACGATTAAAGTAGAAACCAGAGGAGCTGTTGGCGTAGAAAATGAGTTTACCGAGCAAGAGATTGCCGAGGCTCATGCCATTATTGTAGCTGCGGACACGGATGTATTAGAATCCCGTTTCGCTGGAAAGCCGGTTGTTAAAGTCCCTGTGGCGCAGGCGATCAAAAATCCGGGAGGCCTTCTCGATGAAGCGTTGAACAAAGAAGCAGCCTCTGCGGGTGATTATCTGAAGCAAGTAGAGCAGTCGAAATCACAGCGAAGCGCTTCACGAACCGGAGCCTATAAGCATTTGATGACAGGTGTTTCAAACATGCTTCCTTTGGTTGTCGCTGGCGGATTGCTAATTGCACTTTCTTTTATTTTTGGAATTGAGGCTTTTAAAGAACAGGGTACTTTTGCAGCAGCTTTAATGGACATCGGCGGCGGAGCAGCTTTTGCTTTGATGGTACCCATCTTGGCGGGATTCATTGCCTTCTCTATTGCGGAAAAGCCGGGCTTGGCGCCGGGTCTTGTTGGCGGGATGCTCGCTTCAAAAATGGGAGCAGGTTTCCTAGGCGGAATCATTGCCGGGTTTCTCGCGGGTTATGTAGCGAAGCTGTTGAAAGATTATATCAAGATGCCTAAGAATTTTGAAGGCTTAAAACCTATTCTAATTATTCCTTTACTGGCTACTGGAATTACTGGACTTTTAATGATATATGTCATTGGCGAACCTGTAAAAGCAATTATGGATGGTTTGACGGTATGGCTCAAATCGCTCGGATCCACGAATGCCGTATTGCTGGGTATTCTACTGGGCGCGATGATGGCATTCGATATGGGCGGCCCTGTGAATAAAGCGGCGTATACGTTCGCTGTAGGATTGTTGGCTAGCAGTGTATATGGTCCGATGGCAGCAGTGATGGCTGCTGGTATGACACCTCCGCTTGGTTTGTGGCTTGCAACGTTACTTGCTCCGAAGAAATTTACGAAGGAGGAGCGGGATGCCGGTAAAGCGGCTTCCGTTCTGGGGATTTCATTTATCACGGAAGGTGCCATTCCGTTTGCAGCAGGTGATCCGTTCCGCGTGATCCCGTCCATCATGGTCGGCTCTGCTTTAACAGGTGCTTTATCCATGCTGTTCGGTGCTACTCTGCGCGCGCCTCATGGAGGGATTTTCGTCCTGCCGATCCCGAATGCTGTCGGTCACCTGGCCTTGTATGCTTTAGCTATCGTAGCGGGAACAGTTGCTACAGCCATCATGCTGAATATATTGAAGAAGCCTATAAGAGACTAAATCTTTACACCTATTAACCAAGCGCAGGGGGACTGAACCTCTCTTCCCCCTTTATATTTAGGAGGATACGGATATGAATATTCAAGAATTGCTGAACGAACAAAGCATTTTGATCCCATTGCAAGCAACAAGCAAAGAAGAATGCATTCAATCCATGATCGACGGACTTGCAGCCGCTGGCTGTATTTCGGATAAAGCAGCATATCTGGAGGCGGTTTTGAAGCGGGAAGAGACTGGTTCGACAGGTATTGGCTTCGGGGTTGCTATTCCTCATGGGAAGTCGAACGGAGTCAGCAAGCCGGGCGTTGCTTTTGCCAAGTTGACTGGGCCTCTGGATTGGAAATCACTAGATGACCAGCCTGTGAGGATCGTCTTCATGATCGCCGTGCCAGAGGCCGCTGCAGGCAATGAGCATCTGCAAATTTTGATCGCTCTCTCCCGTAAGTTGATTCATGAGGAGTTCCGTGAAAGCTTGTTGCAAGTTACCGAAGCGCAGCAATTGATAACGATTTTGGAAACCATTTAAGAGGAGATGTGCAAGTCATGCTTACAAAGGAACTTACAATCCGGAACGATTCCGGCTTTCATATTCGCCCTGCCCAACTATTTACGGAAAAAGCGGCATCTTTTCAATCAACTGTAAATCTTGAATATAAGAGTGAACCTAATATCTCGATCATAGACGGGAAAAGTATTCTCGGTCTTATGACGCTTGGGTTGGAGAAGGGTTCGGTCATTACCCTGACAACAGAAGGACCGGATGAACAAGCGGCGCTGGATGCTTTGGCTGAATTGGTGGAAAGCGGCTTTGGAGAAGCATAAGAGCTGCTTATTGCAGCTTGAGGGATAGGAGGAACTAGTATGACGGAGAGAGTACTGCAAGGACTAGGGGTATCCGCCGGCATTCGCACAGGTAAAGCATTCGTGTACGCACCAGTGCGGCTAACGGACGTAGAGAAAAAGAAAACGCAAGATACCGCAGCCGAGGTTGAACGGCTTCGGGAAGCCAAAGCTGCTTGCCAAGCTGAACTGCAAGTTCTGATTGAGAAGGCGCAGCGTACGCTTGGGGAAGAAAAGGCTGTGATTCTGAAAGGGCAGATCAGCTTTCTTCAGGATCCAACCTTTTATCCACCCATGGAGAAATTAATCGTGAGCGAGCAGTGGACAGCGGAAAGCGCGATACATCAAGTGGTTACGCAGGTTGCTGCTCTGTTCGAAAGCATGAAGAATGAATATATGCGGGAGCGCGCGGCAGATGTTCGTGATGTAGGAAACCGGATGTTCGCTCAGTTATGTGAACGCAAAGGGACACAGCTTTCCGATATCGGGGAGCCTGTCATTCTCATAGCTGATGATCTGACACCTTCTGATACGGTTCAGTTGGACAAAAGTTTGGTGCTTGGGTTTGTCACTCGTATAGGCGGCAAAACTTCCCACACCGCTATTTTGGCCAATTCCTTAGGGATCGCAGCGATTCTGGGGTTGGGGGATGGGATGGATCAGATTCAGCACGGAGATGAGCTTCTTATTGATGGCTCGACCGGAGACTGTATCTTAAACCCATCAGCGTCAACCAAAGAATCTTTTCATGCTCTTATGCTGCGTGATGAGGCTGAGAAGGCCGAGCTGCTGGCTTATGTGGAACGGGATGCTGTTACGAAGGACGGTTTCCGTGTGGAACTGGCCGCGAACATCGGCACGGTGGAAGAATCGGCAAGCTTGCTAAGCCAAGGGGCTGAAGCGGTAGGACTGTACCGCACAGAGTTTTTATTCATGGGACAATCTCAGATGCCTGACGAGGAAACCCAATATAAGGCTTACCGGCAAGTAGCAGAAGCAATGAAGGGATGCCCTGTTGTTATTCGTACGCTCGATATTGGCGGCGATAAAGAGCTTCCTTATCTGGATTTGCCGAAGGAGATGAATCCCTTTCTTGGCTACCGAGCCATTCGACTTTGTCTAGACCGTAAGGAATTGCTTATAACCCAGCTTCGTGCGATTTTGCGAGCGGGGGTTCACGGTGATGTGAAAATCATGTTTCCGATGATTTCGGGCATGGAAGAATGGCGTCAGGCGAAAGAAATCTATGAGCAGACTCGCGAACAGCTTAGCCAAGAAGGAATCCCTTATGCGGATTCTGTAGAATTGGGAATTATGATTGAAATTCCGTCAGCAGCATTGCTCGCTTCCAGATTTGCCAAGGAAGTAGACTTCTTCAGCATCGGGACGAACGATCTTGTGCAGTACACGGTTGCTGTCGATCGTATGAATGAGAAGGTAGCTTATTTATACGATTATTTCCATCCCGCCGTCATTCGACTGATCAAGACAGTCATTGATGCTTCTAACGTTGCAGGAAAATGGACCGGCATGTGCGGCAGCATGGCCGGAGATCCGCTTGCTGCACCGCTTTTGCTCGGGTTAGGTCTGCATGAATGGAGTATGGCAGCTTCATCTCTTTCCAAGGTGAAGAAAGTGATTACGGATTTGAACCGCAGCGATTGCGCGGCTTTAACTGAAAGAATTTTGGAAATGGACACGGCGGCCGAGGTTAGAGAGGCTTTGCTGGCGTTTAAGCCATAATAGATGAAAAAGACCGCCAGAGTGAATGCTCTGACGGTCTTTTTTTGGTTCTACTAGTGGTTAAGTGTCACGAAGCTTGTTGCTTTTTCACCTGTTGGAGTTACTGCGGTTATTTCGAAGGAAGTCACATTACCAGTCACATTAACGTTTCCAGCCGCGTCAATCTCTACGGTTCCTACAGCTCCGACAGCAGGATTTCCTTTAATGTCATTCGTGATGAAAAGGGTGCCTAGTGCGAAATTATAGCCACTAATGTCCGCGCTTTTATACTTAATGCCGTAGTTATCTGTGATGGAAAGATCCATTTCCGTATAAGCATTGAAGGTATAAACACTGCCTGTTACCGTCTTCTCAATGGTAGTTTGTCCTGCTTTTATTTCCTTGGCAGTGATCGCGTCGCTTTTAACCGTGACAGTAACGTGTAATTGCTTAGCGTCGCCATTTCCAATTTGGACAATGACACTGATGTCAGCAGTTCCCGGCTTGTTGCCTAGAACGTAAGCGTGATGGTCCGAGGTAAGACCAACTTTAGCAATGCTAGGATCTGAGGAATGAACGGATTGAACAACCCCAGGGATAGCAATAGGATCTCCACTAGCCGATGTCACTTTAATTTCAATTTCTTTAGCTAATTTACTTAGTGTTGGATCTTCAGCTGTTGCTTTGCTAACTAGACCGTTTGATCCTGTGGCTGCATCTGTTAGACCGCTGTCGAGCACACTAGCTAATGTGTAGGTGCCGTTAATCGAAACGTTCCCTGTGCTAGGGGCTATAACGCTAAAGCTGCCAGTAGTTGTTTGGATAGTGGAAGCATCAAGTCCGCCAAGCGTAACCGTGTAATCACCTGCAGCGAGCGCTAAGTTGGCTGTTAATGTTGCCGATTGGCCATCGCTAGCCCACTCAGTTGTCGTAGGGACTATGGTTGAACCATTTTTCAAAGTGAGTGTTGCTTTGCTAGCATCTACCTTTTTATTGAAAGTAACTTGAACCTTCTTATTGTCGGAAGAAGAGGCTTGTGTGTTTGTAATCGAAATGCGTGTTTGATTCCCAAAAACTTGCTGAGCTGTGTAGGAGCTTATAACAAGGTCAGCGCGATTGGCAGGCTGGTCGCCAGATTTGCTAGCAGGGTGAATGCCAAGTTCTGTTGCTTGTTTTACAGCATCTGCGTACCAAGGTGAGCCAGTCATGGAAATCTTTTTGCCTAAACCTTTAAGCAATACAGTATCCAGCTGAGCTGTCGTTACCGAATCGCCGGGAAGGAAAGTGGTGTCTGTAACACCGTCTATGAGGCCTGCTTTTTTGGCTGCTTCAATATAAGGGATGGCCCAGCCATTGGCTGTATCATTGGCATTAACATCAGAGAAACTGGACACCTTAACGGTAGGATCAACAGTAATGTTGTAGATCAATGTGGCTACTTTAGCAAATTGAGCACGAGTCATATTTTGCGTAATGCCAAATGTGCTGTCCGAGACGCCTTCAAAAACACCAGCTGCTATCATCGCATCAATCTTAGCTTTAAGCGCGGCATCACTACCGGCCAAATCTGAGAAATCAGCGCTTGTTTTGGCTGCAGCGGAAGCTGGAAGCGAAAGTGAAGCTGATGCAAATAAGGAGAAAGCCATAGCGGCCGTCGCGATCATCGTGAGTTTCGTGGATTTCATAGTACCTCCCAAGGGTTAATTATTTTATTTTGAAACTAGCAAACTATCGATCATGTTGTGTTGCTATAACTATACCTTGCATGATGGAGTACGTCATTGTCAAATTCTTGGCAGTCTCGACAGGAGAGTGCTAAAAAAGTACGAACAAGTGTAATGAGAATGATAATTAAACTCATTTACTAACTTTTAATTATTCACTTTACAATTGTAAGTGAAATGGATATAATTACCTCAGCACCACAAACAAGTGAGGAGGCTGAGATCATGGGTAAATGCGCATGCGGAAACACACAAAACACTGAAGGTAACTGCGATGGTTCACACGCTAAAAAAGACAAGTAAATCTTATAAATATAGGTCAAAAAGGACTTCAGCGAATGTTAAATTCGATGAAGTCCTTTTTTTACATGTCGCCTAGTGAACGTTGATTGAAATTAAAGCTAAGGGCGGCGGCGAAGTCGTGACAGTTTTTTGTTAATGTTTTTGTTTTCTGCTTTGTGGGAGAAAGGGGAAATTAGGAAGGCAAGTTGTACAACGTACAAAAATTTCCTTGATTTCTTCTGGGCAAGCTAAGGATTGTTGTATGTTGTATAACAATTTATCCGTTTTAGAGGCTATAAAGCTACTTTTGGCTCAAATTGTTGTATTTTTTGCATTACCGATGCATCAAACCTCACATCAAATATTTACTTAATTTGTAATATAAAGTATTTATTAATCTAGACAAACAAAGAAAAAGCACCTATGTTTAGGGAATGACGCGCTATCCATCATTCTCCCAAACAAAGGAGCAAACCATGGATAACGATAAGGAATTTTTAGTAGTTTGTCAATGTCTCAAAGTGCTCAATGTCCTAGATTATCGGTCTATTTTTCAGGATCATCGGTCAAAGAAGCTGTTTGCGGGTTCAGCCATAGGGCTTCATGTCGTTGCTCAGCTGTTGCAACTGAAATCGTATTGCGAACTGTCTGAGCAACTCCAAGCACACACCG
>NZ_AUGY01000133.1 GCF_000422905.1 Paenibacillus alginolyticus DSM 5050 = NBRC 15375
TAACTCAAACTTCGCAGCCTGAAATCGGCAGATAAGCCTTGAGGTAACTGGGCAAACCGACAATCCATTGTTGTAGTTGACTTTTTATTAATTTCGAAAGTTTTTTGGATGCTTTTGTAGCTACTTCACTGATCAAATCGATCAGTTGCTGTAAGGCGACTACCCAATCCAAGGTGCTGACTTCATCACATAGCAAATAAAACAAACCACCAAGCGTTCTTTGGTCCGTGCTTTGTCGATGCTGCCATGCAAGCAGAATATAACGAGAAAATACAATCGTTGTATGACTAACGAGTAGGTCGTATGAAAGACCTTGAAACTCCTTTTGCAGGCGTAACATGGATTTTGCACACTTAAAGAAGACCTCAATATTCCAACGCATCGTGTAGGTACTAATGACTTCCTGAGGCGTCAAAGTCAAGTCGGTGGAGAGAATTGCTAGCCATTCTTTTTTCTTGGAGCGATGCCGAATAAATACCACGAGCACCGGTATTCCGGCGACCAATTCAGTTCGAATGCAGCGAAGAATATCGGACTTCTTTCCCTCAACTTGCGGGGCTACCAGATACAATTCCTTTAGGTTCAGGCGGATTCCTCCAACTAGGTAACGTTTGTTGTCATTTTTAATCATGCCAATGACATGGAGACCACGATCCAGGATTTCTTTTATGAGTGGCGCATGGGTGAACCAACTGTCCATTAAGGCATAAGACGCAGACGCACCAGCAGCTATGGCACGGTCTATCATAGACGCGATGACCTTTGGCGCTGAAAGTAGCGCTTCCTCGCGGCGTTTATAGCCGACGGTTCGTTTATCCGTCCATTCAGAGATGCCATTTATTTGTGATTTGACCGAGCTCAGCAAAGCAAAATCCATGGGAATAAACGAATGGCTGTCAGACCATCCCATCGTCAGCATACGGAAGCCTTTATAATAGGCTCCAGTGGCGTGATCTTTGAATCTTGCAAGCAATTCTACCGCTTTGCTGCGGTTACGATCAAACATGGAATCGTCAAAAATGAATGCGGTCACACGCTCGTCTGAGGTTAGCGTTTCGACTTTATGGATGGTTGCTGTGCTAAGGGAAAGGAGAAACTGTCGCCAAGCAAATTTGGTATGATTCAAAAAACGATAAACGGCGTCTTTGCCTGGAAATGATTCCGCTTTTTCACTTTGGAGCAGGCGAAACCAATTTTTCTGATGAAACAAAAGAACGAATACAAGCTGATACAGATAAGCAGCAGAATAACCAAATTTCTTGCTTATTTTTGCGTCTTTTAAGTGCTTTAGCACATGAAGTTCTTCGAATGCCGGTTTAATTTCTTTAGGCAGTTGATTGCAGGGCTGCTTTTGATCTATCATATAGAGGACACCTCTTCTGTGTGGTAGTGGATTGCTCGACACAATCACTATATCAAACGGAAGCGGTGTTTTCTATTTTTGCAAGAGATAGATTATTATCTTGAGTTAGCTATATATATCAAGGGGTTAAAAGCAATTTTGCTCTGCGAAGTTTGAGTCAATAAGGCTTTTATTCAATAAAATAACAAGATATCCTTGGCTTGCGATTTTGGAATAGTTCGATGGAACGATTAAAGCCAAATAAGATTCAGTATTAAGCGTATGATTGAAAAATCTTAATGTCGTTGGAGCATTATTCTTGATCCGCGCAAGCATTTCCTGATCAGTAAAATCCGCAAAACTATGAATTCCTGCCTTTGAATCAATCACTTGCTGCGTCTTCGTATTAACCAAATAGGTTGTATCGATAAATGCTTGCAAACTCATAAATTTGGAAACGGATTTAAAGGCATAGGACGCAGATAAGGGCTCATTTCTATCAGACATTAGCCAATTGAATATGTCAGGGTCTTGATAAATATTTAAAGCATAGGCGCGAAGATGGTCCAATTGATATTCAAACCCTTGGCTCAATCTGTCTGTCTTAATTTCCATCAAATGATTGATATCTTCATAAGCCTGCTTGGAATATTCTTGTCTTAATAAATAGGAGAAGAGGAGAATGATAACGGTAAATAAAATTCCCATATTCAAAAAATTTCGAAGGTATGTTTTTTCTGGCAGCAGCCTCTTCATCTGAACTCTCCTTCATTCATTCTTACTCCTATTCATTAAAACACAAACATCCGCTTATGTAATGCTCAGCTACTTTTTAGCAAGAAACGCGTCGATTTGCTTTTGTTCTTCTACTTGAATTTTCTTTGCTAAAGGTGCTGCTTCCGCTTTAAATTTAACCCAGCTTTGATCGGGATCGACAACACCGTTGAACAATGCGGAATAATATTTAGACTCGATACTGACGTATTGAGAAATTTCATTGCTTACCGCAGCGTTATTGAAAGTAAATCCGGATAGTTTATCAATGGTAAAATTACTTGCATCTGCCGTCCATTTGTTCAGCTTTTTCGTAGCATCCTCTTGACTGGCATCCAGACGGTCCGTCGTCGGATTCCAAATCCATACGTAAGGAAACCATGCATAACTGTCGCCTTTAAACTTATATTGGTCGTCCCCAATCGCTTCCCAATTCTTATCTTTAATCCCATACACCAACAAATCATAATTTTCTTTCTGATTGGCCCAATCAAGGAATTGAATGGCGCGCTCCTTATGCTTGCTTACAACGGGAACAGCAATAAAGTTATATTGAAGTGAATTCGTTAGTATTGCACCTTTCTCCAGATTCATAAACGTTACAGCTTCAAATTCCGCTTTAGGGCTTCCAGTTTTTAAAGCTTGCTGCATATCATTCGTCACTCCAAATTCATTATGCGGAATGATGGCTGCTTTGCTTTGCTTGGCCGGCTCGTTTATATCCTTAATTGCAAGCACATCAGGGCTGATGATTTTATCCTGATACAGTTTGCGGGCATTCTGGATCCATGACCAAACCATGGGCTCCATTTGATCGAACAGGTTATACACTTTTCCATCATTATTCTTCGTATATAGAACAAGGGATTCCGAAAGCGCCGGGCTCGGGGTAATGTTTTCCTTATTGTCCGACCAATAACGACGGAAAGCACCTTCCGACAAACCTTTATTCACATCTTGACCTGCTGGAATAAACGGAGTAACGTTAGGAATCTTATCTTTCACCGCGTAGGCATATTTGATCAAGTCTTCATAGGTTTTGATCGGCGCTATACCCAACTGTTCGCGAAGATCTTTTCTCACATAATAAACGCGTCCTTGTACAAATGTGTTTCCGTTTGGAATTGCCATGATTTTCCCGTCAAATTTGTTTGCATCCCACATTTGCTGCGGACGGTTTTTGAGAATGTTCGGACCATATTGCTTTAACAGGCCATCAAGCGGTTCATAGCTGCCTGCCGCGATTTGCTGGGTAATGTGCAGCCAGGGCGCATCAAAAATCAAATCGATGTCTTCTCCGGAAGATAGGGTTACCTGCGTTTTTTGAGCAAGATCAGCCCAAGGAACGAAGACAACATCCAATTTGACGTTTAAGGAATTCGCCATCTTTTTTTCAGCTTCTTGGATAACCGCATCAAAATCTTTCGGGCGGTCTCCGGGGACCATAATTTTCAGCGTGACAGGTTCAAGCTTCTTCTGATCGCCAGCTTTCGTTGCAGCGATTGTGGAGGAAGGCTCAACACGCTTGTCGGTGCATGCTGTCAACATGCTCGCCAGTACCATCATGGTTAAAACTGCACCTGTCCCTCTTTTCATGCTCATTTTTAACGACCTCCTAGTTGTAATTATATTTAACCGAGAGACTCGGGTAAATTTATCATTGAATTATCCCTTCACGGCACCAATGGTAATTCCCTTAACGAAATACTTTTGCAAAAAAGGATAGAGAAGTACGATAGGACCAATGGTCAGGCAAACGGTTGCCAATTGAATGGCACTCGTCGGAGCTGTTACTTGATAGCTGGCTCCGCCCCCAACGTAAGCGGAAACATTAAGATTCGAAATCAATTGGCGAATCATTAATTGCAGCGGATGCAGCTTGTAATTATCTATGAAAAGTAAGGATAAATACCAATCATTCCAATACTGGATTGCATAAAAGAGCGATACAGTCGCAATGACAGGCGTAGAAATCGGTAATATGATTTTATAAAACAGACGAATATCTCCCGCCCCATCAATGGTTGCAGCTTCATTGATTTCATAGGGAAGCGATTTATAGAAGGCAACAAGAATGAACGCATAGAAAGGGTTCAATATATAGGGTAAAATAAGTGCCCAAAGGGAGTCCTTTAAATGAAGCCAATTCGCAACCATCATGTAAAAGCCAACTAACCCTCCACCCAGAACCATCGCTAGGTAAGTTAAAAAGGAAAGAACATCCCGGTACTTTACTTTTGGATGTGCCAGTACATAAGCAAACATGGATGTGATAGTTACGGCCAATACAGTACCCGCAATCGTAATAACCAATGAATTTTTATAACTGGTGAGGAATTGGCCTCCTACCAGCAAGTACTTATAGGCATCTAAGCTCCAAGCGCTCGGAATCAATTGATAACCATATTGGAGGAAGCTCGCTTCGGAAGCGAACGAATCCACCAGCACAATCCAAAAGGGAATGACGCAAACCAAACTGAACAAGACTATGAGAACATACATGAAACAGAGAAACACTTTTTCACCCCAGGATTGATCATTTCTGATCCGTGTTCGAACTGTCTTTTTCGATGCTGTCCAAGCTGTGTTTCCCATATTCCCCTCCTAAAATAAGCTCGAATCGGGATCTATTTTTTTAGCGATCCTGTTGAAAATAAGGATGGTAAACAATCCCATGATCGATTGATAGAAAACAACGGCGGAAGACATTCCGAAGTTGCCCAACTGACGCAGCGCCCTGAACGAGTAGGTATCGATTACATCGGTTGTCGGATATAGAATGGAGTTATCCCCGATTATTCCATAAATCATACCGAAATCTCCGAAGAAGATACGTCCGACTCCTAAAAGCATTAACACCACGATGACGGATCGAATCGAAGGAATGGTGATGTGTATGATTTGCTGCACTCGGGTAGCTCCATCGATCTTGGCCGATTCGTAATATTCAGAAGAAATGCCTACGATTGCAGCCAAAAAGATAATGGAATAATAACCTGCAAATTTCCAAACGTAGACCAATGTTAAGATAAGAGGCCATAAATATACACGCTGATACCAATTAATGCTATCGATATTCATTTGCTTCAACCAGTTGTTCATTAAGCCGTCTGTGCTCATAAAAGCTAGTATCATTAAGCTCACGACCAACCAAGAAATGAAATAGGGAAGAAAAATGAGGGATTGACTAATCTTCTTGATCACTGTTGAGCCAATTTCATTAATCAGAATGGCAAGAATGATGGCAAAACCTATACCAAAGATTAGAAACAGTAAGTTCAGATAAACCGTATTGAAGGTAACCCTCAACCAATCTTGCCCTCCGAAAAAAAATTTAAAATTATCCAATCCAACCCACTTGCTTCCCCAAATTCCTTTCACAGGCTGGAAGCGTTCAAACGCTATTAAATGTCCGAACATTGGAATATAGGAGAAGATAGCTAAAAAAACGATTCCCGGAATAGCTAGTACATATAGCTGACGATTTTTTGCAATCTCCCTGATGAAAGCCATAAGCAAAAATACTCCTTTCTTCTTTCCTTTTGATGTCTGGTGATTTAGAGCTGCCTTCGAATTGATTGCTGAATCTCTCACTTTCACAATAATGAGTTTTTCAATTGCTGCATAGTTCGAATACTGTCTAATCAAACAATAAACAGAAATGGAACTTGGGCCGTAAAAAAGACCGGAACCCCTTATTTTCCAAGGAGTATCGGTCTTATAACGGACATTTCAGCAGCTTACTACGATTTCCACAGAGGCTTCCTTTAGAATACCATCCAATTCCTGATCAGGGCAGCGATCTGAGATAATTCGATCTACAGCATTCAGAGACGCGAACGAAAACAAATCCCTAATGCCATACTTCATATGGTCCATAACAATATTCACTTCTGAAGCCTGCTTGATGACAAGCCGTTTGATTTCTGCTTCATGCATATTAGAGTTACTAAAGCCATGCTTGAACGACACGCCAGTGGTACCAATAAAGACACGGTCAAATGCCATTTGAGCAATGGAACCTGCTGCAATAGGACCGACCAAAGTCGATGTTTTATCCAGAAGCATACCTCCAACTACAATCGTGGATATTTGCTTCCCTTGAAGCTCGGCGGCAATATTCAGGGCATTCGTAACAACGGTAATATTCATCCCCGGTTTCAAATACCTCGCTACCTGCAATGTTGTTGAACCGCCATCCAGAAAAATCGAATCACCAGACTTAACAAGTTGAGCGGCTTGCAGGCCGATTCTCATCTTCTCATCCATCATGAAGCCAGTGCGATCCTGCAGCGCAATATCCTTGCCAACGAGAATAGCGCCACCGAATGTGCGCCTAAGTAGTCCCATAAATTCAAGCTTTTCCAGATCCCTGCGCAGCGTCATTTCGGTGACGTCAAACATTTCTTTCAACTCAGCTATTTTAACTTCGCCGTCTAGAGCCATTCGATCCAGAATTTGTTGCTGACGTTGGTTAATGGTTTGGTTATGCGTCATGGTGAGCCCCCGTTACTTTTCTTCAATGACTCTATTATCCCTAGAACTCACTTTAGGATCAACCTTAAGTTATATTTCACCGTTTCGCCTGGCTCCAAAAAGACAAGCGTTCCTTGCTCGCGCTCTTTATGCCGGCCTCCAACGTGGCAGTTAGCAGGCTCTATGCCTAACACATGTGTACCAGCCCCAGGCATTTTCCACTGAACAAGTTTGGGCAGTGTGTCTGAAGACCATTGAAGGGTAACTTGTACCTCAGTTTCTCCGTCGTGAAGAGGGAAATGTTTATTTACAATTTGCACTTCGGGTTCCCCATGTATGTGGTGATAGTAGACTCGTTCTTGATAATTCGCATCCGGAGCCTGCCACTCCTGATATCCGCTAATGGAATTTTCGCTCTCACGCGCTTGCACACTCGTATCCTTGAAAATGATCGCCGTCTCTTCGCTTAACAAGGGGAATCCGAAATTAAAATGGTATAAGATCATATGCGGACAGCGCTGAAAGCCCATATTGCGAACTTCATCCTGAATGAATATTTCGTTCTCCCCTAGACGGCTGCGAATTTGCCTCGATAAGCGAAGGCACCCGCCAAAGATGGAAGTTTCCTCCACCTCGCCAGAAATTCTCATTTCCATTTCGTCCTCAAACCAGTTGCTTACAGCCGTGACTTGCCTTGCAGGCGTATGATGGATTCGACCGTGCAAGCCGAGGCGTTCCCCATCATCCTCACCAGAAGCGCCTACTTGCATCAATCCGCAAGTCATGAGCAAATCGCCTGATGCTGTTCGAAGCCAGCCATTTCCCGCAGCATCATAATAAGCAGGATGAGCATCGCCATTCGGAGATTGCCAGCTAATCGGTATGCCATGGAACTCGGCAAGAGAGATGTCCAAGCCTTTAGATGGCGTTATATAATAGCTCAAACCCGCTCCTGTTCGAATCTGAATCTGCTCTACATCCGCTTCATTTCCCTCTGTGGTTACGAACCGCTTGATGCCGGCTATTTGTTCAATTTTACCTACTCGTGCTTCCAGCTCACGCCTTGACCAGCTTTTACCATATAGTTTCATTGTCTGATATCCTTTTACTCATCTTCCGTAACGATGGGCATCCGTACGATTCGAGGATCTGTAAAGATATCAAATTCATCACGGCTTGTGCTGGAAAATTCGGAGACAATGGCACCTAAATTACCCGCTTGAAACCAATGCTTGATTCCGGGCTCAATCGTGTATTGTTCACCTGGAAGTAATTCTATCTCATGATAGACGGTGTAATACGGCTCACTGCCTGGAGGAACAATCGACTTGATGCTTGTCGCAGCTTCTCCCTCTACATACAAGAAAACGCTTCCTGAACGGCAGCGAAAGGTTTCCATTTTACCGGGTGCACTTCCGATAGTTGGGTGTAAATGCTCTGGGCACGTTTGGCGTGGGAACAATACTAATTCTTTCGCACAGTAGCGGTCCGTATTCACATAAGTAATTAACTCCAAACCCTGAACGTCAAGTTCTCCGAGCCCAAAACCCGCCACTTCAATATGCGTTATTTCCTGTTCCGTTAATGCAATACCGCTAGACTTCAACATAGCTGCTGCGCGTTCTTGCGCTTTGCCTATTTCACTTCGTTTCATAGGTTATCCCTGCCCTTCTCCTACGATTTGTGATGAGGTCCGATCCATATGCCATGCTCATTAAAGCTCCAATTATTCAAATGGAGCTTCATTTCACGCTTTGCCCAACCGTCGCTGATTCGACGCCACACCTCTGATCCATCCGGAATGCCGCTTGTCGCATCTGCTTGTTCTACATTACATGCACCGACGCCGACAGCGGTATGGAGTGAATCCTCCAAAGTTAAGCCCCTCATCAGACCAAGTAAAAATCCCGCAATCGTGCAATCACCAGCGCCCGTAGTTCCCACAACATCCACCTTATAGCAAGAAGTTATCAACTCACTATTCGTCCAATTTCCGAGATGTTCTTGAGCAGGTGCGCAAAGTCCCATAGCCATTAGACGGCTATGATCGGAGGTTGTTCGCACATATAAGCCATGCTCTCCTAGCTTCAGTCCAACGATTGCAGCACCCATTTCTAACAATTCTTCCGAAATTTCAGATAGGAGAGCTCTACTCGCAAAAGGTAAAAGATCTCCAGACGGAGCCTCTTGCAGCAATTGATCGTAATGTTCACGATGCAGCATATAAAGAATTTCTTCAAAGCTGGGCAAAAACACATCGACATAAGGGAGTACTTTTGCAAATATAGCACGCCAATTAGCCTTACCCGCGTCAGATTTAGGGTCAGGCTTTGCCAAATCAAGCGATACGGTCAACCCGCTATCCTTGACCATTTTAAGCAATAAAGCTAATTCATTTCCGTCATTCTCATACATCCTGCGCATTAAAGGCGGATATCCAAAATGAAACAAGCGCGCACCTTTGAGCTGTTCAGGATTTAAGTCCCCTGCCGAATACGTATCGTTGGCTCCTGTCGAATGCAGGAAGGTCCGGTCTATATGCGGAGGACTAATCACAATAGAGTAAGAACTGTGCTCATTAGGAGACACGATCATACCATCAACTAAGGCCGAGCCATGCTGTCTTAAGACCGTAAGAATGGCTTCACCGAATTGGTCTTTTCCAATTTTGCCCATTAAATTCACTCGACTGCCTAGACGGTGAAGCGCAATTCCCGTATTGGAAACTGCGCCTCCCGTTGAAATTACCGCGGGACCAATATCAACGAGCTTACCCGGAACCAGCAGAGCATCCATCCCAGATTGTTTATCGTAGATAGTTGGTATAATATCCAAGCAAATATGCCCAGCGATGATCACTTCCGCTTCGTTCTGACTCAAAGCTATTCCCTCCAGTCGATCGAAATCGTTTGTCCTGTCCGGTTCGATTCCAATGCTGCTGTAAATACCTTATGGCTTCCTGCTGCCTCCTCTGGAGTAGCACAGTAGAAAGGCTGCTGTGTCTCCTTACCATGCGCCAGTTCATCACAGAAAGCTGCCCACATTTGGAGAATCGAATCCGAGAAGCCGAACTCAAAGATACCTCCTGTAATTGTGCCGTACGCTGATTTATATGGCGCATCCACGACATGCCATGCTTGATTGCCACCCGGTGTATAAGGTAAGGAAGCTACCTGTTTAGGATTTTTCGTTGTAAATTCGGCAGAGAAGTCGGTACCTGTTATTCGGATAAACCACGTGTTCGCATTGCCCGGGGCAATACGTTTGGTGGATAGAATCATAGGAAACTGTTGGCCCTCCATTTCAACATCACAGGCAAGAATGGCATTGTCCCACGTCTCGCAAGGAACCATGTTTCCTTTTCCATCTGGTCGTTCGGGTACGACTTTGGTCAATAAGGCCCTTACGGACTTTGGTTTCCAGCCATAACGCATAGGCAAGTGCAGGACATGCATGCCTAAATCCCCCATGCATCCATATTCGCCATTGGTAGCGATTCGCCTTTTCCAGTTAATCACTTTGGTCGGATCGAGATCGCTGGAATGCCAGAAGCCCGCTTCGACTTCGATAATTGTACCGAATTTATTTTCCTGGACCCATTGAAAGATTTGTTGAGCTCCCGGATAAAATGGAAATTCGGAGGAGCAACGAACAATAACGTTCGGGTGTTTGATAATAGCTTCTGAAATACGACGGTTTGCTTCCTGATCAATGCCAAACGGCTTTTCTCCCAGCAAATGCTTGCCTGACTCGATAATATCGATATAGATTTGCGCATGAAGATTGTGTGGAACCGCACAATATATGGCATCTACAGAAGGATTAGCAAGAAGCTCCTTATAGTCTGTGTAAGCTGCCTCCACGCTCGCAATGTTATCCTGAAACCACTGCGTCGCAGCAGAATTCGCATCGCATACAGCCACAATCTTCGGTTCAAAATCAACATTGGTAAGATGACACCAGCGGGCTGCCGCGCTTGCAAACTCTTTTCCCATTAAACCGCAGCCAATAACACCAAAGCGTATGGTTTTTTTCGACATTTTAGGGTGAACTCCTTTTGGATGTTATTAAGTTAAAATAGTTAGGGCCTGTTCTGCGGAAGCACCATGGTGGACAATGGACATCAAGGCTTTGGTCATACCGGCTGGATTCGGATGCTGAATGACATTGCGGCCATAGACAATGCCTGACGCGCCTTGTTTCATCAATTCTACGGTACGGGTCATAATTTCCTCATCGCTGGCTCTTCCTCCGCCACGCACAAGTACGGGAATCCCGGAGGCAATTTCAATGACACGATGATATTCTTCTACATGGTCACAAGGATCTGCTTTAATCACATCCGCGCCCAATTCTACAGCTTGACGGACTAGCGGCAAAATTTTATGAATATCGCCATCTACCATATAACCGCCCTTTGCTTCATTGGCCAGCATAACCAAGGGTTCTACCATAAGAGGCATGCCGTATTTTTCACATTCTGTTTTTAATATAGAAACATTTTTAGCACATTGATAGTGCAACTCAGGCTGATTAGGCAGCAACAACAGATTGACACAAACCGCCACAGCATCCATTCGAACAGCTTGCTCAATCGCCTTATCGATAAGCTCGCTAAACAAGAAATGCGGCAGCACGCTTCCATAAATATTAGCTACATCTGTACGAAGCACGAGTCCAGGCTTCCGGCTGCCAGGGATCGATTGGAGATGCCCAGCCTGCCCAATGCTTAGTTGAATGCAATCAGGACCTGCTTCCACAATCGTCGCAATCGCTTGCTTCATATTCTCAATTCCAGCTAAAAATCCAAACTCGTTAAAAAAACCATGATCAACAGCCACATCAAAGCATTTTCCTTGCTTGCTAAACATTCGATTTAATCTTGGTTCTACCGACAATTAAATTCACTCCCTCAAATAAATGTTATTTTATAACTTTAAAAGTTGTTTTATAACGTAATTATATGTTAATTTATAACAACCGTCTATAAAAAAAGCCTATCTCGGACTGAATCTGCTTCCTGCTCAGATGGAAGTGCCATTAAAAATACTTTCAAAATCTGATATAGTCTTAATAGATAGTTATAAACCTTAAGGGAAACCTCCAATTAGAAGGAAGTGTTAAACAATGAATGTAAATATGGTTATGCAAGAGCTTGAAGCTCTCGGCAAGGAACGAACCAAGAAAATCTACATATCCAATGGCGCGCGCGAACCGCTTTTTGGCGTGGCTACAGGCGATATGAAGCCCATCTTCAAGAAAATAAAAATAAATCAACCTTTGGCTGAGCAGCTTTACTCCACAGGGAACTACGACGCCATGTACTTTGCGGGCATAATTGCAGACCCAAATGCAATGACTGAAGCCGATTTTGAGCGTTGGATGGATGCGGCTTATTTTTACATGCTGTCCGATTATGTGGTTGCAGTAACCTTGGCAGAAACAGAAATTGCTCAAGAAGTTGCTGATAAATGGATCGCAAGCGGCGAAGAACTGAGAATGTCAGCGGGCTGGAGTTGTTACTGCTGGCTTTTGGGTAATCGCCCAGACAGGGAATTTTCCGAAAGCAAAATTGCCAATATGCTTGAAATTGTGAAAACTACGATTCACGATTCTCCTGAAAGAACAAAATACGCTATGAATAATTTTATTTATACAGTAGGGGTATCCTATATGCCGCTCCATGATAGGGCGGTCGAGACCGCAATGGCAGTAGGCCCAGTAGAAGTCAAACGGGACAAGAAAAAAAGCAGTTTCCTACATGCTGCCGACAATATTCAAAAGGGAGTAGATAGAGGGCAACTTGGTTTCAAACGCAAACATGTAAGGTGTTAAACTATAGCTTCGCCACAAGAAACGATTTGGACAGCCAAGCCATTACTATCCGATTAGATTTCCTTTCAGCTTATGGGGCTTTGTCAAGAATGTACAACCAGTAACCTCTTCGGAAACGAGAATAGACGTTTAAAGTAACATTGTCCTTTTCGTAGATGATATGGTCACCAAGTGTTTCCTTATGCAACCAGCCCCGTAGAGCCAGATAGGCAGTAATTTGTTGTTCGGATGGCCCTCGTCTCCCAATTAATTTACTGGCATCTGATGTAAGGGGTACTAAACGTGCATGACCAGTCTCTATGGAAAGTATTGCCTTTGGTATAGAGAAGGGGTACTCCTTTGCCAGTGCAAGTATTGTCAAGAAAATCGAAAAAATGATCAAACCAGACCAAATGACTATCTTTCTCATAGGCAAGTAATGTCCCCCCTTCTTCATGTACCTTCACCTTTAGTTTTTACGTTCCCAAGTTTGGAAAGTTTTCATAACCGAAAGAATGGCTTAGGGGAGCTGCTTGTATATCGGGCACGCTCCAGTTCTTCGGCAATGATGCGAATCCCCTCTTCAATATCCTGCTCATCGGTCCGAATGATGCTAAGACGCAGCAAGTTAAGCTTGGGGAAAGATGTCAGGAACTGCTTATCGGTTGCCAGTACATCAACACCACGATTCTCCAATCGATTGACCAAATCTTCTGTATGAATTGACTCCGGAAGGTGTATTGAAGCGAAGAGCCCTCCGCAAGATTCGATGGTATATAAGCACTCTTTAGGCAATAATCGCTGTGAAATTTCCCTTAGATGTTTAATACGATGATTGTACAAAGATTTCATTTGCTTTACATGATGAGTATACATCCCGGACTTCATATAAATCTCAAGCACACCTTGAGAAAGCACTGAGGTGCTCAGATCCGCCGTATGTTTATGCCATTGGAGTAAAGGAATAAACGAATGGGGTACTACGGCCGCGGCAAGTCGTAATCCGGGCATCATCACTTTGGAAAAGCTTCTGAGATAAATAACATGGCTGGCTCCATTATAAGCGTGAATAGGATCTGCTTTACTGTTTGTTTCCAAATCAGCAAGATAATCATCCTCAACGATGTAAACGTCATTTGCTTTAGCGAGTTCTGCCAGTCGCTGTTTGTCTTCCGCTGTGTAAGAAGTGCCTAACGGATTATGGAAGCGCGGGATTGTGTAAAAAAACTTGATCATATTACTTTGAAAATAGCGCTCCAAAGTTACCCAATCAATCCCGTCAGGAGTTCTTTCGATGCCGATTACAGTTTGTCTTTGTGTCTTAAGCGCAGCCAGCATTCCCCAGTAGGTTGGTTGCTCAACCAGAATGTTGGTTTTTCCGTTTGGGAAAGGCATCCCCGCTAGAAGATGAAGAGCTTGCTGAGCGCCTGAAAATATAAAAACTTGCTGTGCCGAAGGGAAAACCTGTTGCTGCTGAAAAAGCTTCACGATCTCCTGGCGAAGAGAAAGCAAGCCCTGTGGATCGGGATAAGTAAATATGGACGTCTCAAATAATTCCATCGCTTTATTCAAGCATTGACGAAAGTCGATTTGCGGTATCGACACAGGATCGGGAGCCGCTGATGCAAAATCGATTCGTTTTGTCTGCAGTAGGGGAAGAAGCGCTTCTTTGGCTACGACAAAATAACCACTCTTCGGACGAGAATAAATGAGATGTTGATTTTCGAGTTCCTTATAAACTCCAATAATTGTGTTGAGACTGCAACCGAATCTTTCGCTCTGTATACGGATGGATGGCAGCTTCTGACCGGGTTTGAAGAGACCATTGACTATTTCCGAACGAATGATTTGCTGAATGGATTCCTTTTTATTTTTCATATTTATACCTCCAACTGTTAATTCGGTCGATTATCTGTACCCATACAGATAAGCAAATAGTCAATATACATTGTATTTTGTATCTACTATAATACAAAATAATCATACAGAAGTGTATTTTATAAATATTTTTCGTACCTTGATCTCTCAAAGTGTCGAGTGCATTTTTGTGTAAAAATTTTTTTTGAGGTGATTGTAATGAACAAAACGACAAGCGGCTGGATCAATGGTTTCCTGGGCGTGCTCATCTTCAGCGGCTCGCTACCCGCCACACGGTTGGCTGTGATGGATTTTGATCCGTTATTCCTCACCGTATGCCGTGCCGCAATTGCTGGGGTGTTAGCGGGAGTGCTTCTCCTCATCTTCCGGCAACAACGGCCTGTCCGAAGCGACATCGTTCCGCTATTGTTAGTAGCACTTTGCGTGGTAGTAGGTTTTCCACTGCTGACAGCCTTGGCGCTTCAGTCTGTCACATCCGCGCATGCAATTATCTACATTGGGCTTCTGCCGCTTTCGACGGCGATCTTTGGCGTACTGCGGGGCGGTGAACGCCCGCGACCAACCTTTTGGATCTTATCAGCTCTAGGCAGTTCCCTTGTAGCAGGATTCGCCCTAACACAAGGGGCTACATCTTCGCCGGTCGGTGATTCGTTAATGCTGGCTTCTATCATCGTGTGCGGTTACGGTTATGCGGAAGGGGCTCGACTCTCAAGGAGGCTAGGGGGCTGGCAGGTGATCTCTTGGGTGCTCGTTCTTTCTCTTCCCGCTATGTCACTGCTCTCGTTTTATTACAGGCCGGTTTCATGGGCGGGTATCAGTGGTCCGGCACTCTGGAGCCTTGCTTATGTCTCCCTGTTTAGTATGCTCATCGGTTTTGTGTTCTGGTATCGTGGTCTTGCCCAGGGAGGTATAGCAGCGGTCGGACAATTACAACTCCTCCAACCTTTCTTCGGCCTGCTACTTTCGGCTTTTGTTCTGCAGGAGTCAATTGGTTGGCTTATATTTATAGTAAATATCGGTGTCGTACTGTGCGTGGCAACTGCGCGAAGATTTGCATCAATATAGTTTTCAACGTCAGAAATTGTGAACATTAATGATTAGCCCCTTGCTGGTATGGTTATTACATATTGGATTAAACAACCAGAAAATAAACATCTGAAATCTCTAGACACAGGGGATTTGAGTCGCAGAGATCTGTATGAAAGGACACCTCATGGCATTCGCTTGTTCGAATTGACACAAATTACATAAAGTGATATGGTCATAGCAACAAGACGTTCCGCTTTTTTTTGCGGAATGTCTTGTTGTACTTTTATGGATATTTTACATTTAATGTATTTATTTTGCGAAGGGGTGAGGACCTATGTGATTCTGCTGTACATTCTAGTCAATCAACAGTTCAGGGAGGAACACTGAGTGATTCAGGTAAAAGAGTTTTTAGATACGGATACGTCTTATGCGGAGACAAGAGCTAATCAGTTTTTAGCCGGTTTAAAGGATGAGCAAGTTGTTAATGTTTGCTATGGATCCATCATGAAGTCATCTGTAAACGGGGCGGGTTTCCAACGTAGTGCTATCCTCGTTGTTTATAAAACGGGAGAAAGCAATCCTAAGTAAAACGAGGTGTTCTCACCAAAATGGAGACCTTCTTTAAATTGCTCTCAGTTATCTCTACAGTTCTTATTGCAGCAATCCTATTGGGTTTAATCTTACACCTGAAATATTCATGGAGCCTTTGGCCGATTGGAAGAATTGGTAAAACAAAGAAATTACTCATGCAACATCATACACATCTGAAATTTAAGAGATACAACAGAATGGTTCTCTTGTACGGTTTTCTAAGTAAACGAGTGGTATTCATAATAATTGCTTGGAAATGGGCATACTTGCCCGTTGCGCCAGAATACTACTTTTGAAATTTCGGCTGGATGACTCTAACCGTCATCCAAATCTAGGCAAGCGTTGGATATTCTTTAGTGTTTGGATGAATGGCTCTCTGTAAATACAGGAACTGCACAATTTCCATGTCCA
>NZ_AUGY01000134.1 GCF_000422905.1 Paenibacillus alginolyticus DSM 5050 = NBRC 15375
ACCGCAATGGAACCCAACCTTTTTACCGCCTCTATAAGCCTCTACAACGTGATTAATGGCTTGTTGGAATAGTTGGTCCTGTGGTCCCTCTGCATTATCTCCAAGGGGGACTTGGAGCCATTCTACGTCACCTGCAGGATAGGCGCACTCCGTAGCTTCTCCACGCAAATCCACAACTACTTCAACGCCTTCATTTTTAACCATATCCTCGACGTCAGAAGCTCCGCCAAAATAAATTTTATCTTCAACTAAAGCTTGATAGTTTTTTTGCATAATGAATCCCTTACTTTTTCTTAAAAGATGTGAATTCAATCGTTACAGGTGCTGATGGCGCGGAAGGTGGAGCGCAACATAAAGACATATCCTGCAAATCTCCTGCAGATTCAAATTCAGAATCTTCTTTTGTGTAGAATATTTCCCATGCGTTTCCATCTGGGTCATAAACCCATACTTTATCTTGAACCGCATAACAGCAAGTCGTATTCATTTCATCGATGAGAAGAAGCCCGCTTTGCCTTAGCCGCTCACCCATAGCTAGAACCTCTTCGGTGTTATCCACCTGAAATCCCAAATGATTAAGGACGCCTTTCTTCTCAAAAGGGCGTACATTTAAAGAGAAGTGAAGGGATGGATCGTCTAACTCGAATTTAGCGTAATTGTCTTTTACTTTAGAAGGTTCCGCACCAAAGAAAGCACGATAAAAATCAAGCGACTTTTGAAGGTCTGTACAGTTAACCGCAACGTGCATTCTTTTGATCATATTACTTGCCTTCCTTTAAAAATTGCTCAATCCGGCTCTTAATGGAATCTCGTACTTCAGTGAATTTAGCTGTAATTTCTTCTTCTGTTCCGGTTGCTTTTGCAGGGTCATCAAAGCCCCAATGCCATCTTTCAGCCTTATCGTTACGTACAACTGGGCAGTGTTCGTCAGCATGACCACACAAAGTAATAATGTAATCTGCGCGGCCTAAAATCTCAGTGTCAATCACGTCAGATGTATGGTTCGAGATATCGATTCCTGCTTCTTTCATTGTTGCAACAGCACGTGGATTCAAACCGTGTGCTTCTAGTCCTGCACTTTTAACTTCATATTTGTCACTACCTAGTGCTTTTAAAAATCCGTCTGCGATTTGGCTACGGCAAGAGTTACCTGTGCAAAGAAAATATACTAATTTTTTGTCCATAATTGAACATCTCCTTATTCCTGTATTGTTTTATAAACTAGTGAAGCAAAGACAGCTCCAAGAACTGTTGCAACTAGGTATAACCATAAGTGTTGTGTTGCACCCGATACGAGAGCGGGACCAAGGGACCGTGCTGGATTCATGGAAGCTCCGCAAATCGGACCTGCAAACATAGCCATTAGACCAACGGTACCTCCAATAGCAACACCAGCAAATTCTTTAATCGCTTTACCATGTACAGCAGAACCCAAAATAACCATCATTAGAACAAAGGTTAAAATGAATTCCAGAATGAAGGATTGCCCTTCCGAGAAGCTGGGAAGAGTTGCTCCCAAATTGGCGACATTGCCAAAAAGAAGCAACGTAGTAAAACTCGCAAAAAGAGCCCCTGCAAATTGTGTGACAATATAATAGATACTTTCTCGCAAAGAGATATCTCCTCTAACCAAGAAGCCAATGGTGACAGCAGGATTAAAATGAGCGCCTGAAATATGTCCAAACGTATAAATCAGAGCCATAACGACAAGTCCAAAGGTAATTGCGACACCAACATGGGAGATGCTTTTCGTGATATCGTCAATAACCATCGCTCCTGGACCTGCAAAAACTAAAAAATAAGTACCAATAAACTCAGCAATCAACTTCTTTTTTAACATTCAATTATCCCCTTAATCACAGCAATTTGAATCTTCACAGGTTAGCTTCTCCACTTTATCTTTTTGGGAAGGGAGGTACTTGAATAATTCGGTTAGGAAAGGCTTATCTTGGGTAGCAAGTGAATAGTACACCCACTGACCTTTTTTTGTTTCTTTAACGAGACCGCCATCTTTTAATTTGCGCATATGCTGGCTAATATTTGGCTGGCTGGTCTGCAATATTTCTACAAATTCGCATACACATAGGTCTCTTTCTTGTAGCAATAGAAGGATAGATAATCTGCATTTGTCACCAACTAATTTTAAAGTATCGACCATATTTTCAATTTCAATCATCATTAGCCTCCTTACAATGTTACATTCATGCCTTTTAGCAGATCGATAACTTTTTTCTCAATTTCATCCCTTGTTTTGCGCAGTTCCTCAATGTCTCCATCACTATGTACTAAAGGATCTAGGATATTCCATTGTACATTCGTGATCCCAAAAGGAACAACAGGACAACGTTCAATTAAATTCTCGCACAATTTAACAATGACATTGGAGGCTAAAAAGGTCTTCATATCAATCTTTTTGGAAGCATGATCTGAGATATCAATGCCGACTTCTTTCATAACGGCTATAGTCAGGGGATGTATTTCACTCGCTTCTAGTCCAGCACTTTCAGCAATGACATTCTCTTTACCGTAATGTTTGGCGAATGCTTCAGCAATTTGACTTCTACAGCGGTTTTGAATGCACAAGAAGTAAATACGTACAGGTTTCTTCACGATAATCAACCCCTTCCATTTGTTTATTATTATATAATTATTCGATTATATTAATAAAGTTAAGAATTTGTAAAGAATATAGAGATCTATGCATCGAAGCGCTGGAAGCAAAAAAACAACCTCGAATAGAGTGTTCTGTTCATGGAGTGGAATTGTAGCGTATTTTAGACTTGATTGTAAGATAACAATCTGGATAACAAAGACTCGAACCAGAGATCCGAGTCTTTGTTATCCATTGCAGAAAATTTTAATGCATATCATGTCAGGTGCTCATTGCGAGCTTGAATGGTAATATTGTTTCTCCTAGCATCAATAATAGCCAAGGGAGAGATCAAAATCTGTATTGATCTACAAACGTTACTATGTTATTTTAATGTTGATTAACAATTACATAATGTCGTAGATACTAGGTGCCTTTTTGGAGACAAAAAGGGTAACAGGGAATGAGGTGAAACTCCTCAGCGGTCCCGCCACTGTAATCAGGGAGCAACTTTCTAAGAATCCACTCATTTCATGGGGAAGGAAGAAAGAAGCATTGATCTGAGAGCCAGGAGACCTACCTAATATCGTACAGTAGATGTCCTTCGAGGAAAGGGGCTGGTGTAGAATGATATTTTTACAGGATTTTTCTGTCTTTACATCGTAATTTTCTGCGTCCTTGGCCAAAATGGTCAAGGTTTGTTTGGTTTAACGTAATTTAAGAGGAGGAATTTCCGTTGGGGCATGAGATGTTACTAATCATATTTTCATCGTTAATTTTAGGGTTTCGTCACGGAGTTGATTGGGATCATATTGCAGCAATCACAGACCTTGTAGGCGTGGAGACTAGAGCAAAGCATGGGATGCTGCTTGCAACAATGTATTCTTTGGGACATGGTTTAGTCATCCTTGTTCTTGGCTTTATAGCAATTGGATTAGGTAAAAATATTCCTGAATGGATAGATTCCACAATGGAACTCTTAGTAGCATGTACATTAATTCTTCTGGGCATATGGATGTTTATCACATTAGTTCGCCAATGGAATGGGTTCGAATTACGGAGTAAATGGAGTGTGGCATTAGAGGGACTTCGCCAAATCAAATATGTTATTGCTTCAAAGCTATTAAAGAAAAATATCGTGCAAGTATCTTCATCCAAGAAAACTGTTGGACGTGCGGGTGCCTTTTTAGTAGGGATCATACATGGATTTGGGGCAGAAACCCCAACGCAGATTTTATTAATTAGCACCGCAGCTGGGATGAGTACTATATTCTTAGGTGGATCGGTTGTTTTCTCTTTTGTCATTGGATTAATATTGTCTACATCCATGATAGCATTACTAGCGGTTATAGGCTTTTTAAAAGCACGTTTGCGCCTATCGGTATATCGCATTGTGGGATGCTTAACAGCAAGCTACAGCTTAGTGTTGGGTATTATGATTCTGATGCATGTATAGAACATTAATAAAGGCCCGGGCTAAAAAGCCAGGGCCTTTATTAATGTTTTATTCTGCCATCCGTTGCTTTACAATAATGTTTTTCAAAATAATCCTCAAATTTCCGGTTACGCTTGTTTCTCCATTTAGTATGTGAAGCAGACTTTTTGCTGTAATATTTGCTGATCCAACATTTACCCGTTTTATCAACTTAGTCCCAGGCGTGTTCAATCCATCCAACCCTGTAAAGTAATATTTATATCCTAACTGGTCTCCGATGTCTATAAGGGTTTTATTGTACCTTCCATGAGGAAAACAGAATAACTTATCCTGAATCCCTAATTTAGTTTGAATGATTTCTTCAGCTTCCTTGAGATCTGTTTTGACTCGTTGCTTGTATTCTTCCTCGGTTTCCATTCTGTTCTGATCCTTTAAATAGATTGGGTTAGTTAAAGGAGAAACAGGATTTCCGTTTTGATCAACTGAAAAATCATGAGATTTAAAGGTGTGGGAGTAAAAATCAAAACCGTCACTCTTCATTGTTTGGATTTCATCCCAGTTCAAAAAAGGAGTTCCAGGATTGGTTCCAAGATAATTTACAATAATGAAATTGGTAGCCGTCATGTTTTGCTGTTTCAACGCGGGATATGCATATTTGTAGAATGATTCATAGCCGTCATCAAAAGTTAGAACGACTGAATCAGGGGGGACAGAGCTTTTACCATTCAGAAAATCAACGAATTCTTTCATTGAAATCACATGATAATGATTAGCCTTCAGCGCTTCTAAATGTTTTTGAAATGTATCGGGCGTAATTGTGTATTCAGATGCGGTAGGGTCGATGTGATGATATTCCAGAACTGCAACTCGGTTGCTGAAGTGGTATCCGTCATAGTTTTTATACCGATCATTTAATAGTGCATAACAAAATACTAAGAATACGAATGTTATGCAAAAGTATCTTATAATTTTCTGTTTAAACATGTTGTGTAGTCTCCAATTTTCCAAGTTATTATTTGCTTTGGAATGTATGGAGGATAGCTTACTCTAGCTATAATCACTACCTATAAATCCATAGACATAGTTCATTCTAGTCCTTCTATTGGATCATTTCAATAAATTTAAAAAATACGAAATCGCCATCAAAATTGATATATTGTATGCCCTAATATGCTGCTATTTCGTTAAGATCATCTCAGAGTAAAGGATTGTCGACGCGGACCGCAAACGTATAAATATGGTCTAACACTTTGAGTATATTAATTGAGGCTTCATACGAGACAATAGTAAGATGAAAACATAGTGAGCTATGCAAGTCCAACAAAAACCCCAATGCCTGTAAAATACCAAAACTTCATCAAAAATGATGGGGTTGTAATTTGACACATATATTAGAGTGAGCTAATATGATATTCATATTAGTGATTGTTAATTTGTTCGGAGGTAGTCTCAATGAATCAAGATCCAATAGAGCAATTAGATGTTAAAGCAAAATTCATTCGTGGCTTTAGTGATAAGACGCGGCTTCAAATACTGGAATGTATTAAAGATAAAGAAAAGCCTGTATCTCAAATCGTTGACGAAATTCAAGGGAATCAATCGAACATTTCACAGCACCTCGCTTGTTTGAAGGGCTGCGGGATTATTGTTGGAAGGCAAGAGGGGAAATATGTGTATTACAGTTTAAGCAATGAGAAGATTAAGGATATGTTACATATGTTCGATACTGTACTATCTCTAGTACACGATGGTGTTACCAAGTGTGATACGGGACTTTACTAAAACGGGGGATTGAGATGTCGGACAAAGAACCGAAATTCAAAAAAAGCCTATCCTTACTGGATGTAAGTGCCACTTCAAATACAAATGCCGGTTGTGAGGATAATTGTTGCAAAATAACAGAAATTCCACAAGTACAAAACACAGAAGACCAATATGGTCAAAAATCAGATTTTCTAATCGGCGGTATGGATTGCCCTTCCTGCGCTTTAACCTTGGAAAAAGCAGTCAAGGGTATCAAAGGGATCAACGGAGTTCAAGTCAACTATA
This sequence comes from Paenibacillus alginolyticus DSM 5050 = NBRC 15375, assembly GCF_000422905.1. Lineage (GTDB taxonomy): Bacteria > Bacillota > Bacilli > Paenibacillales > NBRC-103111 > Paenibacillus_E > Paenibacillus_E alginolyticus. The sequence goes on from NZ_AUGY01000134.1 coordinate 6,075, forward strand.
ACACTGGCAAAATGCAAGTCGTTTATGAGGATGAAAAAGTCCTTGATCAACTACCGGATACAATAAAAAAACTGGATCACACCATTGAGGCTGTTCAGAAGATGGGGAGTGGGCGAATCTATCACATAGAAGGAATGGATTGCAGTTCCTGCGCTTTAACGATAGAAAAACATATGAAAACCCTCCCTTCAGTCAAAAGTGTAAGTGTCAATTTCTCAACTGGGAAAATGACAGCTGAACACGACAGTTCAGTCGAAGAAATCATCAAAGAAATATCCAAATCCGGTTATAAAGCTACGCTAGTTTCAAGCAAAAGGAAAAGTGATCAGGTCAAAAAAGACAATTCAGGTACAAACCTGATAATTTTTTCTGGAGCCCTACTTCTTTTTGGATTTCTTGGCTCCTTCGCGAATGTATCACCAAGCTTTACAACTCTACTTTACGCAGTATCGATTATAATAGGTGGCTATAAACCAGCTAGAAGCGCCTATTATGCTGTGAGAAGCCGTTCATTGGATATGAATGTATTAATGACTGCAGCAGTGCTTGGTGCCGCCGCAATTGGTGAGTGGTTAGAAGGTGCTACGGTAGTATGGTTGTTTGCACTAGGGAATGTTCTTCAAACGAAGTCCATTGAAAAGACTCGAAATTCGATTCGAAGCTTAATTGACCTAGCGCCTCCTGAAGCATTCGTGAAAAACGGTCAGGAGCTTATCAGAAAGGCCGTAGAGGACATTTCAGTTGGGGATGTCATAGTTGTTAAACCAGGGGATAAAATCCCGTTAGACGGTCTAGTAATTGGAGGAGAATCAAGTGTAAATCAAGCACCAATTACAGGAGAATCCATTCCTGTTGATAAGCAAGTTGGTGATGGTGTATACGCAGGTACAATTAACGAACACGGATCTTTGGAGATTAAAGTAACCAAGCTAGTTGAAGATACGACCATCTCCAAAATCATTCACCTGGTGGAAGAAGCGCAAGAACAAAAGGCACCTACGGAAGCTTTTGTAGATAAATTTGCCCGTATCTATACGCCAATTGTATTTATCCTTGCTCTCGTTGTGATGGTTCTTCCCCCACTTGTGGGTATTGGAACTTGGGGAGAATGGTTCTATAAAGGATTAGAATTATTGGTTGTTGCGTGTCCTTGTGCCTTGGTTATTTCAACTCCAGTGGCGATAGTTTCAGCAATTGGAAATGCAGCCAAGAACGGGGTTCTTATCAAAGGTGGAGCCTTATTAGAAATTGCGGGAAGGATTTCAGCGATTGCTTTTGATAAAACAGGTACTTTAACGGAGGGAAAACCAAAGGTATCTCAAGTTTTATCAGTTGGATTGAGTGAAGTTGAGTTGCTCCGTATTGCCCGAACACTAGAAGAATACTCTACACACCCCATTGCAAAAGCAGTTGTTGAGTTTGCCAAAGATAAAGGTGTCTCTACCCTTCTAGGTGATAAGTTCAGAAACATAGTAGGTAAAGGTGTTAGCGCGATTATAGGAGATAACGAGTACTTTGCAGGAAACCTTAAATTGTTCCAAGAACTAAGCGCTTCTCTAGGAGAACTAGAATCACGAATCTTATCCCTTCAACAAGAAGGAAATACAATCGTAATTATAGGAACAAAAGAGAAGATATTCGGTGTTATTGCCGTTGCGGATGCTATTCGTGCCACTTCCGTAAAGGCTCTTAAAGGACTGCAAGCCGCCCGCGTCAACCAAGTTGTGATGTTAACAGGAGACAATGAAGGTACGGCTAAAAAAGTTGCGTCTGAAACCGGGGTAAACCGATATTTTGCAGAGCTATTACCCGAAGATAAAGTGAAAAGCCATTAAACAACTTCAAGAAGAAGGAAACATTGTAGCGATGGTTGGAGATGGCATAAATGATGCTCCTGCGATTGCAACTGCCAATATAGGTATTGCAATGGGTGGGGCCAGAACTGACACGGCAATGGAAACCGCAGACATCGTGTTGATGGCTGACAATCTTGAAAAACTTCCCCATACTATTAAATTGAGTCGTAAGGCAATACGAATAATCAAACAAAACATTTTGTTCTCGCTCATTGTCAAAGCTCTTGCTTTGATTTTGATTTTCCCTGATTTACTTACCCTATGGATTGCTGTGATAAGTGATACAGGTGCGGCTTTAATTGTAATTATGAATAGTATGAGATTAGTGAAAGTTAAGGGGTGAAACGAGATAGTTGGATCCAGATGCCTGGCATTTTAAATGAAAAAGGGAACTCGATTCATAGGTTAAGAGTGTTGCTTTTTTTTGGGACTTAGAGAGCACTATTATTTAAAGCCAAGAAGTTGGCTTCAAATAGTAGTGCTTCTTTTATTTGAGCAAAATAGTCAATTATTGTTATGGAAACCAACTAAGCTTTTTACAATTATCGAAACTTCACAAATCCAACAAATTTATTGTGTAAGATAAAAACCAATGAAACAAGTTCTTTAGGAGGGTTATGATGATAGCGATTTTGAGTGTTCTTTTGGTTTTGCTTTTCACAGGCTACAATGTTTTTTACGCTTACAAGCGGAGAGAGAAACTGACGTGTATGGCTGGTATGATGATTGCTATGACAGTTGGTATGATGTCTAGCCTCGCATTCGGGGTTGTATTAGGCGTTGCTCTCCAGCACGATTTAACACTCTCTACTATAATTGCAGTTTTGTTCGGTATGGGAGCAGGGTACTTAACAGGAAAGTCCATCAGTTTAATGGCAGCATTGGATGGAATGATGGCAGGAATAATGGGCGGAATGATGGGTGCTATGCTTGGGGTTATGCTTGTTGTTTCAGATTCGATTGTATTATTTATCGATGTCATTTTTATTTTCGTAATGAGCGTTCTCATTCAGTTAATTGATGAAGAAACCGGTAAAGCAAAGGCAACAAATGAAGGTGTTAACAAACCGTTTTTCGGAAGTGCGTTAACGCTTTTTGTAGGAATTGTAATTGTAGGTGTGGCACTCCTTTTTCAATATCAAGGAAAGGTATCATCAGCCAGTCAATCACTAAGCGAGCAGCCTGAAGATCAGGCCGCCTCTCAAGAAAACGAAGGCTATCAAATCGCTACTGTCGATGTAAAATCTAATGGTTATGGTCCAAAAAATATTGAAATAAAAGCCGGTGTTCCGACGAAAATTGATTTTAAAACACAATCAGGTATTAGTTGTACAAAACACATTGTTTCTCATGAATTGGGAATAGATGTGGATCTTAAGAAGGGAGATAACTTCATTGCCCTGAAAGACTTGAAACCTGGAACGTACAAATACAACTGTGGAATGTACATGTATAACGGAACTATCACCGTTAAATAATATCTTGAAATTTAAGGAGGGCTTATTATGCAACAAGTTATTAATGTCTTGGCTTTACTCGCTTGTCCCTTAATGATGGTATTCTGTATGGGCGGTTTGTTTAGAAAAAACAAGAGTTGTCACAACGACCAGAATCAAAACGATTTGTCTCAAAAAGTAGATGCATTACAAAAACAACTAGATCTTATCAAAGAGTTGGAATCGATTAAGAATCAAAGAAATGCTAGTTAATGCCACCATTTCGGGTGGTTTTATTTTCACTTCTGAGTTAGGGGTAGGGACTTCAATGTTAAAAAAATGGGCTTATGCAGTTATTTTCCTCATCGTTATGATATTTCCCATTCAAATTGTTTCGGCTCATTCGCCAATTGAGAAGCGAGTTCCGGAAAAGGATGCTGTTCTTCAAGTCTCTCCGGTGAAAGTAGAGTTATTCTTTGAGGAGTCAGTTGAAATACACAGAAGCTCCATTATCGTTCGTAATGTTGCAAAAGAAGAGGTTCAAGTTGGAAGACCTCAGCTTGATCCAAGTGACGATCGACATATACTTATTGATCTAAAAAAGAACTTATCACCTGGAACCTATAATGTTGGTGTCGATGTCATTTCCATTGACGGACACGGACTGAAAGAATCATATTCTTTTGAGTTAAAAGAACCTCCAAAAGAAAATAAAGATATTCCATCTTTTACGTTGGATCGAACGTTCCCTGAAGATGGATCAATTCTGCAAGAATCTCCCAAACAGATTGATTTATGGTTTTCAAAGCCGACTGAGCTGTCTGTTTTTGGGTTGCTCAATGATAAACAACAATCTTTGGATACGAAAAAGCCTTATGCCGACCCTAACGACCCAAAGCACTTTATTATTGAATTAAGTGGGACGATAAAGGGAGGCACCTATTCTTTAGTTTCATATGCCAAGACAGATGATAAGGAAGATTATAAGATTAAATATTTTGCTGTAAAAAATGTGACATCCATAACGGGTTCGGCATCCTCTTCGAATGATAGCATTTGGAAACACATTGGTTTACTGCAGTTAGCTCATTGGCTAAGTTATATAGGTATGTTCTTACTTATTGGGAGCAGTTGGTTCCGAGCCATAATAAGCGCGCATAATGAAACAAACCTCAAATGGAAAAAGATTTCACCATATGTTTATGTGTTCAGTGGCGCCGCGATATTGTTCGAGTTGATTTTAAACAAATTCCAGTATTCCGAAGTTGTTATTCGAGATTTTATCACATTCAATTTTATTTGGATTCCGATTATCCAATTGATTCTTCTGACAATTAGTTATTTTGTAAGATGGTATAGGGGCAAACAGATATTACTGATCCTGTCTTTATTGTGCTTTGCTTTAACCGGACATTCCGTGGCTCCACCGTACGGAGGGATGCTAGGCGTAGTTCTTGATTTTCTTCACTTATTGGCAGCATCCATATGGGTTGGGGGATTGTTCGTACTATTCTTTATGGCTCCGAAAGAAAACACAGCTTCTTGGTTAAAGGAAACAACAAAAGTTTTCTCCAAGTGGGCTTTGTGGAGCATCGTAGTGATTGGATTTACCGGTGTTTGGATGACATTAAAATATGTTCCATCCTTTACGTTCAGGAGTATGCTGCAAAGCTACTGGGGAGAGGTAGTGCTTGCCAAAATCGTTCTGTATGTAGCGATAATTGGTCTTGGTTACTGGCAACGTAAATTGTTGCTTCGATGGGTTGAAATATTGGTTACCGGTTTCCGAAAATTGTTAAGAATTGAGCTAGTAATTGCAGCAGTATTATTACTTTTAGCCGGATTTTTGGTCGATTTATCACCCAAAGAAGCAGAGCAGGGCATATACCCCACAAAGCAAGTTCAACAAGGGATTGAGGCTAAATTGATGATAACCCCTTTACAAGCGGGCGCAAACGACATAGACATTGGATTTGTAAATGCGCAAGACATAAAAAAGGTGAGTGTGAAATTCTATTCGACTAATGGGTGGTCAACGGAAAATTCAGCATTTCTTTTAGAAAATGGCGTGTTTAAACTTACCGGAAGTTTCTTTCACGGAGCAGGAACGATTAATATGGATGTTCAAGCGATAAAGTCGAATGGTGATAGAGTTGTTTTTCCATACCGAATTCAAGTTCCAGGTGTAATGGACACCAATAATTCATAACATCCATCACAATTTCAACAAATTTCTTGGATATAATGTATGGGATGAGGATGGTGGAATATGAGGGTTATATTATTTACGATTGCTGGATTTCCCATAAGGTCATATGGTCTCCTTGTGGCGATTGCCATAATTTTAGGGGTTGGGGTCGCTTATTATTTGGCGAAAGGAACCAAGTATCGAGAACATCTAGGAAATATTGTGTTTTACGCCATAGTAGGTGCCATTATCGGTGCTCGATTTTGGCAAGTTTTTTTCTTCAATTGGGCATATTATTCGCAACACTTGGGGAAGGTCATTGCAATATGGGAAGGCGGACTATCCATCCAAGGCGGTTTAGTGGGAGGCTTTATAGGCGGAGCTATCTATACAAAACTCAAGAAGCTAGATTTTTGGGAAATCGCTGATATCTTGGCCCCTGCTATCGCCTTTGGACAAGGAGTTGGCCGAATCGCTTGCTTGCTTAATGGAGATGCGTTCGGTTCACCTACAGGCTCCAATTTCGGGCTTGTTTATCCACCGGGTACAATAGCGTATGAAACTTATGGTTCTGTGCCTCTATTTCCTGCGGAGGTATGGGAGGGGCAATGGGATTTTGTTGTATTCGGCTTGCTGCTCATTTCCAAAAACCGAACGTGGTTTAGAGGATTCACCTTTTTAACCTATAATATTCTGTACGCTCTGGGAAGATTTATGCTCGAGTATCTTCGCGGCGATTCGCCAAGATTTTTATTTCATTGGACAGCGGCACAATGGACAAGTATGACCATTATTGGTGTATCAATAGTTCTGATGGGTTACTTTTATGCAAGGTCTAAACTGCAGTTAAAGACAGCTTGATACTTGGAGGATTTATGGCTCACGTTTTGGTGGTAGATGATGAAAAAAATATGCGCAACCTCCTTCGTATTTATCTTTCCAAAGAGGGATTCGAGGTTACAGAGGCTGAGGATGGTTATCAAGCGCTCGAGCTTCTTAAACTGTATGCTTATGATCTTATCATCTTAGACATCATGATGCCTGGTTTAGACGGATGGGATGTGTGTCGGCAAATTCGTGAAAACAGTCAAATTCCGATACTTATGCTGACAGCTCGTTCCGAAACAAAAGATAAAGTCCAAGGATTGAAATTAGGCGCAGACGATTACTTGGTAAAACCGTTTGACCATGAAGAGCTTGCTGCACGTGTGAATGCTCTCCTAAGGAGAGCAAATTTGTCGGGTCCATTCATAGATTCAACGGCTGTCATCCGTTATTTTGAAATGAGTATTAATCCCGAACGTCGTGAGGTCACTATCAGTGAGCAGATGGTAGACTTGGCCCCTAAGGAATACGATTTATTATTTTATATAGCAAGTCATCCAAGAAAAGTTCTAACTAGAGAATTATTGTTGGACCAGATTTGGAGCCGAGATTATTTGGGTGATATTCGTACTGTGGATACGCACGTTAAAAATGTACGAGAGAAGCTTCGTAACGCAGGTTTTACTCATAATCCTATTCAAACCGTTTGGGGTGTGGGCTATAAATTCCAAGGAAATGAAGCCAAATGAAATGGAATCGAGTGGTTGTTAAATTAGGTAGTACGATCATTATTCTTTTTCTTGTTGTATTGCTCCCAATGGGATTTGTTATCAATCAGATTTTAACTAGCTTTTATCAAAAGAATATTCAAGACAATATTAAGGCACTATCTACTCGCTATGCACAGGCTTTATCTGATGGAGCTTCAACCGTTGAAACCATTAAGACCATTGCGGAGTTTTCCGATGTAAAGTTTTTTATTATCAATAACACGGGAAAGATTATTGCCAACTCTGGATTGCTTACTTTTACAGATGATGCATCTCTCCCCGACAAAGATATTGCTCCTCTCTTTGAAGGTAAATCATTATCAATGGATTATGAAGAAGCAACCACCAGTAATCGTTATATGGTTTATGGAAGTCCTGTTATGCTTGAAAATACAGTAGTTGGTGGCGTATTTGTTCTCTCATCCATTGAGGGAATGCATCAGTCTATTCAAAATGTACAGCGTTTATTGCTTCTTTCGGGATTTGGAGCGTTCTTATTGGCGCTCGGTTTTACTTTTGTTCTATCCAAGAAGTTATCGACGCCTCTTATTCAAATGGAGCAAGCAACACGGAGAATTGCAAAAGGGGATTTGGGCACTCGTGTTCGTTTGAAATCGAATGACGAAATTGGTTCGTTAGCACAAGCGATTAATGAACTTGCTTTTGATTTAAAAAGTTATCGAGATACGAGAAATGAATTTTTTTCTAACATATCCCACGAATTACGTACACCCATCACCTATATAGATGGCTATGCGAAAGTTTTGAGGAATAAGCTTTATCAAAGTGAGACAGAAAAAGAACATTATTTGGACTTAATTGCTTCGGAATCCAATAGGTTGACGCTATTGATTGAGGATTTATTTGAACTTTCCAAAATGGAAGAAGGTAAGGTTTCGTTAGAAATGGAATGGATTGACCTTACAGAGGTTATGGAGAATGCAATTCAAAAATGCAGATTGAAACTAAACGAAAAAGGATTACAACTGGACTATCATTTTGACAAGCAATTACCTCTCATTTATGGCGATGGCTTACGAATGGAGCAAGTCTTTACGAACTTATTGGAAAACGCAATTCGTTACACCAATGAAGGTCATATCCACACAGCTATTAACAAGGAAAATAACAAAATCTCTATCCTCATCGAAGATACGGGCATCGGCATTCCAGAAGAAGAGTTACCCCAAATCTTCAATCGGTTTTATCGAGTTGAAAAATCAAGGTCACGAGAACACGGTGGTTCGGGGTTAGGGCTAGCTATAGTAAAAAAGCTTGTTGAACTTCAAGGTGGTAACATACAGGTTTCGAGTGAGCTTAATAAAGGCACTCGATTTGAAATTGATTTTATTGTTCCAACTTCTCCTAGTGGAGGTGTTGAAAGTGAAGTTGGCTGATTGGCTGATTGCTTTAGCCTTAGTTTTAATGGGAATTGGTTGTTTAACGATGTCAGCTTCTTGGATGATGGGTTCAGGTTCCATTCTTCGTTACGTAAATAATTTTTTCAACGTTTGTATGTGGATTGGCATTCCACTGATCGTAATGGCAATCGTTTATCTCATTATCAGATCAAGAAAAGGGGAAAGAAAATGAAATATAAAGGAATGCTTGTTTCTTCAATAGTCGCAGCTTCTATAATGCTGTCTGCTTGCTCTAACTCTACTCCCAAAGTGGCTATGGAACATATTCATGGATTGGGTTATACGAGTGATGGGAAACAAATTTTGATTCCTGCGCATACAGGTTTGGTTGCTTACTCGGAAGGTAAATGGAGCAATGTCGATGCTCCGAAAAACGATTATATGGGCTTTGTCACAGTTGATAGTGGCTTTTATAGTAGTGGTCATCCAGGACAAGGTTCTAAACTGAAAAACCCACTTGGAGTCGTAAAAAGCACTGATGAGGGGAAATCATTAACCACACTTGATTTTGAAGGTGTAAGCGACTTTCACGCAATGACAGTTGGTTATAAAACACATTCGATTTATGTGTTCAACGAACAACCAAACACTAAAATGAAATCTGCTGGGTTGTATGTTTCAAAGGATGATGCAAAGACGTGGAATAAGTCTGAATTAAACGGTTTTTCTGGAGAACCCTTAGCATTAGCAGCTCATCCATCCGACGACAAGGTAGTTGCTCTTGGAAGCAAAGAAGGACTTTTTCTCTCCAATGATTCCGGGAACCATATTGAAAAATTGATATCGGGGTTAGTAGTAACATCGCTAACATTTAGCAATAATGGTGAATTGTTTGCAGCAACGGCAAATTCTCCAACTATGCTACAATTCAATTTAAGCAATAAAGATAAGAAAGAAATCAAACTTCCTGCCTTGGATAAAGATGATGCCATATCTTATATTGCTCAAAATCCAACAGATCATAATGAATTAGTGTTGGCAACTTACAAAAAAGATGTATTTATAAGTAAAGATGCAGGAACGAAATGGACCAAAATTGCCGATAAGGGTAACGGAATTTCGAAGTAAATTATAAAAACTATTGCTAGAGAAAAGGAGGAACTTACTTGAATCAGCGCATCCTCCAATGGGTAATGGTTGTCGTGATTGTAATTTTGGCTGGTGTAACTATTATTTCTCAAATTTATAAATCATCATCACCCCAAGAAAAAACATATGCTGATAATTTTCAACTGAAAACGTTAGACGGACGTGATTTATCACTTATTGATTATAGAGGTAAAGGGGTCGTCCTTAATTTTTGGGGAACTTTCTGCAAGCCTTGTCGTGACGAAATGCCAGCATTGCAAAAACAATATCTAAAATATAAGGATAAAGGACTTGTGATCATCGGTGTTAATGCCAGCGAAGCTCAAAAAACAGTTTCTGCTTATCTTAAGGAACTAGGAGTCGAATTTCCGAATGTATTAGATCCAGGATTAAAGGTGGCAGATATCTATCAAGCAAATGCACTTCCACACTCGGTGTTTATTAATCCTGATGGACAGATTTCGCATATTAATCTTGGTCAGATGGATGAAAAGACAATAGAAACTTATATAAAAGCTATTTTACCGAATCAATAAAAAAGCGCCGCTACATCG
>NZ_AUGY01000135.1 GCF_000422905.1 Paenibacillus alginolyticus DSM 5050 = NBRC 15375
ATGAGGCAGACGATAAGAGGATGGCGGATGCATTTGAAGCCGGACGTGGCCATTGATGACCTGTCGCGGATGTTCAATGCCTCGATTAGAGGGTGGATCAACTACTATGGACACTTCTGCAAGTCGCAGCTCTATCCCGTTTTACGCCATATGAACGAGGCACTCATCCATTGGGCAAGAAGGAAATACAAGAAACTGGAGAGGCACAAGACAAGGGCGACAAATTGGATGGGACGACTTGCAAAGAATCTTCCTAAACTGTTTGCACACTGGCAGATGGGAATACTGCCTACGGCTGGATAATGGGAGCCGGATGAGCCGAGAGGTTCACGTCCGGTTCTGAGAGGGCCTGAGGGTGCGATTCCCTCGGGCTACTTACCTCAAAATCATTTGTCGCGATTGGAGGTCCGCCCAGAGGTGGTATCATGCGGTTGTTCTGTATCTCAAAGACCGCCTGAAACTCGACGTCTCACCAGAGAAATCGCAAATCATCAATCTGCGAAAAAGAGAGTCGGAATTTCTTGGTTTCACAATCCGAGCGAACAAAAAGGGTCAAAAGCGAGTAGCGCATACCGGCATTAAAGCGAACAAAAGGCAGAAAATCAAAAGCGAAGCCAAGAAACACATCCTCAAAATGAGGACTTCGCCAACGGCTTTAAACGCTGCACGGTTCAACAGCTTTGTTTTAGGAATTCACAACTACTTCAATCGGGCAACACATGTTAGTGTTGCGTTCTCACGTCTTGCCTACGATCTGCGAGCTTTCATGTACAATCGTCTCAAACAAATCGGGAAATACGAGCATCCTGCAAACCCACCGCCAACGTACAGTAAATTTTACAGCTTGGGTTACAGGACGTTTAAAGTAGCAGATGTTTATCTATATCCTCTTGCCAACGTGAAAACAAAGAATACGATGGGCTTTAGTACAGGGTTATCGCTCTTTACCACAGCAGGCAGAGAACAAATCTACAAAAAGCTTCGACCAGATTTACGTCAGGAAATTTCCTTACTAACGAAATCTATCATCCCGAATCAAAGTGTAGAATATATGGATAATCGGATTAGTCGGTACAGCATGAAGATGGGGAAATGCGAAATTACAGGCATGTATCTCTTCGCTTCCGATGTTCACTGCCACCACTATATCCCGTTGCACGTAGGTGGAAACGACAAGTTTAACAATTTGCGCATCCTCCATAAAGAGGTCGGGCAACTTATCCTCCAAACACATAAAGAGACGATTGACGTACTCAAGAATAGACTGGGTCTAACGGAATTGATGATGAACAAGATCAACAAATACCGTGAAAAATATGCTTTAGAACCAGTTTAACATATCCCAAATCAATTAGTAACGGGGAACTTATGATCAAGTACTTTAGTTAGATGGAACGCGGAGTGCTTGGAAACAGGCACGCTCCGTGTGGAGCAGGGGAAAAGCTGGAGATCACATCAAATGCTTACCTATTGCAAACCGTTAGTTGAAAAATGGGAGCAGATCGCCGCGGCCGGCAACTGTTCCCTTTTTCATTGAAGTAACGGGCAGCATTCCTATAATAAGGAATGAAATGACCGAAATTTGACTACTTAATCTAAGATTGAAGCCCAACAAACCCGAGATGTGGATTGCCCGGCTTTCTTCTTGGTTCAGGCTTAAATCGTTGTGAAATCAAGAATAGGCTATTATGGCAAAATAATAAAAACAAAAGGGAGAGATTCCCTTGAGAAGAACGATAGCGGATTCCATCGTGGAATCCCTTCTGAACTCCGGCGTGAAGCGAATTTTCGGCATTATCGGCGATTCGCTCAATGCCTTGCTCGATGCGATCCGTCGTTCCGGAAAAATAGAATGGATCCATGTCCGCCACGAAGAGGTTGCAGCATTCGCGGCGGGCGCGGATGCCACCCTCAGCGGAGGAATCGCCGTATGCGCGGGTAGCAGCGGACCAGGTAATTTGCATCTCATTAACGGATTGTACGATTGCCATCGAAACCGGGTGCCAGTACTTGCGATTGCCGCTCATATTCCGAGCAGTGAAATCGGCAGCGGCTTTTTTCAAGAGACCCGTCCGGACATGTTGTTTCAGGAATGCAGCTTCTTTTGTGAAGTCGTAACCGGACCGAGGCAAATGCCTCGAGCGGTTACGATGGCGATGCAAACCGCGACGGCAAGATCGGGAGTGTCTGTCTTAGTTCTTCCGGGTGACGTAGCCGCTTTCGAATACGACGAAAGCCCCGTTCCGAAACGTGTCATCCATTCCACCCGGCCGATTGTCTGCCCTTCTACAGACGAATTGAAGACGCTTGCCGACTACTTAAACAAAGGCAAGAGGATCACCTTGCTATGCGGTGCCGGCTGCGCGGGAGCTCATGCTTGGCTCATGAAGCTATGCGAGAAGCTGCAATCCCCGATGGTCATAGCGCTGCGAGGCAAAGAATATCTGGAATACGACAACCCATATTCCGTCGGATTAACCGGTCTCATCGGATATTCTTCCGGCTATCACGCCATGATGGAATGCGATGTCTTACTCATGCTGGGTACCGATTTTCCATACCGGCAATTTTATCCGCAGGAAGCGACCATCCTTCAGGTTGATTTGGATTCCTCCCGACTAGGCCGGTGAACGACGCTCGCATACGGGGTGTGCGGAGACGTGAAGACGACGGTCGAAATGCTGTTACCTCTGTTAAAGGAACCGCACTCCCCTGATCATCTGCAGCACTTTGCCGCACATTATGCCAAAGTCCGCGAGGAACTGGACAATCTTGCAGCTCCCGGCCGAGCGCCTATTCATCCGCAATTCCTCATGAAGGTAATCAGCGATCTCGCAGATGAGGATGCCGTTTTGACTTGCGATGTTGGGACGCCGACTGTGTGGGCTGCCCGATACTTGAGCATGAATGGAAAAAGAAGGCTACTTGGCTCGTTTAACCACGGGACAATGGCGAACGCCATGCCCCAGGCGATTGGGGCGCAGGTTGCGCAGCCGGGACGCCAGGTCGTATCGCTGTCGGGGGACGGGGGACTCACCATGCTGCTCGGAGATCTATTGACCCTTCGTCAGCATAAGCTCCCGATCAAGATCGTTGTCTTTAATAATGGCGCGCTTGGATTCGTGGAATTGGAAATGAAAGCAGCCGGCTTTTTAGAATTCGGAACGGAACTCGACAATCCAAACTTTGCGGCACTGGCTCAAGCCATGGGAATCGAAGGAATCCGGGTCGAGGATCCGAATGACTTGGAAAGCGCCGTTCGCCGAGCGCTCGAACACAGCGGTCCGGTAGTGCTGGACGTCGTCGTCAATCGTCATGAGCTGGCTATGCCGCCGAAGATCAACTTCGAGCAGGCACGCGGATTTACGATGTGGATGCTGAAAGCCGTTTTGAACGGGCAAGGCAACGAAATCATCGAACTGGCGAAAACCAATCTCCTTCGGTAATAAATAGGAATACTTTGAAGTGGTGTCGGAAGTCAGAAATATTGTCCCAATCCCGAGGGAGAGGGAGGGAATATCAGCTTTACTAAAGATTCCTACAACTGACTGATCACACTGCCTTGGTCGTAAGCGTAAAATAGCCCCCATCTGATTGCCAGGTGGGGGCTATTTTACGCTTACGTTAATACGAAAAGAATTACAGCCAGTTACTTCGCAATTATCTCTAGCATGTATCGAAATTTATTCAATTTTGGAGCCTATGTCCGATTAATGAGGTAGAGAACTTTAAAGCAATCGGCAGCCTCGTTGAGGGACGGGCAGAAATCCGTAAGAAGGGTTTTGGATAATAAAGGAGAATTACTTACCTACACCAAAAAGGGGTGGCGCTTGTTTATCTCAAGGAACATTCATACCTACAATCGCTATTGATTTTGCGGTCGTTCCGATGCTTTTGGGATTTACCTACACGTTGATGCTTCCCTTATTTGTAGGGAATTTGTGAGATTTGGGAGCGGCCGAGTTAAGCATTCTTCTCTCTATCACCGCTGCTGGTGAGCTTATGGGCTTGATTTGGTTTTCTGCCGGCGAGGAAATCAGGTTCCCGGGCAGATGGTTGGTATAAGTAAACAATTAAAGGAAATTAGGTGGGAACATGTTGATTGGCAGATGGTTTATACGGGTTTTTCTCATCTTCGTTCCTCTTTCCCTCTTATGTGTGTTCTCCCTGTTCCAAACGACCGTTGAAAAGGAACGGTCATCCTCCGTCGGCACACTCGAAGAAGAGCGAGGGCCGCAAGTCGAATTAGAGTTTTGGAATACTTGGGTTCATAATGAACCTTGGCAGGAGATTATCTTTGAAAGAATGAAAAGTTTCGAAAAAGTGCATCCGGAGATCAAACTCCATATGGTTGCTATTCCTCATGATGAATATAAAATCAAAGTAAAAGCTGCCGCGGCCGGGAGGGAACTTCCCGATCTCCTGGTGGTATGGCCAGGAGCGGAAATGCGTCCACTTGTGGCAGGACGGTCGCTTTCGCCCATAGATGAGATTGTAGACAATTACAAGGACAAATTGATTCCGGCCAATAAACTGATGGATTACGCGGTTGGCGGAAAGCAATATGCGATCCCGACGGTTGTTAACTTTACTAGCATTATTTATTATGACAAGGCTTTGCTTATGAACAAAGGATATCCGCATTTTCCTGAAACTTACGGAGAAATGAAGCAGCTTCTGATCAGGCTCCGCAATGATGGGAAAATTCCGATCGCTTTGGGCAATAAAGCCAAATGGGTGCTGCAATCCTGTTATTTATCGACGATCGGGAGCCGGTATACCGGAGATAAGTTCCTGGCGGAGGCAATCCGCGGGGAGAGAAGCTTTACCGATCCGGAATTTGTAAGCGCTTTACGACTAATCGAGGAATTGAATAAAATGGGAGCTTTTAATGATAACATGAACAGTTTGGACAATAACCAGCAGGACGATCTATTCATCGAGGGGAAGTCTGCCATGGTAATTGACGGATCATGGGCCCTGCCTAAAATCTCGCAAAAGTTTCAAGGACTATTAGGCTTGGCGGCGTTTCCTGCTGTTAGCGGCGGCAGCGGAAGCGCAACGAGCTTATCCGGGGTGACCGGTCAAGGAATTGCCGTAAATGCCGATCTGTCTCCTGCCAAGAAAGCAGCCGCTCTACAATTCATTCAATACATAAATAACGAAATTACCTATAAGAAGCTGTTGCAGAGCCAAATACTTGTGCCCGCTAATATACCTGTGCCCAGATATGTAGATCCGGTGTTTAAAGAAATGTTCGAACTCACAAGCAGGGGAATTGCTCCCGTTTACGACGCTGTGCTTCCTAGCGACTTAATAGATACTATGAATAAGCTCCTCCAAGATATGACGACGCGAAAAGGCTTCGGACCCGAACAAGTCGCCCAAGTGTTACAATCCAAGATGGATGAAATACGAAAGGGGCAGTTCGACAGCACAACAAGCGACAATAATCCAAATGTGGCAAAAAAGGAAGAGGCACCATGAAATGGAACATCATTCGATTCAAAAATTTAAGCCTTAAATGGAAATCCTTCCTCATCTTTATGATACTTGTCTCCATCCCCAGTCTTGTTCTGGGGGCTATCGTTTTATTTCAAACGGATCAAATGTTAAGGCGGCAAGCCGTGGATTCCACCGTACGTGTTTTGGATACGCTCGCCCAGAATGTAACTTACATCATGGAAAACGTAGAGGATATCTCTTCTTACATGATTTATGACAATCAGTTCCGAAAATACTTGTATGGAGGGAAGGATCAAGAAGAAAAGGAGTTCAGCAACCTGCAGGACAGTATTCATGCATTTAGCGCATTTCAAATTATAAATAAGCGATATTTGGATTCCATCGAACTTCAGGGCCTAAATGGCGTGTTACTTACAATAGGCGAACCGGTGACGGTAGATGAAAGCAAGTGGGTCCGTGAAGCGGAAGAGGCGCAGGGCGGCTATGTGTGGAGCGGCGCTTATCCCGTAAGAAGCACGTGGACAGGGGAACAAAAATATGTCATCTCTTTGATCCGGCAGATCCATGACATAAACGATTTAAATAAAACCATCGGTTTGGTGCGAATCCGATTGAGTGAGTCCTATTTTTATTCGCTGATTAGCACTAAAGGCTTTTCGCCATTGACAGGATCGGTCTCTATTGTTGACAGCGCCGGAGAAATTTTGTCCCATGAAAATAAATTTTACATCGGCAAAACGTATCCGGATTCTGTGCTGGTCAATCAAATGAATGAGGGAAAGAACCTGTTCTCTTATTCGAACAAATCCGGCGGATATCTCGTCGTTGCCCGAAAGATCGATCATACGAATTGGTATCTTGTCGCCAAGGTCGACGAGCTTGAAATTATCAAAAATTTAGATGCAATTCGAACTTCGATTAAAGGGATGACTCTGTTTTCCATTACTTTGGGAATCATGGCTTTAATAGGATTTTATTGGGTGATTATTCGACCGATTATCGAACTGACCCGCATTACCATTCAGGTCGAACAAGGCGATTTTGAACCCAAGTTCAAGGTCAAAAGTAATGATGAAATCGGAAGACTCGGTCTTCGCTTCAATAAAATGCTGCGGACGATTCAACGTTTGATCGAAACGAAGTACAAGCTTGAGATCCAGCATAAGGAGTCTGAACTAAAAGCATTGCAAAATCAGATCGACCCGCACTTTCTCTACAACACGTTGGATACGATTCATTGGACCGCACGGTTGGAAAATGCCAAGGATACTAGCAAGCTCATTGTGGCGCTCTCCAAGTTGTTTCGCATTAGTTTAAGTAATGGAAAACTGTGGATTACACTCGAACAGGAACTGGAATACGTAAGAAACTATTTGATACTGCAAAAACAAAGGGTATACTTTCCGCTTTATTACGAAATTGATAGGGAAGACCACCTAGCAAACGTTCTTGTACCCAAAAAAATTATTCAACCATTGGTGGAAAATTGTATTATTCACGGTTTCAAAGAAAATCGCGAATCTGGGTCTATCGAAATCCGTTGTACGTCCCAAGATGGGAGCTTATTTATAGATGTAATGGATGATGGGGAAGGTTTTAATCCACAACAGGCACATAGCGTTATTACGGGGGATTCGGAGCATGGCTTTGCCCTAAGAAACATTCAAGAGCGGCTCACGCTGCTGTTCGGGGAAATCTGCGGCCTGCAATTTTTTGGTGGCGAGGGAAATGGGGCTCACGTCCGAATCACTTTGCCTATCATTCACAACGAAGAAGTGATGAACTATAGGATGGGAAAGGGGTGCAGGGAATGAAAGCCAGGGTATTAATCGTAGATGACGAACCAGTGATATGCAGGGGACTCAGATTGACGGTTCCTTGGGAAGAGATCGGGGTAGAAATAATCGGCGAGGCGTACAACGGGGAGCAGGCGCTGGCTATCGTACAAAAAACGCCGGTTGACGTTATTTTAACGGATGTCAGAATGCCATCCATGAATGGACTTGAGCTCGTGGAAATTTTGCACCGTGAGGACTACCGAATCAAAATGATTATATTAAGCGGATATGATGAATTTACTTATGCAAAAAAAGCGATCCGCTTCGGCGTCAGAGATTATTTGCTTAAGCCGGTCGACGTCGATGAGCTCATGGAAGTCATTGGGAGATTAGTTTTGGAAATCAAGAAGGAATCAGCTGGGCAGGCGGGGCTAGAGACAGCCGATGGGTCCGATCGTAAGGAGGTGTCCCCAACGCCGGAGCATGCCGAGAGAACAGAGGGAAAGCTTTATCCGAGGGAGCTGGAAAAACGACTGCTGGAATACCTTTTTCAACATCGCCATGACGATCTCCGCCAGACCGTGGATCATTTATTTTCCTATTTTAACCAGCATCATTATTCGTTTGAAGATGCTTTTCAGGTGTGTCTGGAAATACTTATGCTCGTTCACCGTCGGTTTCGGGAAACGGCTTGCTTGAAGGATTTGGCGCCTCAATTATCGAATCCGTCGAATGTTCAGGGGAGCAAATCCCTTACTTCACTTATGCACATGTTTTGGGGTACGCTTGCTAAAACCTCCGAGCTATTGAAACGGGGCAGCGTCGGGAAAAACCGCTGGATTATCCAAAGAGTCAAGAATTATATGCTTGAGAACTATCACGTAGAGCTTAAATCGCGGGAGCTCGCCGAAATGATTCATGTTACGCCCAACTATTTCAGTTCCATTTTTAAACAGGAAACCGGAAAATCCTTCAATGAATATTTGAACGAGATTCGAATTGAGAAAGCAAAGGAATTGCTAATAACAACCTCGGAGCTGGTAGGGACCATCGCCTTGACAGTTGGCTACAATGATTATAAATACTTTTCCAATGTATTTAGGAAATATTGCGGTGTTGTTCCTTCGGAATTTCGGGAACTAAGCAAGGTATAGCAAACAAAGTTTAATTTTTTCGACTAAATCGTAATTTAGTGGGATATGGAAGTAAGGGAAAATGTCATAAAATAAAGAAAGCGGTTACAAATTTGATGTGCCGACTAATTGGGCAGGGAAGGGGAGAGAAGGCACCGCTTGGTCATGGACGGGCATGCCCAACATCAGCAGTAGTAGTCATTACATTCAGGAAAATCCTTAGGGGAGATCAGGAGGTCATCCAATGCAAAAAAGAGGAAAACCGATTTTGATTACACTTGCTTCGCTAATGGCCACATCCACACTGTTATACGGTTGCTCCAATTCGCAGCCCGCAGCGGGCGGTGGCGACAAGCCCGGAAGCAGTAAAGAAAAAGTGGAAATCACTTGGCTAGTTAGAACCGACCCCAACATGATCGACTGGGAAAAAGATATGATCTCGGGTTTCCAACAGGCAAACTCCAATATTACGATTAAATTGGAGCAAATTCCGCAAGCTGAAATTGACCAGCGGTTGACGACGATGATCTCTAGCGGCAAAGTACCCGACGTATGGTCCGCCAACTGGGCAAACTCCGGCTTTGCAACTTATAATAAAATGGGCGCTCTCCTCGACCTGACTCCTTACGTGAAGACAGACGCCGACAAAATGGCTACAATTAACAAAGATATCATGAACATTTACAATATTAACGGAAAAATTCTTGGAATTCCCATGCTGGCCATCGGCAGCTTCATGTTCTACAACAAGGATCTGTTTGATAAGGCAGGGGTACCGTATCCGCCAACAAGCTGGGACGATAAGTCCTGGACCTATGACAAGATGCTGGATACAGCTAAGAAACTGACTCATGATGTGGGCAATGCGGATAAGCAAGTGTTCGGCATCCTGAACAGCATGAGCCCTAATCTTCAGTCTTGGGGATTTGGCGGGGACTTCTTCAAGGCGGACGCCTATAAGACAGCTGTAATGGGCGATCCAACGGCATCTTCCAATCCGGCTAATAAAGAGGCCATCCAATTTAACGTGGATCTGATTCAGAAATATAAAGTGGCTCCGAACCAAACGACACTGGATGCGGTTTCCGCGATTGGAGACCCGTTCCTGACCGGCAAAGTGGCGATGGTAGTCAACGGCGGCTGGGGATTCTGGAGCTACCAGTCTGCTAAATTCAAATGGGGTGTAGCGCCGATTCCGTATCATGAGGGCCGTAAAGTCCCTCTTTTCGTAGATCCGTGGAACATCAGCGCGAAGAGCAAGCATCCAGCGGAATCTTGGGAATTTATTAAATATCTTGTCGATCCAAAAGGTGGAGGCAAGACATTCATGGAGAAAACGTCCGCTACCCCGGCTGATACTTCGCTTGCAGATCTGTGGTACAAACAAATTGCAGATAAAGTTGGCTTGAAGGTAGAGGATGTTAAGGCGTTAAACGAAGGCGCCATTAAAAACGGACGTGAAGCGGATAACCATCTCATCGATAAGTTCGCCGTCATCAGTACCACGATCGGCCAAACGATCACTGGAATATGGAACGGTCAGAAGAGCGTGGACGACGGCTTGCAGGAGATTGACAAGAACCTTCGATCCTTGAACATGAAATAACAATATCCTAATATTTTTTGCAAAGTTTCCCTTGGGATGGACCAAGGGAAACTTTGTCAAATCGAGGTGATTTGATGAACCAAACCAATCAGGCTAGAACTCAACTTGGGGGAACGGCTCTACCTATCAAAAAGAAGAGGAATCCGGAGCGTGCCAGGGAGGAACGAGCATTTTGGTATTTTATCTCTCCTTGGGCCATTGGGTTTCTGCTCTTCACCGGAGGTCCTATATTAGCGTCTCTTTTCCTAAGTTTCGCCGATTATAATGTTGTGGACTCCCCTAAATTCGTCGGACTAGGCAATTATACCGCTTTGTTTCAAGACAAACTTTTTTACAAATCTATGAGTGTGACTTTTTACTATGCCATATTGTCGGTCCCTTTCACCATCATTTGTTCTCTGGTGCTTGCAGTGCTCTTAAACAACAAAATCAAAGGACAAGCGGTGTTTCGGACGTTGTATTATACTCCTTCGATCGTATCAGGCGTTGCCGTTTCCTTTCTGTGGTCTTGGCTGCTGAACCCGGATTTCGGGGTCGTGAATTCGCTCCTAAGCCAGTGGTTTCATATCAAAGGACCAGGTTGGTTTACCAAACCCAATACCGTCATACCTTCCATGGTGCTGATGCAGCTTACCTCGCTAGGGGGAACAATGGTGATCTTTCTGGCCAGCCTGCAGAGTCTGCCGTCCGATCTGTACGAAGCGGCATCAATCGACGGAGCAGGCAGACTTAAAAAGTTTTTCAAAATTACCATTCCGCTCATTTCGCCCGTCATTTTATTTAACGGTATTATCGGCATCATCTCTTCGTTTCAGGTTTTCACACAAGCCTATGTTATTACAAAGGGCGGTCCGGACTGGAACTCGTATTTTTACGTTTTGTATTTATTTAACACCGCTTTCGCCCAGTTCCGGATGGGGTACGCATCGGCGCAAGCCTGGATTTTGTTTATTGTGATCTTCTTGCTGACAATGCTGTCGCTTTGGGTGTCCAGACGGCTTGTATATTATGAATATGACAGTAAACAGTAGGAGGGAATGGCATGTTGAGAAATCGCAGAATCACTCACGGAGAGCTTAGCGGAATTAGTAAAACGGTCGTTTACGTACTTTTGCTGTTGGGATTGTTGTTGTTTGCTTTCCCTTTATTCTGGATGCTGACTACTTCTCTGAAAGATCTTGGAGACGTTCATAAGCTGCCAATGACCTGGATCCCATCGCCGTTCCGCTGGAGCAATTACGCGAAGGTGTTCCATGATGTTCCCTTGGCCCGGTATATCCTCAACACAGTGGGCTATACGGCCATAACGATGATCGCGGTTGCGTTAGCTTCTTCGCTGGTGGCCTTTGGATTTGCTCGATTGCGTGCGAGAGGCGGTAAATTCTTATTTTTGCTTGTCTTAAGCACCATGATGATTCCACCGCAGGTGACGTTGATCCCGCAGTATCTGTTATTCAATAAATTCGACTGGATCGACACGTATTTGCCGCTGGTCGTTCCGGCATTTGGCGGCAGTGCGTTCATCATTTTCCTGCTTCGCCAATTTTATATGGGGTTTTCCAAAGATTTGGACGAGGCGGTGAAAATCGACGGCGGCGGCTATTTTACGATATACCTGAAGATCATTTTGCCTCTTTCGATTCCTTCTCTGGCGACGGCGGCCATCTTGGAATTTATGTACAGGTGGAACGATTTGATCGGTCCGCTCATTTATTTAAGTAACGGTGACAAATACCCTCTATCTCTGGGGTTGTCCAACTTTACGGCGGCTTACTCCGCCACCCCTTGGAATTTGTTGATGGCTGCTTCCATAGTAGCTGTTTTGCCTCCGCTGCTGTTGTTCTTTTTTGCGCAAAAATATTTTATACAGGGTATTGTGATTGCCGGTTCTAAAGGATAACTTCATGAAAGCGCGGTGACGGAAACTTGGAATGGGGTATTAGTTCCTACAGTCCGTTTAGGTCATTAACCTCAGGGGAAATGACTATTCTGGATGTGGTGGAGTGGATCAACGGCGTTGGGCGTGAGCATGTGGAAATCGTGCCTCTCGGCTTTCAATTGGACGATAATCCCGAACGACGATGAGACTTGTATCAGACGTGAGACTCTTTTTGACTGTTGGAGGCGCGGGAAAGCTCCTATCCATCATGCTGCTGTACGGAATAGGAACAGGGATCCTGGCGCCCATGAACGCCATTTATTTGCATGATCACCTCGGCTTGACCAAGGGGGAAGTGGCGACAGTATATTCCGTTTCGCTCCTGCTGAATATGATCACCACAATTTCAGTAGGCATCGTCAGCGATCGCATGAGGCACAAAAAGAAGCTGCCGCTTTTGGCGGCTTTAATTTGTTTGGTCGGACTGTCCCTCTATATGCGAGCGGATGGTTTCGTGGGCGCGTTAATCGGCATGTCTATTGCTACGGCTCCCTCGGGGCTTATCATGGGTCAACTGTTTGCGATGGCGAGAAACCATTTTGCGTTAAAGGCCCCTTCAATCCTGGAAATGTCCCTAGTGTGGCTACGGGCTGGATTCAGCGTGGGATTTTTTTTAGGACTGCTGCTCGGGGCCAACCTTTATCTGCTTTTCGGTTTTCAGGGTGTGCTTACAGGGAATTTATCGGGGTACATCGGACTGATCATTATTTTGCTGTTATACAAGGAAGTCAGCCCTACTCATGCCGAGGTGCCCAGGGGGAAAGCAGAGCCTTTCTCTCTTGTGATGCTGATCGCTTTACTAATGCTTTTCTGCGCCGATTCCATTCGAGGTTTGTATTTACCGTTGGTTGTTGACCGTTTATTTGGGGAGCCGCAGCTAATGTCGTACCTCTGGAGTGCCCAAGCTGTATTTGAGCTGCTGTTTATGACGATAACCAGTTATTGGGCGGCCAAGTACGGGAGTAAGCAGATAATCGTACTGGGAAGCGTATTTGCTCTTCTCGCCTATATTCTTTATGCGACTGCCGCACCTTTGCCGCTCTTTTTTGTGGTTCAGCCTTTCTATTCGATTTACGTGTCAATTCTGTACGGGGTAGCCATGGGAGTTGTACAGCGAATGTTTGTCCACCGTACAGGATTCGGGTCAAGCTTATACGTATTTCTGACGCAGGGTGCATCTTTAATCGGATTTTTATTGCCGGTGCTTGTGAAGGGGATTTCGACTGCCATTTTTATCATCCCGATTATTCTAGTCTTATGTGCCATCTTGATAATTACAAGGCTTAGAGTGGGCGAAAAGGTTGTAAATAGCAAGGTTAATAACGCGAAGCTCACGGAGGGGAAATCATGAAGATCAGCATTTGTTCCTATAGTTTTCATCGGCTGTTGGCTGCGGGCAAACAAGATATTTTCCAATACATAAAGGATTGCAAGGAATTGGGCTGCACGCAGCTGGATCCTTGGAACGCACACCTGTCTACGATCGAGAAGGGGGAGGAAGTGATTCATGCAGGGAGGAATCCGGGGAAATCCCAGCATCTTACTTCCGTGGACGACGATTACCTGCTTTCGGTGAAGCGGGCTGCCTTTCGGCTGTATTGCCGTCGACGGAGCCCATATTTATGAGGAGACGGAAGAAGGCCGCCGGCGCAATCGGGCCCGGGCATACAGATGGATAGCCGTCGCAGAGAAGCTGGGAGCCTCGCACATCCGAATTGATGCGGGCGGTCCGGAGCAGTGGACCGAGGAGCAGTTTGCCATTACGGTAGATGGTTACCGGGATGTTATCGGACACGCAGCGGAGGCGGGTCTTCAGGTTGTTGTTGAAAACCATTGGGGGCCAACTGTACAGCCCGATCAAGTCGTAAGGCTAATAGAGGCTGTGCCGGA
Organism: Paenibacillus alginolyticus DSM 5050 = NBRC 15375; assembly: GCF_000422905.1. Taxonomy (GTDB): domain Bacteria; phylum Bacillota; class Bacilli; order Paenibacillales; family NBRC-103111; genus Paenibacillus_E; species Paenibacillus_E alginolyticus. Next base: position 13,813 of record NZ_AUGY01000135.1, read on the forward strand.
ATTAGGCTTGCTACTTGATTCATGGAATTGGGCACATGGCAAACAAGCGGAAGGGTGGCTGAAATGCGCGAAGTATGCGAAAGTCATACATGTCAAAACGTTCAATTTTACAGAGAACGGTGAAGAGCTGACGCAGAATATCCCTGCTTTTTGCAGGCTGATGAAGAAGAGCGGTTTTCAAGGCGCATGGGGAGTGGAAAGCGTACCTCACGCTGATGGGGAGATAGAGGCCGCCAGAAAAAGCATCGAGCTTATCAAGCATTCCGTGTTTTGACCTTGATATTCGAGAACAAGAACTTGTTTATCCGAGGAAGATATAAAAGTGGAACCTGCGAAATTTATGCGTGATTCAACTAACGAAGAAACGATACTTGAAATACGGCAGGCAGCTGAGGCAACCTGCTTTTTTAATTTAATAGATCGTAATAATCAGCAAGGGATATTTCATGAAATTAACGAATATAGTTCATACAGTTTTCTAAAGACAATTTTGCGACTAAATGAGTACTTATAAAAACTGACCTAAATTGGAGGTTAAAATGTTTGAATACTCATATTAATCCAAAAGATGGATCAACACTTATTTGGGTACCATCTGGAACATTCATGATGGGAAGCAATGAATTTGAAGTTAGGCAACTTTGGACAAAGAATGAATGGCATGAAGATTGGTTTAATGCTCAAGTTGGAGGCAAGGATTGGGTTGGGGAGTTATTTCATCATGAAGTTGAAATTGATGGGTTTTGGGTTTATCGTGATTTAATAACGATTGGACAATATTATCTTTTTATGCAAGACACTGGACACCCTGCACCGGTTGATAATATGATTCACAGTCGATTGAACAGTGCTTGGCATGATGGAAAACCCGTTAAAGGAACAGAAGATCTTCCTCTAAGTTCTGCTTCATGGGAAGATGCAGTGGCTTATTGTGATTGGGCGGGAGTAAGACTGCCATATGAAGCTGAATGGGAGTATGCTGCTAGAGGACCGGAAGGTAGATTCTTTCCTTGGGGAGATTCATTGGATCTACATGATTGCCGATGTGGAGACACTGTTGCAAATAAGTTTTTCAGGTCTAATGAAGAATGGCGTCTTTGGTTGATCGGGAGTGGTAGAGATTCTAATGGTAAATATCCTGACTCTTCATGGCTAGGACAAAGAGTAGCTCAAGTTGAAGGGCCGACAGTTGTAGATTTATATCCAAAGGATATATCTTGGTGTGGTGTCCGTGGAATGGCGGGACAAGTACGAGAATGGTGTATGGATTGGTATGATCCAGATTATTATAAACAAAGCCAACGAAAGAACCCACGAGGGCCAGAAAAGCATGGAAGTCGATTTGGTCACGCACCTTGCAGAATATTAAGAGGTGGTTCTTGGTCTAGTCCAGCATATACAAGCAGAGGATCTCAACGTTTGTTCTATCCACCGGATAGGTGTGATTCTAACGACCATGGTTTTAGACCAGTAATAAATTTTCCGATCTCCTGAATTAAATCTATTGTTAAGCTCCCTCGTTATGATTTGATTTTCTCACGCAAGCTCGTGTATTCGCAGGATTTCATCCTCTTTGATATCGGACGATGAAGGAAAGAGAGTTGAATTGATAGGGCCTAATCGTTAGAAGGCATGCGGGAACAGAGGTGGGGGTAACATCACCTAATTTGTACCATCTGCTGCACGTATTCTCCACATAGCCCTTAGCGATTTTCGCTCCCATGTCGTGGCGGGTCTAAGCCCTCTCATTCCTTCGTCACATCTATCTAAGGGGTGGAGGTCGGTTTTTCTAACGGAACGGGTCAGTGCCCTTTTGCGTAACGTATCCCGATACTCCGTGCTTT